>DATHRB010000036.1:0-319376 GCA_035482155.1 Verrucomicrobiia bacterium | reverse complement strand
GAGGAAAGCAGGTTCAAAGATGCCGCGGCGTCCATAGAAAGTGTTGCCCGCGAGCCAGATCAGCTCGGACTTATGGAAGCGCAATTTCTTGGTTTGTTCCAACTGGGCGCGAAGCTCCTCGACTTCGATCACATCGGCGAGGCGCAGGTCGGCGGAGCGGTTGACGAGCGAAAACGAAGCGGTGGTTTTGGGGAACTGCTTCCAGATGAACTGGAGCATCAGGAACTTGTAAAAATCGGTGTCGAGCAGAGACCGCGTAATCGGGTCCAGCTCCCAGTTGTGGTCATGGGCGCGCCGCGCGAGGTTGATGATCACGATGTCATTACTTTACCTCACAGCGAACGTCCCTCAGAAACAGTCTCGATTGCACCGATCAGTTGGATGGTTCATGTGCAACCCGAAGCCGCAATCCGGGTCTGGTCATTCGAGTCAGGACGTCATTCTCCTAAGCTCGATCGCGCAGCAGGCCATTTAACTGATGATTCTTCCACCTTGGCACGTTTTTTTTTCAAGATTTTCGGGGCACATAAAAACACTTGGATTAAGACCAAGGTTGATTTATCTTCAGTGCCACATTTTGGCGTTGCCCGAGACTCGTTCACTCGCGCTGTTTTGTTTGCGGGGACCGCCCGCCATGTTTCGGGAGCGTTAAAGCGATTCGTCCGAAAAGGATTCGGACAGGGCTTGGCCAATGAAGTACTCTTTTTTTGTTTCTGCCTTTCTGGTCGCATTTTTGTGTGCGTCCTCTTACGCTGCTCCAAATACATGGCACCCGGCTCAGTCTGACGATCCGCCATCGCGGCAGGCGCCAGCACAATCTGCCGAAGCCGTCACAGTCACCATTCCAGGCCCGCTGCGTTCCTTCCTGCGCATGGCTGGCATTAGTCAGAAGATCACCCCTGAAGAAGTGCTGCCATTATTGGCTCGCAATGTGTTCCTGCGTGGTTACGAAGGTCCTCACCATAGCAATCAAACCGAATTCCTGGTCCTGCTGATCCGCTACGTTCGGCAGGCCAAAGAGTTGGCAGCTTTGGCCGGACCCCAAGGTGTAATTCACGTATCTAATTGCGTGGAGGCCAAGCCCCTACTGAAAGTCTTGGGTTACAGGCCTCAGCCGGATTGCGGACAAAGCAACGCCTCCCTGTTAACAGATGACCCCGAGAGAGCTTTTATAACCATCGATTCCGGATTCCCGCTGCTTGAGTTGGAAGCGAGTCTCCGAGAAGGAAAGCCATTCAACTACACTTTCGCGAGCTCCTACCTGCCTGCTCTGCTGGCCGAAAAGGATTGGCGTCAGAAAGGAATCACCAAAGAATCGGATTTAATCGCCGCGATCTTGCGGGACCCAGCTTTCGCACACTTTTACTGGGCGATGTCTCGAGTGGACCGGGAAACACGAATTGCTCTTCGCCAATCGCAGTCTGTAAAGAAAATAATTCCTTTGAGTGCTCATCTGGACTTTTACGGGACTCACATCCGTGTTCGATCAGGACGTGTGATCGTCCCTGGGGGACCAGCGGTGGAAGCTGGATGGAAGGATCTGGTTGGAGCCAGTCCAGAGGCGCCCGTAGAATTCATCCCTCGACTGCTTGCCAAGGACGGGGGCTGGCTGGCCGCCTACTTCGACGCCTTGTCCCGGGTGAGCCAGATTCAACAAGCGCACTTCACCGACCCGCATCACTTGCGTCGTTACTATGAGGCCCTTCGGGGTAAAAACATTTCACCAGACGCCGTCACTGGAGTGTTTCGCCCCGACTCGGGCCTTTTGCTTCTGGTGACTCGCTCCTGGTTTGAACCCAACGGAGAGCCTCACGTACCTGGAAACCTCGAGGCATGGAAGAAAATTCTCGGTCAGAAGACCGATTTGAAGCTCGTCCGTGACATAGGTAAACACGCGCGGCTCGACAGTCCCGAACAACTGCTGGAAACCATGTTCGCACTTTCCCGCGTGCCAACATTCGAAGGGCCCCTGCAAGCTTATCTTCTTTTAAGTGAATTGGATGCCAGGCGCACTCCGGATCATCGGGTCAGTCCCGAAACAGTCTTCTTAATGGCCAGCAAGTTTGCGGAGTTGAACGATCAGTATCGGATCTTTCCCGAGTTCCCAGAATTGGACGATGCATCCATCACCAGCTTTCTAACCGTAGTCGCCAGCCTGAACAAAGTCTCAAATAGCAGCCTGCGCGGTAACGCTCTTGGGACTTTCCAGGCGAGCGTGGGACTTTGGCAGATATTTGCGCGCCAGGGGCAGATTCCTGCGACACAGCTGAACGTTTCTTGGCAACGCCTCGTGAAGTCTTTTGATAAGACCACGACTTCCGCACAGCTTTTCGATGCAGGCCTCAATTCAATTCGAGAACTTCGTCTCGCGGTGACCGGAAATCCTCATGGCTCGCAGAACGAAATCATCAGTTTGCTCGCAGGTCCACGTCAGTTGAATCCCGACGGTCAGCAGACGCATGATCTGCTAGCCAACAAAATGCGGACGGTTTTGGAGGAACAGCGCCTGGTCTCTTTGGACGTTCTGTTATCCCTCGGTGACGCCCTACACGATGTCGCTCGCGTAAAGGCTGAGGCGAACACGTTGCTTCCCTTGGCCGGAGAACTGCGTGAATTTGAGATGCCGCAGCCGATTTTCCGCGCGAGTGAGCGAGAGCAGTGGGCTGTAGGGATTTATAACAATCGTCATACAGGCTTACAGATGCGGACGAACGTGACGGACGTCATCAAGTCACCTACTTCTGTTGCGCAACTCACCGCCGCTCGTGGTCAGCTTGCATCTTTTTTAAGAGACACGCTAGTTGGACTCAACTACGCCTACTACGAGCCACCCGGCGCTCAAATCCTCCACCATAACCCTCTTTTTGTTCGTTCGCACGACTTTGCTGCAGAAACCGTTGTGGGTGTGGAGCGCGTGTGGCAAGCTCCGCGGTTGCTCGGGGCCGGCTCGCCAGCCGGTGGCGGTGCACGTCTGGTGGGTTCCCTTGCGGACCTACCGTATGTTCTGGCGAGAGCGGAGCAATATTTTATTGCCCCGGAGAACGTGCAGGCCCTCATCTGGGAGGAGGTAGTGCCAGGCCTTCTGACCAACGCGGTGGTCCCGAGATGGTGGCGGGTAACGCAGAATGAGCTTCACGCTGTCGCTCTTTATCAACAAACAGGAGAAGAACTGTTGGCTTCTTCTGTGCACAATGAAGATCTGCGGAAGAAGGTGATGAGCATTCTCGATGATCGCATGACTTCACAGGTTTCGGAGCGCCTCGAGCAAGCGCTATCTGCCGATCGTTTGGCAGAAATACTGCCTCAATTGCTGTCGGCCGATATCTTTTGGCTTGCTGTTGAGTATCGCCGAGGATTTCCCGAGCAGACCGACTCTCTCGGGCCTGCCGGCAGAGAGTTGGAGAGTCTCTCCCAGCGCTATCCCGAGGAAGTCAACTCCCAGCGCTTGTCTCGTGATTTTGGTGTGCCCCACGTCATTCTGGAGCAAAGCTACCGTTGTGACCTGATGAATCTGGCGCCGTTCCCTGCTTTCGCCGGCTATTCCAGCCGTCTCTTGGCCGAATCGTGGGATTCCAACAATCTGTACTGGGTCCGCTTGGCCGATGAAAAAGGTTACTCACCGGTGATGCTGAATCAGCTCGTTCCTGAACTCACTCGCCGTATGGTCGAAAAGATTTTCGCCACCGATATCGAAGATTGGACGGCGTTGTGGCGCGCCACGCGCGAAACGGGCGACGAATTTCGGAACAGCAAGACGGCCACACGTTTCATTAGTGATGCAAATTCTCAGCCTTAGTTCCGTCAAACAATCTCAGCTGGAAGAGACAACGGGTCAAAACAATGGGAACACAACATCTGGTATTCGCTGCTGCACTCTTCTTCGTTCTCGAATCTAGTTTTGGAACTCCAACTACGAGGGCCCAGCAAAGCCAAAGCGGTACTCCTCTACGCGTTGTCGTCGACCTCGTTCAGCTAAACGTTGCAGTCACGGACAACAAAGGCAATTACATCACGAATCTTCAGCCCTCCGACTTTGTCATCGTCGAAGATGGTATCCCTGAGAAAATTGCCACATTTGAAGAAGGCAACGGACCCACTCGCCGATTGGTGGACATCTCAGATGAGGACAAGCCGGAAGCGGGCAACTCCTCCCCGACGTTGACAGATGATCAAAAAGGAGACGCGGCCCCGAACCTCAACGCGGCCTTGGCCGGTGCCGATGTTTTTGTCTTGTTTGACACCAGCAACTATATGTATCGCGGCTTCGTCTTCGCACAGGACGCCATTTCCGATTTCATTCGCTCTCTGGAAACCGTAGACAAAGTGGCCTTCTATTCTTATAGCCGCAACCTCTCCCGCGCCGCGCCATTAACCGCTGACCGCGACCAGGTCCTGCACGGAGTGCGCACCACGGTGGCCGGAGATGACGCGGCGCTCTACAACTGCTTGTTGCTAACACTCCAGGATGGGGCCCGGTATCCTGGAAGAAAAGTTGTGGTAGTGTTTTCCAACGGGCCTGACAATGCCAGTGTAGTGCCTCCCGAAGATGTTACTGAATTGGCTCAATCCGTCGGCATTCCTGTCTACATGGTGAGTACTGCGGAAGCCAAAATTGAACCTGTCTCGACCGCCGTATTTGAGCGCATGAGCGCCGCGACAGGTGGCAAAGCCTACTTTGCGAAAAGTTGGAGAGACGAAAAAAAGGCTTTTGCTTCGATCCGAAATGACTTGGGACACCTTTATTCCATTAGTTACTATCCGGCAGTGAACCCCAATCGTCGCTGGCGCGCCATCAACGTGAAACTTGTTGGCGAACGCGCGAAGAAATATCACATCCGGACGCGCAACGGATATCGGCCCATGCCGATCCACTCGTCCGACGCGAACGTCTCGACGTTTCCCGTGGAATCGAAACCTCTTCCAAATTAACCGCATGACACCGTGGTGTTTCTGTTCGCGCAGTCAACTCAGCCTGCAATGGAAGCCTTCACACTGATCAACAGCAACTATTCTTCAAGAAACCAGGTACGGAAGGCAGAAGCCGTGGAGCAGACCCTCGTCTTCGTCCCATCTGGCATGGATACTTCAACATTTTCGGCATAGAACACTCAGCTCGCAACCTCTTGTGGCAGGCCGTTATCGGTCAGCACATGGAAAACCCTGTGTATTGCGCGGGCCAAATCTGCAGAAGGCTAGAGACTCTTTATTTATTCGGGTATAACTTCAATCGCGCTTATAGATGGGTAGTTCACAGCAGGAGTGAAATAAATCTCTAGTTTGCCTTGTGGGGTGGGTTCAATGTGCTGGAAGGATTTAACCAATGGCTGGGAGCCGGCTTCCAAGAAAATATCAAAACCCTTCAGCAGCATTGATCCGTTACATGAAACATCAAACACACGGCTTCCAACACCTCCAATGCCGCCATTCTGGACACCAAACCAGTGCTCCATAAAGTGCAGTTTCAAAGTGTACCTGGCGCTCGTCGCAACGGGCACTACGTACTGGAAGTGTCCAAAACGATGCCATTCATAAAGACGACCATCGGTGACTTTGGATAGATCACCTCGGAAACCACTGAGACGGCCGCCAAAGAAATAGCGATCGGGCATCCAAGTATTGCCATTGGAATCGCGATAGGGAGAATGTCCGACGACGAGCCTGACGGGAAGCATGCGATGCGGAGTTCCCGGAATAATTTCAATGGCATTTATAAACGCCTCGGAAGTGGTGAAGTCCAGATGAATCGCGCCGTCGCTTGCGGACGCGACATCCGTTATAACTTTCGTGGTTGCAATGTCATCCCCACCGGCGTCGTCCACCACATCTAAGTTAGTAAGCGGCCCTCCATTGATGGAGAAGGCCACGTTGCGGCTCGCCTCCTGAAGTCCCGAGGTTTCAGCGAATAGAAGATGAACTTCGTAAGTTCCAGCCGGGACCGGAAAATTACAATGAACGACGCCGCGCCTCCCGTTTAAAAAAAGCTGCGGATCTTCAGTGCCTTGGATAGTGCGGCCCGTGACAGAGAACGAGCTCCCTCCCGTGCAGAAATGATCGCTTTCCCAAGCAGAACCACCGCGATCTAAGTAGGGAGTGGAAGTATCGCCGAGCTTGACGCGAAGAATCTTCCCGGAACTGTACTCCGGAGCGGCAGCGACCATGGGCTGCGAAAGGCTCTCATGTCCACGGTTCCGATTCCATTCCTTCCACACAAAAACAATGAGAACGACCGCAGACAGTGCGAAAATAGCGGCTCCCAGCATCATTCCAATCCGTGGACGAAACTTTATTCTGGATTCGCTGCCCTCTTGCTGTTCCGCGAGTTGGAGTGCGGTTGACTCCTGGAATGGCCGGGCAGAATCTGCTAGTTTGCCTTCTGGTCCGCCGTTCTCATTAGGTGCAAATCCATCAAGAGATTGCCCGTTCCGTTTTTCATCCAGTGTGGATGCGCCTCCGGCCGTTTCGAGGTCGCATGCGTGAATGAACTTGGGAACGTAGTGGCCGGGCGGGAGACAAATATGAACGGGATGTTCTGCCCCGGTGGTTTTATAAAAATCCTCGAGCCGCTTTCGTAATGCGTGAGCGGTGACGCGGACAATGGTATCCACCTGAGGGTCAAAAGATTCTGGGCGCCCGAGCGCGTGTACCGCGACGTTGTACTCCTTGATTTCGTCGATTTCCCCATCGAAGTACTTATCGCAAACGAAAGTCAGTAGCCGGACCAGGTTGTTGGTTCGGCCGAACACACCAGACGACAAAATTCCATCTATTTCAGCCCGCTCGGCCTCAAGCTTGCTGATCGCCGATTGCACGTGGACATCCCCTTACGAATGGTCTCTTCGACTTACCATCCGGTGTTTTGCAGGCGAGTATAACTCAATTCTTGCGACATGACACGGGACCAAATATTCTGAAATAAGTGCTTGAAATTTCACTGACCTAAGGGCGGAACCTCCCTGATAAGGTTTGGCCCGCTCGCTCTTATAACAGTTAGGTTCTAACCGTGAATTCACCGTTGGCTAACTTCCTAGACCTGGGGCAAGACTGGTTTACTCCGTCATCGAGAAATTCGAACGACCACATTCGTGGTGCAGCTTCCCGCATCGCGCGGATGGCGGCCGGTCGGAGAAGCATTCACGCAGCGGAATTGTCTTGCCGCCGAGGAGTAACCAAAATGACTTTGACTGGCCCGAAAAATCATGCTTATTCCAGGAGTTGCGGAAAGAGAAAGAGCCTCTGTTGGGCAGTGCTTACTGCCGTGAGGATTCTCTTTGCCGGATATCTATTCTCTGGGGCAGTTGAGTTCGCGGATGCGCAGGATATATTCGGGCGCATCGTGGGGACCGTCACGGACTCATCTGGTGGCACCGTTCCAGGAGTTAAGGTGACGATCGAGAACGAGGCGACGCAGGTAAGCCGCGAAGTTACGGCGGACAAGAACGGTTATTTCGTCGCGGAGGAACTGCCCGCCGGCAGCTACAGACTGATAGCCGAAAGGACGGGCTTCAAAAGGATCACAAAAAGCGGCAATGAACTAACTGCCGGCGGCCGTCTGACTGTGGACTTGAGACTGGAAGTCGGCTCCGTCACGGAGACGGTGACAGTCGCTGCGGCCGGTGACACGGTGAACACTACCTCGGGCGAGATTTCGACGACCATCACGGAGCAGCAGGTACTGAATATGGCGCTGAACCAGCGACACTACGAGTCCCTCGTCGGACTGGTTCCCGGTGCGGCCCTGCAAGGTTCGGGGACCAACCCCGCGGCCTTAACGGCAAACTACAACAACAGCGTCGCGGTGACTAACGGGCAGCGGCTGGACGGGCAAAACTGGAGCGTGGACGGAGGCTTCAATCTGGACTCGGGTTCGAACAACAGCGTGTTCAATCAGGTGGGCGTCGATTTCATACAGGAAGTGGACGTGCAGACTTCAAACTACGACGCAGAGTTTGGGCGCTCTGCTTCAGCCACAATCAACGTGATCACCAGAAGCGGCGGAAATGAATACCACGGCGGAGCTTTTGAATTCGTCCAGAACAACATCTTCAATGCGGAAAACCCGGGGACCAAACTGACGAATCCCACCGCGAAGGGCTACACGGCCGTGCCCCCGTTTCATTTCAACGATTTTGGATGGAAGCTTGGCGGGCCGATCCCGTACATCCAGCGGAAGGGCAAGCTATTTTTCTTTGCCGGGCAGGAGTGGAAGAAGTTTCGCGGAGTCTATCCGGGATTGACGGCTGCTTCGGTTCAAGAGACGTTTCCCACGGCGATGGAGGCGGCAGGCAACTTCACTGATATTTATAACGGAGGAAAAGGGCTGGTGCTGAAAACGCCGGCAGTGATCCCGACGGGTTGCGCAGGGGTGCTTTATACCGCGCCGAACGTCATTAACCCCGCTTGCATTACCGGCGACGGCGCGGCCATGGCGGCACTTTACTCGTCGGCGGCTAAATTGTCTGTGCTAGGGACATTGCCCACTTCGACTGCTACCAACAACTTGACCTTCAACCTCCCGAACCCACTGAACCTGCGCGAGGACATCGTGCGCGTGGATGAGCATGCCAACGACAAGCAAAGTTTCTATTTCCGGTATATCCACGACGATGTTGCTATTTACAATCCGTACTCAACGTTCGGCACGGCTGGGGCGATTCCGGTGGATCCGGACCTGCGCAGCCGTCCCGGATACAACATTCAAATCGGCTGGGTGGATGTGATCCGTCCGACGCTGATCAACGAAGTCAGATTCAACGCCGACTGGCATAAACAGACGACGCCGCTCCAAGGCACGGCTTGGAAGAAGACTCCTTATGGATTCGCGTTCATCCCGCCACTTGGAAACCCCACACAGTTCCCAGACGGGCTTCCGACGATCAGCTTTTCGGCGGTCACAAATTTTCCGACGGCCGCCCCAGCGGGGGTGAATGGCCCGGCCCCAAATTTCCTTGAGTCTCCAACGGCGGACATTAATCCGGCGGATAACGTTACGTGGCAGAAGGGCAATCACTCGTTTAAGTTCGGAGCAGAGTTCGCGCGGAACCGCAAGACGCAAAACTCACGCACGAACTATGACGGGACAATTAATTTCAGCGCGAATGCGGGCGCGAAGGCCGGCTCAAACTCGACGGGTGACCCCTTCGCTGACGCGCTGCTCGGGAACTTTAATACTCTCGGACAAAGTTCGGCCGTCACCGTGGGCCAATTCCGGTTCAACGATTTCGAGGCGTACGCCCAGGACACCTGGAGGGTGACCCGGAAACTTAGTTTGGTGCTGGGCCTGCGTTACATCTACACAACGCCGACCTATGCCCAGGGCAATAACATGACGAACTTCAACCCGTTTGCATTCGACGTTAATCTCGAACCGACCTTTACGGGTGGGCTGGCGACTAGCAGCATCAATCCTGCTTCACCTGGTCTTTGCAGTGGGCCTCTGCTGAACGTCGTCGGAACTCCTGTACTCACGATCGTGTGCAATGGTTTGCAGCGGCCCGGACAAGTGCCTGGCGACCAGGCCAAAAGAGTTCCAGTGACTTCCGCGGCTCCGGAGCTGTTGGCGGCTATCCCTGATACTGCAGCGCGCGGTTTCTACCAACAGGAGAACCTGTTGGCACCGCGCTTCGGCTTCTCCTACGCGCCGTTTGGCGAGAAGACCGTGATTCGCGGCGGCTTTGGCATTTTTTACGACAAGCCGGAAGGGAACCTGTTGGGTAACGGTATCAATTCTCAGGGCTATGTCCCGTGGGCACAGTCAGCCTCAATCTCCGGCACCAATGCCTCGTTATCACAATTCGATTCCGCCCCGGGTGCGGGTAGTTTGCCAGCTCCAAGCACTCTGAGTCTGAGTGGAGTAGATCCCCGGCTGGTGGTTGCGCGCTCCTATCAGTACAGCCTCGGAGTGCAGCGCGAACTGCCCTCAGCAATGCTGCTTCAGGTGTCTTACGTCGGCAATCTGGGACGGCACATCCTGCGTACGCCAAGTATCAACAATGCCGCCTGGACACAGCAAGGATTCATTCCGGTCTCTCCTAACCCAAACACGCTCGCCTGCCCTTCTGGAATCAATGCTGCTGCGTTCCAGTGCGCGGGAGGCTTCGCGCCCGCCGGCCTGTCCAAGGACCGGATACGGCCGTACCTTGGGTATTCCAGTCTGAACTTGGCGCTAGGCGACGTCGATTCCAACTACAATTCGTTGCAAGTCAGCCTGGCGAAGCGCGTGGGGTTTTTCACCGCCACGTTTGCCTACACCTTTTCGAAGGCGATGGGCGATGGCGGTGGCGTGCCTGACGCGTATAACGAAAATCCCGAGCCTGAATGCCCGTTCACTTGCCTGGTCAGCACGGTCACCAATCCAGTCTTGGTCAACGGTTCAACGACGCCGGTCGCAGGCGGAGTGCAAACGGGCGGGGTGGTGGAAAACTGGAAGCAGTTTAACTATGGCAAATTGAGCTTCGACGCCACACACATCGTGGCCTCGAGCTTCACCCTCGAGTCGCCGTGGGGCAGGCACCTGACTGGCATAGAAGGTACCGTGGTCAAAGGGTGGTCGTTGAGCGGGATCATGCACTTCCAAACCGGATCGCCCCTTACGGCAACGGCTTCGGCAAACGCTGGCGCCAATGGCGTGAGTATCGCCCGGCGGGCAAGCATTGTCCCAGGTCAACCCGTCGCATTTCAGGGTACGTGCGCGAACACCAAAGCAATCTGCTGGCTCAATCCGGCGGCTTTTTCGCTTGAGAGCACCCTCGGTGCGGGTGACGCCCCCATCGGCAATATGCTCGGGCCCAATTATTATCAGTGGGATCTATCGCTGCGAAAAACGTTCAGTTTGCCTTTCAGGGACGGCATGCACCTGCTTTTCCAGGCGGATGCATTTAACGCTTTCAACCGCGCCAACTGGAACAATCCAAACGTCAGCAACGCCGGCTCCGCTACGTTTGGACAGATCACCGGTTCGCTGCCTGGTCGCGTGCTTCAGTTCGGCGGGAAATTCAACTTCTGAGGCTTTTGGCTTCCGGACTCTAAGTCAAATTCTCAATTCGATCCCGGAAGCTGTACTCTGTTGGATGAAAACCCATTCATGACTAATCTGCTTCGTTGTTTGACATTTACTTTGTGTTTGCCGTTTCTCTCGGGGCGAGGTGCGGCACAAGTTGCGCCGCTGATCGCGAATATCAACGCGCGTCAGACGACTAGCTTGGATGGCCAATGGCAAGTAATTGTTGATCCCTATGATGTTGGGTGGTTGGACTACCGTGCTCAGCCACTGAAAAATAACCACGCGTTTTACAAGAACTACAAGCCTCAATCCGAATCGGAGTTGGTCGAATATGATTTCGATACTTCGGGCCAGCTGCATGTGCCCGGTGACTGGAACACGCAGCGTGAGTCACTGCTGTTTTATGAAGGAAGCGTCTGGTACAAGCGGTCCTTCGATTACACGAAATCTGGTAAGAACAGACTGTTTCTGCATTTTGGAGCGTGCAATTACTTCGCCGCCGTTTACCTGAATGGGGAGGAGCTTGGCGAGCATGAAGGCGGCTTTACTCCCTTTGATTTTGAGATCACGGACCGCATAAGAGCACACGGAAATTTCCTCGTTCTCAGAGTCAACAACGCTCGGGGAAAGGATCAAGTCCCCACCGTCAATACAGATTGGTGGAATTACGGGGGGATTACTCGCCCCGTGACATTGGTGGAGGTTCCGGAGACCTTTGTCCAGGATTATCTTGTCCAGCTGGAGAAGGGATCGACGCACCAAATTAAAGGCTGGTTGCAGCTAAACGGGCCACAGCTCCAACAGACAGTCAAAATTCGCCTTGCCGAGACCGGGCTCGTCCAGACAGTTCAGACAGATTCCAAAGGACGCGGCGAGTTTTCTTTTGGCGCCGAGCTGACTCTTTGGTCCCCTGAGAATCCCAAACTCTATACCGTCGAGATCGCCGGCGAGATCGACCAAGTCATCGACCGCATAGGGTTCCGCTCGATTGAAGCCCGCAGCACGGATATTGTGCTCAACGGAAAACCGGTCTTTTTGCGCGGGATCAGCATCCATGAAGAGGCGCCCACGCGCCCTGGCCGGGCTTGGAGCGAGGACGATGCCCGGACGCTGCTGAGTTGGGCAAGAGAACTGGGCTGCAATTTCGTTCGCCTCGCGCACTATCCGCACAATGAATCCATGTTGCGCATGGCTGATCAAATGGGATTGATGGTCTGGGCGGAGGTGCCCGTCTACTGGACCATTCAGTGGGAAAATCCTCAAACACTACACAATGCCGAAAATCAATTGAACGAGATGATCGCGAGAGATCAAAATCGAGCCGCCCTTATCATTTACTCCGTTGCGAACGAGACCCCTGTGAGTGATGCCCGGAATCGCTTCTTGCGGGAACTCATTCAGGATGCGCATTCCGCTGACCCCACGCGCCTGGTGTCTGCGGCTCTTCAGGCCCATGAAGTCATGGAGCGAGACCGCATAACCATTCACCTGGATGATCCGATCGCCAGCGATTTAGATGTGCTAGGGAACAACGAATACATTGGTTGGTATAGCCGTCGCCCCGACGAGGCGGATTCGATCGATTGGGTATCACCGTACGGTAAACCGATGATCATGAGCGAATTCGGGGGCGACGCGCTCTTTGGCTACCATGGCGACGCGCGCAAGCGCTGGACCGAGGAATACCAAGAAAATCTTTACGAACATCAATTGGCCATGCTGAAGCGCATTCCCTATCTCCGCGGAATGTCACCGTGGGTTCTCAAGGACTTTCGTAGTCCGCGACGAGTTCTCCCTGGTTTTCAGGATTATTTCAATCGCAAAGGACTTTTCTCCGATCACGGTGAGAAGAAGAAAGCCTTCTTTGTACTGCAGAAGTTTTATCGGGAATTACAGAACGCTCAGCTGCCTAAGTAACCAAGACCCTTCGCCCCACTGAGTGTTTCGTCTCACTGTTGGTCCTGTACTACTTGACATTTAACGCAACGCAGTATAGCGTCGGATTGTGATTCAGTCTTTCCGCTGCGCCGATACCGGGCGCCTATTTCATCGGGAGTCTGTCCGCCGGTTCAAAGCTATCGAGCGTCAGGCTCTTAGGAAGCTGGACATGCTAGATGCGGCGCAGGACATTCGTACGCTCTCAACGCTGCCGGGAAACAGGCTGGAGCGCCTGAGAGGAGACCGGAAAGGGCAGTACAGCATTCGCGTCAATGACCAATGGCGCGTCTGTTTTGAATGGCGCGATGGGCATGCCTACGAAGTTGAAATCGTGGATTATCACTAGGAGACAGCACGATGACGAAGAAACTCAAGCCGGTGCATCCAGGAGAAATTCTCCGGGAAGAGTTTATGCTCCCTCTGCGACTAAGTATGAACAGAGTTGCTATGGACTTGCGTGTCCCAGTGACGCGGATCGCCGATATCGTCAACGAGAAACGCGCAATTACAGCTGACACAGCCCTGCGTTTCGCGCGCTACTTCAACAATAGTCCGACGTTCTGGATGAATCTCCAAACGCGCTATGACCTGGAAGTCGCCGAAGATAAGATTGCTGATAAGGTTGAACGCGATGTCCGCCCACTGGAAGCAGTGCCAGCAAAGTAGTTCAACGGTTTCTCTCAAGCAGACAAGTGCGTGTATGGCGAGGGATCCGAAAAGCAATCTGCGCAGACAGCTGTTGTTAGGTTCTTCGTCACGAAAGATAGACCGAAATGAACGGCGCTGGGCCCAGGAGCCTGTGCATTTTTGGTCCCTTTTTGTGCCCGCGCAGGGATGGAGAGTATTCTGCAGGTGTTTGAAAAGTTATGGCGGGGACGACGAGACTCGAACTCGCGACCTCTGCCGTGACAGGGCAGCGTTCTAACCAACTGAACTACGTCCCCGCTGAAGGGTATTGCGCACGGATGGTGGGCAGTATCCGATTTGAACGGATGACCTTTCGGGTGTAAACCGAACGCTCTAACCGCTGAGCTAACCGCCCTTACGCATTTCATCGTACCTGAAGCCTTCCCGACCGTCAACGAACGCAGAAAATTGCCTTTATCCCACCGCTTCAACCTGAAATGTGCCCAGCACTCGATTTCCTTCATCGCCGCAGCTTTCTTGCACTTTCTACACGCACCCAGTAAACTCAATTTCTCTCTCAGTACACAAAGGACTCGACCAAAGATGCTGCTTGCGCGGGATTATGTCGGTTACATCGCCACCGAAATCGTAAAACGCCTCGTCGAAGGTGGCCAAATCGAAACAGAAGCGATCAACGCCGTTGCTCTTCGCCTGCGCCAGCGCATGAACGAGGAATTGTCCGTAGAAGATCGCCTGAACGACGAAGTGCGCCAGATTCTCATCGAGCATCAAGACGAAATGCGCCGCACTGGAGTCTCGTATCAGGAAATGTACAAAAAGGTGAAGGGCCAGTTGGCCCGCGACCGCAAGCTGGTGCTTCGCTAACTTTGGCGCGGCTTATGTTATCCAGGAATTGGAGAAGTTTCTAAACGATGCGTCTGACCAGGGAAAAAATAATCCGCTTGTCGCACCAGCTGACCGACGTTCTGGTAGCCAGCAATGAAGTCGAATTTGTCGACGACCGCGACACCATCCGCCAGCAGGTCGTCAAGATTCTCACCGACACGCTGCGTGAAGAAGAAAAGGCCGATCTCGAAGTCCGCAAGAAAATCACTTCGCAGAAAAAAGAGATTCTCGAGGGCAGCGAAGAGTGGGACGTCCTCTATCGCAAATATTACGCCGACGAGTTGCGCCGTTTGGGAATTGCTGCGGTGCCTGATGAACGCCGACCGGAACGCAGCTACTAGTCGCCTCCGCTCTCGCTGGTACATTTAAAAAGCTGCCCGCAAAAAAAAGAGGGGCGGTTATATTGCCGCCCCTCTTTTTTAATTCCAATTAGCCTTGATTGTTATGGCTGTGTATCTGGCCTTCGTTTCAATGTCGGCCGGTCATCGTCCGGATTGGCGTTGGGATCCGTGCCCTGACCCTGCTTGCCAGACTGCTCAGTCTTAGTCCGCAGCGTCGGCTTCCCGGGCGCCGCCTGCACTTTGCGCGAGAACACAATATTTCGCAGCCGCGCCTTCACTGTATCGAACTCCGACGTTGTCACCACATACTCCTGCTTGGCAGGCAATATCCGAGCAATTTCCTTCTGCGTATTCGCTATGCGTTCCGGCGTCGGCGGATGCGTCGAAAATATCTTCGGGATCGTCCCCGGCTGCCGCTTTTCATCCGCCTGAATCCGTTCAAAAAATGTCACATACGCATTCGGATCGTATCCCGCTTTATACATGTACTGCAGGCCCAGGTAATCCGCTTCGCGTTCCGCATCCCGCGAAAACTTCAGATACGAAAAGGGAATTGCCAGCTGCGACGCTTCGTAAATTCCATATCCCGCCCAACCGCCCGGTCCCAGCAAAATCAAAGGAATCGTCGCCAGCTGCATCAGTTCGCCTTTGGTAGCCTGCTTTGTGCCATGTCGTGCGGTCACGTGCGAAATTTCGTGCGCCATCACCCCAGCCAACTCAGATTCTTCTTGCGCGCGCAAAATCAATCCGCTGTTCACATAAAAAAATCCGCCCGGCAACGCGAACGCATTCACTACGTCCGAATCGATCACTTTGATCGTAAAAGGCACCCGCGCGTCCGAATTGCGCACCAGGTTTTGCCCCACGCGATTCACGTACTCCACGACGACCGGATCATCAATCAGCTTGGAAGAGCGTTCCACTTCCTGCGCCAGACTCTTGCCCAGCGCGATCTCCCGTTCCAGCGAATAGAAATTTACACCCTTGCCGATTCCGCGATTCCCAATCGCTTCCACATCCTCTTTAGAATTCTTCGGCGTAACCGTATCTTTCTGCTGCACCGGCTGATCGGCCGCTGTCTTCTGTGGCGGCTGTGACGTCGCTTGAGGCGTGGGCGTCGTTTGCGGTGGGGGAGGAGGCGGCGTAGGTTGCGGCCATTGTGAAGGCCATTGCGACGGGTCTTGCGTCTGCTGCGGCTGGGAAGTTGGTTGACTCGCGGGCTGCTGCTGCCCAGAACCTTGGCTGGCCGGCTGCCCTTGAGCCATCGCCAACCCTGGCATGAGCACAAACACCCCCGTGACCGCTACCGTCAGCACCCGTTGAAATGTAGATGGACTCATCAGAATAACCCCTTCCAACTCAACCCGAGTATACACCCCTCGCGAGCCACTGCTCGCGGATTACGCCGTCACAGGTACGATGTTAGGCCCCAACATAAGGTTTCCTGCTCTAGACCTGCTTAAATCTAAAATTGACAGCATCGTGACATCTGGCCCGGCCGGACAGTTGACACCCCTCCTCTGGCACACTACATTCAAACTCTGCCTATGAGCGTTCCGAAAATCCAGATTGGCCAGCTTTGGAAAAAGGATGGCACCGGCGACACCTACCTGGTCACCCGCCTGTACACCGAGGCCCTCAGCACTATCGTCATCCTGCGCAAATCGGGCTCCGAAGAGGAAGCCCTGACCCGCGTTCGCGCCGAACGCACCCCCACCGGACAAAACATTCCCGGCTTTTCGCCCGCCCAGGAAAACGAATCCCGCTAGCTCCCCAGAAAACCTGGCGCTCTAGACCGAGCGCACTTCCATCTTCACCACGTCGTCAACCTTCATCAACTCTTTGACAAAAAACGGCTCCCCATATTTCACGCCAATCATCTGCCCGTAATGCCGCGCCAACTGGTTCATCTCATTTTCTAGTTCGTCCAGCCCCAAATGCACAGCTCCTTTCTCCGCCGGCACGTTCCCCGGAAATTGCGAGGAGTACGCCAGAATCGCGCGTTTGCGCTCATCATATTGTGCGCTGATATCCACTACAAAAGTCGGACACACGTTAGCATAAGCTGTGGAATACAAAATCTTGAACGGTCGGTAAGCTTCCCCCTGAATGGGCAGTTGTTTCAATCCCGCCAGGAAGCAACCCTCATAGCCCAGCGCCGACGCGTGATAATGATCCGGATGGCGCGCCTCCCAATAAGGAAGTATCACTGTCTTCGGCCGAACCTCCCGAATCTTGGCCGCCAGCAGCAGTTTATTTGCTCTGCTAGCCTGTACATCAGAATCAGGCACCCCGAGGATCCCGCGCCAAGACACCTGTAAAATCTTTCCGGCCGCGTCCGCTTCTTTCGCCCGTGTCTCGCGCGTTCCCCGCGTGCCCATTTCCCCGGCAGTGAGGTCAAGTATCCCGGTCTTATATCCCTGCTGCGCCATCCGCAACATCGTGCCCCCGCAGCTCAACTCCACATCGTCCGGGTGCGCGGCTATCGCCAATAAATCAAGATTCATTTCCCCTCCGCCGCCTCCGATTCTATCAGCACCATCTATCTGCCATGGTTACTGATATGGGTTATTGGCTTTCAACAACGCGCTGCTATTTACGCGGCATTTGTTAAGATCAGAGGTGCTCCCGCGACAATCCAATCCGCGTGGTCGCGGCTACAATAGCGACCGGAAGATTTGGTGTCAGCAATGCAAGCATCAACAAAAGAATCAACTGCCGTGCGTTGTCCCCGGTGCGGTCGCAGAATGCTCTCCTCCAGGTTGCTCTTTCGGCAGGACTTTCGGTGCATTCCATGTCAGGTTCCGCTTTACGTGTCGCCTACTTATCCGAGTGCTGGGTCTGCTCAGTATCCTCTTTAGTTTGGTCCTCTTATGGGAACTGGGAATTCGTGATCTACGGCTGTTTTTCTTCTTCTTGCCACTCGCTTATTTCATCCTGACGCTTATGGTACGTGTTGCTCCGTTCCTCGTACCGCCGCAACTTTACGCGGGTAAGCCGAGTGCTACAACGAAGCTGGACCTCTCGTCGTAAATCTCTAGCAAGAGAGACGGCGCCTGCAGGATCTAGGCAGCAACCTGCTGCCACAACTCTCATAGCGAGATGTGCTACTTTTTTAATGTGACGATGCCGGCCTCCGAGACGAATACCAGCAAGTTCAGTGGAAAAGTCGCTTTGATCACCGGCGCGGCCAAACGCCTGGGCCGCGCCATCGCGCTGCACCTCGCCCGAGAAGGCGCGGATGTAGTTGTCCATTTCCATCGCTCAGCACCGGAAGTCCAGGAAGTAGTAACGCAAATCACCAACCTAGGCCGCCGTGCAATATCGCTGCCCGCCGACCTAGCCCAAAAATCCGACATCGACAAGCTCTTCGCCGCCACCGAAAAAGAATTCGGCCGCCTCGACATCCTCGTCAACAACGCCTCCAATTTCCTCCACGCCGACTTCCCATCCATCACCGAAGAAATCTGGGACGCCGCACTCGATGTAAATCTGAAAGCCCCGTTCTTCTGTTCCCAGGCCGCCGCCCCCTTACTCAAAAAAACCAACGGCGTCATCATCAATCTTTCCGACGTCGCCGGCTTCCTCGGCTGGACCGGCTACATCCCCCACAGCGTCTCCAAAGCAGGCGTCACTATGCTCACGCGCGTCCTCGCCAAAGCGCTCGCTCCCGAAATCCGCGTCAACGCCATCGCTCCCGGCACCATCACCATGCCCGGCGACCCGCCAGATTTGGCCGCCGACTTCATCAAGCGCGCTCCGCTCCAGCGCACCGGCACGACCGATGACGTCACCGCCGCCATCTCCTTCCTCATCAACTCCCCATTCATCACCGGCGAAGTTCTACTCCTTGACGGCGGTCGCATTCTTTAGCCCAGGATTTTCCTTCGACCATCTTTGTGTCGAGCATAAAATTGCCCGGAGGGTGTATTCTATTCTTCTTATCGCACGTATAAGTCTCTAGCGCTCGCACTTCGCGCACCTATTTTTTAAAAAGAAGGGCCATCGCCAGTTATGGACAACGAAATTTTCACGCACCCCAACGAAACCTTCGCGCAGCCCGACGAGGCGCAGGTTTCGGCCCCTACGCAGCAGCCTCACGGTGTCGATGATGTAGAAATTCAGGAGTGGCTTGAGTCTCTTGACGCCGTCCTCGAATCCAGCGGCGCTGAAGTAGCCACCGAAATTCTGGAGCGCCTCCGCGCCCACGCCACCGTCAACGGAATCGACTTACCCTTTACCGCCAACACTCCGTACGCCAACACCATCCCCCACCGCCTCGAACCGCGCTATCCCGGCGACCAGGAACTCGAACGCCGCATCAAAAGCCTCGTCCGCTGGAACGCACTTGCCATGGTCGTGCGCGCCAATCGGGTCGAACACAATATCGGCGGCCACATCTCCACCTTTGCTTCCGCTGCCACGCTCTACGAAGTCGGCTTCAACCATTTCTTCCGTGGCCGCACCGACGAATTCGAAGGCGACACCGTCTACTTCCAAGGCCACGCTTCCCCCGGCATGTACGCGCGCGCCTTCCTCGAAGGTCGCCTATCCGCCCAGCAGCTCGAAAATTTTCGTCGTGAACTAAAGCCCGGCGGCGGCCTTTCTTCTTATCCGCATCCTTGGCTCATGCCAGACTTCTGGGAATTTCCCACCGTCTCCATGGGCTTGAGCCCGCTGATGGCCATCTACCAGGCGCGTTACAACCGTTATCTCGAAGATCGCGGCCTGAAACCAGTGACCGACGCCAAAGTCTGGGCCTTCCTTGGCGATGGCGAAACCGATGAACCCGAATCGCTCGGCGCCATCACCCTGGCCTCCCGCGAAAAACTCGACAACCTCATCTTCGTCATCAATTGCAACCTGCAGCGTCTCGACGGCCCCGTTCGCGGCAACGGTCAAATTATTCAGGAACTCGAATCCGCCTTCCGCGGCGCGCGTTGGAACGTCATTAAGGTGTTCTGGGGCAGTGAGTGGGATCCCATCCTCGATCGCGACACCGAAGGCCTGCTCGTCAAGCGCATGGGCGAACTGGTCGACGGCGAATACCAGAAACTTGTCGTCGAATCTGGCGCCTACGTGCGCCAGCATTTCTTCGGTTCCGACCCACGTTTACTGAAACTTGTAGAGCCCTTCTCCGACGACGCGCTGCGCCGCCTGCGCCTCGGCGGCCACGATCCGCGCAAAGTTTACGCCGCCTACAAAGCCGCCACCGAACACAAAGGCGCCCCGACCGTCATCCTCGCCCGTACCATTAAGGGATATGGTCTCGGCGAAGCTGGCGAAGGCAAAAACGTCACCCACCAGCAGAAAAAATTAAATGAAGACGAGCTGCGCGTATTCCGTTCGCGCTTCGCAGTTCCGCTCAATGACGAAGACTGCGTCGAAGTTCCTTTTTATCGCCCGCCCGAAAACAGCGATGAAATTCAATATATTCGCGCGCGCCGCAAAGCCCTCGGTGGCTACGTTCCAATGCGTAGCGTCCGTTCCAAGCCCCTCGTCGCCAATCACGACGACCTCTTCAATGAATTTTTCGAAGGCAGCGATGGCCGCGAAGTTTCCACCACCATGGCCTTCGTCGGCATGCTGCGCAAAATGCTGAAGGATCCCGAAATCGGCAAGCTAGTAGTCCCCATTGTTCCCGACGAAGCCCGCACCTTCGGCATGGAATCCCTGTTCCGCACCGTAGGGATTTACTCCAGCGTGGGTCAGCGTTACGAGCCCGTCGACGTAAACACCCTGCTTTATTACAAGGAAGCCAAGGACGGCCAAATCCTTGAAGAGGGAATTACCGAAGCCGGTTCCATGGCCTCGTTCATCGCCGCGGGTTCGGCCTATGCCACTCACGGCATCAACACCATTCCATTTTTTATTTATTACTCCATGTTCGGTTTCCAGCGCATCGCCGATTTCATCTGGGCTGCGGCAGACATGCGCACGCGCGGTTTCCTCCTCGGTGGAACTGCCGGCCGCACTACTCTCGCGGGCGAGGGTTTGCAGCATCAAGACGGAAACAGCCATGTCCTCGCGCTATCCGTTCCAAATCTGCGCGCATACGATCCCGCATTCGCCTACGAAATCGCCGTCATCATTCAAGATGGCATTCGCCGCATGTACAGAGACGGCGAGAATATTTTCTATTACATCACCGTCATGAATGAGCAGTACGCCATGCCAGCCATGCCCGGCGACGTCAAAGAAGGCATTCTCAACGGCATGTACCGCTTCCGCGCATCCGAAAATAAAAAATCAAAACTGCGCGCCCAACTGTTCGGGAGCGGCGCCATCCTCCGCGAAGTTCTGCAAGCTCAGGAAATTCTGGAAACAAAATACGGTGTCGCCGCCGACGTTTGGAGCGTCACCAGCTACAAACAACTTTACGTCGACGGCAACGAAACCGATCGTTGGAATCGCTTGCACCCCGGCGAAAAGCAGCGCATCCCCTACGTCACCAGCACCTTAGGCGACGCCCCCGGCGTGTTGGTGGCCGCGTCCGACTACCTGAAGACGCTGCCTAACATGATCAGCAAGTGGCTCCCGCGCCGCTTAGCCTCCTTGGGTACCGACGGCTTCGGCCGCAGCGAAGGTCGCGCCTCGCTTCGCGAATTCTTCGAAGTCGACGCCCGCTTCATCACTCTCGCCACCCTGCACGAACTATTCGTCGACGGAAAAATAGACCGCAAGCTAATCGACCAAACCATCAAAGACCTGGGCATCAACCCCGAAAAACTAAACCCCGTAATCTCGTAGTCGTGTTCGTTTACAACTCACAGCAACACGGAGGGTGCCCCGCCCTCGATTTGTAGGGTGGAGCCTTTGACTCTATTGTTTTTGAATTTATTTAATGTCGAAGCAAAGAGAAATTGCCCGCCTTCACTGCATACTCGAATTTAAAAATATATCAATCTGAAGCTTTAGCATTCCTCAGCAATTCCGCCGCCTTCACTTTCCCCGTAGCCAACTGCGCAATCAAAACCAGGTTCGCATCCAAAAAATCGTAGTCCCCGAGCTCCCTAGGCAACACCCAAGCAATCTGCTCGAAACATTTCGGCTGAATATTCTCGTCCGCAATCTCCGCGGCATAAAACCGAACCTCTACGGGATTCGAACTGTTCGCATAAACATGCCGCACACGCCCCATCTCCACACAGCGCACCAACGTCGCCCCCAACTCCTGCCGCAATTCTCGAGCCAGCGCCGCTTCCGGCTCTTCGTCCGCCTCGATTTTCCCGCCAGGAAATTCCCACTTCAGCGGCGAACTATCCCCGCGCCTCCGCTGCCCAATCAAAATCCTTCGGTCCCCGCGCTCAATCACCGCCGCCACCACAATCATGAAATTTTCAAACCTTCTTCACTCCAGTAAGCGTCCATCGGTTGCCCGAATCGTGCGCGACTTGGGATACTAAAACATGCTCAGTAACGCGGTCCTCGACCATTTCCAATCCCCGCGCAACGCAGGCAAACTCCCCAACGCCACCGCCTCCGTCGAGGTCACCAATCCAGTTTGCGGCGACATCCTCTATCTAGCCGTCCGCCTGGAACCCGAAACCAACCGCATCTCCGAAGCCCGCTTCCTCTGCCAGGGTTGCACCACCGCCATCGCCTGCGCATCCCTCCTCACCGTGGAGCTAAAAAACAAAACGATACACGAAGCTGCCGACATCAACGCCGAATATCTTTCCAAGCAACTCGGCGGATTGCCTCCCGCCACCCTGCACGCCGCCCAACTAGCCGCTGACGCCCTCACTCAATTATTAGCCAAACTAAAATCCCGCTAATCGCGTTCCCGAGCCTTCGTCAAAGCATCCGGATCATTTAAATTCAATACGCAACCTTCATCACTAGTCTCCACCTCACACACTTCCTCGCCGTGCGCCCACACCACCGCTCGCGCCCCAGTCTCCAACGGCGCATTCAACAATTCCTCATACAGTCGCGCAGCAAAAATCACCGGATGCCCGCGCCGCCCCTTGTAAACGGGTAGCACAATAGCCTTGCCCGACGCATAAAACCGCTCCACCAACGCGCCCACCAACTCGCGACTGATTAGCGGATGGTCGATCAAACACAGCAGCATCCCATCGGTCCCCGCAGGCAAACTCCGCAATCCCCACTGAATAGAACTCAGTTGCCCATCTTCCCAGTTGTCATTGATAACCACCTCATCCGCCGGCAACTCCACGCCCTCACCAATCGCCTGCGCGTCCGCACCCAGCACCACCCGCCGCCATCCAATCCGCGGATGATCCGTAACCTTTAATAAATGTTCGAGAAATGTCCCGCCCCGGTAGGGAAGTAGCGCCTTAGGACTGCCCATGCGGCGCGACGCACCACCCGATAAAATTACCGTCGCCAACATGGCATCGCGGCGCCGCTAGCGCTCGCTCAAGGCAGCACGCGCTTCATAATTCAATTTCTTATGCGCAGCAGCCGCTCCGGCATTTCGCCGCACAGCAATCAGCTCTGCCACCACGCTAACCGCAATCTCCTCCGGAGACAGCGCGCCAATATCCAACCCCATCGGCGCATACACACGCGCAAATTCTTCCGCCCGGTAGCCCTCATTCTCCAGCGCTTTATAGACCGACAGCACTTTGCGCTTGCTGCCAATCATCCCCACGTAGCGCGCCTCAGTCCGCACCGCCCACGCCAGCACGCGCATATCTTCCTTGTGCCCGCGCGTAACAATAATCAAATAGCTGCTCGCATTCGGGTGGATCTTTTCAAACGCGTCCGCATAACTCGTGTGCACCGCCTGCGTCATCGGAAACCGCTGCAAATTCGCGAACGCCTCGCGATCATCAGTCACCACAACACCGAATCCCGCCGCGCTCGCCGCATTCGCCACCGCCATCGACACGTGCCCGCCGCCAAACAAATACACCACCGGCTGCGGCAAAATCGGCTCCACAAATATTTCCAGCGTTCCTCCGCAGATCAACCCGCTGTCGTAGCTGGCCTCATGATTCAAATTAAAAACCATCTTCCGCGGCAGTTCCTTCTGCATCACTTCCTTGGCCGCCGCCCAAACATCCGCCTCCACGCACCCGCCCCCAATCGTCCCCGCAATCGACCCATCCTCGCGCACCAACATCCGCGAACTCTCGTAGCTCGGTATCGACCCATTGGTATGCACAATGGTAGCCAACGCCCCGCGCGCCCCAGCCCGCCGCATCCTCACAATCTCTTCAAATAGATCACTCATCACTTAGAGCCTAAGTCCCACTCAATCGCCTGTCAACGCGACCGGTCACGAAGTGGTAGCAGTTTCCCATTACCTGACATATAAGGAGTTTGCCCCTCCGTCATCCCCTTCGTCGTAATCATGGACCGCTCAGGTTTCTCTAACTAAAATATAATGCGTCAAATCCATCACCTAGTTAAAGGAACCTACCCATTGGGTCTTTTGAGTTCAATTCGAGAATGGCTGCGTCGAAATAGGAATGAAGGGTTCGCTTCCGGCAGTGTGAAGAGTCTAGGGAAATCAGCTTATTCCTTCATTCAGCAGGCGATTACCTTACCGCGAGAGAACTGCTGCTGAAGGCTCTCGAACAGAGGGACGATATTCGCGACCCTGCAGTCTTGAATTGGCTCTTGGACCTTTTGTTCTGGACTTGGACGTTAACAGAACAGTATCGAGACGGGACGCAATTTTTCTCACAGTACCTCAAACTCCATCCCAATGATGTCAGGGCTTACACTTTGCGAGCCGCCTCGCTCTGGTACTCAGGAGAACTCCGACAGGCGGTAAATGATTATTCCAAAGCGATCGAATTGGACCCGAACGACCTTCTCGCTCACCTGGGGCGTGGGCAAGTTTTTGGAGAGTCTGGAGAATTCAGTCAGGCAATCGATGACCTTGATTTTGTTCAGAAAAATCTGGAAGAAAACGCAATCAACGACCCTTCATGGAGGGGTCAGGTTCAAGCATACTCTTTCAATGGCAGAGCGGTCGCCCACGCTGGGCTTGGTGATTTTGAGCGCGCCCTTTCAGAGTTTGCCCGGTCGATATCTCTGTGCCCTAACAATACTTGGGTCTATTTTAATAGTGCGATGGTCTACGAAAAGCAAGGCCGCCTGGCCGAGGCGATTACCGACTACAAACTCTCCCTCCAAAAAACCACGCCCAAACTCACCGTTCTGAAACGAACATATGCCGAGGTCAAGGTCAGAGCTATTGGTTAAGTCCTTGTCTAACGCGGAATCGGCCAAGTGACCCACTAGCACGGGGGCCCCGCGTTCCGGCGAGTTGTCTGCTACGAAAGAAGGCGATCATTTTATTGCAAAGAGTTTTTCAAACAGTTCCTGCGCTTTTCTTGCCCCCTCCTCGGTAAACGCAACTGACTTGGCTTTTGTTGCAGGATTCGAGATGTAGCCTTGTTCATGCAAGAAATTCATCACTTGCCAGTCGTACCCCTTCCAGGTTATCAATCCGAATTTGTCCTTGAAGGAAGTCAAATAAAGTAGTGCTAAAACCGTCTGCTCCACTTTTTCCTGATCAATATCCATTGAGAACCTCACGTTCCCGAAGTAGCGGTAAAATCTTTGAATGTGCATTTCAACTGTTGAACCTTAATACTCCCTCACCAACGCGATGTCTAGAACCTCCCGTTATGTACACTGTGATGGACACCTGTCTGTAGCGATGTTAATCATCAGGAGCCGCATGAAAGCCATCCTATTCCGCAAACACGGTGGACCAGAAGTTTTGCAGTACACCGAAGCACCCACGCCAAAAATCCGCGCCAATGAAGTCCTCGTGCGGGTCCGAGCCTGCGCACTAAATCATCTTGATCTCTGGGTTCGCGCCGGCCTGCCAGGTGTCCCAATCCCGCTCCCGCACATTCCCGGCGGCGACATCGCCGGCGAAATCGCGGAGATCGGCGCCGACGTAACCACCGTGAAAGTCGGCCAGAAAGTTGTTCTCGCCCCCGGAGTCTCCTGCGGAAAATGCGCCGCATGCCTGGCCGGTCGCGACAACTTCTGCCGCCAATTCTCAAACCTCGGCTACATGCTCGACGGCGGCTGCGCCGAATTCGTAAAATGCCCAGAAGTAAACTGCATGCCCTACCCTGAAAATCTCACCTGGGAGCAAGCCGCCTCCATCCCACTGGTATTCCAAACCGCGTGGCACATGCTCCTAACCCGCGCGCAACTCCAACCGGGCGAAGACGTCTTGATCTTAGGCGCAGGCAGCGGAGTCGGCAGCGCCGCCATTCAAATCGCGTCAATGTTCGGCGCTCGCATCATCGCCACCGCAGGCAACACAGAAAAGCTGGAAAAAGCCAAGCAGCTCGGCGCCCATCACCTCATCAATCATAAGACGCAAAAAATCCGCGACGAAGTCCGCCGCATCACTAACAAACGTGGAGTCGACGTCGTCTTCGAACACGTAGGCACCGCCACCTGGGACGACAGCGTCGCCAGCCTCGCCGTAGGCGGTCGCCTCATCACCTGCGGCGCTACCACCGGCTACGACGCCAAAATCGACCTCCGCTTCCTCTTCACCCGCCAACTCTCTCTACTCGGCTCCTACATGGGCGCCAAATCCGAGTTACTCACCGTCATGAAGCTCGTCGCCTCCGGCCACCTCAAACCCGTAATCGACCGCACCTTCCCGCTAGCCTCCTGCGCCGACGCCCACCGCTACCTCGAATCCGGCGACCAATTCGGCAAAGTCGTCCTGACCGTCTAGGCTCGGGCTTCTGGTAACGCCAAAGAGCGATTAGTCAAACTTCTTCGTCCTGATCAAGCCGCCTCTATGCCGGAAAAACTCACAATAACGGTTCAAGCATAGCCACAACTGAGACGTTCGGTCTGAACCTGGCATTCCGTACAGTTATCAGTAAGAAACCCGCCTGGTCAATCTAATTTCGGTTTCCTTATTTCGACTTATAATCGTTACTAACGAATTAATTAATACGTGATAGCATCCGTTTGTTTTAGCCGTACCGCGGCGATTCCTACTTTGTTCCTGCACCGCCGTCGCCAAAATCGCGCGTGATTGAGGAATATCGGGACCCAAGGTGATGCTGATGAGACTCGCCCCTCGTTGCATGCTGGTCGTAGGTTTGTGTCTGACCCTGTCCGCCATTCTCTGTAACGCTCAAATCACCTTCACACCTGCATTAATACCAGCGCGCATCACCACCGCAATTGACGACAACGACCGTATACAACTTCGCGGCAATGTCCACCCCTTAGCTCGCCTCGCGTTCGACCGCGGCCCAGTTGCCGACGCGCAAGCTTTGCACCGCATGCTTCTTCTTTTGCGGCGTAGTGCTGACCAGGAATCTTCTTTGCTTCATCTCCTGGATGACCAGCAGAGCAAATTTTCTCCCGATTATCAGCGTTGGCTGACTCCCGATGACTTCGGCAAACAATTTGGCGTAACAGACTCCGACCTCCAGACCATTACCCAGTGGCTGTCATCGCAAGGATTTGTTGACATCCACGTTGGCCCAGGCCGCACCGCAGTCGAATTCTCCGGAAATGTTGGACAGGTTCGCAATACATTTCACACCGAAATTCACCAGTACGAAGTCAATGGCGAAACCTATTTGGCCAATGCCACCGATCCGCAAATCCCAGCCGCACTGGCCGCTGTCATTTCTGGCATCGTTTCGCTGCACAACTTCCCGGTACATTCGCATCTCCACCAGATCGGCACGTTTCAAAAATCTCTGAAAACCGGTGAAACAAAACCGCTCTTCACTTTCCCGGGTTGTTCGTCAAATTGCTATGCCGTCGGGCCCGCCGACTTCGCCACCATCTACAACACTGCTCCATTACTCAGCGGCTCACCCAAAATTGATGGCACCGGGCAGGGAATCGCCATCGTCGGCCAAAGCAACATCAATCCTCAGGACGTCATCGACTTCCGTACCATGTTCGGTTTGCCGGTAAACTTTCCCGCATCAAACATAATCCTGAACGGGCCGGATCCGGGCATAAACTCCGAGGAATCCGAAGCCGCCTTGGATGTTCAGTGGGCTGGCGCAGTCGCTCCCGGCGCTCAGATTCATCTTGTGACTTCTGAATCCACGGAAACCACTTCCGGCGTGCATCTTTCGGCCCTGTACATCGTCGACCACAATCTCGATCCCGTCATGAGTGAAAGTTTTGGCGGATGTGAGCAGGGTCTCGGCGTCGCCCTGAACAATTTCTATAACTCCTTGTGGGAGCAAGCCGCAGCCCAAGGCATTACCGTGATCCTTTCCACCGGAGATGGCGGCTCCGCTGGGTGCGATGATTTCAATACCGCAGCCGTCGCCAGTCATGGGTTAGCGGTGAGTGGCTTTGCCTCAACGCCCTTCGACGTAGCCGTAGGCGGAACAGATTTCAATCAAGTGGGTCGGGAATCCACCTTCTGGAATACGGCAGCAACTTCCACCACTACTCTACCTGTTCCGTCCTCTGCGAAATCTTACATCCCAGAGGTTCCATGGAACGATTCTTGCGCTCAGAACGGCCTGGGTGGCTGTCTGGCAGGCAACCTGCTCGACATCATTGCAGGCAGCGGTGGGGTGAGCACTATATATGGCAAACCGTCCTGGCAAGCTGGTAAAGGAGTGCCCAACGACAATCGTCGCGATCTACCCGATCTCTCGCTCTTCGCCAGCAATGGATTCAATGGCAGCTTCTACATCATGTGTCAGCGCGATGTAGCGAGTCCCCCCCCTTCCTGCAGCCTCATTAATTTCGGATATACCTTTCAAGCTGTAGGCGGCACATCCGTTGCAGCCCCTGCATTCGCAGGCATAATGGCGCTCGTCAATCAATATCAAGCTGCGGTGCAAAATCGTTCGCCACGGCAGGGCATTGCAAACTATGTCCTCTATGGCTTGGCGCAACAGCAAAATTCGGCGAATCTGAATTGCAGCTCGGCGACCTCTCCGGCCTCTGGCTGTAGCTTTAACGATGTCACTACCGGCAACAACGACGTGCCCTGCACGGGCGCCACTCCTAACTGCAGCAATCTCCTTGCTTCTGGGACTGGAGTTCTAATCCCGACGACCGGCTCGACAACCCCCGCTTACACTTCTACAGCCGGATATGACCTCGCCACCGGTCTAGGTTCCGTGAACGCCCAAACGCTAGTTACCAAATGGGCTTCGGTGAATACCGCCGCATCAACGACTACCCTGGTTCTGAACGGTGGAACTGCGGTCAACGCCACTCACGGTCAATCCATCCCTTTTAAAATCTCTGTTTCTCCCGCGGCTGCCAGCGGTGATGTCTCTCTGATCGCCACCCCCGCTGCAGGCAATTCCACAGGGGTCGGACCATTCACGCTGCAAAGCGGAGTGAGCACCGGATCAACCGCAGATCTTCCAGGCGGTACACAATACAATGTCATCGCGCACTACCAGGGCAACGGCACCTACGCTCCCAGCGACTCTGCACCGGCCACCGTCACCATCGCCCCTGAACCCAGCAATCTTTTCCTTACTGTCCCGACCTTCGATCCTGTTACCGGGCAAGAGACTGCCAAGTCGCCGACAGCCCTTGTTTACGGTTCGCCCTATCTTTTGCGCGCAGACGTAGCCAATGCGCAAAGCTCTTCGGCAAATTCTTGCGCTCCTCCCGCTTGTCCAACTGGCACTCTCACATTTACTGATACCGTGGCCGGAGTCAGCCAGGGTCCGCCCAACAGCGGTGCTTTTACGCTAAATAGTCAGGGTTTTACGGAAGACTTTGCTGTTCAATATCCTGGCGGAACGAATTTCATTACTGCCAAATATTCGGGCGATTCCAGTTTCGCGGCCTCAGCGTCGCCCACTACCTACACTCTTAACGTCACTCCCGCGCCGACTCAGTTGGCCTACCCATTCATTCAAAATTCGCCACCGCTTATTGGGACGCCTGTGAATCTCAGCACTTCTATAGTCAGCAATTTGGTCAACGGCGCAGCTCCTACCGGAACAATCACCTTCTACGACGGTACATCGCTAATTCCCGGGCCCGTAACGTTGACACCACGTGCCGGCAACTCCTCCACCTTGGACGCCAGCATTTTGGCCTTCATGACCACAACCTTTGCAAACTCCGGAGTTCACTCCATCACCGCCAAGTACAGCGGAGACTCAAGTTACGCTCCCTCGACATCGCCCGCCGCGAATGCAACCGCCTTGTGGCCAACCACCATGTTGGTGACCGACTCCTCTGCAAACGTTATCTACGGCCAGTCCGTGACGGTCACTGCATCGCTCTCCACGCCTGGGAAAACCCCGGTAATAACCGGTGGGTTCTCGTTCGTCCCTCCAGATGAGGGTCCCCTGCCGTCCGTAACACCAACACTGTCGGTTGACGCTAATGGCAATCAAACTCTTACTGCATCGGCTACAATCACTCCCCACTACAATGGGGGCGTCCAGGTGATGTACAATGGCGACGCGAATTACGCACAAGCTAACTCGGGCGCTGCCCTGAATCTCATCGTGCCCGATTTCTCCATCAACCCCAATTCCTCCTCTTTAACGCTGACCGCTGGCCAGCAGGCAACCTCCACATTTACGCTCGCGCCCCTCAGCACTATGAGCAGCGCCGTGGCCTTGACGTGCTCAAGTCCCCTCCTCGTCGGCGTATCCTGTGCCTTCTCTCCTGTTTCGGTGAACCTGGCGAATAGTGTTCCCGTGAACTTTACCTTGACCCTCACCGCGCTGGGGTCCTCATCGCCTGCAAAGGCCATCAGAATCACAAGCAGCGGACCGGCTGGTCATGCCTATTTTGACAGTTGGGGGACTTTAGGTGGCGGTTTGGGGATCGTGGCACTGTCTCTTTTTGTTTTTCCTGTTCGCGGTCGACGTTATCGCTTTCTCGCTGCTCTTACGGCATGTTCCGTGATCGTCGCCGCGCTTGGTTGTGGCGGCGGTTCCACTACGACCAGTGTAGGAGGAGGAGTAGTGACGCCGGTGGCCACGGTACCCACTAGCATCGCTATCACGTTGGCCAATAACAAGGTTCCTTTAGGGGGCTCTATCTCGGCCACTGCAACAGTGACCTCTTCACAACCGGTTACAGGCGAAATCACTTTCGTGGATTCTTTCGGAGGTAAGCACGTGCCCATTGTTAACGGAGTTGCACAAGCGCAACTAACCATGTCTTCGGTGGGTATCGACCAAATCACAGCGCAATATTACGGCGACGCGCTCAACCAGCCATCCACATCCGCTTCTGTGTTCGCGGTGGCCACCGGCCAAAGTTACGTCAACGTCATCGGAAGTACCGGCCCTCTGTCGCACTCCGCAGCTGTAACTGTAACTATTCAGTAGCCGGCGCCGCACCAAAAAAGGCTTCGACCGCCTCGCCGTCGGCGGCCGCCTGATCACCTGCGCCGACGCCCACCGCTACCTAGAATCCGGCGACCAATTCGGCAACGTCGCCCTGACCGTGTAACAGGGGATCAGCCCAGAACAACTCCGTCAATTTATTCGCCGCCCACATAAAATAAACCTAAAACAATGCCGCGAGGCCGAAAATGCTACAATCCACTCTCTCCAACCAAATTTCACGTCAGTTCCATAGGTAATAGAACCTCGGTATCAGTGAGATTGCGTATTTTTATGTTTGTCACCGTTACAAATCGATGTACAATTCCCGCCGTTCCTCAAGTCCAGGGTGAGTCCGATTTCAAATTTCAATTCGGACTACTTTCTATACTCGCGGAACTTTTATCCACTTTATAAAAAATTTAGAAACGTGAGGTCATATGCGGATTGGTAAATTTCTGTCTGCAATAGCTGTGCTTGTTTTAGTTTTCGGGCTCGCAACATTTACGTCTCGCGCAGGAACTCCCCCAGCTGATGATACGGCCAACGCAAAGTCCACCGTGCACCCGTCCAGCGTTCGTAGTCCTGACGCGCTCACGGACACCGTGCCTGGCCCGAACTATGGACTCTTCACCTGCCAGGTGGGGCTCAGTTCTCATGTTTGCTACGATCCTTATCAAATGCGCCATGCTTATGCAGTTGATAATCTCCTCAACGCAGGGTTCAATGGTGCGGGAACGACTATTGTCATTGTCGACGCGTTCCAGTCGCCGAACATCGTGCAGGAGTTGAACTTTTACAACAGCTTTTACGGTCTGCCGAGCATGAACGGTCTTGGTGCGCCGAACAACCCCAACCTGCCCACCTTCACTCAGGTTGCTCCAGATGGACTGACTCCCTTTGTTCCCGGCGACTCAAACATGACGGGATGGGCTGAGGAAATCACCTTGGACGTTCTTTGGGCTCATGCCATCGCTCCGGGCGCCAACATCGTGCTGGTTTTATCAAAGGACAATAATGATTCCTCCATCGTCAGCGCTGAGAAGTACGCTGTGGACAACAACCTTGGTGACGTAATTTCCCAGAGTTTTGGTGAGAACGAAAGCTGCCTCGCTCCAGCAGATTTGGCCTCCTATAATCAGGTTTACACCGAGGCCACCCAGAAGAACATCACCATCTTCGCCTCCTCCGGCGATCAGGGTGCATCACAAGGGACTTGCGACGGCAACTCTTGGGTAAGAGCAGTTTCTTTCCCCGCGAGCCACCCTCTTGCCACCGGCGTCGGCGGAACCGAACTGCACGCTGCAATGTACTGCCTCACCGTATTGGGCTGCAACCCTGCCGCTAACCCTCTTCCAGGAACCTACTTCGGCGAAATTGTCTGGAACGAAATTTTGTCCCCCGGCGGACCATCCGCATCATCCGGAGGCGGCTATAGCGTCCTCTTCGACGAGCCGTCCTACCAGCAAGGCACCATTCATGGTGGAAAGCAGCGGGGCGTGCCCGACGTGGCCTACAACGCTGCGGTGTTCCACGGTGTGTTGACCTACCTGAATATTCCTGGAATCCCAGTTGGATTTTATCTTTTTGGCGGCACCAGTGCGGGTTCGCCTCAGTGGGCAGCTATCACCGCGATTGCTGACCAGAAGGCCGGAGGCAGGTTGGGCTTTATCAATAAGGCCCTCTATCACATCGGCCAAGCCCAAAGTCACTACTCCGCTTCTTTGCACGACATTACCGACGGCAACAACTCTGTCACCGAATTCGACAGCACGGGTACTCCCGTACAAATCACGGGCTTTAGCGCCGGAGAAGGATGGGACCCCACAACTGGCCTCGGTTCCCCAATTGCCGATAACCTGGTGGGCTACTTGATCCAATTCGTCTCACCGGGTGACGGCACCGCTGCCATCGCACAATCGACGCCCCATACCGGAGGCAATTTGTCCAAGAATGGCAAGGTTAAGCCCCACTAATTCGGCCTAACCAATTCTGCATCGTCGTTAGTGGAACGGGCACGCAGACCAACTGCGTGCCCGTTCACGTTTTGCGCGGTTGAGAAATAAGAAGCTACCCAGCACCGTATGATCGCGGTGGCTAGTGTCTCGAATCTGAATTATATTCACCTACGCGCCACGCGAGACACGATGTAGCGTCACCCTCCGAATCTCCTCAAAGCCCATTCGCAAATAAAGTTCCTGAGCCCGTCGATTGGTGCTCGCTACATGCAGCCACGACACCACCCCTTCCTTGCGATGTTCCCGCACCACCTGCCAAATAATTGCCGCAGCTAATCCTCGTCCGCGAAAAGCCGGATGTGTGCACACCGCGCTAATCTCCGTGAAACCCTCCAGCTTCAGTCGCTCCCCGCCCATCGCAATCAATTCGCCCGACGGAGATCGAACTCCATAGTACGAACCCATCGCGCACGTCCTCTGTCGAAAGAAACCCGGGAACGCCAGCGTCGTCAGCGCCTCCATCTCTTCGGCATTCGTATCCGCCAACTTTACTATTTCAATGTCCGAATCCGGCACTCTAACGCCGTCCGGTAACACCATCTGAAGGCATTCTAAAGTTTCCTCGCGAACGAGTCCTGGAACGTCCGCGTATTGCTCCCCAATAATCCATGCTGACTCACCCGCCTCGAATAACGAGCGCAGCTGGACCATCGCCCCAACCTCTGCCGCACGAATCGCAGCGAACGGAACTACATCCGCTGGATAGCGGCACGCCTCGTCGGTGCATTTCGCGAACTTCCGATGCCTGCTATGCAACGCATGCCACACCGGATTCGCAAAAAGCTCCTCAGGCAAATCATTTATTCGCATTAGAATGGAATTATCTCGAAGTGCTCACACATGCCACACCTCAGTTTGGCTCCGTTAACAAAAATGTGCGAAAATAGCTTTACGAGGCCACATGAGCGTATCTCTCGGTCAAGGCGTAACACTCACTAAGCCCGACGACTTCGGCAAGCTGCTCGAAGACGAAGGCGTAATTTTCGCGCAACTCGACAAAGCCGTGAATTGGGCCCGCAGAAGCTCCATCTGGCCACTCGGTTTCGGTCTGGCCTGCTGCGCCATCGAAATGATGTCCATGGCCGCCGCCCGCTTTGACGTCGCTCGTTTCGGCGCTGAAGTTTTTCGCCCGTCCCCGCGTCAAGCCGACTTGATGATTGTCGCCGGTCGCCTCTCGCAAAAAATGGCGCCCGTCATTCGCCGCCTCTACGAACAAATGCCCGAGCCCAAGTGGGTCATCTCCATGGGCGCGTGCGCCACGTCCGGCGGTGTCTTCAATAATTACGCCATCGTGCAAGGTTGCAATCAGGTTATTCCAGTCGATGTGTACGTACCAGGATGTCCTCCCCGCCCGGAAGCGCTCTTGTACTCAATTCTGCAGCTGCAAAAAAAGATCGATGCGGAAACGGGTTCCTTCAAGCGCGCTTTAAATTTGGATTGACACACTTCCGCGCCTCCTCTAACCCAGCGCTCTGCGTCACTCCATTGATCGGGCTTGGGAATGGCGAATACCGAACCTACACGGCGTTACCCGCGCGTCAAAGCTCCCAAAGGCACGCTTGTCGGTTGGCAACTAGGAAGTAAACGCTCTGTATCCCGCGTGGGAGACATCGCCTTAGGCGGACTTTTTATCCGCACTCCTGATCCGCCCCCGCAACAAAGCCTCGTTAAACTCGTACTCTCCACCGGAATCGGTGCGGTCCGCGCTCGAGGAGTGGTCCGCTGGGTCGCCCCCGCCAAGGGCATGGCCATCGAGTTTACAGCTATGAACGCCGACGACCGTGGCCGCCTCAACGGTTTGTTGCGCCTGCTTTTCGAACGCCAAAAGATCGCGACCGACCGCGGCGTTTAGCCTCGCCAGCATTTCCGGCGCGACAGAAAAATCTTTCCAACGTCAGCGCTCAAGCGCGTCTGCAAAGTCCACAACCGTTGCGCTGCCGCCGCTCCACTGCACCTGCGCACCAGCGCCTCGATGCTCCTTACTCAAATAACCCATTCCCAAAATCGCCGGCGGATACCACGATCGCGCGGCACGCGTAACGAATCCAACCGCCTTCCTATCCACAGTGAGCTCTGCCCCGTTTTCCGGCACACCTTCCCCAGCAAACAATAATTCCACTCGACGCCGGTTCACTTGCCCGCGCGACCGCACCCGCTCCACAATTTCCTGCCCCGTGTAGCAACCCTTCGTATAACTGATATGGCTCAACTCCAATCCCGCTTCATGCGGAATTTGCTTTTCCCCAAAGTCATATCCAAACCACGGCACTCCCTGCACCAGCCGCTGCGCACTCAGCGCCGTGTATCCCATCGCCCCTCCGCCATGCCGTCGCGTTGCTTGCAACAGAACATCCCACAGCGCCTCCAGCCTGTCGCGCTCCACAATAAATTCGCCACCGGCAAAACGCCTTAACAACCGGCAGGGAATTGCCCATTCGGAAAGTCCAGATTTGTCGGTGCTTGCCTTTTCCGTCGTCGCGCCTTCACTCCTGCCCGAGCTGACACTCACGTCCCTAAATCCAAGTTCCGGCAAAGAATTTAAATCCACGCCGGTAAGTTCCTTCACCACTTCCGCCGCCCGCGGCCCTTCCACCGCCAGAGTCCCAATTTTCTCCGCATCATCGCTGAACGTCACGTCATCCATGATGATGTACTTCTCCAGCACTTCCGCCAGCCGTTCTCGAATCATCAAATAAGAAACAAGAAAAATCTCCTTCCCCTCCGCAAACGTTTCAATCTCCGCCAGGATCCGCCCCTGAGCATTCAGCAGCAGCGAAACCACGCCCTGCCCATTCGCGAGGTCCTTAATATTGTTAGTCAAAATCGCATTCAAATAACGCACCCGGTCAGGCCCAGTAAACGTGAAGTACGTCCGGTAATTCTTATCGATTAGCGCCACACTCTCGTTCGCAAACCGTTGCTCCTCCCGCCTATCCCCAAAATCATCAGGCAGCGCGCAACCAAACCACACCCCCATCTTTGCGCCCGCGCACCGATGCACCCCCGCCAACGGCGTCTCGATTGTTGCTTCAGCGTTCTGCATCACCATTTCCTTACTCAAGAATCCAGGGCCTCACCTACAGTTTAGCAAACCGCCGCGCATCGGACTGCCAACCGCGAAAAAGCAAACTTCTCGAATGTTATACTTCAGCAGATGAGCGAAATCAGATGACTGAATCACAACCGGCTAAAGCAAAACAAACCGCACCGCGCGAACTAATCCACCTCACCATTCCCGTAGGCATGCTGCAATGCAATTGCACCATCATTGGCGATCCCTTCACGCGCGAAGCCCTCGTCATCGATCCCGGCGACGAAGTCTCTCGCATCACAGATTTACTCGCCCGCCACAAGCTCACCGTCAAAGTCATTGTCAGCACTCACGCGCACATCGACCACGTCGGCGGTCTCAGCAAATTGCATCAAATCACCGGCGCCCCGGTTCTCATGCACCAGGAAGATTTGCCACTCTATCAAGCTATGGAAATGCAAGCCGCCTTTTTAGGTGTAGCCCCTCCCGAAATCACCAGGATCGACGATTTGCTGAGAGAAGGCGACACCCTCCGCTGGGGCGACTACCAGGCTCGCATCATTCACACCCCCGGCCACACTCCAGGGAGCGTCTGTCTTTATGTCCCACAAGAAGCAGGAGTCATCACGCTGGTCGCACCGCAACTCATCGCTGGCGACACTCTTTTCGCGGGTAGCATCGGCCGCACCGATCTTTGGGGCGGCTCCATGCCCCAAATCATGGACTCCCTGCGAAGTAAACTCCTCCAACTCCCCGACACCACCATCGTCTACCCCGGCCACGGCCCCGCCACCACCATCGGCGCCGAACGCCACTCCAATCCCTTCCTCATCGCCTAGCGCAATTCCGCGGTCATAACCAAGCGAGACCTCTACCTCGCATGGATATATAAGAAGCGGATGACCGCCATCCCGAACGCAAAAGCGAAACCATATCCAAAGCTTTCTATTCGAATCGTCTTCTTGTCCCGCTTCCGCAGAGTGGAGCCCACCATCGACATTCCTAATCCGGCAAGAACAGGACTGATGATCACACTGAGCCCGGGAAGCCGGGAAGGATGAACTAGTGGAAATGGAAAAAGCAGAAGGCTCAGTCCACCGACCACCCCCCCCAAGACCATATAAACGATGTACGCCAGTACAGGATTTTTGAATTCGGAAGTATCGAATACTGCGCGTACCGCACGGATGACGAGGGCGCCAATAAATTCCGCTACGAACTCGAACGCGGCTTCAAACAAAACCTCCAAAAGCATTTCGAGGAGGGCAATCAGTAGCTCGAGAATTAACTCAAGGATGGGCTCTCTGCTTTAGTACACCTGGAAACAATCGAGATTAAGCGACCGTGTGAATCAATGCCTAGTTGAGCATGGCGCGCCCATAGCAGACTGCCTGCAATTATTTAGCGCCATCAACCTCCTTCTTCGTGCGCAATTCTTCCCTCACCGATTGCAGCAACTCCTTCGCGTGCGTCAGCTCCATCAAAATCATCTGCGAGTCCATAGCCGGCTATTCTCGGTCACAGCAATCTCTCGCTTGCGATTCCTGGAAGTGGATCGTTCGCTGTTAAGCGTTGATCGTCCGATTGTGTTATCGAAGCGCGGTTTTCGCTCGGTGACCAGTAAATGCGGTGAATAGACCGAGTCCGATGTAAATGCTACCCGCGAGCTTGTGACCGAAATCACCCGATGCTCGCCCTTTTGCAAGCCATGGTTTCAAACTTCCGGCTGCCACAGCATAGATGCTATCTGTTGTTGCTGCGATCAGAACAAAGATGCAGCCGAACAGTAGCGTTTGCCCAATCGGCGCCTTGGACACCGGCAGGAATTGAGGCAAATAAGCAGCGAAGAATAACGCTGTTTTAGGGTTCAGTAGTGCCACGGTAAAACCATCCCAGAAAACTTGTAACAAACTAGCGGAACGCGACATTTCCAAGTTAACGGGTGCCGCGTGGCTTGATCGTAGAGTTTTGATACCGAGGTAAATCAGATACGCAGCGCCAGCGTATTTTACGATCGCAAAGGCCGAAGAAGAAGCAGCGAGCAATGCTGCGAGTCCAACTGCAGCACCCAGAGCGTTACCGAGATTACCCAACGCCACACCAACGACCGATACGAGTCCCGACACCCGTCCCTGCGCCATACTTCTCGTGACAATGTATAGAACTCCAGGTCCCGGTATTACAGCAAGCACGAGCCAAAAGAAATGCCAGGAATGGCGGCGAAAATATTAGGGATGGCGCCAAAGGAACATCTCCTTATCCGGGCCCAGTGCACCGTCGAGTCGCGAAAACCAAACCGTTACCCAAACGAAGACACGTTGGAAAATTAAAATTATTATGGCTTATAGTTCGCCACGCAGGGCAACTCCAGTTAGTCAAATAATTATAAAATTACCGGATACTTAAATTTTTTCGAAAAACACACGTAACCGACTAAATCGAAATACCACGTCCTTAGGTGTCCAGCATTCATCGGCCAGCGCCTGGACTATTTAACTCCATCAACTTCTTTCTTCTTGCGCAATTCTTCCATCACCGATTGCAGCAACTCTTTCGCGTGCGTCAACTCCATCGAAATAATCCGCAAGTCCATCGCTGGCACCATCGGATTTCGATTACTCGTGCAGTACACCCCATGCTGTCCCACAAGCACCAACGCATTCGTCAGCCGGTCCAACGAAACCGCCAGCCGCCCGCGTTCCACTCCAAACATCTGCTCGTAACGCTCCAACTCTTCCCGGTGTTCTGAAAATGCGTTCATCATTCCTCGAATTCGTGCCTTGTAGGTCGCGGCCTCAACCTGCCCACCTGGGTGGGCCGCGACATCACGACCGCGTAATTACTTGGGGCTTCAGCCTCTGAAGTTCCGCGAAGCGATCCGCATCAAACAAACTGACCCGCCCTTACTCCGTAGCAAATCGGGCACACAACCCCGCAGCAAACTTTACCCTACACCCGCCACATACCATAATCTGCTCAGCCCGTCACCGGATTCAAAAAATCCCCGGGCTATGCAGTTGATTTCCACTTGAATCAGTTCTTTAGCGCCGGCTACTAGCCCGGCTGGAGCACCAAGAATGCGACGTTCCGATTTGGTACAGCATAAGGACAAAGACAAGCCCGGCACCACCCGCACTTCTCAAATCGTCTTTGGCGAACGCCAGCATCTCTTGCGCGTTCTCGATTCGCTCGAAGGGACTTCGCTCCAGATCGCCCGCATGCAACAGGAGCGCCGCATCCTCGAAGAACTCATTCACGCCCGCACGCGCGAACTAAACCAAATCAACACCGCGTGGGACGAAAAAATCGGCTTGGTTCTCAGCGCCGACGCCAAGCCCGACATGCTTGAAAAGCTCGTCAAGCAAGCTCCCGAAGAAGATTTCTATCTCCTGCGCCTCATCAGCGAACACCCCCGCGCCAACTCAAAAACTCTGAATAAACTAGCCAAGCATCCCTACGCCGCCATTCGCGAAAACGTCGCGCGTCACCCCAACGCCGACGCTCCCACCCTAACGTGGCTTAGCAAAGACCGCAGCCAACCGTTGTGGTATCTGGTAGCCTTCAATCCCAACACTCCCACGCCATTGCAGCGCCGCCTTCGCGATCGCTTGAAACGCCTGGGCGAAACCCAACCATCTAAATAAATTTTAATAATCACCCCTCTTGCGCGGCCAAGAATCGGTAATGAATAATATCGTCCATTTCTCCCTCGACGCCTCGTAAATCCCAATCAACAAAGTCCCCAATTTTTCAACCGATTTTCGTCGGAACGGTGCATCATGTAACCCAACATTTTCTTTACCAGGTCTATGACGGAAAAAGACAACGCTCTCTCGCGCGCCCTGCGATTCGTGCGCACCAACATCTTCTTGATGTTCGCGGTCTCCGCCGTCGTGATCATCCCGTGCTTCTGGCATCATCACATCGAAGCTGGCGACCTCCCCAGTCACACTTTCAACGCCTGGCTCGCCACTCTCATCCAGCAGGGAAGAGCCCCCGGGCTTTACCTCGCCCCGCGCTGGCACAACATTCTCTTCGACCTTCTTCTTTTATATTCCGTCAAGCTCTTCGGCTTTGCAGCCGGCCCCAAAATCGTCGTAGCAATTTCCGTGCTGATATTTTTCTGGGGAGTATTTTCTCTCATCGCGGCCGCCAGCGAGCGCCCGCCTTGGCTCCTGACTCCCTGCATCGCCATGCTCGTCTACGGTTACGTCTTCAACATGGGCTTTTTCAATTATTACTTGTCCATGGGCCTCGCCTGTTTCGGACTCGCCATCTTATGGAAGCAGCCTCAACGCTGGGATTGGCTAGCGGCAATTCTCATATTTGCCCTCGCAACCTTTGCTCATCCCATCGGCTCGCTGTGGTTCGCTGGCACCCTTTTGTACCTGGCCGTCAGAAAAAAAATCCGCTGGCCCTGGAGACTGATCCTCCCCTCCGCCATAATCGCCATTTTCATCACAGCTCATTGGTATCTCGAAGATTGGTCGGATTTTGAATTCAGTTGGCCTGAAGGCCCCTTTTACGTTTTCAACGGCCTGGACCAATTTGTGCTCTACAGCGCCCGCTACCGTTTCGTCGCCTGCGCCCTACTCGCAGTCTTCATTTTCTGGCTTGCGAACGAATATTTTCACCGCCGCGAGTCCCCAACTTTCTCAAGTTCTTTTTTTCTTTTATTGGAGCTATATCTCGTAGCTTTCTCCGTAATATCGCTCCTCCCGCAGAACCTCCGCGACGGCCCTTCCTCCGCATGGATCGGCTTGCTGGTCTCCCGCCTGACCATCATCTCCGCAATTTTTGGCCTCAGCATCCTCAGCACTCTGCGGCCCAGCAAACCCGCTGCGCTCGCCACGCTAGCGTGTTCAATATTTTTCTTTGCGCTCCTCTATCGCGACACCGCCACGCTCAACCGTCTCGAAGCGCACGCCGAATCTCTTACTTCCTCGCTCCGCTTCGGCACCCTCGTCATTCCCACGCTTGCATCTCCACGCGATTCACGCATTCAGTTCGTTCATCACATTGTCGACCGTGCCTGCATAGGCCGCTGCTTCACCTATTCCAACTACGAGCCTTCCTCCACCCAGTTCCACGTCCGCGTAAATCCAGGAAGTCCACTCATCGCCAACCGCGCCGCCGACGCTCAGGAAATGGAAGCAGGGAACTATATCGTTCGCGCCAGCGACCCACCCTTCGTCGACATCTATCAATGCAGTCCCACCGACTTCACCATCCTCTGCGCCCGCCCTCTAACCCCCGGCGAAAAAACCGGCCCCCCAATTAAGTAATTCTCAATTATTTAAGAATTGCGGAGGGTGCCCCAGGTTCGCATTTGAGGTATGAACCTGGGTCTTGGGGTTTCGGTTCTCTATGTTTGTTTCGAGTAGAATCAGACCGCTTTCGATTCGTTACATCGTCTACAGATTGATGTGCCCGTAGCGCTGCGCCAAAGAGGCCACCCGTTCCAATCCGCTCTTCTTCTTGCGTTGCCAAACGCCCGGAATCACCACTCCACAACTCGGGCACGCCCCATTTTTCAGTTGGTTCTCCAAAACGTTGTGCCACGACCGCCGTATCAATATCTGCCCGCAACCAGGACAAGCGGTATTCGCGCCGTCACTAAAAATGTTGCCTTCATAAACGTAATTCAGTCCCACATCGAGCGCGATTTTCCTGGCCCGGTGCAACGTCTCCGGAGGAGTCGCCGGTTTATCCCGCAACTTAAAATCCGGATGAAAAGCCGTAAAATGCAGCGGCACATCCGGCCCCAGGTGCTGCATCACCCATTCCGACAACTTCCCAATCTCCTCAGCGCCATCATTCAAGGTCGGAATGAGCAGATTCGTCATCTCAAACCACACCGACGTCTCATTCTTGAGCCACTGCAGCGTATCCAGCACCGGCTGCAGATGCGTCAGCGTAATCTTTCCATAAAAATTCTCCGTGAACGCTTTAAGGTCAATGTTCGCCGCATCGATGTGATCGTAAATGTCATGGAACGCTTCGCGCGTAATATACCCGTTGGATACCATCACGGTTTTCAGCCCGTGATCCTTCGCCGCTTTACAAATATCTATGACGTACTCGCCCCATATCGTCGGCTCGTTATAAGTGAACGCAATCGATTCGCAACCGTGCTCGATCGCCAGCAACGGCACATCCTCAGGAGCAACCCGCTGCGAACGCACCTGATCCTGCCGCGACTTGGATATGTCCCAGTTCTGGCAGAAAAAACACCCCATATTGCAGCCCGCAGTTCCCATGCTGAACACTCGGCTACCCGACAAAAAATGGCTCAGCGGTTTTTTTTCGATGGGATCAATCTGCAGCGCAGCAGGCGAGCCATAGCCCAGGCTATAAAGTTTGCCCCCGCGATTCACGCGTATGAAGCAAAACCCCGCCTGCCCCGCATGTATGTGGCAATGACGCGGACAAAGGTAGCAGTGCACCCGGCCGCCCGGCTCTGCTTCCCACCAACCTGCTTCGTGAAGCTGTTCGGTATCTTGGAGGACGGCTAGCTCTTTCACGGCGTCCCCTTCCAGCAATGATTATAGCGCGTGTATCAGCCGTTGTTTACGCGCATAGCGTGCCCGTTAGCCGTTGTTCGCGCCTGCCAATAACTAGCGATGAGCGCGTTGCTCCCGCCGTCGCTCTCCCACCCACTCGATAAACTCTTCCATCTGCGCCCGATATTTCCACGACAGCGCGAAAAATTTCCGCGCATCCAGCGGCGCCGCTTCCGGCCCAAAGAAAGTTTCAAATCTCCACCGAATATACGGACTGCTCCACGGATTCAGCCGATATCCGCGCGCAATAATCCAGTAGTAGCGAAGCGCCTCAATCATTCAGTCTGTTAATCGTCCTGCTCCTGCAGCGCCATCCACAATCTTAATTCCCAGCCATCGGCACAGACACATGTTCATGCACCAGCAGCCAATTCGAACCGCGCTTTTCCCAAATACCCGTATAGCGCAGGTCCGCCTCGATCACTTTGCCATCTTTGGTCTTCTCACGAAAGTGCATCGACACGGTCGTCCACGCAATATCACCCCGCCGCGTAGCTCGCAAATCATCTCCCGCGGTGAGTTTCAGTTCCGCGGCGCCATCCAACAGCGCTTTGTGCACCCCCGGCGCGTATTCCTTCCATCCGTGATACGAAAACGGGGCCACGTCGTAAAAAATCAAATCGTCTTCCTGCGCGTACAATTTCGCCGGCGCATCCGTGTTTCCGGTGCTCCACGCCGCGCAGTAGTCATCTATCAATTTCCGGAAGCTAGGATCACTTTTGCTTTGTTGCTGCGCGCGTGCACTGACAAATGTAAGCAGCACAACTCCCACGGCAAATGCCATTGTTAGCAATAAACGAGCCTTAACCCGTCGCCCCGACAAACCTGCTAAGTTTTTCGCGATAGCCATTCGCATTTCTCCTGTACGCGGTCGCCTCGAGGACCGAAGCGGCGCGGTGAATTGCGACTAAACTATTGCGCTCAGATAATTTTTGCAAGGGCCTGTGAGGCCCCGCGTGCAAATCAGGCAGGCAGCCGTCGTACCCAGATCCGCGAAGTTGCAGGCTTCCCAAGGTGCAATTTCTTATTGTTCGCGCGCAGCGTCATCGTCTCGTCGTACTCGCGCTTCAAAACATCGACCCTCGTCGCAGGCCGCAGATGCAATCCCTCCAGAAACTCCAGGAATTGCCGGTCCTTCTCATACACGCAAACAATTTCCCCAGACTCCGCCGCCCGCAATTCAGCCAGCAGCACCGCGCCGCCCTTCCGCAGCTTCGCAATCCCCCCGCGCATCGGCACTCCATGCGGGCAACTCTTCTTGTTCCCAAACCGCTTCAGTAGTAGCGCCTCCACCTCCGGAGAAATCGCATGCTCCATGCGCTCCGCTTCATCGTGCGCTTTGGCCCACGATAACCCGATCACTTCGGTAAGCAGCATCTCCGCAAGTTGGTGCCGCAACGCCAGCCGCTCCGCCACCGCGCGCCCCTTGCGCGTCAAGTCAATGCGCCCGCTACGCTCCACCCGCACATGCCCATCGCGCGTCATGCGCTTCAATGCCGCCGTCACCGCCGGTGGAGTAACCCGCAAATCCTCGGCCAAGCGCGCACTGATCGGCGTCTGGGCCTCTTCGAGCATCTCCCAGATCGACTTGAGATAATCTTCCTGCGATACGCTGGTTTTATCGCGCCGCATTTATTTCTCGTGGTCCCCAATAACTTCGCCGCCAGATTTTGCCACTACACCCTTCGGCACCGCGCCTCTCAAACGCTCTGCCAGCTTCGCAACCTTCCGTTGTATGTCTTCATAGATTGTCTGATAAAGATCCGGATCGCTGCCATAAGGATCCTGCACATCCCAGTCTTCCACTTTTCCATACTCGACAAACGCAAGCTGTTTAGGCACGCCACTCATGTTTATCACCATGTCCGCTGCATCCCACACTACGCGCGAGATCGGTTTAGAACAAAGACTCTCGATGGAATAATTGTTCGCCGCCAATGTCTGCATCGTAAGCACCGGCACAAATCCTAGCGGCGTAAGCCCGGCGCTGCAGGCTTCGATCACGTCCCTCGCATCACGCCGCGCAATGGACTCCGCCATGGGGCTGCGGCAAGCATTGCCCAGGCAGACGAAAAGAACTTTCTTTCGGTGGGATTTTCTCTTTGAAATCGGTTGCGTTGCAGGCTTCTTCACGTGGAAGACTTTACGGTCGTCAATTCTCGCTTGCTAGATTCCGATTTGGCCACATTTGGTTTCGAACCATTGGTCTTCGCAGTATTACGGCCGGACTCCGCGGCAAGTTTCAAAAAATATTCGTGCACTGTTGTGTCCGAAGTCAACTCAGGATGAAAAGTGGTAGCCAGCAAGCGCCCCTTTTGCACGATTGCCGGCTTTCCCGCATGTTTGGCCAGAATTTCAATTCCCGGCCCGGTGCGCTCTATGATTGGCCCGCGAATGAAAACCATCTCAAGCGGTTCATCCTTCAGCGTCGATTCTGTGGAAAAAACATCGCTGGCAATCTGCCGCCCGTAGCCGTTACGCAAAACAGTCATGTCCAGCAGCCCCAGCGATTCCTGCTTCGGATTCTCCACGTCGCTCGCCAACAAAATCGCCCCCGCACAAGTCCCGAACACCGCATGTCCATCGGCCACAAATTTCTTGATCGTTTCGGCCAGCCCTTCCTCCTGCAAAAATTGCAATTGCGTAGTGCTTTCCCCACCAGGAAGAATCAGCCCGTCGCATCCTTCCAGGTCCGCGGGCGTGCGCACTTCCATCGACTCTATGCCCATGCCCTCTAGCATCGCCGCATGCGCCGCAAAATCACCCTGAACCGCCAGAATCCCTATCTTCACTCTCTGATCCTTAATGGAAAAATTTTACTGCCCGTCAGCAACGCGCCTTACCACCCGCGCGTAGACATCATGTCTTTCTCTTCCATCTGTCGAATGTCCAGACCCTTCATCGCCTCACCCAATTCTTCGTGAGCTTCGAGCACCGCCTTCGGGTCGTCGAAGTGCGTGGTCGCTTTGACCACCGCCTTCGCGCGCGCCTCCGGATCACTGGACTTAAAAATTCCCGAACCCACGAAAACCGCCTCGGCACCCAACCGCCGAACGAGCGCCGCGTCCGCCGGAGTAGCAATCCCGCCCGCGGAAAAATTTGGCACTGGCAACTTCCCGGTCTTCGCAATTTGCCGAATCAAATCCAGCGGAGCGCCCAGCTCCTTGGCTTCATGCATCAATTCGTCATCGCGCAGTAAAGTCAATTTCTTCATCTGCGCAACAATCGTGCGCATGTGTCGCACCGCTTCCACCACGTTGCCCGATCCCGCTTCGCCCTTGGTGCGAATCATCGCCGCGCCTTCCGCGATACGCCGCAGCGCTTCGCCAAGATTCCTCGCGCCGCACACAAACGGCACCCGATAATCATGCTTCCAGATGTGATTCTCCTCGTCAGCAGGCGTCAGCACTTCGCTCTCATCAATAAAATCCACTTCCAGCGCCTGCAATACATCCGCTTCCGCGAAGTGCCCGATGCGCACTTTGGCCATCACCGGAATCGTCACGGTAGCCATAATCTCGCGAATCACTTTGATGGACGCCATGCGCGCCACGCCGCCCTCTTTGCGAATGTCCGACGGCACCCGTTCCAGCGCCATTACCGCGCACGCGCCAGCCTTCTCCGCGATCCTCGCCTGATCCGCGGTAGTGACATCCATGATCACGCCGCCTTTCAACATCTCCGCCAGCCCCACCTTCACCCGCCATTCCTTAGGCCCGGCGTTTCCGTTGGCGCTACCATTCACTTTTTTCGCGTCCATAAACTTCTCCTCTCACTCCAATAATTTAAATGGCCATCCGTAACATCGGCCTATCAATCTTTTGAAAGCCTTTGAATCTCGCCTTTGAATCCTCGAACCTCAAACCTCGAATTTCTAACTTCTAAGAATTTTCGCCTTTGAAGCTCGCTTTTGAATCTTCGAACCTCTAACCTCGAATCTCTAACTTCGTAATTATTGCTTCGGAGCAATAATTACAAACCTCGCTGTCCCGCGCGCCAAAACATCACCCGCGGCATTCCGAATCTCCCCACTCTGAAAAATATTTCGCCCCACAAAATTCGTTTCATGCGCTTCCACGATGATTTCCTCATCCACGCGCACCGGCTTTAAAAATTGAATCGACATCTCCGCCGTCACCGCCCGCGCCTCGCGAAACCTGCAAACTTTTCCCATCGCCTCATCGAGCAAGGTAGCGATAATTCCGCCGTGCCCCATGCCTCCTCCACCCTGATAACGCGGCCCCAGAACAAATCGCCCCACAATCTTTCGTGCGACATTGTCCTGCGTAAACGTCAATTTCATCCCGCCATCGTTCGCCCCGCCGCATCCGAAGCATTTATTCTCCGGATTCGGCGCCAAAGTTATCGTGTCGCTCAAATTATCTCGAACCTTCCTGTAACAAAATGCTCAGACCAACGCCACACGGCTGCGTTCCGCGCGCCGCACCCCGCGCTGTCTTTTGCGCATCTCCACCTTTAACATTTCCGCCAGCGTCACCACTCCCCGCGCGATCTGTTTTTCATCCAGGCTCGCAAATCCCAGGCGCAACGTATTCGGCAGGGGATTTTGTACATAAAAGTACCGCCCCGGTGCAAACAGCACGCCCCGCTCCTTCACATGAATCAGCAGTTCGCTGGCATCAAACCCCGGCGGCAGCTCCAGCCACAAACACATTCCGCCTTCCGGTCGCGTCCACCGCGTCCCATCCGGCATATGCTTCCGCAGCGCCACGTCCAACGCCTCCAGCCGCACCGAATAAACCTTCCGCATCTTCGCCAGATGCTTGCTAAAAAGTCCGCGCCGCATAAATTCCGCCAACGTCGCTTGCGCCAGTTGATCGGTATGCAGATCGGTAGTCTGCTTCACCAGTCGCAACCGTTCCACAGCCGCAGCGGGAGCCACAATCCACCCCACACGCAACCCCGGAAACGCCACCTTCGCGAAGCTGTCGATATGAATCACCAGGTTCGCGCGGTCCAGCTGCTTCAGCGAAGGCACCCGTTCTTCCCGCAAATGCAATCGCGCATAAATATGATCCTCGACAATAGGAACCTGGTGCCGCGCCGCCAATTCCAGAACTCTTCGCCGCGATGCCAGCGACATCGAGGTCCCCGTCGGATTTTGAAAATCAGGCGTCAGAATAATCAGCTTCACGCGATTAGCCGCCAGCGTCGCCTCCAGCGCCTCTACATCCACGCCCAGCTCGCTGTTTGGCTCCGCGTGCGTCTTCACCGGTACCGCCAGGCACCGCGCCCGCGCTCCATGAAAAATCGCCACTGCCCCCGGATAAGTGGGATTCTCCAGGATCACCGAGTCGCCCGGCCGCATAAACGCCTTGCTGATTAAATCTAGCGACTGCTGGCATCCATCCGTAATCAGCAAATTCTCGTCTTTAGCCGCGATCCCTTCGCGTCCCAACATCTCCAGTAACGCCAATTTCAGCGGCGGGTACCCATCCGACGGCCCAAGGTTCAACACATCAGTCGCTTCATTGCGCAGCACCGCATTTACGCAGTGTTGCAATTCATCAACAGGAAAAAATTCCTGCGCCGGCCGTGCCATGACAAACGACAACGCATCCATCGGCGCGCTCGCCGTCAACCGGCTCAGCACTTCTTCGCCGCGCTCATCCGCAAACAGCAGCTCCCACCGTATCCCCTGGTTGCCATTCAGCACCGGCGGGGCAGGGGGCGTAATCTTCAACCCATTCCCATTCCTTTTAATAAACGTCCCGCGCCCCACATGCCCTTGAATCAACCCCTCGGACTCCAGCTCCGCATAAGCATTCGCCACCGTAGTGCGATGCACCCCCAGCATATTCGCCAGCTCGCGGCTGGCCGGAATCCTGTCGCCATGCCGCAAATCGCCGGCATGCACCAGCGCCCGCAGTTGATCGCGCAGTTGTATATATAGAGGAACGTGACTCTCAGATTGGAGATGAAGAGGAAGCATTGTCTCTCACCCTGAGCCAATTCTACCACTCATTGGCCCAGCACAAGAGCCAATATGTCTCCCGCCAATTCGTCACCCAATCCGTCGCTCGCCGCTTCGTCGCTCGCCGCTTTAGCCTGCCCGCCGCAGGCAGGCCGCGACATAAACGAACCGGCCACACGGGGCTTTAGCCCCTGAAACGCTTCGCCCAACTTCTTTCTTCGGTCATCACGCCAAAGCACCCAGCGGTCATTCCGAGCGGGGCAAGCCGACGCTTTTTCTTTCTCCTTCGCTCCCGCGAAGGAGTCGGCTTGCGCAGCCGAGGAATCTCTCCCCGCTTTTTCCCCGCCGCCTAATGGGTCGTCGCTTCAGCCGCGACATAAACAAAACGCCAAAGCCGCGGCTTTTAGCCCCTGAAGGCCCAACCAAGCTCAGCTTCGCGGAGCCTTCTCAGACTTGCGCCACCCGCGCCTTCACCAATTTCCTAATCAATGCTGTCGGCAATGCCTTCTCTATCGGAAACTGGACAGTCCCCTTAGACACCGTAAATCCCCCAAGCTCATCTCTAAACTTTTCAATCACCGACGCGGTAGGGAACAAGCTGCAATGCTTCGAAAACCCCGCGTACCACACCAACACCTTCTTCGTCTTGAACGCCGGAATCTGGTAACTGATTATCTCCGCAGCTTCTGCAGGCACCGCCGACCGAATCGCTGCGCGCATCTCCTTCAATCTGCTCCGCACAGGCTCCGGCGCCACCGCGATATATTTATCCACATCTTCTGGACCACCCTGGCCTGTACGCGAAACTTTCTTGCTCCGGCCTGCGGCCCGCTTATCCTTCCCCGCCGCACGAACGCCCTTACTCGCGGATCTGCCAGCTTTCCTCTTTTTCCGTCTTACATTCCCCATTGCTCTCTCCTTCTCGAAACCCTGCAGTAGTACAACTGAGGCTGGCAACAGTACAACTTAGCCCTTGAACTCATCAAAAATGATTTTATAATCGAGTCAGTCGACACTCCAGTTGACTAAGGAGGTGATCCCTGAGGTACACGAAAGATTGATCTGTAAGAAAGAGCGGCGCGCGTGGGTCTCCCGCGCGCCTCTTTTCTTTATGCCGCAAAACAATTCAGGCATAGCGATAGGTGAACGCACCGGTAAAGCGTATCATCTAGAAATGAAGCGAGACCTGCCTGTTACCAGTTGTACAGACTGTGGTGGTGTTGGTTACAACATCAGGGTCGCAAACGGTCGTTGCAGCAAAACCATCGCCCAACAGCGCTGCAGCGGCACTAACGCAATTGCCGCCAAACCTTCTGACTGGATCGAATGTACCCACTGCCAAGCGACCGGATATTACCGCAATAAAGAATGCCCCAGCTGCAAAGGCGCTGGCTATCTATTCGTCGGCCTGCGCGATACAGCCACGGTCTAAACGCGCGACTTTCAGCCGGCTATTTCTTTTCCAACATGACCTCTGTGGATTTGATTACCGCCGAAACTGTGTCGCCAATCTTCAACTTCATTTCTTCAGCACTGCGCCTTGTGATCACGCTTTCGATAAGATTTTCGCCCACGCGTATCACTACATGAGCCATCACCCCACCGAGTTGAAGTTCTTCAATTTTCCCGTCGAGACGATTGCGCGCTGAGAGTGTCATATAACGCAGGATACTTGTATAACCCGCATTGGTCCACTGCCCCTTCGAAAATTTTGCCTGCGCCCGTCCTTTGCTTTCCCCATAGTATGGTTGGCGATCCGCCTCATCTCTAGGAACTCTTGTTCCCGTGGGCGTGCAAAAATTGATTTAGACGCAAGCGGTCCTCTCCGCGCATCTGCACAAATTTCACACCCATGCCCTCTCCAGGTTTCACGTTGTAAACGACCGCCCGGGTTCGAACATCCGTGCCGGGTGTACCCGGCGACACCTGAATCACCAGTTCGACCGTGGAACCGGCCGCTGGCGGTCTGGGAGTTTTCAAAAACAGCCCCCCCAGTCCAACCGTGCCCAGGCGAGATGCGCCACACTGTTCACCTGAGCGCCACGCCACAACCAACTGCTTTGGCGCCAGTATGCGAGGGTAACTACGCAGATCTTTCTGTTGAGGTTCGATGACTCTTCTCCACTCCGCTACCCAGTTGTTACTCTGGTTGGCCAACACCCAAAGAGATTCTGCGCTACCTCAGAATGCGCGGCTATAGCACGGACGTACTCACCTAAAATGGTGAGCCGGCACGGTAATATCTAGTACCTTAGTCATGGGCCGTTCTGAAGGGTCCAGTCGCAGCGGGGCATTGCCTTTCAGGCAAATATGGCTCCACAATGATAGCTGTGAGCATTCTTGACCGATGATTATCTTGGGAGATCCCCGATGAAGTTAGTCACCCGACTCATAGATTGCGTGGAAGTGGTACAAATCAACGGCCGCATTGAACTAGGCGAAGGTTCCGCCGCGGTCCGCGATGTAGTTCGCGACCTCCTCGGCAAAGGCCGAAAGAAAATCCTTTTAAATCTCGCCGATGTCGATTACATCGATAGCGCCGGTTTGGGTTCGTTGGTTAGTTCTTTTACCAGCGTGCGTAACGACGGCGGGGAACTAAAGCTCGTCCACCTCACCAAAAAAGTTCAGGACCTCTTGCAAATGACCAGGTTGTACACCGTTTTCGAGATCTTCGACGACGAAGAGGCCGCCCTCACGTCCTTCGACAAATCCGCGGCATCGAGCGCATCGACTGCATGTGATTAGCGTCTGATTGAAGCGCTGATTATTATCGGATACTTCGCACACGTAACACGTTAATGCGCCGTCTTCTCCAACAGTTGTTTTAAATAAGACTCCCACGCCACCGCCCAGGTGTGCGTCCCATGCCCGTGTGTGAGCTCGCTGATCGGAAGCAAAACAAACGTCCCGTTCTTCAGCCGTTTACTTTCCTTCTCCGCGATCCCCAGCTCGGGAGGATTGATGAAATCGTCAGCGGAATTAATCCACATCACAGCAACTGTAATCTTCTCCAGTTGCGCCGACGGATCGTAATTGCGTGACGCGTTCACTTGATAAAGCAAATCATTCGCGTCCAGCGTACTGGCGCGCTTCTCCGCCTCCTCTACATATTTGTCCGCCGCATCGCGAGTCGGAAGCGTCTTCTGCATCACCAGCGGCGCGCTACCTGCAATTACTAGATTATCTTCCGCGGTCCGCAGCCCTTGTGCAGGCTGTTCCTTATACTCGCCGCCCATCCACGCCGGGTCCTTGCGAATCGCATCCATCAACATCTTTCGCCACACTCGGTTGCGCCCCGCAATCTGCACCGGCAAGCACGCCATGGGCATCAACGCATCCGCGAACTCCGGATAAGTTTCGCCCCAAACAAACGAATGCATGCAGCCCATCGACGTACCAAAGATCAACCGCAGGTGTTGTACCTTCAGCTCCTCCGTAAGGAGCCCATGCTGAGCAGCCACCATGTCATCGTAGTCATACGAAGGAAAGTGCGCATGCATCCCATCGCTGGGCTTGGAAGATTTCCCGTGTCCAATTCCGTCCGGCAAAATAATAAAGTAGCGATTGATATCCAGAAGTTGTCCCGGACCAAATAATTCTCCGGCAAATTGTGGTTGGAGAAATTGTTGCCCCGATCCCCCGGTTCCGTGCAGGATCAACACCGCATTCGTCGCGCGCCCTTGCGCATCCCGCACCAACTTCCCCAGCGTCCGGTAGTGCAAGCGCAGCTCTGCAAGTTGTTCCCCCGATTTGAACTTAAAGTCGTGCGCCACATAGTCGCCCTCAGTCACCGGATACTTGGGCGCCTCTGTCGCTGCCTGCCCAAACACTACTGCAGCCGCAAATAATGCCGCTCCCGCCAATGAAACCAACCGCATCAAGTAATTCATTTTGTCCGCACCCCGCGGCCCGCGAATTTATCACACTCTCACGCCGCAGTTCATGGTTTACGGGCCGTACGGTCTGCGCGCTGTAAGTTTTGTAGGCCGCGGCTTCAGCCGCGACGCCGTGTTGCTTAATTCAGCGGGCTTCAGCCCCTGAAGTCCTCGCGTCCTACGCACCATAATCAAATGCACTTTATCTCGGCGCAAAAAAAAGATAATCCGCGGAGTACGCCACGCGCACTTCCTGCCCCGCATGCCCAGCATCACACCCCGATGCAGGCGCTTTGCCGCCCTTGGTATTAATTCGCTGAATAGAAGTCACTCGCGCCAGCACGCCGTCACCCGCGTGGCTCACCACCTTCACCAGCAACCACGGAATCGAGTCCGCGTCAGGCGACGCCACATTTGCCGCAGCTTTTCCCACCACTCGACTCCCGTCGCTCGCTTCCCAAGACGGCCCCGCGAAATGTTTTCCAAACGCTTTCCCATCCTTGTCAAACAGTTGCGCCTCTGGAGCCTTCAGCGTCCACCCAGCCTGCGCCCCCTCCGCTTTGCACGAATAAATCTGGTCCCCCTTGGCGTGCACCTGCACCACCAATTGCTGGTCAGCAGCCGTTTGCAGCGCCGCCGGCACTTGTTGTGCCCATGCCGCAGCCCCCAAAAAAATTACCCCCAGCGCTCCCCCCGCCCAATTTCTCAAATTATTTATCATCACAATTCCTCCCGCTCATTTGCTTCCAATTCACCCAAATCAAAAAAACGCGGAGGGTGCCCCACCCTCGATGTGTAGGGTGGGTCTTGCCCTTTCCGGTCTTGCGCTCTCGCGAAATTATTCCGCATCACTACAAATCAAATCGCCAATCCACATCAGTCGATAGCTTCGCACAGGTTGTGATATAACCCTTCATCCACTATGAAACAAACTCTAGCGCAGTCGCTTTTACGTGCAAATCGTCAAAGACTCTATCTCCTATTTTGGCCATTACGTGAGAAAACCGTGGGAAAGAGAGGCCTTTTGCGGACACCGTTATTCGCAGGACTTGCATTGCTATGTTGGGGCGATCTTGCAGCCGCGCAGGCACCACAGCAACCGACCAATCCCGAAATTGAGGTCGGATTCCCGGCCAAACCCTGGGTGTTACAGTTCAACGTGACCGGATTTAAGGTAAAAACCAACGGCGTTCAGCCAGACGGACGTGCCTACCTGATAGCTGAGAATCCATCGCTACATTTGATCCTCTCTGTCTTTCTCGAAAAGACTTCTCGTCAAGCGACAGATGATGGTTGCAAAAAAAATCAGAAAAGTAGACTCGCACAAAACGCGGACTACAAACGAGAAAAGGTCGAAACGAGAGAGGTAGCTGCAATGGAGATTATGGAATTCACCATACCAGAATTCCATGGCGCTCCCGTGCAACAAAGAAATCTCTTCGCTTGCCTGCCAAAAGAGGACGTGTACGTCGACATTCACCTGTCCAAAGTGCTCTTCAAACCCCAAGAAGAAGAATTGTTCAATTCAGTTCTAAACTCAGCTAATTTCGTCGATAAGCCCACCTCCGCGTCGAAATCAATGGACGCTCCCCCTTCGAGCGATGCCGGAGCTAGCTTCGACGACTTTCGCGAAGGAGACCGCTATTTTCTTCAACAAAACTTTACGGCGTCGATCGCTCCATATCAGAAAGCCCTGGACGCGGAAAAGCAGTCGCATTCTCTATCTAAAAATCTCTTGCGAATTCTCATTGATAATTTGGGAATGGCCTACGGCATCTCCGGGGATTTGAACCGGGCCGAAGAAACTCTTAATTATGGAGTCTCACAAGATCCCACATATCCGATGTTCTACTACAATCTTGCCTGCGTCTCTGCCGGGCGAAATGACATGAATAAGACGATGGAGTTCTTGCGAAAAGCGTTCTCTTACAGAGCGAACGTAATCCCCAGCGAATCCATGCCCGACCCGCAGAAGGACAATTCTTTCAAGCCATTCATGGCGGACCAGCGATTCCGGGAATTCCTAAAATCTCTTTAGAACGTTTTCCTGTTCACCCGAGAAATCGCCCCCAAATGGAGCGGGGAAGTTCGATAGCGACAGAATCCCAGCGCTGGAATTCGTCGGACCCACGATGCTACCAAGTTTCCGAGTTACTCTCTATTCACCAAGTGCACAACGCGAGGCCGCCGATGGAGACCGCCCCCAAAGCCAAAACTGTGACCGCCCCGACAGTCGCATCACCATCACGCAAGCCGTATCTCTCCTTGTTCATCGCCACCGCATGCGGCCTCGGCTACATTCCCGTCGCTCCTGGCACTTTCGGCTCCTTGGCTGGCCTAGCTCTCGCTCTGTCCGTCTACCAAGTGCTAACCGCTATGGGTTTGGATATTTTCCAGATCATCGTCGTTCGCGGGACTCAGCTCGATTTCCTCTTGATCATTCAGTGTGTAATCGCTGTCGTCGTCGCCGTGTCAGGTGTCTGGACCGCCAGCCGCGCCAGCCGCTACTGGCAACAAAAAGATCCTCAACGCGTGGTCATCGACGAAGTATCCGGCCAACACCTCGCACTCCTCCTCGGGTCAGCCTTACCGGTATGGTGGAGGGCAACAAATTCCTGGGCGCCGCCGCCGCTCGGCTTCATCACCTACCAGTCGGCGCTCGGTTGGAAATATTTGCTGCTGGGTTTTATCCTCTTCCGCATCTTCGATATCTGGAAGCCTTTCCCTGCGCGTCAAGCTGAGTCGCTTCCCGGTGGCTTGGGCATCATGGCCGACGACTGGATCGCTGGCATTTACGCAGCTCTCGGTATTTGGCTCGCGCGCGCCTTCGGCCTCTGAGCCCGGTCGCAAATCAAAAAAACGCGGAGGGTACCCACCCTCGATTTGTAGGGTTTACCCGCCGTGGCGGGTGGGTCTTGAATTTTCTAAGCTTCGAGAAACTTTCCACCGAAACCAGTTCGGCGTCTGACTCTTTGAATTATCTGTCCGTTACAATTCCGCTACCGCCTTCTTCGCCCGCGTGGTCGTGATCACTACCACGCTGATCAACACAAACATCGTCCCCACAATCGTGCGCAAGCTTAGCGCTTCGCCTCCAAGAAAATATCCAACCAGCACGGCCACAATCGGATTCACATAAGCGTATGTCCCCACCTTGGTCGGCGATTCGTGATGTATCAGCCACACGTAAGCAGTGAATCCCACAATCGATCCCGCCACAATCAGGTACAGCAGCGCGAACCACACCTCGCGTGACACGTTCCAGGGATGAAAATTACTGAATTCCCCCAGCCCCGCCGCCGTGACCGCCAGCAATACTCCCCCGGCTAGCATCTGCGCTCCCGAGCTCATGACTTTCGACTTCGGCAACGTCAGTTTGCGCGTAAGCGCTGACGCAACCGACCAACTCATCGATGCAAATATCAGCGCCGCGGCGCCCCTCTTATCAATCGGCGCTCCGCCCAGGTTCAATGAGCGGCTCATGAGCACAGCCACTCCCCCAATCCCGATCAAAAGCGCCACCACCAATCGCACTGTGAGCGTCTGCGTCCGCAGAAAAATAATTTCCGATAGCGCCATGAACGCCGGAATCATCGCCAGCATTACCGCGGCAATCCCTGACGGCACCCGCTGCTCCGCCCAGAAAAGCAGCCCGTAATCCAAAACAAAGATCACCAGCCCAAGTAATGTCGCCGACCTCCACTCCCGCCCGCTCGGTGAACGTTCGCCTCGCGCAATCATCCAACCATAAAGGACAATCCCCGCCACAAAAAACCGCATCGCTGCCAGAATCAGTGGCGGAACCTCTCGCACCCCCACGCGAATCGCCAGAAATGTCGATCCCCACACAAAATAAATAATCCCGAACGCCAGCAACGTCTTCCACGTCGCTCGATGCCCCTCATTTTCCATACCAAATCATATAGGCCGAACCCATAGGCAGGGCCGTTTTCACAAACCAGATTCTTTCTAATTTGGCGCCATTTTGGCCCCACCACGCGATCGTTCGACAGGAAGTTAGCGAGCAACAGGGAACTTGCCCTTCCTCGCCCGTCGCCGCCTATGTTTTGCACAGGATTTTATATGCGAAACTAATTTCGTCTTGCGCCATTACCTCTGGCTGTTAAGATTCCTGCAATGCAATCAGCCGTCCAAGCAGTTTTTGACGTTGACGAACTTCGCGCCCAACTGCGCAAGATGGACGACGTAACGCTGTGTGAGTTCGGTCAAGCCGCACGCCACCTGACCACCGCTAGGGCCAACTTGGGTAAGCCGCCTCTCCGTGTGTACGCCCTTCAGCTACAAGAGGCCACCGCCGAGTGGCGCCGCCGCCACCCCAAAAATTGGCAGTCAGAATCCGTTAAGGAACAACACTCCTAGCTCCCTTCTCCACAACGTTCCGCTGCTGAATCCATCGAAGGGCAATAATATACTTGGCTCAGGTGGTCGAGTAATGCAGGATGCCCTTGCAGGTGCGATGGGAACTGGGGTTTTTACTCGCCCGTGGGAGAACGCTCCGAGCTTTGTTACAGTCCCGGCTCAAATTACCATTGCAGCAAATCATGCATTTCCCTCCAGTGATAAATCTTTAGCTTCTCTGTTTGATTCTTCGCCGACTTAATCAGTGCTTTTGCAATATCTTCCCCCGTTATGCCCTTATATCTATCGCCTTTCCACGTTAAGAGAGGATTTAAAGCAGACCAAGACCTCATCAGTGCTTCTTCTAGCAGCGAACGTTTCTCTTTCCTGTTCCCCATGATCATTGAGGGGCGAAAGATATGCGTATGCTCGAAACTGAGTGCAATCACGTCTCGCTCGGTTTCTCCTTTGGTCCGTAAATAGAAGAATTTCGAATTGGGATGGGCGCCAACTGCTGTGACCAGAAAGACCGATTTCGCCCCTCTTTCTTTTGCTATCCGTGCCGCCAGGACCGGATAATCGTGATCCACTTGGTAGTACTCGGCCTTGTTAGGCGAGTTCGTCGTGGTTGTGCCAAGAGCAATGAAGACTTCATCCGCGGCGATTTCTGATTTCACACCCGCTAGGGAGTTGTAGTCGCCTATCACTGTTCTTAGTCTTGGGTGAGTGATATTCAGGCTTTTCCGAGCGACGGCGATTACCTGTCCGTAATCAGAGCTGTTCAACAGTTCGCTCAGAAGACGCGAACCGACGAATCCGCTTGATCCAAAAACAATGGCCCTCTTCATTTGGCGAGACTCTCAACCTTCTTCGTTGTTGCCACTACACAACCTCTGTTCTCGAGGACCGCTCGGACGCCCAATCCACAATCACTTCCCGTCGCTGTGCCTCACCAGTGAAGGCGATTTGAAAGCTCGAACCCCGGTTCCTCACATATCGGGCTCAATTCATGAAATGACACGACGCACTTATGAGATTCCATGAATGAGACAGTACACTAGTTGGGCAATCAATCCGTCGTACCCACCTTGCCTGTTACTTCGGCATAGGTCAGGCGCTTTCCGATTATGTGAGAGGCAACGTGCTCGAAACGAAGTCCGTCATATTCCAGTTCGCGGAAGTTGTACCGGAACACTTGTTCGTCGAGGTAGCGAAACAGGTGGAATGGTTCCACGCTGATATGCCGTTTGAGCAAGCTCCAGAAATTTCCATCCCGTTGGTGTGAACCTGTTCGCTTCGTGGCGACTTCAAAATCATAACAATCGTATTCCGCCGTGGACGTGTCCCCGCGGAGCCACCAAGTCGCCCTTGAATATGCCTTGACACGTATATGCTCTGTGGAGTATATAAAGGGCCATGGAATCTGTCTTCGAAATCATTGCGGAGCCGAACCGCCGCGCGATATTGAGCCTCCTGGTCTCGTCACAACAGTCGGTTGGAGAGATCGAGCGTCAGCTTCGTATGTCGCAGCCGACCGTGTCAAAGCACCTGCGAGTGCTGCGCGACGCCGGTTTCGTGGAATCCACAGTGGACGCGCAGCGCCGTCTTTACCGACTGAATCCTGAACCGCTTCAGCAGGTCGATGTCTGGCTAGCTCCGTTTCGGCAGTTTTGGTCCGCTCACCTGGATGCTCTCGAACGCCACCTCGACCGCGTGGATCAGTCAACATCAACGAAGCGAAAGACAAGGAGAAAAACGACGCAGCGCAAACCGCGAACGTGACTAAGGAGAAACGAAATGAAAATCAAAATGACCAGCGTATACGTGGACGACCAGGAAAAAGCCCTGCGCTTCTATACTGAGGTACTGGGCTTTGCCAAGAAGTCCGATTTCAGTCAGGGTCCATATCGCTGGCTGACCGTGGCCTCGCCCGAGGAGCCGTCCGGCACTGAACTGCAGTTGGCGCTGAACAGCAATCCCGCGGCCAAAGTGTATCAGCAAGCGATATTTCAACAGGGCCAGCCCGCGGCCATGTTCTTCACCGACGACGTGAAGGGCGATTACCAGCGCATTAAGGCCCGCGGCGCCGTGTTCACGATGCCGCCCACCGACGTGACCGGCTCGACCATTGCGATGCTGAACGACACCTGCGGCAACCTCATTCAGCTCACCCAGCTGGCACGCTATTCACACTAAGGAGAAGAATGTGACTGATCGCGCGCAATACACACCGGGTCCAGCCAGCGGGGCGCAAATACGAAAGGACGGAGAGAAGTGGACGCTCATTCTCGTCAGAGAACTGCGCCACTCGCCGGAAAAAGTGTGGCAGGCGCTAACTGACCCCGCGCATCTGCGCGAGTGGGCTCCGTTCGACGCTGACGGGAACCTGGGTACGGTTGGAAACACGGTGAAGCTCACCACCGTGGGTGCGCCCGCGCTGCGCGTTACTGAAACAACCGTGACGCGAGCCGACGCTCCTGAGTTACTTGAGTACAAGTGGGGCGGCTTCGACATGCGGTGGGAACTCCAGGCCTTTGGTGGCGGCACACGCCTGACGCTGTGGACCAATATCGGTCACCGCTTCATCGCCATGGGTGCCGCCGGTTGGCACATTTGTTTCGATGTTCTGGATCACCTTCTCAGCCGAAAGCCGATTGGACGCATGGTTGGCCCCGAGGCCGTGAAGTTCGGCGGCTGGCAGCGGCTGAACGCCGAGTACGCCAAGCAGTTCGGTATCGAACCGCCCAACCGCCAGACTCAGTCGGCGCAAGAGTCGTGAATCGTTACGTGGGACTTGTAGGTGTGCCCGATCCGCTTTGGGTTCGTCTTCAGAGGAGGTCACATTGAACTGGAACAAATGGGTTCGGCAGACTCACCGCTGGCTGTCCATGGCCTTTACGGCGGCCGTTATCGTCAACCTCGTCGCCGTGGTACAGGGTAAGTATTCTAATAGGGTGGGCCTTTTGGCCGTGTTCCCGCTCGCCTCTGCTCCTTCTCACCGGTCTGTACTTGTTCGTGCTGCCGTATGCCACCAAGTGGCGCAGCGTGCGACGCACCGACACGCCCGGCCGGCCGCACCACGATGTCCCGGAGACGTGAGGTTAGGCGGCGGCCACCTACGTGCCCTGCTCGCATGAAAACGAAACAACAATTCGAGGCATAAAATCAATGAATCCATCGGACCGCATTGACCAACTGATCGCCGGACTCACAGACTGGCGTGGCAAAACGTTAGCCAGCTTCCGCAAGAACATCCTTGCGGCCGACCCGGAGATCATCGAGGAATGGAAGTGGATGGGAAGTCCAGTTTGGTCTCGCGACGGAATGATTGCGGTCGCCAACGCCCACAAAGATAAAGTAAAGCTTACCTTTTCCCACGGGGCGCGCCTCCCGGATCCTGATAAACTCTTCAACGCCGGCCTTGGCGGCAACGCATGGCGAGCCATCGATCTTTTCGAGGGCGACAAAATTAGCGACCGTGCTCTAAAAAATCTCGTCCGTGCCGCCATTGAATACAATCAGATCAAATTGAAGAGCAAAGCCCCAGCCGGCACTCGAGCGAAAGCACATAAAAAGTAATAGTTATGAAAATGGGTCTTAGCTCTCCTGAAATCTTGTTTGGATCGATTCCTCAAAGTCTTGCGTAAAGCTGGCAGTCTCAAGAACAGATTATCCGATTAGTAACACACTCTCGGAAGAGCAAGGCGGAGCTGTCTCAGAAAAACAGTTCACGGAGTCAAGAGCGCCACGACAGGCCTACACGAGCCTCGCCAACAAAACGCAATTCCTATATTCCGTCGCCCACTGATGAATTAACCAGGCTAGGCGGGCGGCACACCCTTGAGGGGGCACATTCCAAAATACGCTGCGCCCAAAAAGATGAGAACATCATCTAACGCACCTTACTCACTCTTCGCGTCCGACGGAGGACTCCACTATGGCCCAACCCCACCGTGTGATCGTCCTGGGAGGTGGCTTCGGCGGCTTGAGCGCCGTGCAAAAACTCAAGCGCGCCCCCGTCGAGGTCATTCTCATTGACCGCCGCAACTTCCATCTCTTTCAACCGCTTATGTATCAGATAGCCACCGGTTCGCTCTCGCCCGGCGAAATCGCCGCGCCACTCCGCGGAGTTCTCAGCCGCCAGAAAAATACCCAAGTCCTCCTCGGCGAAGTCTCCGACATCGATCCAGCCGCAAAAAAAATCCAACTCCTCGATGGCGCCACCTTCCACTACGACTCCCTCATCGTCGCCACCGGCTCGCAAACCTCCTACTACGGCAACGACTCCTGGCGCGAATGGGCCCCCAGCCTCAAATCCGTAGAAGAAGCCACCGCCATCCGCCACAAAATTCTCTACGCCTTTGAACGTGCCGAGCGCGCTGCCACCCATGAAGAATCCCGCGCCTGGCTCACTTTCGTGATCGTCGGCGCCGGAGCCACTGGCTTGGAGCTCGCCGGCGCCCTCGCCGAAATCGCCAACGAAACCCTCAAGAACGACTTCCGCCACATCAATCCCCAGGAAGCTCGCATCCTTTTAGTAGAAGGCGGCCCGCGCGTCCTGCCTTCTTTCCCTGAAGAACTTTCCGCCAAGGCCGAAAAACTTGTCACCAAACTCGGCGTCGAGGTCATGAAAGGCGTGATGGTCACCTGCATCGACGGCGGCGGCGTCACTTTCCGCCGCGGCGACAAAACCGAAAGCCTCGCCGCGCACACCGTCCTCTGGGCCGGCGGAGTCGAAACCACCGATTTCGGCAAAAAACTGGCTCAGCGCACTCGTGCCGAAACCGACAAAAGCGGCCGCATCAAAGTGAATCCCGATCTCACCATCCCCAATTATCCCGACATATTCATCGTCGGCGATCTCGCCCACGCCACCGATAAAGACGGCAAGCCCATGCCCGGCGTCGCTCAGGTAGCCATCCAGGGCGGAGCCTTCGCCGCCAATACCATCAAGGCCCGCATCGAAAACAAAAAGCCCGACCCCGCATTCCACTACTTCAACAAAGGAGACATGGCCGTAATCGGACGCGCCGCCGCCGTCGCGAACATTTTCGGCTTCCATCTTTCAGGATTCATCGCGTGGTTCACCTGGCTCTTCGTCCACCTCATGTACATCGTGGAATTTCAAAATCGCGTAATGGTTTTTATTCAGTGGGGATTTGAATATTTGACTTTTAGCCGCGGAGCCCGCCTCATCACCGGCACTGCCGCAACAGATTCAATCAAGCAGGCCAGCTCCGTTCACACTTCCGGCGAATGAACGTGAATCCCCGCCGCCGTTAAAAACAGTTTGCCGCGCGGCCAAAAAACCCAATCGCAAAAAAACAATTACCGCATCGACAAAAACAAAACAGTTGAATTTAAATTCCGCTCGAAAATAAAACCTGCCCACTCGTCCGCACCTGTCCCTTGGCCCACGAATCTTAACAACTCTCCAATCTGTTTTTCACTGAACGCATTCTGACCCTGCCACCAGTAGTTGCCCGCAACACCAACCCCCATTCTGCATCTGCGTTCGGACACCCCTTCCACACCTCCGAGCAAACAGAAAAACAGGCCGGCTTCCAAAGGAAGTTCGGCACACATGGAATCGGAACGGGGACTATCGTGCCAGTCACAAAAACGAATCTCGCCACAAACAATAATTTCTCCGCACAAAAGAATCTCGTCACACAAAGAAATCTCGTCACAGCAAAGAAGTCAGTCACAAAAAAGAATACGCTCGCCGCGCTCTTCGCCTTGCTTCTGTTGTCCATCGCCGCGCCGGCCAGCTTCAGCTCCACAATAAATTCTCAAGTTTGTTACCTGTCATCCGGCAACTGGACGAACACTGCGCTCTCACAAGCGCAGTCCGGCACCTTTCGTATCACCTTTGACGCCACGCCGTCCTCCGCTAACGTCGACGCGGTGCACGGACTGTCTTCCGGTCCAGCGTCCGCCTACGCCAACATGTTTGTCGCGGTGCGATTCAATATTGGCGGCTACCTCGATGCCCGCAATGGCTCCACGTACTCAGCAGCCTCTGCTATTCCTTACGCAGGACGCGTCAGCTACCACTTCATTCTCGACGTGAATGTCGCGACTCACACTTACAACGCCTACGTAATGCTCGGCTCAGTGCAAACAACCATTGGCACAAACCTCGCATTCCGCAATCAACTCGCTCTGACCTCATCACTCAACTACGTTGCCGCGATGACCACCACCGGCAGCAGCACCATGTGCAACATCACTGTGAGCAATTCGTCGATGAAACCAACGATCACCACGCAGCCCGTGAGCCAATCGGTCACCGCAGGCCAGATTGCCAATTTCTCGGTCGCCACCACTGGATCCGCTGTGACGTATCAATGGATGAAGAACGGCGCCTCGATCAGCGGCGCTAACTCTTCAAGTTATTCCACGCCCATTACGACCATCACTGACAGCGGCGCGCACTTCACCGTAGCGGTCAGCAACGCTTCCGGAACAACGTCTAGCAATTCGGCGCTGCTCACCGTCACCGCGCCAAGCATTACCCCGGCGATCACTTTGCAGCCAATGGCGCAGTCCGTTACCGCGGGACAAGCAGCAACTTTCTCCGTGGCCGCTACCGGCACGGCACCGATGACGTATCAATGGAATAGAAATGGCTCGCCCATCATCGGCGCGACTTCCTCTCTGTACACGACCGCGTTGACGGCTGCTTCTGACAATGGATCGCAGTTTACCGTCCGTGTTAGCAACAGCGCAGGCAACGTGATGAGCGTCCCGGCAACTCTGACTGTAAAACCGGTTACAACTCCGCCGGGATGCTTGCTGTCAGCTGGCACATGGGTTTCTACGCCGCTGGCACAAGTGCAGACCAGCAGCTTCCGCATACAGTTCGACGTTACCCCAGGCGCCGCCATCGAAAATGGCATCAGCGGAATGTCCGCAGCGCCAGGTGCTGCGTATACCGATTTGGCCGCTTCGGTGCGATTCAACCCCAGCGGAATGATTGACGCCAGGAACGGTGGTACCTTCTCGGCCGCCACGGCAATTCCTTACACCGCGGGCACCGCGTACCATTTTATTCTCGACGTGAACATCGGTACACACAACTACAACGCATACGTCTTGCTCGGTTCACAACAGGTCACCATCGGCACGACTCTGGCGTTCCGCACCGAGCAAGCTTCGGTATCTTCACTCGCGTACTTGAGCGGGTTGACGGTTACCGGAAGTGAAACGATTTGCAACGCGGTCACCACCACTTCAGCCGCGGCGACACTATTGCTTAACTCCAGCGTAAGCAGCTTGAACTTCGGCAACGTAAACGTGTCCAGCAGCAGCACGCAGAACATCACCATGACCAACGCAGGAAATTCCAGCGTGACGATCGCGCAAGTCATGGTTGCGGGCGCCGGCTTCAACTCCACCGGAGCAAGCGGCATGACCCTTGCAGCAGGACAAACCACCACACTTACTTCCACGTTTGCGCCTTCCGCTAGTGGAGCAGCCAGCGGCAAAATCACGGTGAGCAGCAACGCCACCAACTCTCCGGCCAGCATCCCTCTGTCGGGAATGGGCGTCACTGTTACCGCTCACACCGTCGCGTTGTCATGGGCTCCGGCGGTTACGGGAGTGACCGGATTCAGGACCTACGTCAGCATGGTTTCTGGCGGCCCATACGTTGAAATGGGCTCCGTGCCATCGGCCACTCCGGCGTACACTGATAGCAGTGTTCAGTCCGGGCAGACCTACTTCTACGTGGTCACCGCGGTAGACGCGAGCAATAACGAAAGCTTGTACTCCAGCGAAGTGGCAGCGCTCGTCCCGTAAGGAAATCAGTACGCTAGGAAATAAAGTTCATGCCGGATTCACGCGAGACTGCGTGCTTCCGGCATCTCCTTTTGAGGTGCTCTAAATTGTTTACGACGTTTCGCACTTTTCGATCTGAAGGATTTGGCGCGAACGTTTTGTTCCAGGTAACTGACCGGAAAACGTTCCGTCTGTCCGATTTCCCAATTTCGTCCCCCGATTTCCGTGATTCAGTGGGACTGTCTTGGGGGCCGACCATGTTCGTGAAGGATCTGCTGAGCCGCGTCGATCCCGGCAGGCGTCAGCAAAACTTCCAAGCGAGGAAAACTTTCTTGCCATTTCCAGAGCCGGTCGGCGCTTGACCATTGGAGGAATGATTTAAGGCTCGACAAAGGGGCGAGAGATTCGTCCTTGCGCAGAGCAATCCACCGTAAGGAATCCTTATCCCGACTCCTTGCAATACGGAGTAAGCCGCCTTCAATCAAGCCCGCCAACGCGGTGGAAATTGCGTCGATTTCATCTATCGAGCCGTTCCGGCTTACGACGGTATTGATGAGCGCCGATAGATGATCCTCCCCAGCTTCCTCCAGAGCGGCCAAGATTAGACTCTGAAGTTCCGTAAAGGTCTTCATATATGGGCCGGTGGCTCAGGTGCGGATTGGATTTTGGCCGACGGAATCATGATGAGAGGATACCCGGCGGGTGGGCATTAGATTTTCCTCTTATAAACCCGTCCGGGTATACCATTAGGTTACTAATCATGACGGATGGTGGAGGTGGGTGGGTGCCACACCCTTCGGTTTTAAGGGTGCGGCTGCTTTTGACCTGGCGGTTGAGCACCGGAATCCCGTGGACCGAAAATTGGCACAGCATCCTCAAGACTGGCCATGGAGCAGTTGGAGCTTTTATGCCAAGGGTGAGCAGGGATTGATTCGGATTGACGAGCTAACTCTGAAAGCCAGAGTAGTGCAAAAGCCGCACCCTTAAACCCGAAGGGTGCGGCACCCGCACCTCGCTTCCACAAGCAATCTCGGGGCCACCCGTCCACCCGCAGCTCACTTCCGCGATCAATCTTTTGGGGCCACCCGACCTCGTTCTGTTGACAATCAACAGGAGATGGCATAGTTTACTCCTGTTGATTGTCTAATGGAGGGTGGTGTGAAGCCAGCTCATGGCGAGGTTTTGCAGGGGACGTTGGATTTGATGGTGCTGAAAACGCTGGAGGCCATGGGGCCGCTGCATGGCTACGGTATTGCCCAGCGCATCCAGCAAGTTTCCAAAGATCTTCTGAAGCTGAATCAAGGGACACTTTATCCTGCATTGCTGCGACTGGAGCAACGTGGATGGGTGCGCTCCAAATTTGGCGTGTCGGAAAATAATCGCAAAGCCAGATATTACTCATTAACGGCCGCGGGCCGGCGGCAACTCAAGACGGAAGCAGCTCGTTGGGAACGCATGGCTGGGGTCATCACCGGAATGCTGGCTGGCACGGAAGGAGCGTGAAATGCACCGGTGGCGTGTAGTGTTCTCGCGAGCATGGGGATTTCTGCACAAGGGGCGGCTCGACGACCAATTACAAGAAGAGCTACAAGCCCACCTCGATCAACTCACAGAAGAAAACATTCGCAATGGCATGAGCGGTGAGGACGCGCGCGCTGCGGCCCTTTGCGAATTCGGCGGCGTGGAACAGACGAAGGAAATTTATCGCCAGCAGCGCGGATTGCCATTCCTGGACGTTGCGCTGCAAGATTTGCGATTCGCGTTGCGCGGGTTGGTGAAAAGGCCGGGGTTTACCATTGCGGCGGTGTTGACGCTGATGCTTGGCATCGGAGCGGCGACCGCGGTTTTCAGCGTTGTGGACCGGATCCTGTTTCGCAGTTTGCCCTATCCACATGACGATCGGCTGGTTTCTTTTGGATTGCTGGCGCCCATTGAACGTGACGAATTCACGTTGGGCGCCGGTTACATAGATTTCAGAAAAGAACTCGGGCCATTTGAAGCGATCACTTCAATGGCGCCGGGCACCACGGATTGCGACATCACCGAACAGCACCCGGTGCGTTTGAATTGCGCGCTGGTGGAACAAACGTTTCTCCCCACCTTTGGCACTGAACCGTTGCTCGGGCGCAATTTTACCGCGGACGAAGACCGCAAAGACGCTCCCTTGGTAGCCATTCTGTCCTACGGATTGTGGAAGAGCCGCTTCGGCGGGAATCCAGACGTTTTGCGCAAGACGATTTCTTTGGACGGCAAAACCGCGCAGATCATTGGGGTGCTGCCTGCCCGCTTTGAAATGCCTACGCTGCGGTCAGCCGATATTTTAATTCCGCTAGCGCTGGATGAAGCGCAACAGCGAAAGACGGCGCCGGGCGCGGTGCTGCGAACCTTTGCGCGACTGAAACCGGGAGTTGACGTCAGGCAAGCGATTGCTGGGCTGCAGCCGTGGTTTGAATTAGCAATAAGCGGAGCGCCACCGGAATTTCGCAAAGAAATTCATTTGTCGGTGCGCCCGCTGCGGGAGCGGCAAACTTCGGATGCGCGGCTGGCTTCCTGGATCTTGCTGGGCGCGGTTTTCGCCGTGCTGCTGGTGGCATGCACAAACGTAGCCAATTTATTGCTGGCACGCGCGACAGTGCGCGAAAGGGAACTGGCGGTGCGCGCGGCGTTGGGGGCCAGTCGCGGACGACTTGCGCGACAGTCGCTGACAGAGAGCTTGCTGCTGGGCTTGCTGGGCGGCGCAGCAGGTTGCGGCCTCGCGATAATTTTGATTCGCGTGTTTGTGTCCATCGCGCCGGAGGGAATTCCACGCCTACAACAAGCCGGGCTCGACGTGCGCGTTGGCGCGTTCGCGTTGCTGGTAACGATAGCCGCCGCCCTGATTTTCGGTGTCGCGCCGGCGCTCTACCGACCATCCACAGAAATAATGATGGGCAAAGAACAGATTGGCGCGCGGCGCGGCGGCTCATTGCGGCAAATCCTGGTGGTGGCGGAAATTGCCATTTCCATCGTGCTGCTGGCGAGTGCCGGCCCTCTCTTGCGCAGTTTGTGGAAGTTGCAAAATGCGCCGACCGGGATGGAAACGGAAAATGTTTTGACGGAACAGATTTCGTTGGGCAGCTACAACTATAAAGAAGCGACACAGCAGTTCGCTTTTTTCACCGATCTGGAAGCGCGATTGAAGCGCTTCCCCGGGGTTACGTCGGTGGCTTTAAGTGACTCGATTCCGCCAGCGGGACAAATGCGGTCCACAATTCTGGCGGCTGTTGAAGTTGCGAGCAAGCCCGCTCTGGCGGAAGGCACGGGCGGCCCAGTGGGATGGCGCGCGGTCACACCGGATTATTTTCGTGCGCTGGCAATTCCGATCATCGCAGGCCGGGGATTCCGTGGGGAAGACCGCCTGCCTGGGGAAAACCCAATCATTCTCGGCGACACGCTGGCGCGAGAACTTTTTCCTGGCGAGAGTGCGGTGGGCAAACAGGTGCGATTATTCAAGACCCCAGATGGTCCGTGGCGAACGGTTGTGGGAGTAGCGGCCAATGTAAAAAATGATGGATTGGTGACCAATGGTGATCCCGAGTTTTATCTTCCGTGGAAAAACGATCCACTGATTAATCTGCGCGCCGGTTACGTAATTGTGCGCACGCGGATGAATCCCAAGTCTGTAGCGTCATGGATGCGCAGCGAAACAGCCAGCCTGGATGCTACGCTTCCGGTGAGCATCGAGACCATGAGCCAACGCGTTGGCAAGTTGACGGAGCGCCCGCGTTTCAATGCCATGCTGCTGTGCTTATTCGCGAGCATTGCGGTGTTGCTTGCCGCGGTGGGTATCTACGGCGTAATCGGTTTTCTGGTGGTGGAGCGCACGCGAGAAATTGGTGTCCGTCTGGCGCTTGGCGCGACGCCACAAAGTATCTTGAAAATGGTTATGTCCAGCGTGGCACGCTGCACGATTGTGGGCGCGATGCTGGGCCTGCTGGGCGCGTGGTTCTGCACGCGCTTGCTCGAATCGTTGCTATTTGAGGTCCGCGCACACGACCCGGTTATGTTTGGATTGGCGATTTTCGCTCTGGTTGCAGTAGCTATCTGCGCCGCGTGGGTTCCCGCCCGGCGGGCAATGCGCGTTGATCCGATGATTGCGCTGCGCTACGGATAGAAATTTCTCCGCGCACGTTTTGTAAATCACCAATATAGCTTCAAGGCAAATTGAAATTGTCGCGCGTCATACGCGGCGGTGGGTTGGCCGGCGGCGCATGTGGAACCAGCGGTCGGGTCGCAGAGCTGATTCACGGCTGCGACATTGGTGCGATTGAAGAGGTTGAAGGCATCGGCGATAAGTTCGAGGCTAAAGCGTTCGCCCAATGGGACGCGCTTGGACACCCGCATGTCCCATTCGAAAAATCCCGGAGTGGTGAAGCGGTTGCGGCCGAGATTGCCGTCGCAACCGGCTGGTGGACTGATGCCCGGGACACTGAAGGTGGTGAAGGAGTTGGTGAGGCACAGATTGGCGGAAGTAAAGGTGAACCCTGGAATAAATGGCGAAGTCGTGCCGCCGCCTACGGAAGGACGCGATTGCGAGGCGCCTAAGTCGAGGCGTGTGTCGGTCCCGGTGATGACGTTGTAGGGACGGCCCGAAGAAAGCTCGACGATGGGCGCGATGGTGATGCCACCCAACAAACGATGCGCGAAATTTTCTCCGCTGTGAGCGGCAGTTTGAAAGACGGCGCTGGTGACCCAGCGATGGCGCTGGTCGTTAACGGAATTGGCGCGCTCGAGGAAAGGGAAGCGGCTGTCCTGCGGCTCGAGTGGGGACTGCAGGTCGGTGGAATCGTCGATGGAATGAGACCAGGTGTAGCTGGAGAGAAGTTCGAGAGAGTGGGAGAAGCGCTTGGTCAGATTAATGGTGAGGCCGTTGTAAGTGGAATTGCCGCTGGATGATTGCGCGTCCACGCTGTTGAACGGCACAGGCACTCCGAAACCTGTTGGGTAGCCTGCCGCTTTTGCGAGCGCCACTTGCGTGGCGTAACCAACGGTGGCATTCCCTCCGCCAGCGGCCGCTGCGAAAGAAGGATTCGGCCCGGATGGACGGAAGAAATTAAAAAACGCTGGCGTTCCGACAAATTGACCGTTGAGCGCGCCGATCGGGCAACCGAATAACACGCCGAGCGCTTGCGGGGCGATGACTTGCACGCCGCAGGTGTTGGGGCCATTTTTTCCAGGAGCGAAAGACATGCTGGGAGCTACGACGGTCACAGGATTGGTGAATCCCAAACCGGCGGCATCGGCGAATTCCAGATTGTTGGCCAGCAATTGTGGGTTGGTGGAGTTTATGTCCACTGGGCGGTTCAAATCCACGCCGCGAGTGTATTGGTAGCCGACGCTGATTTTCCAGGTTCCGGCGATTTCGCGCTCAATCATAAGATTGCCTTGCTGGGCGTAGGCGAACTTGAAATTTTTTGTGACCGGAAGAGTGAACGGCAGGATGGGAAGCGGGAATCCCGCGGCCAGATAATTCTGATTGGCGAAAAGCGAATTGGGCAGCAGAGGATCGAAGCGTTGCTGGCTCGGCAAATAACCCATGTTGGGGAGCGCGTTCAGGACGCCCTGGAAAATCGAAGAACCGTTCAGATTATTGGGAGTGTCGAGGCCGTTGCCGCACGCCGGCGTGACCAGTCCGCACGCCGACGCGGTTCCTCCGGGAGATAATAATTGAACGGAGCGGCCGCCTTCCGCGGTGACGGAGTTAAAAGCTACCGCGAGCAGCGGATGATCGTAGAAAAGTCCGAAACCCGCGCGAACCACCGTCTTGCCGTCGCCGTGTGGATCCCAGGCAATGCCCAAGCGCGGCGCGAAATTTTTGGGATCACGCGGAATTCCTTCGACTACGCCCAGCGCCTTTTCGGCTGCGGCGTTGGTGGCGGTAGCCGGAGCGAATAGCGGCGTGCTCTCGAAGTCATAGCGCAAGCCGTAATTTAAGGCGAGATGTTTGTTAACGCGCCAACTGTCCTGAACGAAAAATGCATAAATGTAATTGTCGAAGGGCTCGTTGGAAGTGCCGATGCCCTGAATGTAGGTGGTGGGTATTCCTAAACCATAGGATTGCAGGCCGGTGGTGCCTGGGAGAGCGATGGATTGACCGTTGCCCAGCGGAATGGAGTCGGGGAATCCAAAGGTGTCGGCTGCGAGGCCGCCGAAGTTTACGTCGCCGCCAAAATCAAGCGTGAAAATTTGAGATTTGGCGGAACGCAATTGGATGACGTTGAAATCCCCGCCCACTTTGAAGGTGTGCCTGCCGCGAATCAGCGTGAGGTGATCGGTGAATTCCGTGCGGCGCTCGATGCGATCGACTGTGGAATACGGTTCGCGACCGAAATAAGCGTAGCCCGGGATGTTGACGCCGATGTCGGAGCCGCCGGGCAACTGCGAAAATCCGAAGTGCAGGCCGCGGCGCGCAAACTGGCCACGAAATTCATTGAAGGCGGTGTCGCTGATGATGGTGTCGTGTTGTCCAACGACGGAGAAATCGCGATATTGGTTCACGCCTGCGCGGGTTCCGGCGTTTTGTCCGAAGACCTGATTTTGCGAGGTGGATTGCACGCCGGTAACCAACGAAGGAGAAACTCCGACACGCAGGAACGTAGTGTTGTCCTTGTTCCAGCGCTGGTCGAGACGCGCGGACCACAGGCTGGTTTTTTCGGTGACGGGGAAATTACCGCGAAGAGAGTTCAGCCCCACGAAAGAAGCGGGCAGAGGCGCGATACCTTCGCCAATCAGCGAGCAATTGACGGCGTTTACGGTTTGACCCGGTGGGCAACTCACCGGGAGCGGAAACTGTGCGCCCGGTCCGGGATTCAAAAATCCTTTGGTGAGTCCCGCAGAGACCGCGCCGAAATCCAGGCGGTTGAGCGCGACGCTGGATGCCGATCCGTACAGAACGCCGTATTGCACCGCGAGTGACTGGAGCGCGGGATTTCCTGTCGCCAACAACGAATTTACCGCGGTGGCTTGTGGGCCCGTTAATTGCACATTGAGAGGGCCGCTGAGGGTGGGCAAGGTTACAGGCTGCAAGCCAAAGTTGTCGATGCCGATGCTGGAAAATCCGGTTTCTTCGCGCAAAGTGTCTTCGTAAGAGAAAAAGTAAAAGGTTTTATCTTTTTTGAGCGCGCCGCCGATGGTTGCGCCCGCTTGCACACGGGTGTAAGCCTGCTTCACGGGATCAAGCGCGCCGGTAGTAGGATCAATCTGGCCGGAAAATGCGTTGCGGGCCTGAAAAGCTTTGTTGCGGAAGAATCCGAAAGCGTCACCATGGATTTCGTTGCCGCCGCTCTTGGTGACGATGTTGATGACGCCGCCGGTGGCGCGGCCGTACTCGGCGTTGTAATTACTGAGGATCAACTGGAATTCCTGGACCGCTTCCTGCGAAACGGTGGAGCGAATGCCGTTGACGGAATTGTCGACGGCGTCGGCGCCATCGACGCTGACCATGTTGGAGCGCGCGCGCGCGCCGTCAATGTTGAGGCCGCTATTGGGCGCCGGGCCGATTGTGGGAGAAACGTCGCGGGTGGCCTGAGAATTGGTCAGCGTAAAGTTGATGTAGTTGCGGCCGTTGATGGGCAAATTGTTGATGCGGCGCTGCTCGATGGTCTGCGAGACTTCCGTTTTGGTGGGCTCGATGTCCGCGGTGTCGGTGGATACCGTGACCGTTTGGGATACCCCGCTCAGGCTTAGCTGCGGATCAAGTGTGGCGTTTTCGCCGACGGTCAATTCCAGGGAAGGATTTTCGTATCTGCCAAAGCCGGCGCCACCTTCGACAGAGACGCGATAATTTCCCGGCGGCAGTCCCACAATGTTGTAACGCCCGGATTCATCGGTTTCGGCGGTGCGCTGCGCGCCGTCCGCTTTATTTTCCAGCGTTATCGTAGCGCCTTTCACTCCCAGCCCTTGCGGGTCCCGGATCGTGCCGGAAAGCGTGGCGGTGTTCACCTGCGCCGCAGCGGAACTCGCGAAGCAAAACATAACGGCGCAGACTACAAAGTACCTGCGCATAAAAATTCTGCGGTGCATGAGTCCCCCTGGATCGATCGCCGGATCCGCTAACCCGTAGCGGACCAATGGCGAGCGTTGCTGAAGCGGCACAAACGCACGGCGGCCATCTTTCGATATGAGTTGCCAAGCGCTTGTGATTGGTGTGTCTTTGCGAGAAACCATATGCCCGCGGCTAAACAGTGTCAAGCACGGAGTCCTGCAGAAGTAGCTGAATGAAATACTTACTGCAACATGAGTACCTGCGCGAAAGCGCATGGCAGAGGAATTCTTTGGGAAATAAAATGTGTCCACGCAGGGTGTTACTGATCTTCGGACAGGTAATAGGGAGCGGAAAGGGAAAATACGCGTTTATTGCCATGAACGAGGAGCAGTAATTCCAACATGCGGCCGCGCTGGTTGTGCAGGAAATATTCGTACCAACGCTTTTCCACCAGCTCCGGGATCACCACCACGATGCGTCGTTCGGGATATTTTGACGACAATTCCAGAACATATTTCACCAGCGGAACGACGACAAAACGATACGGAGAGGGAAGTATCGTCAGGCGCGGTGGAGTCAGGCCAGCTTCACGGAAGGGCGCTTCGATGTACTGGTGAAAATTCTCATTGACCACACACTCACGCTCGCCGTCTTCCACGTGCGCGATAATCATGTCCGAAGAAAGCCGGGACGCGAACTCCACGGCCTGTTTGGAAATGCAATTCCACTCATCTATGGGTACTACAGTGATGGGGGCCTCTTTGTACTGCGCCGGCGCAGCGGGCTCCTTGCTTGCGGTAGCTGTCGCTACTGTCTGATAGTGGCGCGCGACGCGGAGGAAAAAGAAAATTAACAGTGGGATGAAGATGACGGTGATCCACGCGCCTTCCTTGAACTTGGCTACAAGCACCACCACTACGGTGATGCCGGTTACGAAAGCCCCCAGGCCGTTGACGAAAATACTCTTTCTCCAGTGACCGGTGCGATTTTTGTACCAGTGCACCACCATCCCGGATTGTGAAAGCGTAAAGGCCAGAAACGCGCCGACGGCATATAGAGGAATCAATTTGTCGGTGACTCCCCGAAAAAGCACCAGCAGCACGCAGGTTAGGACGCCCAGCACCACGATGCCGTAGCTGTAAACCAGGCGCCGCCCGCGATAGCCAAAAACGTGAGGCAGGTAATTGTTTTGAGAGATGGCGCGGCAGAGCCTGGGAAAATCCGCGAAAGCAGTGTTGGCGGAGAGTGAAAGAACGGCCAGGATCCCGGCGATGGTCACGTAATAAAAAATGCCTCGGCCGAAAATCGCAGTGAGCAACATGGAAAGAATGCTCTGGTAACCTGGCTGGCCCGGATCGGTTGCCGCGATTCCATACGCTTTCACCAGGTACGAAATTCCCGCGAGCAAAATCGCCAAAATCAAAATAATCACGCTGAGGGTGCGCTGGGCATTCTTCACGCCTGGTTCGCGGAAGGCTTTGACGCCGTTGCTCACGGCTTCGACGCCAGTGAGCGCCGTACAGCCGCTGGCGAAAACTTTGAGCAGCAGCCACAAACTTACCGCCGCAGTGACCGGTGGAGGAGGCGGAAGTGGTGACACCGGGACAGGATGCCCGCCACTAGCGACCATGCGAACTAGTCCTACAACAATCATGATGAGCAGAGTCCCGACAAAAAGATAAGTCGGAACCATGAAGACCACCCCCGCTTCGCGCAGCCCTCGCAGATTAATAATGGTGATAAGCACGAGGATGGTAAGGCACAAGGCCACGGTATGGGGCAGTAGAGAGGGGATTGCCGAAACCAAGGCGCCGACGCCGGCGGAAATTCCCACCGCGGCTGTCAGGATGTAATCGGTGAGCAACGCTGCCGCTGCCAATAAGCCAGGGCCGGCGCCAAGATTCTCACGAGCAACAGTATACGAGCCGCCACCAGACGGGTAGGCGGCGATCGTCTGCAAATAAGAAAAATAGACAATGATCAACAACGTGATAATCGCCGCGCTGATAGGGACGATGTACTGAACTCCGAGAATACCCAGCGGAATGAGCAAGCTGAGAGCGGCTTCCGGGCCATAAGCCGCGGAGCTCAAGGCGTCCAAACCAAATATGGGGATACCCGCGGCAGGGCCAATTTGCTCGCCGCGTTCGTCGCTGGTTAGCAGCGGCTTACCGAGGATCAGATCAGAAATATTCATAGGAAGCTGCGGTTTGACTCTAACATGCGTGGCGAAATGCGTCTGTGACAGCGACTTCTTGGATGGCGAGCTGGCCGAATGCGGTGCACTGGTTTCGAATTTAGCACGTTGATACCGGGTTTCCTGATGAAATGGGCAATCGGGACTTGCTATCATGTGAATATGATTTGGAAATGTTTCGCGGAGATACGCACGGTGGGAATGCTATTCCTGCTGGTGTTCGCGTCGATTATTGCGGTCTGTCTGGAAACGGGTACTCCGGCGCGAAACTTCACACCCCATGAAGCTGGAATTGTGCCGCAGTTCACGATCGAGGATTTTGACGGAGATAGCAGACCTGACATCGCAACGGTGTTAGAGGGGCCCGGCGGCGCGGTCATCAATCATTACCGGATTACTTTCCAACTCAGCAGCGGCGGCGCACAAAACATTGATCTTGCTGCTCCGGTAGGCGGTTTGGATCTGAGCTCGCGCGACGTAAATGGCGATGATTTCTTAGATGTGGTAGTCACTACTGCCGGAACCAACTGGCCCGTCGCGGTTCTGGTGAACGATGGTGCGGGAACTTTTACCGCCTCAGACCCCTCGGCGTTTCCGAGAGCTTTTCGCAAGTCTTCCCACTTCTGGCGAGCAGTAAGGGAAGAATCGCCGGAGGCGTCGCCGGCGCTTTACTCGCGCTTTTCGTCAAGCGATCTAGACGCCAGCAATGAAACATTTTCAATCCCCGTCGAAACACAAGTGTTCGCCAGACGGTCTAACCGTTTGGAGGCGCAGGATGCCGAAGTTTCCTGTCTGGGCCGGGCACCACCTCGCCTTGCCTGAAACACACTCTCTCTAAGCGTCGGTTGAAACTTGGCGGCGCCCGCGGACAGGGCGCAGTTTGAAGCTTTCTTCAACATGCAGTCATCTATTTGCAGATAGGTTTTACGTTTACGCCGGGCGATATTTGAGGCCTGCCGGACCATTCGGCTCAGCCGTGGTCCAGAGGTGTGGAGGTGTCATGAACCGTTTCTTGCGGCGTCTATTTTTTGTGCTGACTGCTGCCGCGGTGCTTTCCACGGGTGTTTTTGCGCAACAAGCGCTGACCTGGCAACAGGTTCAAGAGAGATTCGCGGCCGCGAATCCTTCTTTGCTGGCCGGAGAAGTCGGAATTGAGGAATCCCGTGCGCAGGAGATTACCGCGTATCTTCGTCCGAACCCGATTTTGGGGCTGACTGCCGACCAGTTGAATCCTTTCCCCGGCGGCCCATCGCATAGCACATTCGGAGATGTGCTGTCGGTCGCGACGGTCAGCTATCTGCACGAGCGGCGGCACAAACGTGAACTACGACTTGAAAGCGCGCAGGACAACACGAAAATTACAATTTCCGGCCAGGCGGATTTACAACGGAATTTGCTTTTCACGTTACGCGGTGCTTTCGTGCAGATTCTGCACGAAAAAGCGGTGCTGGCACTAGCCAAAGAAAATCTGTCCTATTACGACCATCTGCTGGATGTGAATCGTGACCGGTATAAGGCGGGAGCTATCGCGCAGGTCGATCTGGACCGGCTGGAAATTCAACGTGTGCAATACGAATCGGATTTGCAGACCGCTGAGGTCATACTGCGTACCTCAAAGATCCAACTGCTGCAGTTGTTAAACGACCGCACGCCGGTGGAACAGTTCGATGTCAGCGGCCCCTACGACTTTTCGGCTGACGTTCAAGATCTGACGACGCTTCGTCAGATAGCTTTGGACACCAGGCCGGACCTGCTGGCCGCGATACAGACGACGGAGAAGGCCAGAAACGATTATCAATTGGCGGTTGCCAATGGATCGACAGATCCCACCTTTAGTTTCGACGCCGGACGCAATCCGCCCATCGATCAATATATTGGCGTAGGCGTGACGATTCCGCTGCGCATCTTTGACCATAATCAAGGTGAAAAATTGCGGACCAAGCTGGACATTCAACGCAGCGAACGATTGACGGAAGCTACCCGGGCGCAGGTTTTCAATGATGTGGATTCGGCGCACGCCACCTTGATAAGCACGGTGATCCTGCTGAAGCCCTACAAAGATCACTATCTCCCGCAAGCCTCCAGAATTCGCGACACCATCTCATTTTCGTATGAGCATGGCGCGGCATCACTTCTGGATTTTCTGAACGCGCAAGCGGATTACCGGAGCGTTCAACTCAGCTATCTGAATCTCATCTCTTCCTACCTGGTAGCCGCCAGCCAGTTGAATTTAGCCGTGGGTCGCGAGGTCATTCCATGAGGAAACGGATGTTCTACGAAACCGCGGTTCTGGCGCTTTTGTGCGGATTGATTTTTTGTGGTTGCAGGGAAGAAAAGGCTGACCCGAAAGCTGAAGCACCCACGCCAGTAAAGGTGGAGCACGAGCAGGACGCTAACGTCGTACAGGTGGACCATCCAGAGCAATTCCCGCTATTTTCTGCCATCGAGCATGTGTCGACGTCGCAATTAGTGGTCAATGGAGTTGTGAGCCCGGACATTTCGCGCACGGTGCCGGTAATTTCGCTTGCGGTCGGGCGCGTTGTGGAGATTAAGGCCCGCCTTGGCGACACCGTGAAAAAAGGGCAGGTGCTCCTGCGGGTGCAAAGCGCGGACATGTCTGGCGCGTTTTCCGACTATCGAAAGGCGTTAGCCGACGAGCAACTTTCACGCACACAGTTGGAGCGCTCTAAACTTCTCTACGATAAAGGCGCCATTTCGCTCAACGATCTGCAGATTGCGCAGGACACGGAAGACAAAGCTAAAACAGATGTGGAGAACACCGGCGCGAAAATACACGTGCTAGGCGGCAACCTGGCTCATGCCGACACCGTGGTCGATATCCACGCGCCGATTTCCGGAGTGATCACCGATCAGCAAGTGACCAATGCCGCGGGCGTGCAGGGATTGGCTTCGCCCAACCCGTTCACAATATCGGATCTTTCTAATGTGTGGATTCTGTGCGACGTGTACGAAAACGATTTGATCAACGTGCACATCGGAGATACCGCTGAAATTCGCTTGAACGCCTATCCGGACAGAGTTTTTACCGGCCGAATCAGCAACGTCGGACCGATTCTCGATCCCAGCCTGCGCACTGCCAAGGTGCGCATCGAGGTCAAAAATCCGGGGCTCATAAAAGTAGGAATGTTCGTCTCGGCTACTTTGCGCGGCGTGAAGAAAGAAACGCACACGGCGGTTAAGGCCACCGCAATTCTGCATATGCACGATCGCGACTGGGTGTATGTACCGGACGGAGACAAAAAATTTCGCCGCGCGGAAGTTGTCGCGGGGAATCCATTGCCCGATGGCATACAAGAAATTCTGTCCGGCCTGAAACCGGGCCAACAAGTGGTGCTCAATGCCTTGGTGATGCAGAACACGGTGGAGCAATAGTGACAGCGGCCCCCAGAAACGCGCGGACCTTCAGATGATCCACAATCTGATCAAATACGCGCTGAATAATCGCTTCATTATTTTGGCGATGGCGATGCTGTTGCTCGTATGGGGCGCGATTTCCTTTCACAACCTGCCGGTAGAAGCGTATCCGGACGTGGCCAACAATTATGTGCAGATCATCACGCAGTGGCCGGGGCGCGCGGCGGAAGAAGTAGAACAACAGGTCACCATTCCCATTGAAATTCAGGTGAACGGAATACCCCACCTGCAGCATCTGCGTTCGGCATCCTTGTTCGGACTTTCGAGCGTGATGCTTATCTTTGATGACGATTCCGAGAACGATTGGAATCGACAGAAAGTGTTGGAGAGACTTTCTCAGGTCACTCTGCCAAATGGTTTGCAACCCCAGATGGGCACCGACTGGAGTCCGGTTGGACAAATTTACTGGTACACACTGAAGAGTACCAATCTCAAGTACGACTTGATGGAGTTGAAATCTCTTCAAGACTGGACGCTAGAGAAGCAGTTCAAGTCGGTCCCCAACATAGTGGATGTGGTCAGTTTCGGCGGAACCACGCGCGAATACCAGGTCCGCATCGATCCGAACAAATTAGTGGCTTACGGTCTGAGCATCGGTCAGGTTGAGCAGCAGCTGGCCAACAACAACACCAATGCGGGCGGAAGTTTTGTGGAATCCGGCCTGCAACAAATTAACGTTCGCGAAGTCGGCTTATTGAAAAGCACCCAGGACATCGGGCAAACGATGCTTAAAACTCAGAATGGCTCGGCCATTCGGGTGAAAGACATTGGAGAAGTCACGCAAGCGCCAAAAATCCGGTTGGGCCAGATCGGCAAAGCCATTCACCGCGCGGATGGCACGGTCGTTGACGACGATGATGTGGTCGAGGGCATTGTGTTACTGCGTAAAGGCGCAAACGCAGACGTGACGCTGGCATCCATCCACGAAAAAGTTGCAGAGCTGAACAACGAGATTTTGCCTCCCGGCGTGAAAATTGTGCCATTTCTGGACCGCAGCTACCTGCTGCACCTGACTACCCACACGGTGCTCGACAACTTGACGGTGGGCGTGCTGTTGGTTTCCGTGATTTTGTTCTTCTTCCTGGGTAATTTTCGTGGGGCCATCATAGTCGCGTTGACCATTCCTTTCTCGCTGCTCTTTGCCTCGATTTGCCTGGACCTCAATAAGATACCCGCGAATCTTTTGTCGCTTGGCGCGCTTGATTTTGGAATGGTCGTGGATGGAACGGTGGTGATCATTGAAAATATCGTCCGGCATTTCAGTTTGCCGGAAAGCGCGCACAAAACGCCGCTCGATCTCATTCGCGACGCGGTGCGTGAAGTGCTGAGACCAGTTTTTTACGCGCGGGCGATTATTATCGCCGCGTATTTGCCAATTTTCACGTTGCAGAGCGTCGAAGGCCGTTTATTTAAACCCATGGCCTGGACTGTGTCATTCGCTCTTATAGGCGCTTTGGTGTTTTCGCTTTTGATCGCGCCAGTGCTCGCGCTGTTATTTTTCAGTCATGGCGTGCGCGAATGGCACAACCCGGTGATGCAGTTCCTGAAAGACAAATATCGCATCGCCTTGACGCGCGCAATCCTACACCGGCGAATCACCGTGAGCATAGGGGCCGCGGCGTTTGCCGTTTCGTTCTTGATTGTTTTTACCGGTGTTATCGGTTCGGAATTTTTGCCGCACCTTGACGAGGGTGCGATCTGGGTCCGTGGAACGCTGGCGCCGAGCACCGGCCCAACGGAAGGTGTGCGCGTGATGAACCAGGCGCGTGTGATTCTCGCGTCGTTTCCGGAAGTGACGGTAACCACCAGCCAGGTTGGCCGGCCCGATGATGGCACTGATGCAACCGGATTTTTTAACACGGAGTTTTTTGTCGACTTGAAGTTAAAAAAATACTGGCGTCCGGTATTCCGCCAGGATAAAGAAGAACTAATTTCCGCGATGGACCGGGAGCTCAGCAAAATTCCGGGAGTGCTATGGAACTTTTCTCAGCCCATATCCGACAACATGGAAGAAGCGGTCAGCGGTGTGAAGGGAGAGTTGGCTGTAAAACTTTATGGCGAAGACTTGAAAACTCTGGAAGACAAGGGCGACCAAATTGTAAATATCATGCGCAAAGTTCCAGGTATTGAAGACCTGGGGCTCTTCCGCGTCTTGGGCCAGCCCAACCTGAATATCACTGTCGATCGCCAGCAGGCCGCGCGGCACGGGATTAATGTCTCCGATGTGCAAGACGCGGTGGAAACCGCAGTAGGAGGAAAAGCCGTGAGCCAAGTGCTGCAACGGGAGCAGCGATTCGATCTGGTGGTTCGTTATCAGGCGTCGTATCGGGAGACGAAGCAGGCTATTGAGAATGTGCGGTTATTGTCTCCCACCGGAGAACGCGTTTCCTTGGCGCAACTTTCGAAACTGGACGTGCGCGATGGCGCATCGGAGATTTATCGCGAAGAAAACTCCCGCTATGTGGCTATCAAATACAGCGTGCGCGGCCGCGACCTGGGGAGCGCTGTCCGGGACGCGATGCAGCGCGTCAACGAGCAGGTGAAATTACCCGTCGGCTATCACCTGAATTGGTCAGGCGAATACGAGAGTCAGAAGCGCTCCGAGAAAAGATTGCTGGTGGTATTGCCGATCACCATTCTGGCAATTTTCGTCATCCTTTACACCATGTTTGGATCTTCCAAGTGGGCTGGCTTGATTCTGGCGAACGTCGCGATCGCGCCGATCGGAGGATTGTTGGCGCTGCTGATCACCGGGACGCACTTGAGCGTGTCTTCTGGCGTGGGCTTTCTCGCATTATTTGGCGTGTCGGTGGAAACCGGGGTCATCATGCTGGAGTACATCAACCAACTGCGCGCCGCCGGGCACACTATTGAAGAGGCGGCGATGGAAGGAGCAGTACTTCGTCTGCGCCCGATCATGATGACCATGTTGGTAGCTACGCTGGGACTTTTGCCGGCGGCCTTGTCGCGGGGAATCGGTTCGGATTCACAACGGCCATTTGCGATCGTGATCGTGGGAGGCCTGATGGGCGCGTTGTTATTGAGTATTTTCCTGTTGCCGGCGCTTTACGTTTGGGTAGCGAGGGAAGGCGATCCATTGCCCGAGCCGGAATCTGAGAGCGTGTAGAATCTCTCGGCTGCTTGCCGGTTGATAAGCCCCCTGGTAAATAGGCACGGTAGCAATTAGGATCTCGACCATGAACAAAGCTGAAGTCCGCGAACAAATTAAAAAAATAGGCATTATTCCCGCGATTCGCGTCTCGTCCGCGGAGGAGGCGCACTTTGCTGCGGACGCAGTTGCCCAAGGCGGCATACCGATTGTGGAAATCACCATGACGGTGCCGGACGCAGTCGCGCTGATTTCACACCTCGTACGCGATCACGACAAAATGATTGTGGGCGCCGGCACGGTGCTCGACACTGAGACTGCGCGGAAATGTGTGGATGCGGGCGCTCAATTTTTGACGGCGCCGGGTTTCGATCTGGCAATTGTGGAATATGCAGCAAAGGCTGGCATCACGGTTTTTCCCGGCGCGCTGACGCCTACTGAAATAGTTACGGCGTGGAAGGCTGGCTCGGACTTCGTAAAGGTTTTTCCCTGTGCGCTTGGAGGACCGACATACATCAAGTCTTTGAAGGCGGCGCTGCCGCAGATTCCATTGATCGCCGCGGGGGGAGTAACACAACAAACGGCGGGACATTTTATTTTAGCAGGCGCAACAGCGATCGGAGTTGGAACCGATCTGATTCCTTCGCGGGCCATCGAGCACCGTGAAGCGACGCGAATTCGAGAACTCGCTCACCGGTTTGCAGGCTTTGTGGGGGATGCGCGTCGTCTGCTAGAGCCGCCGAAAGAACAACCCACGAAGGCCAAGACTGATTTCTGGAAATTTCACCGGCATGCAAATCCGGGTAAACCATGAAGTGCCGTTGAGCCGTTCGAGACCAGACTAACCGCGAGATCCCAGATTTGTGACACGGGTAATGACAAAATCGCTTTGGCGACAGGCCCTTCCGTATCCCAGCCTTTTGTAATTTTTTCCTACCGCCCTACACGATTTCACCAATGGGAATTTCCTCAGAAGCGTGTATCTTGGCGTAACAGATTTTGGGAAAGTCCCAAGTGCTTTTTCCAGTTCGCGTTCAACTGGGAGCGATAGTGCTGAAGAGATACTTGCATCGAGCTTTACCCACCGTGATAGGTATTTTCGTTTTTCTGTGGGGCGGCGCATCAATAGCCACGCAAATGCCGCCGTTAACCGAAGATTTTGATGATCTGTACATTTACACCATACCCACATTGCCGCTGCACGAAAACGCCGCACTTTCTGCGCCGCCCGCCCGCATAAGCGACTCACCGGCGCAACATGACGCCGACCTCGATCCAGACGCTAATAACGCCGCGCCGTTTCAATGGAAGAATGCCTTGCGAGAGTCTTTCTTCTTCACCGGCTTCATGCACGGTTTCCGGCTGGCAACTGAGGCCGAAACTCGCGACGCACTGAACGGTCACTGGTGGAGGAATTACAGGCAGTCCCTCGGAGAGCTGCGTGGCTGGGACGATGGCGACGCCTTTATGACCAGCTACGTCGCGCATCCCTTTGAAGGCGCGATATTCGGTTACATCGAACAGCAAAACGATCCGCGCTACAGCCGGGTGATATGGGGTGACGGCAGGAAATATTGGATTTCGCGGCTGCGGGCAATGGCGTTTTCCGCGGCCATGAGCACCCAATGGACGCTTGGTCCGGCGAGTGAAGCGTCCATCGGAAATGTGCAGCTTCGCGATTCGCCGGGGTTTGTAGACCTGGTGGGCACTCCGATATTCGGCACCATGGTCATGATTGCCGAGGATGTTGCCGATCGTTACCTGGTAGCCCCGCTGGAAAATCGCACCGCAAACAGACCGATCCTCGCATTTTCACGAATGTTTCTTTCGCCGACGCGCTCATTCGCAAACCTCATGGCTTTTAAATATCCTTGGCATCGCGAAGGCCGATTGGGAATTTCCGGCGAGAACAATAAATTGCGGCGAGAAATGCTTCGCGATTATAAGGACGGTGCCGGCCCCGCACTTTTTGAATACACGCCGCCGAAAAAACGCGCGGGTGAGGCCACGATTTATCCGCTCGCGGCTCCCATCGAGCTCGAAAGCTCCGCGCACTATGAAACTTTTCTAGGTGGAGGAAGCTGTATCGGCGGCGGAGGCTCCGGGGCCGTTCGAATCAAGCCGTCCTGGCAACTGATAACCGAGGTTAGCGGGTGCTTGATCATTAATATGCCCCATGAGCAAAGCGGAGACTCCATGCTGTACCGGGTCGGAACACGCTGGACGCCGCGAGCGTCGCGGCGAGTTTCGCCATTCCTACAACTGATGGTAGGCGGCCGGCGCATCACACACGAGATTGACGAGGAAGCCAAACGGGATGCCTTAATGAAGGAATGGGACGATGGGGCTGGCCCCATTCATTATCCTAAGCGCAACGACTGGTCAGTAGAGCATCAACAAAATGGGCTGGCACTGTCAGCCGGCGGTGGCGTGGACATCGCGTTAGGACGAGCATTTGCCTGGCGCGTCGGGAGTCTGGAGTACACACATTCCTGGCTGGGCGATGTGGACCAGATACACGCAGCGAATGGGTTGCGAGTGTATTCGAGTTTGGTTTTGAAAATTGGTACTTGGTGAAACTCTGGTACTTTTGCGTGCGCTCGGCGGGGTTGCCGGCGATTTATACGCTGTCAGAGTGAGTTAACACTTCGCTGCCGCGAAGATCGGCAATCCATTTCTCCAAGATTAGCTGATCTTTGGGTGTCACATCCGTGAACGCCACGCCCAAATCGGTATTTTTGCGCACCCAGACGATCCGCGCTCCGGCCGTAAAATTGGCGGCCTTGTGAGTAATCTTCACACGAACCCTGGTACCAACCGGCCATGCGCAATCTTTGATCTCGGCCCGGAAGCCAAATAGGGTCAAATCCCGCGTCCGGGTAACTATCCTGGTCTCCGATTCCACATCCAGGAGTTCGAGGTGCGCCGAGAAGATATGCCTTCGCGCTCGTGGTCGCTCAACCAACATGGGAATTCCCTCATGTCCATTCTAATTGGCCTCAGGAACGCCGGTGCATATCTCATGAGAGAGACAGCACCTAAAAGTAAACGTCTGCGATCTTCGTTTTGCAGCCTACATTGCGGGTATGTTGCGGAGCGGCTCGATTTGCGAGAGACCATGGTAGGGGTGCCGCCGGGATTCGCGGCTGTATCTCCCGCATTTACCCAATGTTTGAGCCGGGGCATCAAACGCCTTATCATCGGTTTGCACGCTAATACGAAGGAGAACAAAATGACGGATGCAGCGCAACAGCCCGCAAAAGAGACCCAGAAACCCCAAACTTTCCCAGCTAAAGCCTTCGCAGCCCAGTCTGCTACTTCGCGCTTGGCACCTCATAACATTAAAAGACGGTCCCCGCACCCGCAGGATGTACAACTTGAGATTCTTTATTGTGGAGTGTGCCATTCCGACCTGCATCAGGCACGAAACGAGTGGCAACATGCGCTGCCTACCGTATATCCCTGCGTGCCCGGGCATGAAATTGTCGGCCGAGTGGTAAAGGTCGGGACCGCGGTGAAGAAATTAAAGGAAGGCGACATCGCAGCGGTGGGGTGCCTGGTAGATTCGTGCCGCAAATGTGCCGCTTGCCTGGACGGCGATGAGCAGTATTGCGAAAACGTTGCGACCTTTACCTATAACGGCGAAGACAAAATCCTGGGCGGAGTAACATACGGCGGCTACTCCGACAGCGTCGTGGTGGATGGAGACTTCGCTTTTAAAGTGCCGAACGGGTTGGATCCCGCGGGCACCGCGCCGCTGCTCTGCGCAGGTATCACCACGTACTCGCCGCTACATCACTGGAAGGTTGGCAAGGGACAAAAAGTAGGCATCGTGGGTCTCGGCGGCCTCGGCCACATGGGCGTTAAGTTTGCCAAAGCGTTGGGCGCGCACGTGGTGTTATTCACAACCTCGCCAAAGAAAACGGAAGACGGAATCCGACTGGGCGCTTCTGAAGTGGTCGTCTCCAAGAACGAAGCGGACATGCAAAAGCACGCGGGCAGCTTTGATTTCATTCTCGATGCGGTTTCGGCTGACCATGACGTGAACGCGTATCTTAATTTGGTGAAGAGAAACGGCACCATGGTGCTGGTAGGCGCGCCAGAAAAACCTTTGCCGGTGGGTGCATTCAGTCTGCTCCTGAACCGTCGCAGGCTTGCCGGCTCCGGTATCGGCGGGCTTCGCGAAACGCAAGAGATGCTCGATTTCTGCGGGGAAAAGGGAATTACCGCGGACATCGAGATGATCAAAATTCAACAAATCAACGAAGCGTACGACCGCCTGCTCAAGAGCGACGTAAAGTACCGCTTCGTAATTGATATGGCCTCGTTGCAATAAGCCAGTTGCGTGACGATGACGACCCAACGCTTCCCAACAAATTGTTCTGAGCAGCTTTGTTGGGAAGCCCGCTGTCATGCGACGAAACGTTAATTACTTGACACCGTTAATGCTAAGGATGAGAGGCTAAGTGTGTGAAGCACAAGACTAGACTCGCCAAAGAACGCGTAGGCGCCTATCAAGTGGCGGACTTAATTTGCGAAGCTTTGCATAAACTTCCCAAGAATGAGCAAGACGCTAGAATTAAAAAGATACGCAATATAGTGGTCACCGATCGTAGAGGGAGTCCCAAGCACGTTCCCTACCAAATTAGCTTAAACGTAGCTACGTCCATTTTTGTGTCACGGTCATCCAATCTTCGTGACCGGTTACTCTTCACTTGAATTTTGGAGCAGACGTCCATGGCAAAAGAGAATAAAGACAACTCCGTGCTACGCCACATTGATCAATTAGTGAAAGAAGAAGAACGTTTGTACGGCAAAGGCCAACTTGACGTCGGCGACCAGAAACGTTTGGCGGAATTGAAAGTGGAGCTCGACCAGTACTGGGATTTGTTGCGGCAGCGCCGCGCCCTCGAGGAGTTCGGCGAAAATCCAGATAAAGCGAAAAAGCGTCCCGAAAAAATTGTCGAGAACTACGAGCAGTAGGATTGATTCTCGTAGTGTAGGATCGTCCTACCGAATTTACGGTATTGATTAGTTGCCACTGAGAATTGGATAAACAAAACCGGCGCGAGCGCTGCCCGAGTTATATTGTGGTGCGTTCTAAATTGAATCGGGATGCTTGGCCGTGTACCACTTAAAAGCAGGATTCCAAGCGCCCGCCCAGAGGTAACTATGACTCGCTCCTTTTCATTATTCTCGCTGCCGTTTATCTGCCTGTGTTTCGTTTTGACTGGATGCCAGAAGTCCAATCAGCCAGCCACGTCTAGCAACGGCGCGCCCGCTGCAACCGATACGCAAAACGCGGCTAATCAGGCGGCGAACGCCCCGGCGCCGGCCCCTGCGCCCCCGCCAATTGTTGTTCCCGAAGGCACCCGCATTGAAATCGTGCTCGATCAATCGCTCAGCTCCAAAACCAGCAGCGAGGGACAGGGTTTCTCCGCCACTGTCGTTGATCCCATCGTAGTGGATGGCCAGGAAGTCATTTCCAAGGGCGCACACGCCAGAGGCGTAGTCACAAGCGCCAAAGCCGCCGGACGCTTCAAGGGCGCATCGGAACTGGGACTCGCGTTGCGCACCATTGAGGTAAATGGCCAGCGATATGAGATACGCGCTTCCACGCCAGAACTTTCTAAAAAGGGTAAGGGCAAACGGACCGGAGCTATGGTTGGCGGCGGGGCAGGTGGTGGCGCGTTAATTGGTGGATTGGCCGGGGGAGGGAAGGGCGCGTTGATTGGCGGCTTAATTGGCGCGGGCGCCGGAACTGGCGGGGCAGCCTTCACCGGGAATCGCGACGTGGAACTTCCCGCCGAGACAGGTTTGACGTTTAGATTAGTGAAACCGCTGGAAATCCAGCGGTAACAAAAGATTGCCGGCATCAAACACACGATAGGCCCGTTCCCGCGTCACACGTTTGAGCGCTGGTTCGGGCCGGCGTGCTCTCGCCTTGCCATCACCATACTTCCACAGTATTATTGAGTATTCACTCATTAATAGAAGGAGCCTGGTGGCCCGTCCTAGAAGCGAAAATAAACGAAATGCCATCCTCGACGCCGCTACCCGCCTATTTGCGGAGCGTGGTCTTACCGCTGCCCCAACGTCCGAGATATCAAAACAAGCAGGCGTTGCCGAAGGCACGCTGTTTACCTACTTCAAGACTAAAGATGAGCTGATCAATGCCCTTTACCGGGAGATCAAGCTGGAACTCGCAGATGCCATAATGTCGGATTTCCCCCGGAAGAAGAGTATTCGTACCAGGCTGAGACATGTGTGGGATCGCTATGTGAATTGGGGCATTGCCAATCCTAAGCAGCGCAAGGTGCTGGCGCAACTGCAGGTGTCGGAGGTACTCACCAAAGAGTCTAAAGATGCCACCAGCGCGCCGTTCGTGGAGTTTCAAGTCATGATTCGTGACGCGATTGAGCAGCGTGTGTTTCGGAATGATATCCCGGCGGAACATATCTCGAAGTCGTTGGCAGCCTTGGTAGAGGCGACCATAGACCTTACGGTGGCGAAACCATCCAAAGCCCAAGAATACCGGGATAGCGGCTTTCAGATGTTCTGGGCCGGCATAACCAGGTAACGAGTCGTTGCATCTCATAAATGAGTGAGTAATCACAATAGAGTCATCTAAGCGCCCATAGCCTATCTAAGAAGGAGAACGGAGGATTTTATGAGCAAAGTTTGGTTGATCACTGGAAGCGGAAACGGATTGGGGCGAGATATCGACTGAGGCGGCGCTGGCCGCTGGCGACAGCGTGGTGGCCGGAGCGCGTCGCATTGACGAACTGGCACCTCTGGTGCAGCAGTACGGTGCGCGCGTGAAGTCCGTTACGCTGGAAGTCCGCGACGAGGCCGCGGCAAAGGCAGCCGTGAAGTTGGCGGTGGACACCTTCGGTCGGCTGGACGTGCTGGTCAACAACGCCGGCTATGGGCAGTTTGCGCCGTTCGAACAGATGAGTGCGGAAGACTTCCAAGCCGTCGTGGACACCTGCTTTTACGGCGTGGTGTACACCACACGCGCGGCCGTGCCGGTGATGCGCAAACAGAAGAGCGGTCACATTTTTCAGGTGTCTTCAGTCGGTGGCCGCATGGCGATTGGCGGCAATACCCCCTATCATGCGGCCAAGTGGGCCGTCGGGGGGTTCAGCGATTCTCTGGCAATGGAAGTCGCGCCGTTCGGGGTCAAGATCTGCACTCTGGAGCCGGGTGGTATTCGCACCAACTGGGCGCGGCGTGCTGGTCAGAATACGCCGAAACTGCTGCCGGAATACGAGCCATCGGTCGGTTCGATACTCAAGATGTTGCGAGGCCTCGAAGGGCGTTCCGAAGGCGATCCGCGGAAGATCGCGGACGTAATTGTGCAACTGGCGAATAGCGACGACGTGCCGCTGCGGCTGATCCTCGGTGTCGATGCGGAAAATCGAGTGCGACAAGCGGAAGCTGCGCGCGCGAGCGAGCCGAGAAATGGCGCCATCTGACGGTGTCAACGGTTTTTGAAGACGGGCGTTTCGACAGCCGATTGTATACGGCGAATAGCGGAATTAATTCCTGAGTTCCTGAATCCGTCGATTGCAGTGATACAGCAAATGAAAGGAGCACGATTATGAAATACAGATTATTCGGCAACAGCGGCCTGCGGGTCTCCGAAGCGTCTCTAGGCACTATGACCTTTGGCGACGAGTGGGGATGGGGCTCGCCGAAAGCGGAAGCGCAGAAAGTGTATGAGACTTACCGCGAGGCAGGTGGAAACTTCATCGACACCGCGAATTTCTACACCGGCGGCACCAGTGAGAAATTCCTTGGAGAATTCATGCAGGGCCATCGCGAGAGCGTTGTGTTGGCGACGAAATACTCCCTCGTGGTGCCCGGCAACGACCCGAATGCCGCGGGCAATCACCGCAAGAACATGATGCAAGCCCTGGAAGGCAGTCTGAAGCGATTGCAAACCGACTACATCGATCTGTATTGGGTGCACGTGTGGGACGGGATCACCCCCGTGGAAGAAGTGATGCGCGGACTGGACGATCTCGTTCGTCAAGGGAAGGTTCTCTACGTCGGCATCTCGGACGCTCCCGCTTGGTGGGTCGCGCAGGCGAATACTCTGGCGGAACTTCGAGGCTGGACAAAGTTCATCGGGTTGCAAATCGAGTACAGCCTCATTGAGCGGAGCGTCGAGCGCGAACTGATTCCCATGGCGAAGGCTTTGAACGTGGGAGTTGTGGCCTGGTCTCCGCTGGCGGGTGGCGTGCTCACCGGGAAGTATCACGGCGAGGGTAAGGTCGAGGGTGGGCGAATGACCAATGAGGGAACGAAGGACTTCCGTCCAGACGAAAAACGCGCGGCGCCAATCGTCTCGGCGGTGAAGGCGGTCTCCCAACAGACCGGTCGCAGCATGCCGCAAGTCGCGCTTGCATGGCTACGCTATCGAACGGTGCCGGTAATCCCGATCATCGGAGCGCGGAAGGTATCTCAACTCCAAGACAATCTCGCCAGTTTGGATCTGGAGCTCTCCGCCGAACAATTGAAATCCCTGGATGGAGCAAGCCAAATCGAACTCGGATTTCCCCACAGTATGTACCAGAAAGAAATGGTTCGTGGAGTCAGGTATGGCGGCATGCGGGATCGCCTACTGCTGTAGTACGGCAGTTTTGGGGTGGCTATTCAGGTCGCGATAATTTTCTCCGGCGTTCGAGCTCGCTCCGAGTGTTGAGCAACAGGAAACTCTGCCCCCCATCGAGCCTGTTTGACAGCAGATAACCTCACGCGTAGCATCGTAATGCGTAAGGCGCCTCCTCTTACTCTTTCAGGTTCCCTGAACTAAGTCAGCCCATCTGAAAGTTTTTCCCTCTTAGCAAACAAGCCGAAGGGGTCCGCATGCGTAAACGATGGCGATTGGCCTTGGCAGGATTTGTGGCAGCCCAGTTGGCCGGCGTTGCGGTCGCGCAACGGGTCATGACCGAATCCGGCGCGATATCCGGCGTAAGCGAAAATGGGTTGAACGTCTATGAGGGTGTGCCGTTCGCCGCCCCGCCAATCGGTGACTTGCGTTGGCGCTCTCCGATGCCTGTTGCACCGTGGACTGGCACGAGAAAGGCGGATACGTTTGCACCAGCGTGCATGCAAGTCGGGGTATCCATGCCGGGGGAGACGCCGCCGGCGGTGAGTGAGGATTGCCTCTACCTCAACATCTGGGCTCCGGCTCAGGCCAAGACGACAACTAAATCAACGCCCGCGCGTCAGCCCCTGCCCGTAATCGTTTGGATTTACGGTGGCGGATACATCAATGGGTCAGCTTCGATGCCTTTGTACTGGGGCGACCAGCTCGCGCACAAAGGTGTGATCGTTGTCACCATCGCGTACCGGCTTGGCCCGCTCGGTTTTCTTGCGCATCCTGAGCTAACGCGCGAGTCCCCACACCACTCGTCTGGAAATTACGGCCTGATGGACCAGATCGCCGCACTCAAATGGATTCAGAGAAACATTGTGGGCTTTGGTGGGGACCCTAAAAACGTAACCATCGCCGGTCAATCCGCGGGGGCCATGTCGGTGAGCATGCTGATGGCTTCGCCGCTGGCCAAAGGCTTATTTCAGCGCGCTATCGGAGAAAGTGGCGGCCTGTTTGAGCCGACACAGCTTGCACCAAAGTACTTGCTGGCCAACGCAGAACACGACGGCGAGAAATATGCAGTTTCCATGGGAGCCGCTTCGCTTCAACAGCTACGCCAACTTCCTGCGAGCCAACTCACCGGGGACGCGGGCGGCATATGCCACCCGGTGATCGGACCCTATGTGCTTCCGGTTTCGCCCTACGAAGCGTTCGCCGCTGGGCAGCAGAACGATGTTCCGTTGCTCGTTGGTTCGAACGCCGAGGAAGCGCGTTCGTTAGTGAATGTCACCAGCGTGAAAGCTGCAACGTTCGACGCCGACTTGGAACACAGCTATGGCTCGCTCCCGCCGCCACTGGTCGCAGCCTATCCCCACACGACCGACGCGGAGGCAATGCAGGGGCGGCTCGGCCTCGAGCGCGACCTGCGCTTCGGCTGGGACATGTGGGCTTGGGCGAGACTTCAAGCCGCAACCGGGCACAGCAGCGTCTACTACTACTCATTCACGCAGCAACCACCGTTTCCGGTCGGCTCGGTATACGAAGGTTGGGGTGCGAGCCACTTCGCCGAGCTTTGGTATGTCTTCGAGCATTTGGATCAGACGCCGTGGCACTGGAGCACGGTAGACCGGAAGGTATCCGATGAAATGTCCAACTACTGGGTTAATTTCGCCAGGTCAGGCAATCCAAATGGCCAGGGCATGCTGGTGTGGCCGGCGTTTAACATTGATAGCAAGGTCATGTATCTCGGCGATCCGATGACCATCGGTGAAGTAGCGAACATCACCAGTCTGAAAGTTTTCGACGCAGTCTACACGATGGTACGCGGCACGCCATTTGCGGCCCGGTGACCAACGTTTGCATCGGTTACGCCTCAACAGCACCCGACATATAAGGAAAAGCGCAGAGCAGCAAGCTAGTGGGCTCCAGGGCAATGTCTTAAGTGCTTAATATGAAACGGGAACAATTTAGGGTACGGCAGCCTTTCCGAACTTGGAAACTCTGGCGTATATTAACTGCAATTCGAATTTGTAGTTCCCACCGGAGGGATTCATGAACCTAATAGCACGATTGCCACATTGTTTCGTAAGGACAGCGCTTGCTTCCGCGGTAGCGATTGGATTCATGATGTTCGGCGCGGCTCCAAATCTACGCGCGGATCGTTATGAAGAGTGCCAGCATCGCATCGCAAAAGCCGATCACCGGCTGCATGAGGCCATCGAGCATCATGGGTATCGCAGTTCGCAAGCCGAGAACGCGCGCCATAACTTGCATGAAGCACGCGAGCATTGCTGGAATACCTATCACCGGTGGTGGGATGAAGACGAGCATCGCTGGCACACCGAGCGCGACTGGCGCGATGAGGATCACGAACACTATCGCGACTAACACTACCTACTCGTGAGAACGCCATAGGCGAAAAGTGCATCATAAGAATTAGTGCGCCATGAAGCGTGGCTACCTGGCTATGCGCTTCCCGAATTGCGCGAGTTTCCCGGCGATTTTGCAGGAGGGAAGCGCATTCGCGGATTTTACCGGTTGGCGCTTCTTTTTTAGCGTGAGAACTTTGAAAAATGTTTAGCTGTGCGACGAAGCGGAAGCTTTACCGTTTTCGCCGCAATCGAATACTTCACTCAGTAACCCGACCTATAGTGTTGTGTGGCGCGCTGCTCGTCCCCAGTGTGCCGTCAGCGCTCCTGTGCTTCACTGCGCGCGCGCAGCAGACTGATCCCACCAGCCCTGTCGTGGTGCAACCGGGCGCGCCGGGCAAGCCAACCAAAACACTACCACCTTCAACGAAGGGCGCGCTGCCGCCACTTTCGCAAGCGGATGTGGAGTTTATGCAGGGTATGATCATGCATCACTCCCAAGCGGTGGAGATGACGGCGCTGATTCCGTCGCATACCGACAACAAGGAACTCCGATCGCTGGGGGCGCGCATCAGCAGCTCCCAGTCGGACGAAATAAAGTTTATGCAGCGCTGGCTGGCAGCTCGCGGACAATCCCTTTCCATGACGACCGCGGAAATGCCAGGCACGGATATGTCGCATGAGCGAACAGCACTGATGCCCGGTATGCTTACGAAAGAACAAATGGACGCGCTGCGCAAGGCCAAGGGCGCCGAATTCGATCACTTGTTTTTGACCGGGATGATTCAGCATCACCATGGCGCGCTGACCATGGTGAAGGATTTGTTCGACAATGCCGGTGCCGGACAGGATGCTGAGCTGTTCAACTTCGCGACGGATGCGGATAATTCGCAACGGGCGGAGATCAAAATTATGCAGAATATGCTGGAGACCAAACCGTTACAGGGGAAATCATGAATCGAGTGTCCAACGTTGTTGCATTGCGTGTGGTGGCTGCTGCAATTATTTTATTGTTTGGCGTGAGCCGTCTGCACGCGCAGACGCCGGTAACCCCGCCACCGGAGCATGAATCCACGAAGTCGCCAGACGACAAGGACGCTAAAGAAACCAAAGACGCGAAGGACGCCAAAGAGGATGAAGAGGACAAAGACGACCCGTTTGCGCCAGAGCCCGCTCCAGCGCTGCCCCCGGGCATGACGGGGTCGGACGCCAATGACCCGCGCGCCAAGCTCGCGCCGGGGTTGTATGACGCCGGTGAAACGTCAATGGGCATCAAGCACCTCTTGCTGCTGAAAAAGCCTGACGCATTTCAACTTGGCGCCACTGACCCCGACGATCCGAAAGTGCAGAAGGTGATTAGCCAGCTTGGCATGCGTAGAGCCGCGAGGCTGCCGAAGCCGACGCAGTTGGTGGTCGCCCAACTCGCTTTCGCGAACTCAGACCTGGCGTTCCAGGGCAATCATCTGTTCCAAGGAAACTTTTACGGCTTGAATATCTATGACATTTCCAACCCGGCGAACGCTTCGTTACTGACTTCGCTGGTGTGCCCTGGCGGGCAAGGCGATGTGTCGGTGTATAAAAATCTGCTGTTCATGTCAGTGGAAATGCCCAATGGACGCCTGGATTGCGGCGTGGAAGGATTTCCGCCTGGCCCCCCGCCGACCCCTGAAGAGGAAAAAGAAAAGAAACGGCGCATTCCAGCAGCGCAAAAAGACCGTTTCCGCGGCGTGAGGATTTTCGATATTTCCGACATCAAAAATCCCAAGCAAGTTGCGGCGGTGCAGACCTGCCGCGGATCGCATACTCATACTTTGGTGGAAGATCCGAACGACAAAGACAATGTGTATATCTATGTTTCGGGCACATCGTTTGTCCGCCAGCCGGAAGAACTGGCTGGTTGCTCAGGGGAAAAGCCGGACAAAGACCCCAACACTGCACTGTTCCGTATCGAAGTGATCCAGGTTCCGGTGGCTGCGCCGCAAGACGCCAAGGTGGTCGCTAGCCCCCGGTTGTTTATCGATGCGCGCACGGGCGCGTTGAATGGACTCAACAACGGTGGCAGTCATGGCAAGGGCAAAGGCACGCCGGCGGAAACTAACCAGTGCCACGACATCACCGTGTACTCCGCAATTGGACTAGCGGCGGGCGCTTGCTCCGGCAACGGAATCTTGTTGGACATCAAAGACCCCGTGCACCCAAAGCGCGTCGATGCAGTGAATGACCCGAACTATTCGTATTGGCATTCCGCTTCGTTCAATAACGACGGCTCTAAAGTTGTGTTTACCGACGAGTGGGGCGGTGGCTTGGGCGCGAGGTGCCGTCAGAATGACCCCAACAAATGGGGCGCGGACGCGATCTTCAATTTGAAGAACGAAAAGCTGAATTTTGCGGGCTATTACAAGTTGCCTGCGGCGCAGGCCGACACGGAGAACTGTGTCGCGCACAACGGCTCACTAATCCCGGTGCCCGGTCGCGATATCGAAGTGCAGGCCTGGTACCAAGGCGGCGTGTCGGTTGTGGACTTCACCGACCCAGAGCACCCCTTCGAGATTGCCTACTTTGACCGTGGGCCGATTGACCCCAAGATGCTGGTGCTCGGGGGCGAATGGTCGGCGTATTGGTATAACGGTTATATATACGGTTCGGAGATTGCGCGCGGCCTGGACGTATTCGAACTGACCGCGAGCAAATTCCTGACACAAAACGAAATCGACGCGGCTAAAACTGTGCGGGTGTCTGAGCTCAATGTGCAGGATCAGAAAAAAATCGAGTGGCCCGCACAATTGGTAGTCGCGAAAGCCTACGTGGACCAATTGTCGCGTTCGCAAGCTCTGCCGCCGGGCGAAATCTCCGCTTTACACAAAGCCATCCAGGGCGCGGAAAACTCGCACATGAACAAGATTGAGAAATTAAATCGCATGGCGGAGTCACTAGAAAAAAGCGCCGCCACGGCAAAATCTCCAGCCGATTCGACACGCCTCCATGCTTTAGCAGGCATCCTGAAGCATCCGTCCGCATAATCGCGGCGCGCTTTCAAATGTATTCCGTTTAGTCCCTGGGAAATAATGATCGGCTAGGTGTGGCGCGAAGCGCGCTCCTATGTTTGGAGTGGGCTAGCGCCCTTCACCTGCGCGATTGCCACTGCGTCGCGGTGGATCATGAACCTCGGTCCGTCCACGCTTTTTTCTCGAACACCCGTTTTACACATTAGTCGCAGCAAACACTCCAGAACGGAATCCGCGCCAAGACCTTTAAGGACCCTCCCAGTCCTTTAGTTCAGGTTCTCTTTTGGAGTCACGACAAGCGCCTGAGCGACGACACAGTGGATACCCACTGATACGGTATTCTAGGGTTCATTCATGAAGAACAAAAGGAATACGACAAAGCGTTGCAGGAATACGGCAACGCATTGAATCTGGATAACACCAACGCGAATGCCCATACCGCAGTGGGAAGAATTCTGCTATTGAAAAAAAATATCCCCGGAGCTCTGGATGAATTAAAGCAGGCGGTGGACCTTAAGCCTGCGAACTCGAGCATTCATGACCAGTACGCCAAGGCGCTAGTCGCGTCGGGAAACGATACTGCTGCGATCAGTGAGCTTCGCCAGGCGATTTCGCTGGATCCCAAGGAGATTCAGATCAGGCTGGAGTTGGCTACAGCGCTCGAAAAAAACGGAGACTGGGCCGGTGCTATCAACGAATTTCGCCGCGCCGCGCTGGATGACGCCAGCATCGCTCCGCAGGGCAAAATTATCCGCAGTACCGACCGCGCCGCGCCGCGCGATTACGGGGACGCGCAAAAAAGATTGGACGCTCATCTGGCGCAACTAAAAACCGCAGGAAAATCCTCGGAGGCCGTGGATTTGCAAAAGCGCATCCTGGATAGTCAGGCATCATCGAGCTTGTCCGATCAACTCGACGCCGCTATGCAGGCCGGTGCGGCTGCAAATAAGCTACAACACTGGGACGAGGCCGCGCGTGAATATCAGAAAGCGGTCGACCTCGCTGACAAGCTGCAGCCCCACGATTCGCGTTTAGTTACGGCTCTCGATTATTTGAGGGACGAGACGCTAGGCCGAGATCCCGCGATCGCCCGGGAGGCCTTCGAGCGCGAGCTCAAAGTAGCCCAAGAATTGTACGGGCCGCGGTCTCCTAATTTGGCCGCACCGCTAGAGTCCCTTGGCAGAAATTCACTTTTTCTGAAGGACTATGCCTCCGCCGAAAATTTTTTTTCCGCGGCCGTGGACCTGAACGCACAAGTATTCGGAGAGAGCAGCAACCAAGTGGCGACCAGCCTGATCCAGGCTTCCAGCGTGAACTTTGCGGATAAAGACTATGCCAAGGCTGAACCGTATCTGGTGCGGGCGGTACGAATCGATGAGTCTTTATATGGAGCGGATAACGTCGGAATGCTTTTTCCACGGGGGCGCTTTGCGGATTGTATGATCGCTGGGACCAGACTGACAAAGCGGTGGCGTGCAACCGGCAGTTGCTTGCGGTGCTCGAAAAGCAATTCGGCGAGAGCAGTCCACAACTGGTGAATACGTTAGCCAGCCAGGCAAAAGCGCTTCGCAAACTCGGCCAAACCGCGGAAGCCGACAAGATAGACCGCCGTCTGGTGCAAATCCGCACCACGACCATGGATCCAAACCAAGGCGCCCCCAGCGGCAGCCAGAATCCGAATTGAAATCTAAGATGCCGGCTGATAGTTAGAGACTTATAGTGAGAATCAGAACCATAATCGTCGTCGGGCTACTTGCTCTTGTACTCACCGTAATTGCAGTGTGGCAGACTGCCGCATGCGAGTTTGCCGATGTGGAGTTGCGTGACGACCTTCACGACCTCTCGGCACAAGTCTCCGCACGAATCGGGTTGGTTGACTTCAACACGGATAAAGATTTCCGTGACGCGGTCATCCGCAAAGCCGAGCGGTATGATATCTACCTTCGGCCTGAGCAGATAACAGTGCGCCGCGGTGGCACCCTCAAAGATCCGGTGATCTATCTCGCCGTGGACTACCAAGCCCGTGTTCGAATACTTGGATATTCATTCATGCTGCACTTCACTCCGTCGAGTGAGCAGTGATCTCAAACCGAACAAGATAAAAACTACGATCTGCCACGCTCGATGCGCAATGCACGTAGAAGACCATAACTTTTCTCGCCGATTAGCTCTCCCTTAAACCGCCGGGCAGGCTCTACTCAAAGCTTCCAGTTGCGCCCTGAAAGCCATTCATTGCCTGTTTCCAGAGCCACTTCATCACACGAGAAACGTCGTAGCAGTACGCCACGTTGTAGCCCAAGGTTGAAAAGCAATTAGGCTCGCAGCCTTGTTTCATGTCAGCGAGTTGTTTGAGATTGAATTTCTGATTTTCGACCGCGCCCCAATCATATTTTGCGTTGTACATCGGGAAACACGGCGCGAGCGTTCCGTCGGTGCGAATAATCAGCCAGTTTTGGCCTGCGCGGCAGCCCCAGTGCTCTCCCACGCCGCGCATGAATCCCTTCATATTTTGTAGGCGCGGAATGGAGTCGACCATTTTGTAGCCCTGGCGCTGCTTGTCAATCAGCCAATCAAGCAAATCATCCACTACCGGAAAATCTTCGGGACGAATGTAGGTGTCGTTTTCGCTGAGATGTTTGAAATGCGGCTGTTCCATCATGGGCGCCTCGTTGATATGGAAGGTGAGCGAGATGCCATTATCATGGGCGATTTCGACCAGTTGCTTCACATCATCGATGTTGGTTCGGCAAATATTGGTGTTGAAGAAAACGGTGTAGCCGTAGCGATACTGGCGCCTGACAAGGTAGTCGAAGTTGGAGCGCACATGTTCGAAGGCCTTCGGCAGCCCGGGCCTCTCCTTAATCGTATCGACGGCGAAATTGATGGTGGCGATTCCCGCGTCGGCAAGACGATCGGTGACCTCCGGGCGCAGTAGCCGGGCGTTGGTCGCCAGATAAACCCAGAAATCTTTTTTCGCGGCGTAGTACATCACCTTGTGAACAAAGTCCGGACGCAACAACGGTTCGCCACCGGTAGGAGCGAGCACCCGGGCAGGTGTGCTGGCCAGCCAGTCAATGGCGCGGCGTGCCGTGTCTTCGGTCATGCCTTTGATGCGGTTGTCGTAAGACCAGCAATAGTGGCAATCCAGATTGCATTTCCACTCGGTGAACAGGTACGCGATGATTGGTTGAAAATCTCCAGGCAGCACGCGTGATTTGAAATATGGAAACATCCATCCGCGCATAGTCTGAAAAATTTTGGAGGCTGGCCAGTACCTCTTGCCGGTCTCTAAGACGTGTTCGTGCGCGGCGATATCTTCCGCGTCCAGGTCATGCATGAGTTCGGGGTGTTGCGGAAAAACAGGCGTCGGTAAAGTTTGTAATTGCTTCGAATGATCCGGGGAAGGTTTTTCTGGTGGTTGTTGAAGCAAACTATGTAACGGTACATCCAGGCGAAATGCTGAAGCAGGAACAGTTGGAAGTGCCTGCTGCAATTCGGACATAAGTCAACTCCTTCTTGCTCGTGAGATGACGCAACCGCCGCGCTGCCGATTGCGCGAAGCGATACTCACTATCCGACTCCGTCATTACCCTGCCCGAGGGTGGCCAAACTATTTTGGGCAGGATACTACCACATTTGATACACCATGTCTGGTACACCGCGTTTGATTCAGAAGCACGTGGGGGAGATACAAATCGGAGGAGAAAAATAAGGGTGCGCTGGGGGCACCAGGTAAAAAAGTGGCGAGATCGATGTGTCTTTCGTTTATGATGGCGCATCTATTCCCTGCTAGAGGGCCAGCCTTTGTCAGGGAACCACAGCGCTTTCCGGCCCTGGCACGCATGCTTGAATGCTTGTCTGTTCGGCGTGGTGTTACTCGGCGTCTTATTGACGCCTCTAACGTTGTAAGGGCAAGGCTTACAGCTCGAGGTGTTACCTTTTTCGATACCGGATGCTTTTTCGAATTCAGGAGTGAGATTCGCGCCGCAGCTTGGATGGGAGGCGTATCCACCGCTGCTATTTCAACCTACACCTATCATCCACAAAGCAATGTGATCAGTGTTTGAGGTACACAAATGGCCCGGTCGCAGCGACGTATATGATTGAAGAGTTCTGGCCAGACCTGCGCAAGAAAAGAAAAAGCAGTCACTAAGTGTGATTTGTGTTCCGCGGTTTACCTGGGAGTTGGCGCATTGCATGGGACTCAAGTCACGACTTGGGTGAAGGCGACCTTGCCGGCGCTAGGCGGCGTGGGAGTATTTCTCTCGGCGTTTCTTGATTCGTCTTTCGTCCCACTTCCGTTAGTTACTGATCTCATCGTAGTGGACCTATGCAGCAGACATCCGGCGAGGATGCCGTACTACGCGGCAATGGCCGCAATCGGTTCGGTGGCGGGCTGTATCTGGATTTACGTGTTAGCGCGGAAGGGCGGTCAAGCGTACTACAGCAATAAACAGCAACAGCCTTCAGGGCGAATCAGGATGTGGGTGCAAAAATATCCGTTCACGTCCGTTTTGTTGCCAGCGGTTGCGCCCTTTCCGGTGCCGTTCAAGCCGTTTGTGATTGCACAGGGTGTATTTCAGGTGCCGTTCGTTCCGTTTGTTGTAGGAACTTTTGTGGGGCGTGGGGCGCTGTTTTTTGTGGAAGGTTTCTTAGGCGTCCGTTATGGGGCGGCGGCGAGGGAATTTGTAGTGCACCAGAAATTCGCTTCGGTTGCGATGCTTGTGGCCCTGATCGCAATTTTCGTGGCGATTCGCTGGCTCCCGGTTCATCGCCGAAATCAGCAGTCCCCGACAGTCTAGAGTTCTCTCACGCGACGCTCCAGCTCTCGCGCGATCTCATTTGCATCCTGCTCCGGAGAAAAGCGCAGCGGCTGCCCAATGACCACTTTGACTTGCCCTGGACGCGCCAGGATGCGATGTTCTTGTTTCATGTCGTAGAGTCCGCCTGCAAGGCGCATTGGGATGACGGGAATGTTCAGTTGTTTTGCCAGCAGCCCGATGCCCGACCGAAATGGAAGAATATTCCCGTCTTCCGTCGTCTTTCCCTCCGGAAACACCAGAATATTCCAACCACGATCCGCTAAATCGCCGGCAAACGAGAAACTCTTCAGGAATCCAGACTGTTGCGGCAACGGAAATACATTGAAAATCGACAACGCCAGAAAATAATCGAGCCGTTCGTGAAGACGTCCGAACACATTCATCTCTTTTGGTGGACGCCGCATCCGCGCCAGTCGCTCACCACCCATGGCGGTAGCCAAGCGGTTCCGAAAACGCGCGGCTAAAGCCGGAAGAATCCAAGCGATATCCAGGTAGGTTACGTGGTTGGAGATAACCAAAACGGGTCCGTGAAGTCCCCGCAGGTTTTCACGGCCGCGCACGCGAGGCGCCGCAAGAAGATATGTCGCGGGCCAGGCCAATAGATAATAGACCGCCAAACGAATTGCCGTGACAAGCCAACTTTGCGGCCAGCGCGGATAGACATGCTCAACCGACTCGGCCCGAGTCTCGGTGAGAAGTTTCTCCAGCTGAGCGATGCTCCCCGATTCACTGAATTTTACTTCGTTGAGTTCAGTCTGATACCGGTCTTCGAGGGCGCTCATCAACTCCACGCGATCGAGCGAAGTCAGTTTCAAGTCCGCCTCAAGGCCAGCATTTCGCGAGCCGGAGCTGACCGGGCGTCCGGTAATTTTGGTGATCAGCGCGGCTATGGCGCTGTCTCCGTCCTGTGAGGATGACGCTACACCAATTTTAGCGTTCACAACTTCGCGAATGCGCGGAAGCAGCGGCTTGAGAGTTGGCGTCCGTGGAAAATCAGCATCGGGCCACGCGAACCAATTCCGAATCTGCTGATATTCCGCGAGGGAACGATTGGCGTTCTGCACCGCTGACTCCGGATTTGAACCCGCGCCATCCATCAAGAGCACCGCGCACGGCTCGGCGTTGCCGTCGCGTTCGAGTCCGATCACCACGCAATCGCGCACGCCTGGCTGCCTACGCACAGCTTTTTCCAGATCCTCAGGATATACATTCATCCCTGCGGGCGTGACGATCACGTTTTTTTTGCGTCCTTTGAAATACAGCAGGCCATCGTCGCCCGTCTCCGCCAAGTCCCCGGTGCGAAACCAACCATCAGTCTCCGCGACTGGTTGCGCTCCATCCTGGCGGCGATAGGCCTTGGCAACATTTTCACCACGAACCAGAATCTCGCTGTGCTGGTCAACGCGAACTTCCACCCCGGGGAAAACTTTGCCAATCGAGCCTTGTGCGGTATGAAAGGGATGATTCAGGCTGATCAGCGAAGTGGTTTCCGTCATGCCATATCCCTGAATCGCTGCATATCCGAGACGGGTCCAGAACGCTTCCACCTGTTCGGGCAGCGCGGCTCCTCCGGAGATGAAGGCCCAGAACTTCCAGCCAAAACGAGAACGGATACGCCGGAAACGCCACCAGCGCCAAAGAAAATGCTCTTCCTGTGCGCGCGCGAAATCTTCGTTGAATTGCCGCGTCAGACCGTCACGTTCCACTTTGTTTTGGATTTCGCGTTGCAGCGATTCGATAAATCGAGGGACGGCAACCAGGACGGAGACTCGCTCACGCCGAATCACGTCGACAATCTCGGAAGGCTTCAGAGAATCGATAAACACTACCGTTCCTGCCAAAAAAGGTGGAATAAATATCCCCAGCATTTGGCCAAACACGTGACTCAGGGGCAGCAGGTTCAGGAAGCGCAGCGGATGAAAGATGCGCTCGTAGCGAAGATATTTCCGGATTTCGCGCTCAAGTGGCTCGATATTAGCGAGCACGTTGCCATGAGAGATCACCACGCCGCGGGGTTCCGAGGTGGTGCCCGAAGTAAAAATTATTTCCAGCGTGTCGCCTCGGGAGACTGAAGGCGACGGGTAGGGCGACGAATCTCTGGCCGCCGTGAGTTCTGAAACCGATTCCAGGACGACGGTTTGAATCGGCAAGTCGGGATCCGGCAGAGTGCGCGAGCGAAAGATCAGCTTGGCATTCACCTCGCGCCCAACGCGCGAAACTAAATCCACTGTAGAGCCGTGATCCACCGGCACAATCACGACGCCACGCAGAAGGCATCCGAAAAATACCATGATCCATTCGGGCGAGTTTTCGCCCCATAGCAAAACGGCGTCGCCTTTGCCAATACCGCGAAATTCCAATTCGCGCGCCAGGCGACTGGCTCCCTGGACTATTTGCGCATAGCTCCAGGTTTCCATGCGGTACCCACGCCGGTGGCGTATCGCAACTTCGTTCCCGTTCGCCGCATATTTCTCGACGAAATCGACTAGCGATTCCACGGCCGTCCCCGAAGCACACTTGCCAGAAACTCAGCGCTACTGATGTTCGCCTTCATGCCAAACTCCCAACCATGGTCATTTGATAAAATTACATGCTGTGCGGGACATACGCAAAGTAGTCGTGATCGGCGCAGGCATCTCCGGACTCGCGTGCGCGTTTCGCTTGCAACAGCTGGGAATCCCGGTATTAATTCTAGAGGCGTCCGCTAAAGCTGGCGGAGTAATCTCCACGGTCAGAAGAAATGGATTTGTGTTTGAAGCAGGTCCGCAGTGTCCCCGATTTCCAAAAGCGGTATGGACTCTAATCAGCGAGCTAGGGCTGAAAGACGAATTCATCGCCGGAGATTCTCGCGCCAAGCGCTACATTCTGCGAAACGGAAAGTTGCACCGGGCGCCTTTTTCCGCGGGTGGCCTGCTCACGACGAGTCTGGTTGGCCTCAAGTCCAAATATTCCTTGCTCAGCGAAGTATTTCGGCGCTCTCACCCGCCTGCCCATGAAGAATCACTCGCGGAATTTGTTGACAGGAAATTTGGCGCAGAAGCCCTGGACTATCTGGTTGACCCATTTATTTCCACGATCTTTTTTGGTGATCCTCACAAAATGGGCATGCACAGCGCTTTTCCCGCGCTTGTCGAATGGGAGCAAAGCCGCGGCAGCTTGGTGCGCGGCGCCCTTCGTGCGTATCGAGCCAAACGAGACGGAAAAACCAAGTCCTCGGCAGGGGGGCCGTCAGCAAACGATTCGAATCTGAAGCACAGAGATTTGCACGTCACCGACGCTTTACCTTCCCTCGGTTCGTTCAAAGAAGGGATGGGCACGCTCGTTGAACGTCTGGCGCAAAAGTTGAGAGACGATATTCAATTCGGCGTGAACGTTAAATCCGTCGCGCGGCAAAATGATGGATCCCCAGGAAAGCCCACCTGGCGGATTCGCGTGTCCAGTGGCGATGAAATCGATGCCGACGCGATCGTCGTGGCAACCCCGGCATACGGAGCTGCGCCGCTGCTCCTTGAAAGCATTCCGAAGCTCTCCGCGCTCCTCGCTGGAATCGAACACGCGCCCATGGACGTGGTGTCATCCGCCTTCGACCGAAAACAGGTCCGTCACCCGCTGGATGGTTTTGGATTCATGGTTCCCCGACGAGAAAGATTGCGCACAATTTGCACTTTCTGGAATTCCTCATTATTCCCATCGCACGCCCGGAATGGAACAGTCGTGATGACCAGTTTTGCTGCGCGCGGCAACGACGGAAATCTGAGCGAAATGCCGGAAGATCTGCTGGCGCAACAAGTCGAAGCCGAAAACGCCGCAGTTCTTGGCATCGCTGGCGCGCCGGTCGATCGCATGGTGTGGAAATACCCACGCGCGCTGCCGCAATACAACGTGGGTCATGCGCAAAAAGTGAAAGAAATTCGCGAAGCTCTGAACCGGTTGCCGGGCCTAGGCCTTGCGGGTAATTATCTAGCGGGCCGCTCCATCGGCGATTGCGTTGACACCGGCTTTCAGGCCGCGGACCAAGTGCATAGCCGCTCTCAATGTTGAAGCATCCAACGACTGCGGTTCGCAGGAGGCTGTGAAATTGATCCACGCCCTCATCTGGATTGCCGGATTGTTAATACTGATTCTGCTGGTTGGCATGACCTATCAAAGACTCGGCGAAAGCAGAGATCGCAGACTCCATCCGCCGCCAGGCAAATTCGTTGATCTAGGAACTCATCGTTTGCATTTGCTGGAGGAGGGCCGAGGAAGCCCAACAATTATTCTGGAAGCCGGGCTGATGTCAACAAATCTGAGCTGGACCGACATCCGCCGCAAACTGGCTGCTTCGTATCGCGTAGTCACTTACGACCGCGCGGGACTGGGCTGGAGCGACATTGGTCCCATGCCACGAACTGCCGAGCGCATCGTAGACGAACTTCATTCTTTGCTGGAGCTGGCCGCCATTCCTGCACCGTATGTTCTGGTCGGCCATTCTTTCGGCGGACTCACCATGCCGTTATTTGCAGCACGATATCCTGAGAAAATTGCGGGAATGGTGTTGGTCGATCCAGTCGTTCCAGCCGAATGGAACCCGCCTTCCGAACAGGATTTGAAGCGCTCCAGGATTGGCGCCATAGTCTGCCGCCGCGCCGCGCTGCTCAGCCGGGCAGGCGTCATTCGTTTTGTTGCGTCTCTGCTGAATTCGAAAGCAAAGAAAGCAGCCGCGCATATCGTCCGACTGATCAGCCGAGGAACGCCGGCCGATTCGGGAACCGTTTCCAGTCCCTGGTTCTGGAATTTGCCGCCCAATGAAAGGCAGATGGCCTCAGTTTTTTGGGTTCAGGAAAAATTCTGTGACACCATCGCGAGCCAGCTCGAGAACCTTCCCGGATCCGCAATGCGAATAGCGGAGTTGAACAATTTGTGCGATGAGCCAGTAGTTATTCTCTCCGCAAAGTCCACACCCCCGAAGCGGCGCGAACAGCACATTCTCATCGCCCAACAGTTGCCACAAGGCCGCCATGTGCTGGCTGATAAGAGCACCCACTGGATCATGCAAGATCAGCCAGAGCTGGTGCTCGATGCAATTCACGCCGTCGCACAATCAAATTCTTCCGCGTTCGATTCGCCACCTGTTGTGAAAGGCTGAAGCCAATGAAGAAATACAAATTCAAAGCGAAAATTCAGGCAGGTGACGGCGGAGGAGCCTATGTGCTTTTTCCGTACGATACCGCGAAGGAGTTCGGCACCAAAGGGAAGGTGCCTATAAATGCGACTTTCGATGGCGTGCCGTACACGGGCTCGCTTATCAAGTATGGTAATCCACTCCATGTGCTGGGTGTGCTTAAAGTCATACGCGAGCAAATTGGGAAAGGGTCGGGCGATACCATTGAAGTTGTGGTGTGGAGAGATGAAGCGCCAAGAACCCTCGAAGTGCCTGCTCAATTTGAAAAGGTGTTGAAGAGAGAAGGGCTGCTTCCGGTTTTTGAAAAACTGAGTTACACCCACCGCAAGGAATACTGCCGTTGGATTACCGAAGCCAAGAAAGAAGAAACTCGCTTGCGGAGATTGGCGAAAGCCATTGAAATGCTGAAGAAGGGAGTGCCCACTCCTGGCTAGAGCAGGATCATGCCAAGTTCGACTATGAACGCTTGCTCTCTTCCGGGTGCAACAACGTTCACTCTTTCCCCCCGCCCCAGGCGTTGGTTGTCACGCGTTTTGAGAAAAATTCACGAACTATATTCAAACCAATGCGTCCCCCAAGTCCAATCGCGGCGTTTGTGAAGATCAGTCCCACTCCCCGGTTCGCTTTGGGATAGTACAGATTGGACAGCGCTCCTGCAGTCAGGTCGCCGAGCAAATAAGAGTAGTTGGGCATGGTCCGCCCGCTATCACTGCGCGCCACAAATGCCGAGTTGATTGCATGCACCAGGCGGGATTTGACGGAGCCGGTGCCTTGGTAGTAGTAGCGCGGATCCTGGTGAAGAAGCGCGGGGAAGACCGCATGCGTGAGGTAGTCGCTGCTGCGCCCGTCGACAAACCTTGCGGCAAACCGTTTGCCATAGCCCGCGGCGCCTTGGCCGTACCCGGCATACGAGTTGTTGGCCTGCTCGACGCTGGCAGCCAAGGCGACACCGATCATTGCAACTGGATCGAATGTGGCATGGGTAGCGAGCGAGAATTTCTGTTTCGTAGTGAGCGAGGCAGCGTTGTAAACGTAACTTGTATAGAAATCCGGCAGGACGCCACCGATGCGCTGCTTTTCTTCCGCTCGTATCTGCTCCGCGGCGATCAGATCCCCGGGACGGACCGTCACCTCAAGATTTGCCGTCGCAACAGATAATAAGACGCTCGGAACCTCATAGGCCTGCTTTACCGCGACGTCAAACTCTGTCGATGTAAAGGCCGCAAAACCTTTTGCGTTTACGGTGACGAGATAAGAACCGGCAGGAATGTTTGGAAAATTAAATTCGCCGTCCGCCTCGGACACCATCGTGTGCAATTGTGATCCATCTTCATGCATCAGGCTGACGTCTGCGCCGGAAACCGTGGCTCCGCTTACGTCCAGCACGGTACCTGCGACGCTGGCTGATCCTTCGTCATGAAGTGTTTGTTGACCCGAATTCTGCGGTTCTGATTTCGGTAGAGGTGTGTCCGGCAGGGAAGGGCTGTTGCTCGCGCGTTCAGCAGTTCGTTGCTGGGCGTGCGTGCTCGCAGGAACCATACAGAACAGCAGTGACACGCTGGCCAGAAGATAAGTGAGACGGAGCACGGAGCCTTTCTCAAAGCACGCTTCCAAAGCAGAGAGGAAACCACAGTGCGGGGCTCAATCACGCCCAAAGGCTTGTGCGGAGGAAGCAGCCAGACACATCGAACTAGGTGCCTTCACCAGGCGGCTCCCCGACGTGCTACACAACAAGCCTACCCTGCCGCGGGGTAGTTCGCCTGTTCAATGCGGTACACAATGCGCGGAGTGATAAACGGTTGTTGCTGATGCCAAATCGGACTTTCACGTTTGCTTCGGGAATTAAGCTCTCAGCAACGCCAGAGCCACCATCCTGAACTATGTGGAATCCCCAGAAGCGTAGCGTTATCCTGTCTAACCTGACGGAACTGTGGATGATAGCCCTGAGACCAGGTGATGTGCCGTGATGTTCACCGAACTACGTACAAACTGGACTTGTTCGCACGAGAAGAAGTAGGCCTGACGAATAAAGAATGGCGCAGACCAGAATCGAAGGTCGCTGACTGGAGAGATATGCACCGATGAAAACCCGAAGAGAGTTTCTCGCGACCACGATGTCCGCCGCGGCTTCACTGACCAATAATTCTGGTCGAGCTTCAGCAACGCTGCGTGGGCTTTCCATTGCGGCTGACAGTGGAAGGAAAGACATGGAATTCAAGGACTCAACTTCAGGAGGCCAAGACATGACTGACAAGGCGGAAGACCCAAGAATTACCAGAGCGCGCCTCTCCGGGCCCGAACACGTGACCAAGGACGCGACGGTCGCCGAGATTGCTGCCGACGGCACCATGACCGTTTTGGTCAAAGGGACGAACGAGTGGGTTTGTACGCCAGGAAATGAGAACAAAATCGGCGACCTGCCGATGTGCATGAACCCCATGGGTATGCGATGGATGATGGATGCCATGCAAGGGAAGCCGAAGCCCACGAACAGCGCGCCCGGAATGATTTACATGCTGTGCGGCGCCACCCAGAGAAGCAACACCAATCCTGCGGACAGAACCAGTCCCGCCATTCCAATAGGCCCGCACTGGATGATTACATGGCCTTTCGATGCTGAGGCAAACGGACTTCCGACCACCGTTCGCGACAAAGGCGCTTGGGTAATGTTTGCGGGAACCCCTTACGCCTACTTGCACGTCTGCGGCACTCCATGGGAAGGCACTGAATATCACGTCGGCGATAAGGCCGTCTGGACCATGTCTTACTCTCATCGCTGAGTGCTGACAGCCACGGCATGGACCATTACCTCCAAGAGAACAAACAGCCTTGCCTACTGATTCCAATGCTTGGTGAACACCTAGCCTACATTACTTGCTCCTTGGCCCTTGTTGTCGCGAGTTGCGGCGGCGATTACCGAAGCACTGCGCACGCCTCTTCAACGGACGTGGCCCCGATGATCAATGCCCAGATCCAAGCTCTCCCGCCCCAGGGTGGCACCGTTGACCTGCGTACCCTAACCGGGATGCAATTTATCGACAGCCAAATCGTCGTAGACCATCCCGTCAATCTGCTCCTTGGCGCGGCTACATTCACTTGCGGCGCTGCGATTTCAGGACCATGCATTAAGTTGACCCGCCCCTCGCATATTGAAATGATGCGCGCCAGCACACCCTCCGATCACGGTCTGCCGGTACCCGAATTTGGGACCAGGATTATGGGCGCACCTGGTTTCACGGGATTTCTGATCAGCGTGGAGGGAATTCAGAATTGGAACACAGCATTCGGAACGACCATCGAAGGGGGCGTCCTCGACGGCAATGCCCATTCAGCCAGCGGCGTTCACATTCAAAATCAGTTCGGTGTACACCTTCAAGACCTGAACATCGTGAACGTTAATTATGGAGTTCAACTGGAGAACACCAATGGTCTTTGGACGGAGGGCAGCTGGCTCGATAACGTCTTCATTTTCGACCCCGCGACTGCGGGGATCGACATGCGGGTAAGCCTCGGCGGGAGCACCTCCGTCGCCAACGCGTACTGGAACCGCGTCTTCATTAATCTGTTTGCAAATGGTGCGGTCGGGCTACAAACGGACGCGGCCGCGTTATTTGCAAATTCGCGTATCTCATTCCTAAAGATTTGGATGAGCTCCGGCGCGGACGGAACGGCTTGCCGGGGTGTTGCACCGGTAACTTTGACAGGAATCCGAATCCGCGCGGATATGGCCAACACCGTTTTCGCCAACACCAACGTTGAGGCGCTGTCCTGTTCGGGCTCAAAGTTGATCGCAGTCCTATCGGACCCCAGTGTGAAGCAGCCAGTCTTCGAACACCTCAGCGTGCAGGGCAGCCCGCTGCCGACGGTACAATAGAGTCATGGGGAGTGCAGGGCACCGTCAGGGCCGTTGGGATGCATTCACCTCATACAAGTTTGCTCTGGACGCCCATCACTATTGAACTTCACGCGACGGGAAGACCAGAGATCTGCTGCGCTCGACACTGGTCGGGCCAGATTCGGTTTTTGCGAGAGCCACAGAGCAATCCGCGCCATGGTTCTGTACTTGGCAGGAATGGCGCGACGTTGTTGTTCGAATGGCCGCGACCAAGCACATTGTCAAATCTTTGTCGCCAGGGCAGAATCCCGAATCTACGAACCTATGATTGTCATTGCGTTGAATCAAGCCCGTAAACTCCGGGACAGGAAGTCCGGGGCAAAACTCCGGAACAGACGGGACGTTTTACAGTTCCCCATCTGCGTGAAGCATAGATACCAGTTCGGGGCAACATTTCCGACCCGAATGCAGAGCCTGGAAGCGGAGATGGCGATTACAACTTGTGGGGATGACTTTAAGGTGGTGCCGGGGGCCCGGTTTGCACCACACGTAGCACAGAGTTTAGCTTATCCCTCTCCGCCGTTACGCCGTACCTTACGAGACGTGAAGCAAAAATGTGAGGCGGAATCGTGTCGGCGGGAGTCGTCAAGCGCACCCTTTCAAACCGCTCCTGTAATGCCGTCATAGTTTTTAGCGATAGGACTGCCGGTTCAGTAACGGCAGCGATCCACCTTCGTACTGGCAGTCCTATCGAACAATCCGACGACGTGCGAAAACTCGGCCATCCGATTGCAAGATGATTTCAGTCGTTGGTGACCTATGAGTGCATTCGACGAGTTTTATGTTGCACTAACCCCGTGGCGGACACGGTAGCGGTTGATGTCACTACGCCGACATGATAATTAAGTGACCGAAAAGTTGTAAACGGATGTAGTCTATGCCAAGGAATTTGACCAGCCAAGAAAAGATGATACCCGCCCTCCGCGAACGCCGCCGTCACGATCGCCAGGTCATTCACCCTCGGCTATACGTAGCGCTCGATAGTTCTAACAGTGGCGGTATATCCAATGATTTGAGTGAAGGCGGAATGTCACTTGATTTAATAGGGGATCGGCCCGCCGCGACTGACGTGCTACTAAGCTTTGACCTGGCGGAAATAGGTCAGCGCTTTGAGGCCAAAGGTAGAATCGCATGGTCGATCCAGGGCGAAAACCAGAATAGAGTCGGAATTAAATTTACTGAACTATCTGAAGATTCGCGATACCACCTGAAGAGGTGGCTGGGGAAGAAAGTTGTTGTCCCACAGGCACCCCAAGATGTGGCGGCCCATGACAGGGTGACAGGTGTGCCAGTTCAGAAATCGGCGACGCGACTGGATCGCGTGGATCCGCTTGGCTCAGCGTCGGATTTGGCAGCGAGATCGTTCGCCGGACCCGCAGTTGGCGACAGTGCGTCGCAAAGCATTGGCCGAATGACCGCAACCTCATGGGAGACGCGGAATGGCGGTGCGTCTATAGCGCAGCCCAACGCGCAAAATGGTAAAGGAGCATCGCCTGTCACGCAGCCGCAAAGCGGCGTGCTGGAGAAAGAACCGGAAGATCTACGGGCAAATGTGTTGCGGGCCTCCTTCCAGCGTGCGCAGACAGCGCCGGTCGTGATTCCACCGGTCGAAGCTAAGCGGTTTGATCTAGGACTTTTGCGAAGATGGCTTCTTGCCGCGATGGTAGCATTCGTACTGCTGGTTGCTTTGGCCGCCGCGAGATGGGTCTACACTTCTCCCGCCCTGAATGACGTCACTCCGGAAACTTTCAGGAAGATGATCGGCGACGTTTTGAACCCGCCGACGGACAAGTACGGCGCGGAGCGGATTTTGCAAAATATTCCGAACACGACCAAAGTTGCGGCGAGGCCACGGCGTAAAAAAAGAGTGCCTGACGTTCGAGAGCGAGCGAATAGCTCAAGTGCGGATGTACAACTTCCGCGCTCCGAGGGATTTCAAGTCATGAACGCGCAAAATGTTATTACAGTTTTTCCTGGTTATGGCAGCTCCGAATCCTTGCCGCTCGTCAGAAGAGTGAGCGCGCCGACAGGACCTGTTGAGGTTCCGATACGACTGTTTGAAGCAGGGACGCCGACACCGGAAGGCCCCGATACTAAAGTTGGCTTGGTGTCCGTGAAACCTTCCGCGGAAGTCCCGGAGAAAAAAGTAATGCCGGAGTACCCAGCCATGGCGTTGCAAGAGAATGTGCAGGGCCGGGTTGTGCTGCGAGCCATTATTGGCAAGGATGGCGCCCTGCAAAACGTGGAGCTGGCCCAGTCACCTTCGTTGTTAAGCGAAGCCGTCTTAGAGGCAGTAAGAAAGTGGCGTTACCAACCCCGTTACCAGGACGGCGTCGCAATCGAAGTAGAAACGCAAATTACGATAGATTTCGAAATTAGCGCCAGATGATTGTGGGTAAGGGTGTTTTGCTTCGGCCGAGAGCGGCATCCGTATAAAGGCCGATAGCTAACGAAATACTTCCGACCTGACTTCGGCGGAGGCGTTAAAACTCCAGCAAACATTCTGGCACCCCTTAGATCGGTAGACCATCGACAGGACCCGGCCGATCATGTTTTCCATTACGTTTCGGACGGTCGGATTATCCGTGCAACCATCGCTAGGCCAGGTGCGCCGAAAGCAATCGAGGCTTGAGACTGGGATATGAGATTCCGCAGTGGTTAGTGAACTGATAATTACGACTACTTGTTGCTCACAGGACTATCGATCCGTTGAGGACGCCATGCTAACGGATGTGGCAGACTCTGGAGCGGCCGAAGATCAAGACAGCTCAAGGCACCTAGGAGACACACCGGCCAAGACTTGCCAAAGGACTCAGCTATGCGTTGCCTCAAAATGGAGATCGATGTTCCCCGAGTGGCGTGCGGATAATTTGGGCGAGTCTGGCGATCACACCCGGGGCACTTCACGAGGGACGCAGACAGCACCCTAACATTGGAGAAAGCAAAATGGCCGTAGTCCTCTTTCCGGTGCCGCGGGAAATCTCTGAAACGGGGTTACGTAAAGGCCTACTAGAAGATCTGGCGATAAAAATCCTGTATTTACATGGGGAATTATCGATTGTGGAGCTAGGCGATCTTGCTTGCCTGAGCGCCGAGGTAATGGATGAAATTTTCCAATTTCTAAGGAAGGAACAGCTTTGTGAAGTGCGGGGCATGTCGGGAGGGTCACACCGAGTTACTGCCACCGTCCGCGGTAGAGACCGGGCCGCGGAATTGCTGTCCATAAATCAGTACGCCGGTCCCGCGCCCGTAGCTTTGGCAGACTATGTTGCGCGAGTAGAAACGCAGAGTGTCGCGCATACGATCGTCAGACCAGCAGACTTGGATCGAGCATTTCGTCAACTGGTGCTGCAACCGGAAATTATAGATCGCCTGGGAGCCGCAGTGGCATCCGGATCGTCGATTTTCTTACACGGGCCGACGGGCACCGGCAAGACCACCATAGCGAGTTGCATTCCGTCGATATATAGCGACAGCGTGTGGATTCCGTACGCGTTAGAAGTGGATAGCCAAATCATCGCGTTACACGATCCGGGTGTGCACATCCCAAGTTCCGATCCAAATCCCGAAGAGTTCGACCGACGTTGGGTTTTGTGCCGGAGGCCGTGCGTTGTTGCGGGAGGCGAACTCTCGGCGGAAATGCTGGACCTCCAATATAACGCGGTTAGCCGCTTTTTCATGGCGCCGCTACAAATGAAAGCCAATAACGGAATATTGATCCTCGATGACGTCGGGCGGCAGCGCATGCCCACGGAGCAGTTGTTGAACCGGTGGATGACCCCATTAGACCGCAGGGTAGATTATCTTTCCCTTCAGGCGGGAAGAAAGTTCGCCATGCCCTTCGATTTATTCGTAGTTTTTTCGACGAACCTTAATCCCTTGGAAATTACGGACGGAGCGTTTCTGCGTCGAATTCCCAACAAAATCGAGATTGCGCATGCGACACGAAGACAGTTCATGCAGATATTTGAAGACGAATGCGGACGTCGCGGGCTGACTCACGAACCGGACATACCGGAGTTTGTGGCGCAATATATCACGCAAGATATGAATCAGCCGTTGTGCCAGTGTTATCCTCGGGACCTACTGAATCAGATATTCTGGACCGCAAACTATCAGGGCGAAACGGCCACACTGAATAGAGAAACGCTGAAAGGCGCTTGCCGCAACTACTTTCTGTCGGCAAAAATTAGTGAAGACGATAGGGCACCAACCGTTAAAAGCAGCTCATCGAATAGTAAATTTTGAACGGTAAGGAGTGTTTAGCACTGGGGCTACTTCGCGGGTTCCGCGAGACGGGACTTCCACCACGCTATCACCTGATTCGTTCCTGGGTCCGCGTACGAAGAGGTGATATTTGCCGGGCGCCAGCGCCAACGACAACGGCGTAGGGCCCACGTATTTATCATCGATCCAAACGTACGATATCGACGGCGTGCTGGAGCGAATCAATAATTTTCCGGCGTCCGGTCCAGCATGTTGTTCGAACGCACGCCGATTAATAATTTGCGGCGGAGGCCCGGACGGGGTTTGCAAATGGGAAGACGTGCCGGATGCACCCGAGCCGCCCGTGATTTCGAGGTTAGGGAGGCGGATAGTTTTTGCGGCTGCGGCGGTGGTTCCAGCGGAGAGAGCAGTGGTGGTCGCCGTTTCGGCGATGGCCTGCGCGGCGGAGTAAGGCGCACATCCGAGGACGCCAATAAGAAACAGAACGACTGCGAATAGAAAATTTTTGCCGTGTTGGCTAGTGTTTGTGTACATAGGGTTCTCGACTTACAAAAGCGACGCCAGGGTAAAAGTAGGGATATTTTCGAGCTACGCGAGAATAGCTTAGCACTCGAGTATTGGGCTTTCAACAATTTTACAAGGTAATGGATACGGGAAGGGTTAGCGTCCAGACATCCGGGAGGTCACCGAAATAGGGCGATGGCGGCAAACACCTGTCACCTAATGGTGACGTTATATCGCCTTTATCTGGGGAATAGAAGATAAGCGGAAGAGAGATTTATTGGTCCATCGCGTGCTATCTTCTTGCAATTAACCCTGCCGCGTTCGGCTACAGGGTGAGCGTTAGCCGTTGGTGTCGCCAAGCGACAACCAAGTTGAGGAATTCCCTGATTTCCAAGAATAAAACTTCGCTTACACTTTTTCGATCGCATCCTGGGCGGTGGCTCGGCCTCGCGCCGGTATTGAGGCCGTCGCCGTTGGCGCGCGCGCCGAGACTTCTGGTGCAGTGGGAACAGTCTCCGCTCCCCTGGTGGGACTCGCTCAAGACCTTGTACAAGACTCCGCGTCTGAAATCATCGAGAAGGTCCCCAGCGGGGCGTTTAAGAGGGCCCTCCCAATGGCTTTCGTTGGCATTCCATCTCGCAGTCATAGTGTTCCTGGTTTACGTGCCGGCGGCCAGCCGTGCTCGAGAAGCGATGGAGGATCGAGGCCCCACGGACTCGGAAAAGATCTATTACCGGCTGACGGCGTTAAATCCAGCGCGCAAGTTGCACCGTATCGCGCCAGCGGGGGCAGGGGCGCGACCGGGGAAAGGGGATCTGGTGGAAAGGTCACCAGCACTGGGCGCCACGGTTCGGCAGCGCAACTTAGAGGTGGTGTCGCGACCGGTGCGTCCCGACAACAAACGGCAAACGATCTTTCAGCCCGCCGTTCCTCCAGACTTAAGAATGAAGACGGAGCTCAAACTACCGAACATCATCGAAGCAAAACCGGTCGTCGTGCCGAAGCCGGAGTTAAATTTTAATCACAAAGATTCCAAGCCGACGGTGCCCAACAGACGCGACGTAACGGTAGCGGCTCCGGTATTGAAGGTTACGAGCACCAGTACACCGCTGACGGATCTAACAGATCCCACGAACTTGCAGCCTAAAATGCCAGTGCCGGAGCCCTCGGCTGCGGCGTCGCCCCCTACGACCGCGCAAGCAAATACGCCCCCGGTCCCGAATTCTGGACCTGCAGTAGAAGGGGCGGGGAATGGGCTGGTAGTGATCAGCACGGATCCGGGGCAAGCGTCAGACATGGTTGCGCTTCCTGCTGGAAATCGCTTTGCAGATTTTTCCATTTCGCCTGTGGGCAGTGGGCCGGGGTCTCCCGGAGGAAGCTCGCATGAAACGTCGGGCGTCGGAACAGGCGGAGGAGCCGGCGGAGACAGCAGCACTGGTGTGGGCGCGGGGGAAACAGGTGGCGGCGGAGGAAAGTCGGGAGGGGCCGGAAGTTTAAGTGTCAACGGCACTGCCGGCAGTGGCGGTGCGACGGCCGGGATTCTGGGACCCGGGGTGCCGCTTAGCATGGTGTATCCCATTTCCAAATTTTCACCTTACAAGGCGTCTTTGGTGGTTTCTGCCGGCCCGATGGGTGGCGGCGGCTTGGGAATTTACGGAGCGTTGCATTGCGGGAAGATTTACACCGTGTTTTTGCCAATGCCTGGCAAAGCCTGGACACTGCAGTATTGTGAAGCCGGGGCTGGGGCCCGGGCTCAGGAGCAGACCAATGCGGCGGTAGTGCACATGGAGCAGGGGATTACCCCACCTACTGCGGAGGATCGATTTGATTTCAAACGCCTGCCGCTTCCAGAAGATAAGGTTCACAAACAGATCATTCTCAAGGGGTTGCTCCGAGAAGACGGAACGGTGGAAGGACTCGAAGTGCAGCAGGGCTTATTGCCGATGATGGACGAGGCTGCGCGATTGGCATTCAGCAACTGGAGATTTAGGCCGGCTTCACGAGGAGGCAAGGCGATCGCAGTCGCGATTATGGTGGGTATATCGTCGGATCCGCCTCCCGCTCGAGCGGCAAATTAGAAGCGAGTCCACGATCCCTTTCACTCGAAGGAAGCATGGCGATGGCGCACAAACGGACGGCGATAGCAGTATTCAGTTCGATGATTGCTGTTTCATATGGACTCGCGCAGCTTTCGTGGGTGCTTTATAGCAAGAAACCGGTGGCGCTATCTCAGACGAATCCGGTGGATGGAAGAATTTATTTTGCCAACGGGGATATGCGTCCCGGAGAACCCGGCGATATTAACGCCTCCAGTATTGGCGAGGACGCAGGTACAGTGGTGTTCATTTCTGATTGCGGTCAAGAGGCTGCGACGGACAACTATCTGAGGCGAAGGTATTTACGCAATTGTAATCTCTTGCGCGAAGTAGATCCTCGTTTGTATCGTCTAGCATACAGCAGGGATGTGGCAGAGCCGGCCGTGGCTGCCCCTGACCGCAAGTAACGATCAAACCTGACTTATTTCTGACCGAGGCGTGTTGTGAACCTAATGAGCCAAAGAGTTCGGAGATTCCCATTCCTGCTGTTCATTGTCCTGCAGGGAATGTTGGTTTTTTTGGGAGCGTTTAGCTGGAGGCCGGGGCCAAAACTGGGACGGTGGAGAGACGCCATTGAGGCGTATGCCACGATGACTCGAACACTCGGGCCTTACAGATTCTTCGCTCCGCCGGTTGAACCGCAGCTATTTGTGCAGGTTCACGCTGACGGACCCCCATCTTTCGATGAGATTCTCGGCAGCGATATGACCCAGGAAGCGGCGCTGAAAATAGGAGCGATTCACTCTTCCTTTTCCTCCAATAGAAATGTTCCATTGCTGCTGGAGTTCGCGAGCCGCCAATTTTTCGAGCGCCATCCCGAGTACAAAACCGTTGAATTAACCTTCGGGTGGTACAGAGTGCCTTCCCGCTCTGCCTGGAGAAGTGGAGAGCGTACAAGCATGCGGAAATCTTTGGAAATGTCCTTCCAACGCTCCGATTGATGATGTTTGTCGGTAACCATTCAAACACTTGGTCGCCAGCCACGGAGGCGAGCGACGCTGTCGTTCCTGCTGCTCATTTGTGGGTGCGCCTGCTGCGGCTTGGTATGGGTTCGGCGCTTTTGTTCCAAGCCCTCGGCGTGTGGCCTGACCTGAAATATATTGCTACCTGGAACGCGCTTGTTCCTACTTCCGTCACTGAAATGCTGAATTCCAGATGGTTCCCGCGGGTGGGATGGTTCACGCACCTGCTTCCGCAAGTGGGCCTCGACGGCCAAAAAGCGTTCGTATTCTTTTTTGCGCTGTACACGATGCTATTAATCGCGCTCATCGTTAATTTTTATCCGAAGATAACCAGCCTACTCGTTTTTGTGTTGCACTTGATGATCGCGGGCAGTATTAACTTTACGCTGTATGGCGTGGATCGTTTTGCGAGCATCGGGCTTTTCTATTGCGTCCTCGCTCCTGGACGAATTGCATTGCCGGAACGGAGCGACGCCCTGTGGCGCTCGAGAGCGGTTCGCCGCCTCCTTCAATTTCATCTGTTGGTGCTGTACTGGAACGCGGGGATCGCCAAATCCTTTGGTCCGCAATGGTGGCACGGCGACGCGGTGTGGATGGCGGTGACCCAGCCAATTTTCCGGGGGGCGATTGACGTGGCGAGCCTAGCGGCTTTGCCGGGCGTGGCAGTGGTGGCTGGAATTTCCACACTAGTGATCGAAATCGGCTATCCATTTTTTATGTTGCCGAAGACAACGCGACCTGTCTGGCTCGCGGCGGTTGTGTCCATGCACCTGGGAATCGGTTTATTCATGGATATGTGGACATTCGCGTTTGTCATGATTGCCTTGAATGTCGGCGGCTTTGGGTCAGAGTACGTGGCGGAGTTGCTCAGCTGGAGACCGCAAATGGCGCAATGGCGTTTGGGCAGAAGGACGCAAATGGAACGGGCGGTAGATAAATGACGCGAGACGCGAGCAGCATCCCTAGCTCCAGTAGCTGTTCGCTGCGCTATCGAGGTGATTGGCAGGTTTTTGCCAATCATCCCGATTAGTTGGTGTACTCCGTAACCAATTTCTTCGTCAAAACTTGACTAAGCCGGGGGCCGGGCAGGCGCAGACTGGACGGTTTCAGGAGATATCTAGTTATAGTACTTTCCACAACCAGAATATTCGCAATTGGAATTCGGATTATCTTTACTAGGACACTCGGCAGGAATATAGTAGCGTGGCCCCCGGAGTTCCGAAACGGTACTCGATAAGTTGCAGGTCCCCAAACTTAGCGAGAACTCTCAATGAAATGTGATCGCCGACTCTCTCGGAGATAGACATCTAGGAGTATGTATGCCTGATAGTCCAATGCTCAAAGTTTGTTTTTTGACTCAGGATACCGGTTTGGCCGAAGCAATCGCGCGTGCCTTGGGCGACGGGTTCGAGGCCAGGGGAAGCAGCGAGTTGCGGTTCGAGCAACTTGGTGAAACGTTAGCATGGGCTCACGTTATCCTGATCGACCTTCGAACGAATGTACCCGAGGACTTCGGCGAAGCGGCATTACGGTTGATGAGTGAGGTCAACGACCTGCGTATTCATCCACCTATGGTGGTGCTTTGCGACGAAGCGCAGCAACTGTTGTTTTTGCGTGCGATCGAGCATGGAGCGGACGACAGCGTCCTGAACCCTCCCAACATCAGCGAGCTCCGCAGAATTCTGCGGCGGCTTTACAAATTATATTCCTCGGAGCGTGAGTTGAATCGACTGCGCGGCGAACCCGCAGGAAGACTTCACGAACTGATCGGAACATCTGCTCCTATGCAGGAACTTTTTTCCGTTGCCCGCAAGATCGCCACGTGCGACGTCAGCGTGTTGATCACCGGGGAAACGGGCACCGGTAAGGAGCTACTGGCCCGTGCCATTCACCACTTGAGCGGTCGACGGGACGGGCCGATGGGGGCGTTTTCCTGTGCAAACCTGCCGGAGACGCTGGTCGAAGACGAATTGTTTGGGCATGAACGCGGCGCCTTCACGGGAGCCATCACCGCCAGGTGCGGGCGAGTTGAGTCTGCTGATCATGGAACTCTCTTTCTGGATGAAATAGGAGACTTAGGGCTTGGGCTGCAGCCGAAACTGCTGCGTGTTCTTCAAGAACGACGATTCGAACGCCTGGGCGGAAATAAAACTATCAATGTGGATTTGCGGCTGGTTTGCGCCACGAATCGCAATCTCGGCGAAATGGTGCAGCAGGGAAAATTCCGGGAAGATTTGTACTACCGGCTGAACGTAATGCAGTTGCACTTGCCCCCGCTGCGCGAGCGACGGGACGACATTGCGCTGCTTGCACAGCATTTCCTGCTTAGCGCCGCGCATCAATTTCAGAAGCCGGCCGCAAACTTCACGCGGGCGGCTTTGCAGGTTCTGGAGGATTACAGTTGGCCGGGCAATGTCCGGGAGCTTCAGAACGTGGTGCAGCGCGGAATCGTTCTTTCGGAGGGCGCGACGGTGGATGTTTGCGACCTGCCGGCGTCCATGCGTCTGGAACCTGCAGAGTCCGAGGAGACAATAGCACCTGCGAGCGCGGAGGACGGGACTCTCAGCCAATCTTACGAACAGGAAGTGAAGCGTTTCAAGCGCGCTCTAATCTTGCGTGCGTTGCGCCAGTGCGACGGGCGAAAAGCGGAGTGTGCCCGCAAACTGGGAGTGGCCCGAGGTTATTTGCATCGCTTGATTAATCAACTGGGAATACAAGACCGCGAAGTTGAAAATCCCGCGGAACCCGCGGAGCGAAAAACCGGCGTTCGGCCCGGTGACGTTACACTCTATAACTGACCTCGATGGAAAAGGATCAGGCCAAACCGCCGGCGATGGACCCGATTTCTGCTCATTTCCCCTCGAACAACGGTTCCTTCCGGCTGTTTCGAGATTCGCAAAATAGCGATGGCGGCTGGGGTTTTATAGCGGGCGATGAGAGCCGCGTGGAATCAACCTGCTGGGTCGTCAAAGCTTTGACTGCGATAGCGGGTGCGAAGCGCGGGGATGAGGATACGGTTCGTCGGGGATTGGATTTTCTGACGAAGGCTCAGCTTCCGGACGGATCGTGGCCTGCTGTGCCAGAGACAAAAACAGGGTGCTGGGTGACTTCGCTGGCATGTTGGGTTTTGGCCGGCTTGCAAGATGAAAAGTATGCCAAGGCGATCGACACCGGATTGCGCTGGGTTTGTGATGATTGGCCGCAGGACAGCTCGTGGTGGCGACGAACTGTTCGAAAATTGTCATCCGCCGGCAAGGCGGGCAAACAAAACGATGCAGCTCGCGGCTGGGGATGGACACCCGCGACGAGCAGTTGGGTCGAGCCGACGGCGTTTGCGCTGCTGGCGCTCGAGTGGCATCCGCGCGCGAGTTCCGTCACGGCTTTTCAGCGCGAGGCGGAGAGGCGAAGAAAACTGGGCGAGGCGCTGCTATACAATCGCATGTGCCCCGGTGGCGGCTGGAATTGCGGCAGTCCAGAAGACTATGGAGTTCCGGGCGAGCCGATGGTAATTCCCACCACGTGGGCGCTGCTTTCTTTGCGGCACAATCCAGAGCGACGAGAAAATAAAGAGAGCCTTGACTGGCTGGAAAATAATTTTTCCAAGATTCAAGGTGCGGCTTCCTATGCATCGGCACGAATTTGCCTGGAAGTGTACGGCCGCGAGCGAGAGATTCAGACCGCGATGGCCTACGACCCCGAGGAACCGGCGAGCAACTTACTGGTGGCGGCGTGGATGAGTTTGGCGGGAAGTGGCCCGCGGGAATGGGTAACTGCGGGCAGGAAGTCGTGAGCACCATGCGTAACCGAGCATTAATACCCTGGTTCCAACGGCCTGCTTCGAAGGTGTTGATACGGCGTGCGGCGAACTACGAACAAGAATTGGAGACGTTGATCTATGAAAGCCTTGTGGAATTTGCGCTGCCGGTGAAAGACAAAGTTGTTTTGTTGAAGCCGAACTTTGTAGGACCAGATCCTGGCGGCATTAGAAATACTCATCCCGCGGTGATTGGCGCTACGCGCGCAAGCTTTTTGCGATTGGGCGCCTCGCACGTGTGGATCGGCGACGGGCCGGCATTGGACCGCGACACCGAAGCGATTCTGGAATCGATTCGGCTCAGGGATTTTGTCGGCCCGCTGGCGCGAACGTTTGTGGATCTGAATCTTGATGAGGTGGAACGCGTGCCGCTGGCGACGAAGGCATCGCGACTCAAGGAATTGTATTTTCCCAAGACCGTGTTAGGCGCTGACCTGGTAGTTTCCATGCCCAAACTCAAAACTCATCACTGGGCTGGCGTAACCCTGTCGCTCAAAAATATGTTCGGGACGGTGCCGGGAAGTTGCTACGGATGGCCGAAGAATGTGCTGCACTGGGCGGGAATCGACAATGCGATTCTGGATATCAATGCGGCAGTGCGTCCGGATTTTGCCATCGTGGATGGAATCATGGGAATGGAAGGAAATGGTCCAATTCAGGGAACTCCTAAGGCATGCGGGGCGCTCATTTTTGGTGACGATCCCGTTGCGGTCGACGCTACCTGTTGCCGGCTAATGGGGTTGCTGCCTGAGAAGGTCAAATACTTGGCGGCTGCGGGAACCATGCTGGGGCACATTAGAGTCGATAGGATTCAACAAGTTGGCGAAAGTGTGGCGGCGCTGCGTACGAGATTTTCGGTGATACGGGAGTTTGACGCGATACGCGACGCGGCTTGAGCTTTGATTGGACAGTGAAGTGCTGGATAGTTTGGGTACTGTTTCGGGACCAATTCGATAAACCAAGCGCAATAGTAAGAAGTCGTGTGGAAGTACGTACTAGAATCTTTAGTACCGCGATGGATTGCAGATGGGCGTTGCCGATTAGGTATCAATAGAGTATCGTGCTGGACCTAGGTTTTCTTCTCATGTGGCGCCCTCACATTTAACCGATAAATACGAAGGTTTTTAAACGCCTATGCACTCTGAAGATCGAGGCAGGATGACGATACGCAGGAATCAAACGGGCCAGGTGTTGATATCGACGGCCTTGGCTATGGTTGTCCTGCTAGGTTTTGCGGGGTTGGCCGTGGACATGGGAATTTTGCGTTATCAGAGGCGCGTGCAGCAAAATGCGGCGGACGCCGCAGCGATTGCGGGCGCGACAGACTTGCCTTCCAATTATCAGATAGGGGCAGTGAACGCGGCGGCCGCCAACGGTTTTACAGATAATACCGGCGGCCTCTGCCCACCGCCTACAAATCTGGCGGTAGGCTCTGTGAACGTCTGTGTTACGCTCCCGATATCTGGACCTCATGTTGGCCAGTCAGGCTATGTGGAGGCGTATGTTTCCGCAGGTCAACCCACGTTCTTCATGCGCATTTTGGGAGTCAACTCCAAGACCATCACGGCCCGCTCAGTTGCCTCCAACAACAGCACTGGAACTAAGGGTGCGCCGTACGGTTGCATGTACGCCATTGGCACTCCTGGGAATCCCGTCCAAGGAATGAATGTTCAGGGAGGCGCGACGCTGTCGGCGCCATCATGCGGGATCGTAGATAACGGGGATTACACTTCAGCAGGCGTGATTACCGCCTCCAGTTTAGGTGTATCTGGCGCTAACAACGGCGGTGGTGGCACGGGCACGTGCACGGATGGCGCTGCGACCTGTCCAAGTTTTAATTCCCCAGCCGCGGCAGATCCGTTCGCAGGTCCATTGGCCGGTTATACACCGCCATGTTCTCCGTGCGGTGGTGGAACCGATATTTCGATCACTGGCGGTGGAAACTTTTCTGGCGTTGGGGTCGGGTATGCGAATGGAACGTACACTGTCATACCCGGCACCTATGATGCGATTACCATCGCGACGACGGGCGGCGAAAACGTGGTTTTTAGTTCGGGCTCGTACGTTATTAATGGAGCAGGCGGCCTGAGTGTAACGGGTAACGCGAACATTTCAGGTACGGGCGTGATGTTTTATTTCACTGGGCCGGCCACCATCAACGTCACCGGAACTCCGACGTTGAATCTCAATGCGCCAGCCACTGGGCAATACGCGGGTATGCTTATGTGGCAGGATGCTGCTGATACTGCCAACCCATCTTTGAGCGCCAATAACGGTAGCCAACTTAATGGCATCTTGTACTTTCCCAGCGATCAATTGACCTTTGCCGCGAACCCGAATTTAAATGTCGGTGCGGTCGTTGCCGGGTCAGTGTCAGTAGCTGGCGGCGCCAATGTGACGATTAACGGAGGGGCAATTAATGGAGGGCCAGGCGTTCCCGGCGGACTACCGACGCCGTTCACGGCGCCCAGTGCAGTTCTGGTGGAGTAACGGATGATATTGAACCAATACTCCAATGCGCGAAGTACTAGAGGGCTCAAGAAGGCTTGCCGAGGTGTGCGCACCGCGCGACGTGGCGAATCGGGACAGACTTTGCTGGAAATAGCTCTCGTGCTGCCGGTCCTTTTGTTCCTTACTCTTGGGATAGTCGAGTTGGGGCGATACGCCTATGTATCTATCTTGGTCGGAAATGCGGCGCGCGCAGGTACGGCTTATGGAACACAGAGCCTTCCCCAGTCGGTAGACACAGTAGGGATCCAGACGGCTGCACGCAACGATTATCGCAGTAACGGACAGGACCCGCAGAACCTGGCGGTCACTTCTACAGTCTCCTGCGGTTGCGATGTTGGCGGCGGGATCGTTACCGCCGCTTGCACGGGGTCGGGTGCCGGGGTTTGCGCAACCGGACATTGGGTGGCAGTGCTATCGGTTACAGCGTCAGGCACTTTTGCCCCATTATTTACCTATACAAACATTCCTTCCTTGGCCCTGACCAGAACATCCGTGGTGCGGGTCAGGGCGGTATAAGCCTTAGAGAACGGCGGAATTATGTCTCGCATGATTAAAACCGGTGCTGTGAGCAGGCGCGAGTGTCCGCTGCGGCGATCACCTAACAAGCAAACCGGAGCCACACTGGTCGAATATGCATTCTCCATTCTGATTTTCTTAATGTTGATCTTCGGTGCCATGGGATTCAGTCACGCGCTATACGCCTATCATTTTGTCAATCATATCGCCAAGGAAGCTACACATTGGGCGGCGGTAAATGGACAAACCTGCCTCCAGGATGCCAGCTGTGGCGCGCCTGCTTCGTCGGCAGACGTGACGGCTTATGTAATGAATCACATTCCATTGGGGCTTGATCAGACGAGAATCGTTACATCGGCATGTGGCGTCGCTGCGCCCGCCGTCTCTTGTGCCGACAGTACGCCTACGGTTTGCGGCGCAACGCCAAACTATGCAGGCTGCACGGTGCAGGTGCAGGTGGCCTATGCTTATAATTTTATTTTTCCGCTACTTCCCGCGAACACAACTGTAACTGCTCCGTGCACGCAAGCCGGTTATTGCTTGTCCAGCACATCCGAGATGATCATCTCGCACTAAAGTTCGTCGACGTTTGTTTCGGCGTTTTGCCGAATGAAATTGTTCCACTTGCGGCGTTGTACATGCAGTCCAGAAACGTGACGGCTAGTTGAACAGGATCAGACCATCTCAGCAGATAACAATCCTCCCTCGTTGCGAACCTACCCACAGACAGATTCCGCGCAGCCATCCGCTGCGCCCGCTGCCCGTCGCTCCATCGATTTCCTGGAAATTTTGAAGCGGGTGTTTTCATTTCCGGCGATGTTGGGCGCGTTGTTGGCCACGGCGGTTTTCTGGGCCAAACACGATTTCAACGTGGACACAGACTTTTGGTGGCACCTGAAAGTGGGAGAAGATCTTTTGGCCACGCATCATTGGCCGACCACCGATTCTTACTCTTACACGGCATCGGGGCAGCCGTGGATCGCAGCTGAGTGGCTGGGCGAGGTGCTGTTCGCGGGGACCGAGCGCATCGGAGGACTGCCGGCGCTCTACCTGTTGCTGATGCTCATGGGCGCGAGCATCGTTCTGGCACTCTATGTCTTGTGTACGCTGCGGTCGGGCAATTCAAAAGCGAGTTTCGCAGCCACGGCGATATTGACGATCCTGGCTCTCCCCGTTTTCCACTTTCGTCCGCAAATGCTCGGGTTTCTTTTTCTGGTGCTCACGCTGATTGCCCTGGAGCGGTTCCGCCATGGACGCGCGAGAGCGTTGTGGTTCCTACCGTTCCTTTTTCTGCTGTGGGTCAATACGCATGGATCGTGGACCATAGGACTCTTTTGTATTTTCGTTTATTGGGCGAGCGGGTTGCAGGAAAGAAGGTTCGGCGCGGTGGAGATGCGCGCCTGGACCATCAGCCAACGTGAGCGTCTGTTACTGGTATTCATGTTGTGTCTCGCGGTGTTGCCAATCACTCCCTATGGCACGCAGCTGGCAGTGTTTCCGGTGCAATTTATTGGTTCGCTCCCGGTAAATATGGCCAGCATCAACGAATGGCAACCCATGCCGTTCGACCTGGTAGGTGCAAAACTGTTTCTGGTCCTTCTGTTTCTTTGGTTCGCGGCGCAACTGGTTTATAAGACCAGCTGGCGGCTCGAAGAACTGACGCTCTACTTCCTGGGCATCGTGATGGCTTGCCTGCACGTGCGCTTCTTGTTGGTATTCGTGCCGTTCTTCGCGCCGGTATTCGCGGTAGTGGTGGCGCGGTGGATACCAGCCTACGAGCGACAAAAAGATCAACATTTATTGAACACCCTTCTGATGGCGGGTATGTTGGCGGGTATGATTCATTTCTTTCCAAAACGCGCTGAGATCGAAGGGGACGTTGCCCGCACGTATCCCACCCGCGCAATCGCCTTCATGCGTGCGCATCCAGTTCGGTCGCCAATATTTAATACCTACGGCTTCGGTGGTTATATGGAATGGTCCAGCGGGGGACGCGAGAAGGTCTTCATCGACGGACGGGGCGAGCTGTTCGAACCGGGCGGGGTATTTGCCGACTACCGGTACATCACGACTCTGCGCCCGGGTGCACTTGCGGTGCTGAACTTATATCAAGTGCAGACTTGTTTATTTGACCGCGATAAACCGTTGGCGGTGTTACTCGCGTCGTTACCCGAGTGGAAAAAGGTCTATGAGGATGACATTAGCGTGGTATTGGTTCGGCAAAACTCGGCCGAAGCGGCGGCCACGGCTGTCTCCCAGGCTGGACGGCAAGTGCCATGAGCCACGAGCCTAGTCGAATGGTTGTTGGCGACAGTGTCGCGCCGGGAAATAAAGATTTTTCCGCGCCTGTTGCCTCGGCCAAAGTTCCGCTACTCCAACAATTGTTTTCGTTTCCCGCGATGCTGGCCTCCTGTCTAGTGACCGCAGTATTCGTCGCGCGTCACAATTTTGAAGTGGATCCCGATCTTTGGTGGCATCTGAAGGTGGGCGAAGACATTCTGTCGACGCACCATTGGCCCACAGTGGATCCATATTCCTTCACCGTCGCAGGCCAACCCTGGCTTGCTTATGAGTGGCTGGGAGATGTACTCATCGCCAGCGTCGCGCGAGTTGCCGGGCTGCGGGGCTTGCAGGCTTTGCTGATTGTTCTAGGCGCGGCCATCATGCTGGCGCTTTATAGCTACGCAACCTTGCGGTCAAAGAATTCGAAGGGCAGTTTCGTGGCGGTCAGCGTGCTGCTGGCCTTGGCTTGCGCGAATTTTAATTTGCGGCCGCAAATGCTGGGCTATCTATTTCTTTTGCTGACACTCATCGCGCTGGAGCGATTCCGTCAAGGCAAGAAAACTGCCCTCTGGTTTCTTCCACCACTGTTTCTGCTGTGGATCAATGCGCACGGATCATGGGAAATAGGATTGGCAGCCATACTGGCGTACTGGTTGTGTGGTTTAAGAGGATTTCAACTTGGCGACATCGTCGTGCATGCTTGGAGCCCCGAAGAACGCACGCGGCTCTCTCTAATCTTCCTGCTATGTTTGACGGTTATTCCCATCACGCCGTACGGCACGCGGCTGGCAGCCTACCCGTTCCAGGTTGCTTCTTCCTTGCCCCTGAATCTGGCTAATATCGAGGAATGGCGGCCCATCGCGTTGAATTCCCCCGGGCCGCAGCTGTTTTTATTTCTGGTGTTGGGAACCATTTTCGCGCAGGTCGCCGCGCCCATGCGATGGCGCCTGGAGGATGTGCTCCTGTTCGTGGGCGCCGCGGGAATGACCTTCGTGCACGCGCGATTTTTGCTGCTTTTCGTGCCTTTTTTTTCGCCGGTCTTTGCTACCATGCTGAGCCGGTGGGTGCCGAAATATCAACGAGAAAAAGATCATTACGTACTGAACGTTTTGCTGATGGTGTTGATGCTGGGCGGCATGATTCATTACTTCCCCTCGAACGCGCAGATTGAAAAGAAGATTGACGCGGGGTTTCCGGTAGGGGCGGTCCGTTACTTGAAGGATCATCCGGTTACGGGGCCAATGTACAATTCGTACGATTTTGGGGGTTATCTGGTGTATACCGAGCCCGATGTGCCTAAAGTGTTTATTGATGGGCGCGGGGAGCTTTACGAACACGGCGGAGTGTTCGCGGATTATGTGCACGTAGCAGAACTGCAACCGGGAGTGCTGGGAGTCTTGAATAACTATGGCATACGATTCTGCATGGTCAGAAGCGGTGATCCATTGACGGTTTTTTTAACGGCGCGTCCGAACTGGAAACAAGTTTATTCTGATGGAGTATCCGTAATTGTAGTTCGCAACGATAGCTCGGCACGCCGCCAGGGCTTTCGCGATCAATGAGGCGAGCGCGTATGATGCGTCAATTTCACGGCCCGGTTTTGCTTTCCGTGGTGGTTCCCTGTTTTAACGAAGAAGACGCGCTGCGCAGCACGCATGCGCGATTATCGTCCACACTTTCGCAACTACCCGCGGATTTTGAAATTATTTATGTCGACGACGGTAGCACGGACGCGACCCCGGAGGTTCTGAGGGAGTTGCAGATCGGCGACGGCCATATCCGCGTGGTACGTTTTTCACGTAACTTTGGGCATCAAATGGCGATTACGGCCGGGCTGGAGCACGGCGCCGGGGACGCGGTGGTGATTATCGACGCCGATCTGCAGGACCCCCCGGAAACCATGCTCACCTTTTTTAGCAAATGGCAGGAGGGTTATGACGTAGTGCATGGCGTGCGCACCGAACGTGAAGGCGAAACGGCGTTCAAGCTATGGACCGCAAGATTATTTTATCGCTTCATGAAAAGCTTGTCGGATATTCCCATCGCGCTGGATGCCGGCGACTTCCGATTGATTGATCGCGGCGTGCTCGACGCGTTGCTCAGCATGCCCGAAAGAGATCGCTTCGTGCGTGGCATGGTCAGTTGGCTGGGATTTTCGCAGGTGACGGTGCCCTATCGACGCGGGCCGCGGGTTACCGGCGCGACAAAATTTTCGTTTTTCAAAATGTTGCGGTTTGCCATGGATGGTATTTTTTCTTTTTCTATTCTGCCGCTGCGTGCGGCCACATGTATGGGATTCATCACTTCCTTTCTGGCCATCCTGGGAATCGTGCTGGTCTCCCTGGAACATTTTCTGGGCGTGGAGGGTTTGGTCCGCGGCTGGACAAGCACCATGTTCGCAGTGCTTTTCATTGGCGGCGTGCAACTGATCTGCATGGGTATTATCGGCGAATACATCGGGCGCATTTATGGCGAATCGAAACATCGGCCGCTTTATGTGGTTAGGGAGATGTTGGGATTCAAAGGTGATAAACGGGAGAAAAACCCCTCGTCGCTGTTTATCGCCGGGAAACACTAGGCGCGTACCCTTGGAAAAAAATCTAACGCGACAATCTACCGATGTAGCCGGGAGCGCACTGCATGATCGCGAAGCTGCTTTTCACGACGCCTGGGCTAGCGATACGCAGCTAAGCGAGATTCTTGTTCGCCAAAGTTTTGAAGCGCCGACGGCCATGGAGAATCAGTTCATTCTTCAGCAAATGGGCGATTTGAAAGGAAAGAGGCTGTTGGATATTGGAGCGGGACTCGGAGAGTCGTCGGTGTACTTTGCGCTACAAGGCGCGGAGGTTACTACCGTGGATGTTTCGCCGCGCATGGTGAACACCGCGCTCGATCTCGGCGCGCGATTTGGCGTCAAGCTGCAGGGAATTGTGTCGGGGGCGGAAACCCTGGAAGTGAGCCCGGCGGCGTCTTATGATTTGATTTACATTGCCAATACCATCCACCACGTGCAGAACCGCGCAGCGCTTTTCGCGCAAATGCAGCGCGCCCTGAAGCCCGGCGGACGATTTTTTTCCTATGATCCGCTAGCCTACAATCCCGCGATCAATCTTTACCGGCGTATGGCCAGCGCAGTGCGAACGCCGGACGAATCGCCGCTTTCCACAGCGGATCTAGATTCAGCCCGGAAATATTTTCGGCACGTGGGACACCGGGAATTCTGGCTTTCCTCTCTGCTCCTTTTCGTGAAGTATTACCTGATCGACCGCGTGCATCCCAATCAGGACCGTTACTGGAAAAGAATTCTGCGCGAAACACCACTGAGTTTGCGTTGGTGGATGCCACTGCGAGCGCTCGACAAATTTCTGACACGCATACCGCTGGTTCGCTGGCTGGCTTGGAACATCGTGATGTGGGGTGAGAAGGGCTCCGATTAAATGCACTACTCCACCGGCACGGACATAACGGCAAGCACCGAAGCGCTCCGGCCAGGGCCAGCAGCGGCGCCGTGGTGGCGCTCGCTACGGCTGGCGGTTTCTTTTCCCGCGATGATGGCGGTGCTGCTGATGGCGATAGCGCTCATCGGCGCCGAAGACCGGCTGCTTGATCCCGACACGTGGTGGCACATCACCGTAGGACAGGAAATCCTAAAAACTCACACGTGGCCAACCTCCGATATTTATTCCTTCACCGCGCGAGGCGCGCATTGGATTGAGTACGAATGGCTGGGGGACGTTTTTATGGCGCTGGCAGCGAAAAGCGGGACGCTGGTAGGGCTCGCTTGGCTGCAGAAGGCGTTGGTCGTTTTACTTACCGCGCTGCTGTATCTATACGCTTATCTCGCTTGCGGGAATTCCAAGGCGGCGTGCATTGCTGCCGCGATGCTGCTACCCATTGCGCCGGTAGCGTTTCGGCTGCGACCGCAACTGTTTGGTTATATTTTCTTGTTGCTGGCGATGATTTGTCTGCAGGTATTTGAAAATGGCCATGAGCGGGCACTGTATTTCCTCCCGCCTTTGTTTGTGGTGTGGGTGAACACCCACGGGACGTTCATGTTCGGCCTCTTAGTGATCGGTATCTATTGGATTACAGGACTCGTGAGCTTTCGTATTGGCGGACTTTTTGGCAAGCAACTGCCGACTGGGCGGCGGGTGAAATTGTTGCTCGCTTTCGTCTTTTGCTTGTTAGCGCTGCTAATCACACCGTACGGTTCGCAACTCGCTGCGAACCCGTTGGACCTCGCTATGGCGCAGCCGCTGAACATCGCGAATATCCAGGAATGGCAACCGTTGTCGTTAGCCAATCCCATGGGCGCCTACATTCTGGTGTTCGTGACGGCGCTGTTTCTAGCCACCGTGATCTTGCGGCTGAGCTACTCGATCGCGGAGATGGCGCTGCTGCTGTTCTCGATGTATGCAGCGTTGGCGCATCTGCGCTTCACCATGATTTTTATTCTCTTCTGCGTGCCCATCGTGGCCAATATCCTCGCGCGCTGGACGCCCATTTACGAGCCCGCCAAGGATAAATATTTGTTAAATTTCGTCATCATGACGTTGGTGGTGCTCAGTCTGATCAAGTTTCGGCCTTCCGAATCCGCACTAGAAGCGATAGTGGCCGCTGATTATCCCGTGGAGGCGCTGCATTATGTTCGCGCACATCCTCACCCGACCGGGATGTTCAACGAATACGGTTGGGGCGGCTACCTGATTTCGCAAGTGGGACCTTCTCAAGCGGTATTCATTGACGGGCGCGGGGATTTATATGAGCACAGCGGCGTGTTAGCCGATTATCTTGAGGCCGCTTCCGGACAAGTGGATGCTTTACGAATTCTAGCTAGCCACAACATAGGTTCCTGCCTGGTCAATCGTTCCTCGGCTCTGGCTGGCCTGTTGGTCAAATCGCCCGGGTGGAAGCTGGTTTACTCCGACGGATTGGCCGAGATTTTTGACCGTACCGATAGGGTGTGGCCGCGGGTGGGGCCTTGACGTCTCTGGGGCCGGTACGTGTGGGTCACCAAACAGGACGGCCTACGAAAAATAATGTACACAAACGGTAACACCCTGATGGCGCTGAAGTGGGCGGACAGCCAGCAAGTCCCTATTGTTCTGCGACTTAATCGCCCGAGATGTCTTTGGTCTCAGAGGTGCATAACCATACGGCAGAGTTTGTTCGTTTCACCCGAGTTTTACTTAACACAAAGGATAAAGCCATGAACATTATGAAGCAGCTTTGGCAAGAAGAAGGACAGGACCTGGTGGAATACGGGTTGTTGATCGTATTGATCTCCTTGTTGTCGGTTGTCGCGATGAGAAACCTGGCCAGCAGCATCAGCAACGCGTTTCAGGCTGCGGCCACTCAGCTGAACTCCACTACGTAGTCTTCGTAATAACGGATTCGCTGGTCGTTAGGGTGATCTCCTTGCGGCCAGCGTGGTGGTCGGCAAACGATCAGTGGGAGTGGCCGAGAAGATGAGAAAAACATTACGGAGATTGTGGGAAGACTCAGAAGGGCAAGACTTGGTGGAGTATGCGCTCATAATCATACTCGTCAGTCTGCTGTCGGTCGTCGCGATGAAGAATCTGGCGAGCGGCATTAGCAACGCCTATGGAAAGGCAGCGGCTCAACTCAACTCGACTACGTAGTGGCGATTGGCCCTGTCTTCAAGTATTTCGCTGGCCGAAAGGCTAATCACCTTGCGGCCAGCATCCTGTCGTTCGGTAAGGCCCAGGCAAGAGAGGTTTCAGGAGGCAAAATGCTGCACACATTTAACCGCACATTAAAGAGAGTGTGGGAAGAGATAGAGGGGCAAGACTTGATAGAGTATGCGCTTCTGATCGTACTCGTCAGTCTGCTGTCGGTCGCCGCGATGAGGAATCTGGCGAGCGGCATTAGCAATGCTTATGGAAAGGCCGCAACGCAGTTGAACACTGCTACGGGTGGAGGTGGCGGCAACAACGGCGGGAACAACGGCAACAACGGCGGGAACAACGGCAATAACGGCGGGAACAACGGGAACAACGGTGGGAATGGTGGCAATGGGTTCTTCGGCTTCTTTGGTTCCGTCTGAGCTCTAAGTACGCTGCGTGTCGGTTGTGTGCTATGATGCGGGCCGCTTTGGCGAGCTGAATGCCAAGCGAGAAGTACAGCATAAGTTTGTCCCCAATTCTTTGATATCTATTACGTACAGGACTCTATAATTTAATGGTTGCCCGGGAGCTCATTTGGGCGTCCGTGCTGCTGCTGACGTTTGCGGCAGCGGTGCTAGATTGGCGAAGCCGCAAGATTCCCAACTGGCTCACGGTGTCCGGAATATTGGCCGGAATAATTTTGAGAACAACTCTTGGCGGTTGGCCCGGCGCGAAGAGTTCACTTGAAGGTGTGGGCCTCGCCCTGGGTTTGCTGTTGCCGCTTGTCCTGCTGCGCGCACTGGGCGCTGGAGACTGGAAACTGATGGGCGCTGTCGGGGCATTCGTGGGTCCAGCGCTTTTTCTTTTTATATTGTTCGGAAGTATTTTAGCGTCGGGACTTATGAGCGCCATTCAAACGATAAAAACCAAGCGCGTCAAAGAAACATTTCTCAATATCGTGGAACTGGTTCGAGGGTTTGTGATTTTCGGATTTCAGCCTAATCCGCATATTTCTCTGGATAACCCAAAGTTAATGAAAATTCCTTTTGGAATGGCCGTGGCGGTGTCGACGGCGGTCTGCTTTGTCGTGGCTCTAGTGATGAACAAGGTTTAGTGACGAGGTCGGATTTTCATGAACAGAAACCGGTTACTCATCGGACTCTCAGTCGCGGTGATCTTGGCGTTCATGCTGAGCTCTTTCGTTTACCGGGTGTTTAAACAGGCCACCGCACCACGGCCCGTGGAAACCACCGATCATATCGTGGTGGCTGCGTCGAGCTTGCAGCTAGGCACGCGGCTGAATAGCGGTAACGTCAAATTGATTTCCTGGCCCGGAGGCAAGCCCATGGCCGGAATGCTCACGCGAATCGCGGATGCGGAGAATCGCGCGCTGATTACGCCTGTTGCCGAAAATGAGCCGATTCTGGAAGCGAAATTGGCTTCGACAAGGTCCGGCGCGGGATTGCCGGCTACGATTCCGGAGGGTATGCGGGCGTTGTCGGTTTCGGTGAATGAAGTCGTGGGTGTCGCCGGATTTGTGATTCCCGGGACGATGGTCGATGTTCTGGTGACCGGCAGTCTTCCCGGCGGGTCGACAAATGTGACTCGTACGATTCTGGAAAATGTTCGAGTCCTGGCCGCCGGACAGAAGATCGAGCAGGACCGTGATGGGAAGCCGCAAACGGTTCCGGTCATTACCCTGCTTGTGAGCCCTGAAGATGCGGCCAAACTGACGATGGCTGCGAACCAGGGTAAGTTGCAATTAGCATTGCGCAATACGGTTGATTCGAAGGTGGTAGCGCCAGCGCCGGTGTTACAGGCCACATTGTTCGGCGGATCCGCACCGCCCCCACCGCCGCATATTGGACCTGGTAAGCCCCCGTCACGGCCTCCCTCGCCTTACGTGATCGAGGTGATCACGGGCAGCAAGCGTGAGAACAAATCTTTTCCAGCTACCACGGCAGAGGCTCCGACAGGAAAACCGAATGATCAATCGTCACCGCCAAAGCCGTAACATCGCGACAGGCTTCAGGTTGTGCTTGGGCGTAGTGTTGCTGATACTGCAGACGCGCGCGCTGATGGCGCAGCCGCAAGAGCCCGCACTCCCGGCTCAGGGGCAGCCAGTCCCGGTAAAGCCTGATGCAGAGGCGCCGCAATCGGAAACCGGGCAAACGCTCCATTTGCTGGTGGGGCGATCATTGGTGATCACTTCTCCGACTCGTATTAAACGCGTCTCCATCGCCGACCCGGCCGTCGCAGAAGCCCTGGTGGTTAGCACCACGCAGATATTGGTAAACGGTAAGGCGCCCGGTGGCGTGTCCCTGCTCGTGTGGGACGAGGCGGACCAGAGCCAGGCGTTTGAAGTGTCGGTGGACATCGACATTCTGGGTTTGACCCAGAAAATACATGAAGTATTCCCAGCCGAGCCGGTGCGTATCGAAACCTCCAAGGACGTGGTGATACTTTCTGGGAATATTTCCTCGTCCACGGTAGCTGACAAGATTCTGGAAGTGGTGAAGAATGCGGCGCCCAAAGTAACCAGCTTGATGCAGGTGCCGCCGCCGACACATGCGCAGATTTTGTTACAAGTCCGATTTGCGGATGTCAACCGGCAGAAGTTGAATCAGCTGGGATTCAATCTTCTGAGTTTGCCCGGCAGCAAAAACATTGGCTCGATCTCTACACAACAGTTTAGCCCTCCTACGCTGAACTCCGCGGGAGTTGGGTCAGGGTTTGCGGTAGGCGATCTTTTGAATATTTTTCTTTTTCGCCCGGATTTAAATTTCGCGGCTACGATCCAGGCGCTACAAAGCGAAAACGTGCTGCAAATCCTGGCTGAACCGAATCTGCTCACCATGTCCGGCAAAGAAGCCAGCTTCCTGGCGGGCGGAGAATTTCCTTATCCGGTGATACAAGGTACGACCTCCGGCGGTACCGCGGCGGTGACCATTCAATTCAAAGAGTTTGGAGTTCGACTGAACTTCACTCCGACGGTGATGCCAGATGGCGTGATTCACCTGAAGGTGAAACCCGAAGTCAGCTCACTTGATTTCGCGGACGGGCTGGTGATCCAGGGGTTTACGATACCGGCTCTGACCACCGACCGCGTGGAGTCCGAAATGGATTTAAAGGACGGCCAAAGCTTTGCGATCGCGGGGCTTCTGGATAATCGCGTCACCGAGCAACTATCGAAGATACCGGGAATTGGCGACATCCCAGTTTTAGGAAAACTGTTTCAAAGCCGCTCGATCACCAAGAGCAAGAATGAATTGATAATTGTGGTCACTCCGCGCATCGTCCAGCCCATGAATTCCGAGCCACCCATTCCGGTTATGCCCAGAAAATTCATCGACCCTTTGCCGGGAGACCACCCGCCGGTAGTTTCCCCGCGACCGTAAACTCTGGGGTGTGCGGAAAGTTTTGCGAAGTAAAGATAAGCGACCAGGTGCCCTCAGTTCATGGTTACAGTAACTATAGCCAGCAATGATGCCGCAAGCTCAGCACAGTTACTTGCCGCTTTGCAACAGACCGGCCACGTAAAGTCTGTAAGGCATTGGAACGTTTCGACGGACAAATTCCCCGATGTGGGAGACATGTATCCCGACGTGCTGCTCCTGGATCTTTCCCGGGATCCAGAAAATTTCTTCGCTTTGGCCTCGCATATTCGGCGTTTGCGACCTGCGGTGAAAGTAGTGGCGCTGTCTGCGATGTCACCTCCGACTCAACAAATGCTGCTCGAAGCGATGCGTAGCGGCGTGCAGGACTTTCTGCCAAAGCCCGTTGATGCTGACGTGTTGACGCCGCTGATGGCGAGATTCTCCAAGGATCTGGACTCCAAAGAGCGGCCCTCTCGCGACAAACTTATTGTGGTGATGGGCTCCAAGGGTGGGGTGGGCGCAACCACCGTGGCGGTGAACCTCGGCGTCCAATTGTGCACCTTCGCCAAGAAGCAAACCGTGCTGCTCGATTTTGCGCGGCCATTAGGCAATGCCCACCTGTTGCTGGACGTCCACCAGCGGTTCAGCGTGCGCGACGCAGTGGAAAACCTCGATCGACTGGACAGTCATTTTTTTGCTGGACTGCTTACGAATCACAAAAGCAAACTGGAGCTTCTTGGCGGAATCACCCAACCGGAAGAATGGCAACGCATCGATGTGCCCTCCTTGGAGCGGGTGGTGAACGTGGCGCAGATCACCGCAGACGTTGTGCTGATGGATATGGGTTCGCAATTCTCATCGGAGTGGACATCCATGCTGCGCATGGCGCGCATGATCCTGATAGTGGCAGAGGCGAACGTACCGGCTCTATGGACCTTGGAACGTCGCTTGCTGGCTCTGAAAGGTTTTGGAATCGAACCGGACCGCGCGCGGATTATCATCAATCGATGGCACAAGGGCGATGAGAACGTGCTGAAAAGCATTCAGAAAGACATCAGCCGGTCGATTTTCGCATGTCTCCCCAATGATTTTCGGAAGGCCAGCGAATCCATCAACTTGGGAATACCGCTATTAGAAAATCACAATAACAACCTTTGTAGTCGATACCGTCAGATTGCTGCGATACTCGCGGGCATGGACGAAAACGCCCCGGCTAAGAAGGGCGCAATTGGTGGATTTTTTTCTTTTCCATCGAAAAGGTGATTTAGATGCCTCCTCTCCCCCCCCCATCAGCACGTACTGACTTCGCCGCCGTAAAAAGCGCGATTCACCGCCGCCTTATCCAGAAGTTAAATCTCGACAAGTTCACCGAAGTTAACCGCGAACAAGTCCGCAGAGAAGTGGCACAAATTCTGGAATCACTGGTTGTTGGTGAATCTACCCCCATGAATCTCCAGGAACGGGAGCGCCTCGGTCAGGAAGTCCTCGACGAAGTTTTTGGACTCGGGCCGCTGGAACCCCTTCTTGCGGACCCTACTATCTCCGATATTTTGGTGAACGGTCACAAGCGGGTGTACATCGAGCGTCGCGGACTACTGGAATTGACTAACATTCAGTTTCGCGACGACATCCATCTAATGGCTATCATCGACCGCATCGTTTCTGCTATCGGGAGGCGTGTGGATGAGTCTTCTCCCATGGTGGATGCGCGTTTGGCGGATGGGTCTCGCGTAAATGCGATCATCCCGCCGCTGGCGGTCGACGGGCCAACCCTTTCCATCCGGCGTTTTGGGCGCGATCCGCTCCGTGCGGAAAATCTGATCCAGAACAATACTTTGACCGCGCCGATGATGGAATTGCTGCGCGGGTGCGTGAAAGCGCGACTAAACATTCTCATTTCGGGCGGTACGGGCGCCGGTAAGACCACCCTCCTCAACGTTCTTTCTTCGAACATTTCGGACCGCGAACGGATCGTTACCATTGAAGATGCCGCCGAACTACAACTGCACCAGGAACACGTAGTGCGGTTGGAGACTCGCCCTCCCAACATCGAGGGCAAAGGCGCCGTACACCAGCGGCAATTGATGATCAACTCTTTGCGTATGCGGCCTGACCGCATCATCGTGGGTGAGGTGCGTGGCGAAGAAGCTCTGGACATGTTGCAGGCCATGAACACCGGTCACGACGGATCCCTGACGACTATCCATGCCAATTCTCCTCATGACGCTATTAGCCGTCTGGAAACCATGGTGGCAATGTCCGATTTGAATATTCCGGAACGAGCCATCCGCCATCAGATTGCTTCGGCAATTGACGTCATCGTGCAGGTTAGCCGCTTGAGTGACGGTACTCGCAAGGTCATCAACATTGCGGAAGTTACTGGCACGGAAGGACCGGTCGTGACCATCCAGGAAATCTTTCTGTACCGCAAACGCGGAGTGCGTGAGAACGGCGAAGTGGTGGGAGACTTTTCGCCTACGGGCATCCGCCCGAAGTTCGCGGATCGATTGGCCATTGCAGGTATTCAGTTGCCTATCTCCATGTTCGAAGTTGCGCTTCCACGATGAACACGGGGACTGACATGCTGAAGTTTGTAGAAATTAAATGCCGCGTTTCTCGCGGCGGGTTGAACGAAGGATATCGGGCAACAGGGGCCTAGTCATGCCAATGCTATTCGCTGTTCTGACGTTTTTGGTGTTTGTGGCGATCTGTGCGCTTGCGGGGCTGTTCGTTAGCGCGGATAGAAGCCAGGAGGTTGTCCGCCGCCGAATGGAATCTGTGCGAAGGGCGGAAAAGCGCGGAGCGTTAAGCCAGGGAGCGAATTTACTCCGCGATGAATTGCTGAGCACTGTGCCCGCCCTTCACCGTTTGATGCTTCGCTGGGGCTGGACCTCACGGCTCAACGACTACATTCAGCAAGCGGGCATGACCACCAAACCCGGAAAAGTGGTCCTTTCGATGGCGACGGTCGCGGTAGGTACCTTTTATGTAATGGAATTGTGGCTTGAAAATTTTCTGGGCGCGTTGTTTATCGCCTTGGTTGCCGGTTGCGCTCCGTTGGCATACATCGGCTACAAACGCAAAAAGAGACTGGAAAAGTTTGAAGAGCATTTTCCGGAAGCGTTGGACCTTTTGGGACGAGCGGTGCGCGCCGGGCATGCCTTTACAACCGGCTTGGAGATGATTGCGACGGAGGCCGACGATCCGATAGGAGGTGAATTTCGCACAACCTTTGAAGAGCAGAATTTCGGTTTGCCTTTGAGAGATACGTTGATGAACCTTTCCGACCGAGTACCGTTGATAGACGTTCGTTTTTTCGTCACTTCGCTCATGATTCAAAGGGAAACGGGCGGTAATCTGGCGGAAATTCTGGATGGACTGTCGAAAGTTATTCGCGACCGATTCCGTATTCATCGCGACATTAAAACGCGGACGGCACAAGGAAAGTTGACAGCGCTCATTTTGATCGCCATTCCGCCGCTGATGATGGTGCTGTTGACGATGCTGAATCCGGAATATATGCAAACGCTGACCCTCGATCCGGCGGGCCCGACGATACTGGCCATCGCCGGGACGCTTCAGGTAATTGGTTCGGCGATTCTCTGGAGGATTATTCACATTGATGTTTAGGTTTGAAAAAGGATAATCGTAATGGTTTGGACTATTACCATACTGACGTTTCTGGCTTCGATGCTAATTGCCGGTTCCGTTTTATACGCTTTGACCCCCAAGGACACCGGCGTAGCGTCGCGACTCACCCGTTTGTTCAAGGCTACAACTCCAGTCGTTGAAGAGAAATTCGCCATGAAACAAAAAGGATTAGTGCGCGATACGCTCGTGAGTGTGGGTAAGCTAGGAAGCTCCGGAAAGAGCACGCGCAAACAAGAACTGATGATGCTGCGTGCCGGGTATCGCAGCCCCGAAGCAATGCTGGCGATGACCGGGTTCAAAATCTTGTTGCCGGTTGTGTTACTGGCGTTGGTTTTTTTAACTGGTCTTTACCAATTTAATGCGGTTTTGGCGATCGTTTTGGCGGTGATCATCGGATATCTGGGGCCCGATATCTGGCTGACGTCCCGTGTTAAAGCTCGCCAGCGTCTTCTGCGGCGAGCCCTCCCGGACGGCTTGGATTTACTGGTTATCTGCGTCGAGGCGGGTATTGGTTTAGATCAGGCACTTCTGCGCGTATCTGAGGAGTTGGCCTTAGTTCATCCGTTACTCAGCGACGAATTGCGGCAGGTGAATTTTGAAATGCGCATGGGCAAGACTCGCCTGGATGCCATGCGCGAACTGGCTCGTAGAACCGGTTTGGATGACATCAAGGCGTTGGTCTCGATGCTAATCCAAACGGAGCGCTTCGGAACCAGCGTGTCGCAATCTTTGCGTATCCACTCGGATGAATTGCGCATGAAGCGCCGGCAGCGAGCCGAGGAGCAGGCCGCGAAGACCACCGTGAAAATGGTGCCCGCATTGGTATTTTTTATCTTTCCGGCCTTGATGGTCGTCATTTTAGGTCCGGCGATTATTGCCATCATGCGGCAACTGATGCCGACTTTATAAAGCTTGGTGGGGAAACGCTTCTCCTGGAAGCAGGGGGCGCGAAATTTGAAAATGGAGAAACAAACTGTGGACTCAAATACGATTCGAATTATCGCTGGTGTATTGGCCGTAGTGATCCTGGCTATTATTGTTTATCGGCGAAAGCGCAACACTCTGGACTAGGCGTCTAGCAGCAAAAATCGGGGAGATGACGGGCTATGTCCAACAACAAGGGATCAGATCGGCCGTTGTATGTCTACAATAAGACACGCGAAACGTTTGTGGCTACCGACACCATTCTGGCAGACAGTTATCTTCGGCGTCTGATCGGACTACTCGGGAAAACCAAGCGCTGGGCGCAACTCGGCCGAGGATTGTGGATTGTGCCCTCGAGCGGCGTGCACACGATCGGGATGTTGTTTCCCATCGACCTCATTTTTCTCAGTAAAGAGAAAGAGGTCATTCACGTGGAGGAATACGTGCGGCCGTTTCGTATCTCCAAGGTTTCACTGAAAGCCCAAAGTGTCCTGGAGCTTCCTCCGCATACGATTTATCGCTCCGGAACCCAGGTGGGAGACCGCTTAGAGATCGCGACCGTGCGGTAATTACAAGTTACTTCGCGTACTTCTTGACGTACCTGCTGGAATTTGTGTTGTCGCTGAGAGCCGCCGTCTTCTCTTAGACTGCCGGATGCTGATCGTACAGAGCGAAAAGCGTCAGTATGGGTAACGTGAGCAGGTAAAAGCGCACCCCGGCGAGCAGCAAGAGCGTCGGCGAGATAATAATCACCGCACAGATCAACGCCAGTTGGGCTGATCTCCTGGATCCATTTTTTACCGCGGTCGCTGCCGCCAGGCCGACAGGCAATAGCAATAAAGTCGCATCCGTGAAGGTCTCGTGATAGCTGACGAGCGACGCGGCTATGAGCGTTAGGGGAAATGAGGGACGTCTCATAACAGCCCAAACTAGAAGTCCGACGGATCCGCACACCGTCAAGACTAAAGCTGTTGACGTAGCTCCCCCGGCGATCGCGTAAAAAAGACCTCGAAAATTTGGCATTAATTCCGGCCGGATTCCCAAGTGCATGCCATTCTGTATTGAAAAGCGTGTGCTCATGGTTCCCAACAAGTGCCAGTAAGAGAAGAATCCCTCGACGCCAGTAAGCCACACAGAAATTCCGAGGACGGTGCCCGCAGAAACGCCCAATCCCGCAAGGAACCGCCAGCGTCGCCAGATCAAAAAGAGCAAAGCAATCGGAATCACATACTGAAATTTCATCGAGGCAAGCCCCAGTAAGAATCCGGCCGACCAGTCACGCTCCCGTTTGAGCCTACCTAGTGTCAGGATCATAATCAGCAACAAAAGGATAGAATTCTGCCCTTCGACGAGTGCCATCGTCACAGGGAGAAAACATCCGAACATAGCGTGGGGCAAATAAGGCCACAACTCCTCGAGGTTCGAAAGATGTGGTCGTAGCATGGAGAGCGCCAAGGCGAGCAACCCGGAGTTCGCTACAAAAAACAGAAAGTAGGCCGTCTGATACGTGAAAAATGAGAAGGGAACGTAAAGCGCGGCTTCGTATGCCAGATGTATAAACGGTAGCGCCTTGTCCGATTCGCTCACTAGCGCGTTTTGAATCTTCCGCGTCTCGTCGTAATTGTAAAGCTTGCTCGCATGCCCGGTGCGGACCATGTAACCGGCGGCGTACTGCGTCCGAAAATCGAAATGCGTGTTGCCGGACTTGGAAAACGCCATTGACAGCCCGCTCAGGCAAAGAAGCAGCAGCAGAAAAGCGGTGGCGATAATCAGTGGCCTGAATTTCACGTATTGCACTGGGGATGTCTTTTGGCCCGTCGAACCATGGGTATCAGTAATCAAAGCTCACCCTTTTGCGGCTGCCGACAATCTAACAGAGTATGCGGGAAAGTAGCGTTTCGTCGCTCAGGCCGTGTTTCGCAAAGCCCCTTATTCTTGTCCAGGGAGGGAATCGATGAAGGCCCAACTGGGGATATCAATGTTTGCCGTTCTTTTGATTGCGAGTTCGAGTGGCGCCCTCGCCCAAGATGATCCCGATGACTCCATTCAAAGGGTGACCGGCTGTCTCCGGAAAGGGGCCGCTGCCAACCATTACAGACTTATTGACGAAAATGGCAAACTGTGGGATCTGCAAAGCAAAACCGTTTCTTTTGCCCCGCACCTAGGGCATACGGTTACCGTTAGCGGAACCATCCCACAAAAGTCAAAAAAGGACCCCAGCGACACTTCGCCGCAGAATAACCTTAACGTAACACACCTCGAGATGGTCAGCGATACCTGCCAGCAGTAGCGTGGAATCGATGCGTTTCTGAGTGAACCTATTTTCCGCCCTCAGACATGTCCCCTGGATGCTCGCCTGATCGCACCTGATAGAACCATATAGTCGGAACGACCCCTCTGACCTGTCCTCGGTAAGCACACGCTTTGGAGTGACGGTACCGTCGCGGTTATGATATGTATTCATCTGGTTGCCGAACAGAGAAGTGATGTGCAGGATGTACTCAAATAGCCTCGCACTTCGCCAAGATGTAACCGACCGGAGACAAGCAATGCTTTGCCGTGGTTTGAGTCGTTGATAAAACGACGCTTAGTCCACATTACTTTGGTCTCTGCGTTGCTTACTTTAACCCTAAGTTCGTCACAACTATAGTTCGGAGAGCCCGGAGAGCAATGCATGCAAAAACTGGCGGTGGGCCTTGGTTCGGTAGTGTGTCTTGCTGTTGCCGCTGCGTCAACTTGGGGTCCCCCACTCAGTCGGGACCTCCAAGGACACTCCCGGACCGCTAGATCCGTCCGCGGCCGTCAGCCGTCCTCCCTCAATCGCCGATCCGCGGTCGACGTGGCAACGTCATATGGCACGCTGCCGATGGCGTTTGAGCCAAACTTAGGTCAAGTCAATCCTCAAGCTAAGTTTTTGGCACATGGGGCCGGCTACGAGCTATTCCTAACTTCTAAAGAATCAGTTTTCGTTCTGGACGTACATTCGAAACGTGCCGAGGCCAGACAAAGTCAGAAATCTGCACCAGGAGCCGTTCATCCGGGTGCGGCAGTCTTGCGCATGAAGCTCCTGAGTGCAAATACAGATCCAGTCCTAACGCCTCAAGACAAGTTGCCGGGCAAGAGTAATTATCTAACGGGTAAGAACCCGGCGAACTGGCACACAAATGTGCCGAACTATCGGAGTGTCACGGAGCATTCCGCCTTCCCCGGGATAGATTTGGTTTATTACGGGACCCAGGGACATTTGGAATACGATTTTATAGTTTCTCGCGGCGCGGATCCCGGAAGAATCCGGTTTGCCATGGAAGGGGCCGACAACCTGGGAACCAGCCCTGAAGGGGACCTGCTCGTTGCTATTGGCGGCGAAGAAGTCCGTTTTCACAAACCGGTCGCGTATCAACAAGATGGTGCCGTCAAAACCATCGTCCCCGCGAATTTTGCATTGAAAGGCAAAAATCGGGTGGCCTTCAAGTTAGGAAATTATGATCTGAATCGTGAGTTGGTAATCGATCCCATTTTATCGTACTCCACCTACTTGGGCGGCAGTAACATCGATGGGGCCAATGCCATAGCCGTGGCGCCCGACAACACCGTATTCATTGCCGGCGGAACATTTTCCACGGACTTCCCCACAGCTGGCACCCATCCTCTGCAACCCAATCACGGTGGACCGGATGACTTCTCAAGAGATGCATTCATCGCGAAGTTGAGCGCCGAGGGTTCGACCGTTCTTTACGCAACATATTTGGGTGGTTCATCCCAAGACGAGGCTCACGGGATTGCCGTCGATAACTTTGGAAATGCTTATGTCACCGGCACTACTCTTTCCATAGACTTCCCGGTTATACCGGGCACGTTCGGTACGATTTGCGGGGGCGATGGAAAGTGTGGCGCTACTTTCAATCCGCAAGGCTTGATCGTTTCAAATGGGTTCCTCAGTAAATTGAACCCCGCCGGATCCGCTCTGATTTACTCTGACTACATTGGATATTACGAGAACGTCCAATGTTTGGCGGTGGCTGTGGATAGCAACCAGAATGCCTACATAACCGGGCAGACCGGACCGAATATCACGCCAACCGTTACGATAACGCCACCGAATGCTCCACCGCCTCCGTTTCCAATTACGGCCTCAGCCTTTCAACCAGCTTATGCCGGCGGCGCCACCGATGCGTTCGTGATGAAAATTAGCGCTTCTGGAGTTTCAATTTTGTATTCGAGCTACCTCGGCGGAGCCGATGAGGACGACGGATTTGGCATCGCCGTGGATGGTAGTCAAAATGTCTATCTCACCGGGCTTACTTACTCGACAGACTTTATATTGAAGAATCCCGTCCAAAGCGCGAGCGGCGGGGCGGGTGACGCCTTCGTGGCCAAAGTGAGCACTAACCTGTCCGGCGCGGCGTCGCTCGCTTTCTCTTCTTACCTAGGCGGGGGCGGCTTGGATCGCGGCAATGCCGTCGCTGTTGACAGCTCCGGCGATGCCTATGTTACAGGGGCCACAAACTCTAGCGGTCTTGCGACCTCCGGAGTCCTGCAAGCCGCCAATGCGGGGCTGGGCGACGCTTTTGTCGCTAAGTACTCAACTTCGCTTGCGGCGCCCGCTTTGCTGTACTTTACCTATCTCGGGGGGACCAAAGCAGACACCGGTGCGGGGATCGCGGTGGATTCTAGCGGAAATGCGTACATCGCGGGGAGTACAGTCTCAACGGATTTTGCCACCACTAGCGATGCATTTCAGCGCACATACGGGGGCGGAAACGCGGACGCTTTCATCACGAAGCTAGATCCGCTGGGTACGACATTGCTGTACTCCAGCTACCTGGGTGGTACGAACACTGAAAGCGGCAATGGCATCGGTATTGATGGGGACACCCCTCCAGGCGCGTATGTAGCCGGACAAACCTGCTCACAAGACTTTCCCTTGTCCAATCCAGCGCAGGCAACCGCAGGCGGAAACTGTGACGCGTTCGTCTCCAAAATAGGTGTTCTAGAAGGGATTGCGATTAGTCCCACCGGCTTGGTGTTTGCACCCCAAACCCTGGGAACCACTAGCACGGCGCAAACTGTGACGATCACCAGTGGAGTCGCTCCGGTAACCATTACTAGCATTTCGCTGACAGGAACAAACTCCGGGGATTTTGCGATTGCAACCAATACCTGCGGCACGTCGCTGCCGGCCAATAGCCAGTGCACTATATCAGTCAATTTCACGCCAAGCGGGTCAGGGAACCGCGTGGCGCAATTATCGATCGTTGACAATGTTTCGGGTCAGTCTCCGCAAAGCATCGTCGCGAGCCTATCAGGCAGCACTTCGACGGTGCCAGACTTCTCGGTAGAAACCAGTGCACCCAGCGCGACCATCTCAGCGGGCCAATCCGCGACGTTTACTCTGAATGTGACTTCCGTCAACGGATTTAGCCAACCCATAAACCTTGTCTGCCAGGGCCTGCCGGTCGGCGCGACTTGCGTGATTACACCAGATCCGGTGACGCCGACCGGGTCTACAGCGGTTCCTGTGACAGTGACGATAAACACCGCGGTACGAAACATGCTTCCGCCCACCCTGGGGATTAAAAATTACCCCCATCGCATTTTCTCTCTGTATTGGTTGGCGTGTTTTGTTGCGTTGGCTTGGTTAGCTATGATTGCTCGCAACAGGCTAACGGCGAATCGCGCCGTGTTGGCCGAATTCGGCATAATGACTTTGTTGCTAGTTGCCGCGGGCTGCGGCGGCGGAGGCGCGACAGGGGTGCCTGCGGGTACACAAGCGGGTACGTACACCATTACAGTGGTTGGAACCTCCGGATCTTTGTCACACAATACCACTTTGACGATCCAGGTTAAGTAACGGCGGCAGCTAACCTTTTGATCCGGCTTCTACGACCGTTTAGGAGACTACTAATGCAGCGAGCCATATGCCTCGTACCGGTGATTCTTCTGCTGTGCGTTAGCACCAAGGCACAAGAAACACCGGCGTGGGAAATTAGCGGCGGCTTCTCTTACTTGCGCGCCAACTTGAACGGACCTGGGGGAAGCTTCGATCTGAACGGCGGCAATGTTTCCGCTACGGAAAATTTGAATCGCTGGTTCGGCGGCCGAGTTGAATTCAATGCATTCACCGGCAGCGTGGCCGGCACCAATGTTTCCGCTGAAACCATTACTTATGGGCCGGTTTTTTCATATCGCAAATTTGACAGATTCACGCCGTATGCCCACGCACAGTTTGGCGCGGTGCACGGGAGCGTCGGGTATCTGGGTATCTCGGAATCCGCGTTCAAATTCGCAATGACAGCTGGCGGCGGTGTGGACATTAATTTGAATCCAAGAGTTGCGGTCCGCGTGCAAGGCGACTATTTGATGACGCGATTCTTGGATTTGCGACAGGATAATCTGCAGTTTTCTGCTGGTCTGGTTGTGCACTTTGGTAGGAAATAGTGCAATTACTCTCGAAATTCCCGCGGAACGATTGCGGGCGCCCATTCGCGAAGCAAAATTAAATAAGCAGTCATCAGGATCCCCGATCCTTCGTGCGCGATGTAATCAATCGTGCGCCGCTTCCAGGTTCATGGGCGCATCATGATTTCGCCCGGACTGCTGGGCAGGGCGAATTTCGCGCCGCGACCTTGATTGGCCTGGAGCGTGGCGGGGAGGTCAAGTTCCGCGATGGGGATTTTGCGCGTCCAGGATCCACTGCTCCAATAGTTTGACTTGATGTAAATAGTCTTGTTAATGATGGTGTACTTCGAGGCTTCTTCTTGATGACCGTCGCGAAATACGAGGACGGCGGGCGGAAGCGCCGGTGGTGGCGGAGTAAGGTCGAAGGCGGCCGATGTAGCGGACGGCGCGACCGCGGCGTGTGGAGACTGCGTGCCGCCGCCAACACTCGCTCGGGAGTCGGATGGTGAATTAGCGGCTTGGCCGCCAATTTGGCTGGGGCCATAGCTGGTAAGGCGGACCCAGTGGTCGCCCCGCAACTCTACCACGATTGACTCCGCAGGCTTGGCCAGCGGCACTGGCGGGTCGGGTTGCAGGACACGCTCCGGTGGCGGCGGGCCGAAATCAGCCTCGTCAGCATAATCGTAATCGGAGTAGTAGTAGGGCCACAGGGCTGCACCTCTGATAACCCCTCGGGCGTGGCGCGCTCGGCCAAAGCCACGGACTACGCTACCTCGTCCGTTCCCAGCGTAGGCGTGGCCAGCCCCTGCGGACGCAACCCTTTGGGCACGCGTCGCAACCCCCAATACCGCGGCCAGAAATAAGGCAAAGCAGAATGCAATAAGCCGATGGAGCATCAGCATATTTGTCTTCATTCTTGGCATGCGCGGCATAGAGTTCTCCTGAGGCCGCCTATCTTTGGTCGTCTTATTCCGCGTCGGGCCGGGAACCACTCGGCGCGCATATCGAATGGCGTGTTCGCATCGCTGGCCCGTCTACGTAGGTATAGCCTCAACTTTGCGCTTCGTCAAGCATCGGCACGCCGGGGTAGTGGTACAGTTTGATTTTCCATCCCATTGAACAGCAGACCACGCATACACGCTTAAAGAAGTCGTGGAGTTGTTAGGCGCAGAAGCGAAAAGAGCAGCTTGAACTTATTGGGAGCGCAGAACATGGCAAATGGCGAACGGCAAACAAGGTGACCATCCGCTGACAGAAATTGTGCACTGGAAGATACGCAGATTTTCAGAAAAGGCGGACATGCTAGTTTTGGAGATTGTGAACCTGGGTGGAGAGGCAGAGTTAGAGCGAACCTATAACCTTTTTAAACCTCCCCCAGTCGAAGAATTTGAGCGTTCGCTTCAAACTATCCGAGATCGCCTCTACAGAGAGGCCAAAGAACGAGGGTGGGAGGTTTGACGCTTCAGGTGGATACACGAGCAGGCTCTGGGGACGGCATTGTGGGCACCAATCATTCGGAGGCGGTGGCGGGGCAGCCTTCTAACGTGAGATGCAGATGAACGATGCAGCGATCTCCGCGAAATTTCTCCACACAGACAAACCTGGCTTTGCAGTGGCAATTCTGTGGGGCCTCCTCTGGGCTTCCTCGCTGTTCTAGTTGTTCGCTTGGCCCTGCCCGAGATGCGGGAAGACGTACATCGGAAATCGATTCAACGGTAATGTCTTTCTGTTTCGCAAGTGCGTACACTGCGGGCTTCCGAAGTACGCCGATCAATAGCTCGCTTCTGAGTGGGACGGCCAGCCCAAGTGCGGTAGGTTTACGGCCGAGCACCATAGAGGGCTGGGAGAGCGGTGCCTACGGCACCCGGGTCGGGTATTGATCGGCCCCCAATTCTTTACGAGGACGTGGCTCCGTAATTCTGCAAGACTTTTATAGAAATCGAACAAAACCCAAGGCAATTTACAGGTAGCTGCGTTTCCTAAAAGAAATAGAACTTGGGGGCAAAGCACATTTCGAGCGATGTCCGCTAGGAGTACTCGGGAGATGTCCAACATCGGCTGCAGGTCTTCCTAGCAAAAAAGCGCGCACCGTGAACAACTTGCGAACGGTTCGTTCCTCTGAATGAAATACGAACAGCGACGCGCCAAGTGGAGGCCTCCCCTTCCACTGCAATTCCATCTATCGGAACAGTGAAGCAGGACGGTAGCCAACCCTTCCGTTTTCCTCTCCCGCGGAAAGCTCGCGCATGCATAGCTTGGACAGGTCTTTTTCGCTGCATTGATAGATCTGGTTCATTGGAAGGTCTTTCGGGCCCACCTTGTAGTATCCCATCTCCATGTCGGAAGAGTCCTTCGTCGAATCAGTAACGATGGGGCTCCCTGGTTTCACTCGAACGCGAAATACCTTGGCCGCCGGTTGGTAGTTTTCGTATGTAAAGCATTTTTCGATGCAGGCTCTGTCCACGATATGGTTGGCAAACCACAACCGGGAGTCCGGACGCATAATAATCGTTTCAGTCACCCGCCGCCCATACGGTAACGCGCTTACAAGCTTTTCCGCCTGGCGTTCCATGTCGTTCAATAGCCCGGTGTCTTGGTAAGTCCACAGGAAAAATATTGCCGCGGAGACGGCAAAGCCTACAAAGTGCAAAAGCCTTGGTTTTACCGAAGCGAAGACGCATAGCCCGAGTACAGCGGTAACCGATGTCAGGCGCGAAATGGCCAGTGAGAAGGGCATGGGATAGGATGACAACAACATAACCTCGGGAATCATGGCCGCGATGAATAGCAACACCCCCCACAATTCCAGCGGCGCCCGGAAACTCCATTTATTGTCATTTGTGTTCCACTCCCGTGCCACGCCATACACAAAACAGACGCTCGCGAATATGACCACCTCCACAGCCAGTTTTGCGTAGTGCGCCTGAAATAAGACCAACTGGTCGGCTCCATTCATCACAAAAAAATCTTTGTTATGCCAATAAGTGGAAGGCAACTGCATCACGTAGTAATGGATGCGAGCTACAACTAGGAGTGCGGAAGGAAACAGCGCCCATCGCATCCTGCCTTTGAGAACATCACTCAATCGGAGATAGGCGGCCAGTCCTATCAAGCATATCAGCCCCAGCGGATGCGCAATCAACACCACCACTGCAAGAGCACCCACAATCCACCAATGGCGTCGGTTGCCGCGCCAAACAACAGCGGCGGCAAAGAATCCCAGCCCGAGCGACAAATAAAAATTCATGAACCCAGCATAAAAGGTCCACCCGTATGTAACCATCGCGATCGCAGGCACGAGGTACCACGGAGGCCGCAGACTGACCGCGCTGATGAGAGTGAACGCTCCCCAGAAAAAAATCAGCACGCAAACCACTACCACAATCCGCTCCGCAACAGTGAATCCCAGCAAGGCCCCTAAGTTTTCCAATGCCCAATCAATCACAATATTGTTCCATCGTGGCTGAATGTACAGCCCGGGAGCATGTCCTTCCGCTATGAGGTGTGCCAGCCATGCGTTATAGGTATGGCTGGGAAGATCGCCAGCTTCAACGCTCTTATGCCAAAAACAAGGAACGATGAGGAGCGCGGATAAAAAAAGAACTCGCGCAACATTTTCGCCAAGGAATTTCGTTATTCGCCCGAATTGCACGAGCGAATTCTACTACGAGCTAATGCAGCCAGGATTGGGATAAAAGCTGGCGCTTGCCTTTTGAGGTTTTCAAAATATACGTCTTCACTGCAGCCGTCACAAAGCCTCATGGCGGCGATTGGTGACCGGGAGCGCGAACTGCGCGAAATTACCGACAAGCTATTGAAACCACGGCCCGGCGCGCTTCGAGGAACTCTCGATGAATTGAGAAAGTTCGCCACCGAACGTGTTGCAAATCTCCAAAACCTGCTTTCGCATCCTGAGAGCGTTCACCAGGCTCGGGCTGTGATGGCGGAGCACATTTGCGACGACAGAGGATCCTAGCCGTACTCCGCTCGATCCTACTCAGGACCTAGCAGGTATCGAACATGCGCAACCATATCGTTCAAGCCATCCGGCTTAGAGAGCACTAAATCCACAGGCACGGCAGAAGACAGCAACTTGCTCATAAAATCGTCATACATCGAAAACAATATAACCGGAACGTCGGGCATCGTGCTCTTCAAAATAGAAGCCGCCGCCGCCCCATTCATTCGTGGCATGGCTAAGTCCAAAATTATCAAATCGGGTCTTAGTTCCTTGGCTTTTTCGATTGCGTCTACGCCGTTTGCAGCTTCGCCGCAAACTTCGAAACCTTCGTGGTTCTCCAAAAAATTCCGGATGACCATGCGGATTGATTCACTGTCGTCTGCGATAAGAATGCGCTTCGCCATTGACGCTCCGATCCGGGACCCTAAAAGACTCAGGTCTTCATTGTCACAAAGCAATAATGCACTACTGTAGGATGCCAAGCAAGCTATTATCTACAGTTGCACTCACAACAGTCCACAACGAAGCCCTCAGTTAGCCGCGCGTGGCAAGGTGGACTTCGTCGGTCGAACAGGCCATGACACGTGTGGGTGGTGCCGGGGGCACGGCATGCACGGTACTGCCAGCAATCGATTTTAGGATCGCAGCGTAATTCAGGAACTTACTCTATCGCGCCCTACGCTGGCAAGCGGTTGTGAGGGCAGGAAGAGAACTCTTGGCGTAATCACCGCGATATTCTTGTGCCGTCGATTGCCGGCCGATGGCAAACCGTCGCCGGCGAGAGAAACAGCCTTCTACGAATCCATTCAACTCGCGGAAGAACTGATGCGACGGATTGATGCCCGCTGGCCGCGGACCGCGTGCCTGGAAAAACTTAGACGGTAGCGTGTTCGGAAAGACGATTGGTATTTGGTATATTGGTGTGGATGACTCCCGACCACAAGTTTGAACTCATTCGGACTGTCATCTCAATTATCCCGGCAACTGTGCTCTCGGCATGGGCGTTCATCCATCAGCGTCGGCAAACAGCGCCTCGCCTGAAGGTAATTGTTAGCCCAGTATTTTGGAGCGGTGTGGCCGGCGAGCAATGGCTGGCAGATGATTGGCCCGGAATCGTAGTGCTCAACGAAAGTACTTTTCCGCTGAGGGTGAGCAGCGTGGGTTACAAGATTGGCAAAAAATATTACGAATTTGGGAGACCAATCACCGGCAACCTAAAGCCACCGACCACATGGCCGATGGAAATTGCGCCCCGCTCAAGAATCAGTTTGTACTTAAACCCTCACACTATAGAGGGCCGCGCGGTAATGGATGCAGTTTCGCCAGCACTGCAAGGCAGGACGATATGGAAGGCCGGCCGCGCCTACGCTATGACCGAATGTAGTCATACATTCATTTCTCGCCGCTTAAAGAAGAGCTCCGTGGAGATGCTAAGCAAAGCGCGAAAGGCTCAAGAACCACAGGTCCTGAACGCCATACCCCCGAAAGTTAAGGAACAAATCGATAAGGCGAAGCCATTCCGACCAGCGGAACGACCAGCTGTTACAGAAAGTTTTGGATCAGAACGCGATTAGGCACGACCTCGGTCCCCGTTGGCGGGCAAGACCATAAAGCCACAGAACGTGCGTCAGCGCCGAGCGTCTAGCGAGACACCGGAGCGCTACATCAACGCCCAGTAATGGCGGCCTCTGGAGAGTGCGCCGACCTGCTCAAGTTGGATGTAGAGACCTTCTACTTCAGCGATGCGCCGAGCTTCACGCGCCAGTGCGGTGCGGTTCGCTCTCCGGTCCATGGCGGACGGGGTTGGCATTGGCGGGAGTGTAGCAATCAAAGGCTTGGAAGCAGCGTTGCACGGGCGTTGCACAATGAATGCGGGGGAGAATGGGACGCGGAGGCCGTAGGCCAGGAGCAGGGGCAAGCCGAATCACCTGAAGCGCTTCGTGATACGCGCCAGCGATCTGCCAAGGCTCTCACAGCAAGAAATTCAGTTCCTCAACACCATTGCCCGCAAACTCGCGCCAGATACCCCCCAGAATCAAACAAAATCAAAGCCAGCCATCGGAGCGGTGAAGATGGAGTCAGAGGCGCATCCGTGGCGCCAGCCTCCAGATGCGTAGTGGTCAGTTCGAGCCATTGACGGGGGTTGGTTGTTGGTTTTAGCCAATCTATGCAACACTGTTCCTTCGGACAGTTCCAGCCGTGCGATTAAGTCCTATGTTCTCAGAAAAGCGAGTCGTGTAAGAATTGGTTGCACACATGCGGGTCTCCTAGTGTAATATTCCGCCCGCAAGGGACACACTTTGCCTGACATTCCGACACTTCTAGCGTTCATCGTCTGCGACACGGTGATACAGGATACGGCGACTCAAAAACGAACGCTCGTGGGGGTATTTGACCGGGTTGTGTCTCCAAAGGTTCCGCTCACGATAAACAACCTCGGCCTGTACGCAAAATTGGTTGAGGGCTCTGGATCGTACGATATGAGGGTTCGACTGGTGAATCTGAAGGACGAGTCTCCGGTCATGGAAATAAAGGCGACCGCGCAGTGGAGTAAGCCAGATGAACCGCTGGAATTGGGGATGAATTTCGCAGGCATCCCACTTACTGAATTTGGAACGTATGAGTTCCAGTTGTACGCAAACGAGGTCTTTGTCGGTAGAGCACTTATCAGAGCCGACAAACTCCAACTTCCGCCCTTAGGGCCGGTGCGAGGTAATTAAAATATGGCCACTATGTCGCAGTACCTTGTAAACCAAAGTCTTGAGCAGCCCGGGCCAAAAGTCGTGCCTCCGCCCAATGCTCCACAAGCAGTTGTATTTGACAGGGGAATTCAAAGAATCAGGGTTCAAATTCGCGCGCGGGAGCGCCGCCCGAATCATATTTTGCTCGGGACAATCAATCATTGCGACTTTCGTGTGATTAAGCCGATCCCCGTACATTTGGACGTGCGCGGAGACACCGTCATTGCATCGTGGCGGAAGATAGACGAATTTGGGACGGGCACTTCGAGCTCCCTGGCTTGCGATGATCTCGGCCACACGATTGCTGAATTGTATTTGTCACTCAAGGCTGATGAACCTCGCCTCGGCCCGGATTTGGCTAGGGTGTGGGGTGTGTTGAAAGAGCATGTCATGCATCGGCCATGAAAGTTCACGAGTTCGAGAAAATCGTAAATAAGTTAGGACTCAAGGTACGCAACAGCGGCGACCGTCTCGCCTGGTTCGAATACGACGGTCAAACGGTCATTCGCACAAAACGCTCACACGGGAATAAAGAACAGCCAGGCAATTTGATTAGGCAACAACTCAAGTTGAACGAGAAACAACTGGCGGGCCTGATAAGTTGCAAAGTCTCTGTCACGGACTACGTAGATATTTTGAAATCCAAAGGCATAATCGCATCACAGCCCACGCAAGAGCCTGCTCCGCTGCCGAATCCATCAAAACCCAAACGGGTGTAGAATCCCCTCTCCTACCTCTACCGCAATTTCAATCCTAAGCTGCGGGGGCTCCAGAATTATTCAACAGGGCAATGAGTCTTCGATAGACTACCGCCAGAACTACCACGCCAACCGCCAAGTTAGCCAAAACATAATTACCTCTCTGTCTTACCCGGCGAATTGTCTCCCGAGCTTCTTAAGCGCCGATTCTCCGAATCGGGCTGCACGATCCTTCGCTTGCTATCGACCGTTTGAACATTATCGCCAGCTTTAAGACGGCGCGTTTCCGTCGCGCTTTGTGCGTGATTGATTGACGCGCGAAATCGAATATGACGAATGGCCAGAACTTCGCGCGGTTCAAGAGGCGGCACAGGGCGGCCTACTTCATCGAACCTCCATAATCATTTCGTTTTGGCGGACGGAATGTATCCTAATCGGCTGCGATTTCACAGTGAGTTGCGGGCACCTCGCGGGAGGTGGTTTTGGCGGGGCTCTGAGCGGCGCGGTACGCGGTACCTTCTCCTACCCCAAGCTGCTCAGCGATCATCGCCCATGACAAGCCTAGTTCACGGAGCGTGGCAACCCTCGCGCGATCTACGAATACGTGCGGGCGTCCGATTTTCTTTCCCTTCGCTCGCGCATTACGCAGGCCAGCTTTAACGCGCTCGACGATAAGGCTGCGCTCCAATTCGGCGACGGCACCGAGAACAGTAAAGACCAATTTGCCGGCAGGCGTGCTGGTGTCGAGCTGCTCAGAGAAAGAAACGAACTCAATGCCCTGAGCCTTGAAGGTTTCGAGCGCCCGAAGCAGATGGCTCACGGAGCGCGCGAAGCGGTCGAATTTCCAAACCACTACAGCATCGAACCGCCGGCGATGCGCGTCAGACATCAGACGGTCGAGCTGCGGTCGCGTTTCTTTCGTGCCGCTGATTCCGATATCCACGTACTCCCCGGTAACGATCCAACCGCGGCGTTCGGCGTATTCTCGCAGTTCGCGTGTCTGCATTGCCGGATCCTGCCCATTGTTCAGCGTACTTACCCGTGCGTAGATCGCTACTCGCATGGGATTGCCCGTGCGGCCAAAGCGTTGAGCCGGATTGTATTGAACTCCGATATGAGGAAAGTCTTCACTTCCTTGCCTTTCAACGTGCGTCGTCGCAGCAACTCGTGTGCCAGGGCGCGGACAAGTTTTTGATTCAGTGGTTGATCTAATAAGTCTTCGGTCGCAGCGTTAAGATATTTCAAAAACGCCTCAGACGTTCTAGCCGATCCGCAACAGTACATTGCAGCGTTGACCGCTTGTTCGTAGTCATATCGCCACTGAGATAGCTGGTAACTTCCCAGAGCGGCCTTACGCTGTGCAAGCCCGCCAGCCAGACTTATCTTGATGCTCTTTTCCATGCGGGCCCGCATTCGGTCGTTGTCCATGTCAAACTCCGGCCCCCGGGGGTGATGGATTTTCCCGTGATGGAAGTGCCCTAGGCTGCCAGCGCTCGACACGATGGTTAGTTTTTTAATACGCACCCCGAGACACCAAGCCGCTATAGCATGACCAGATTCATGAAATGCAATTGATCTCAAGGCCCTACGCATCCGTCTTGACCTTCGCTTCATAGCACATTCCTTTCGATGGCCATCATCAGGCGCCGCATTCACGGCGCGACCCCGGAGGATTATCCCTGGGGTTTCGGCCTTACCTGCGCTATTTAATGAGGCGCGGGCCGTTTTGACCGGCGACCGGTTGTTCTTCGATGGCGCAGTCTACGCTAAACCCAGCGCGAATTGCGGCGAGGACGCTGGCGAAACGCGGGTGAGTGGTGTCGATCAGAGCAGCGTCCAGAAGGCCCGATTCCTGTACGCCTGTTACGTGACGACGCAGCGTCATCTTCATCGCTTCTACAGCGAGGCTTAACGGATTGTCATAAGAACAGTCGTCGGCGGTATCGAGAGCGTTTAACCAAGCCTCAATCGCGTCCAGCAAATCGACCAAAGTCGCTTTTGCCGCACGATCCAGAAAGATCGACCCTGGATCCTTTAACCGCTGTTCCTGCATATACTCCCGAACTTCCTTTGCTCTCGCGTTTTCCATCTCCGTAATCTCCTTTTCCTGCCCTAGCCTCATCGGCACCCGCAGGGCAGGTTCACTAATCGCGGGCGGACGAGCAGGGAATTACCCTGCCCGTTTCGGCTCAACGACTAGAGAATTGCGAGGGATACAGTCCGCGTTGGCTTCGTTGAATGCAGCACCCGCTCGCAGTAACCGCGGCCCGCATCACGACCGTAAAGGCGATCAGCGAGCCGCTCGGAGACTTCCCGCCATGCGACGTTGCGACGGAGATTTTCTTTTAGAGAGGCCGATTGTTGGCCAGGCTCGACACCGGCGCCAGCTTCCAAGCGCGCGCGGACAGACTGCTCCGCTTCGTCGACCTGCTGCTGGAGTTGTTCTGCCCGCCGACGCAATTCCAGAATTAAGCCAATTTCCAGCTGGGTGATTGTTTGCGAAACTGATGCGGATTTGATCGGTACGACGTTTGTAAAGCCGGGGCTATTGACTCTGTGTAATACACTATGCGTAGCCATCAGTTGCCTCCTTATTAGGCGACTTCGGTTAGCGCCGTGTCAGGATTGCAGCCTGGCTCGGCGCGTTTTATTTTTCTAACGCTTTGATTTTGGTTTCGGGCCTGTCTTCTGTGTTCCTTTGAATCTGCGAGCCTTTTCCACATCTGCCTTTGTCCAGCGCCACATGATGCGCCCGTCCATCGGAACCTCAATGGATGGTTTTATAAACCCACCGTTGAGCCACCGCTGCAGAGTGAGTCTGTGAACGCCGATCCTCTTGGCGACTTCATTTGTCGAAAAGGTTTGCATTACGCATATACATGTACTATAATACCGAAATGCTGTCAAGGAAATTGTGAGACATTGCTTCGTGCGCCGGGAAAGCGCGCGCTTCAAGAACCGGAGGATGTATGCGAATTCAGATTGGACCTTACCAACGGCCAGCGCCCCCAAAGAGACCACTCGGATTGGGCGCGTCGAAGACTACCCAGAAGCCACCCGTACCAATGCATGAGATTGAAGCAGAGGCAAAAATTGTGCTGCAAGGCATGATTGCAAGGGTCAGGAAACCAGGACGACCATTGGTTAATGTGGAACCGATGACAGCGGCCGAGCGACAAGTCAGGCGGCGGTGCATTCAGGAAGCATTAAGGGTTGGCGATGCACACGGAAAGTCTCGCGAGGAAGCCGTATCTGGTGGGTGGGGTAAATATGAACTCGACCGGTTTAGCGCAAACGTAGATGAGGGTTTGTCTCCTACGACCGGTGGCGGTAAAAGAGTGAGTCCCCGCCCTGCGACCGATGACGGCAAATCCCACAAAGTCCATGTAGGCGGACTGCAGATCGGTGATGAGAACGCCAATCGGCGCCTGTTTGCGGAGAACGAGTTGAGCAAGATGGTCGGAGAGTATTTCGTGTCGCCGACAGTTAACCCTTCGGCGCATTGGGTTTCTAGACAAGTTTCAAACGTTGTCGTCCAACAACCGTCCCCATCATTAACCCTCACCTGTAAGGTCTGCGATGATGTCATGCAGTCCACGAGCGATGCCACAGATCACCTGCGAGTTGATCACCGAAAATTAATTTGTGCATGGTTTGCACGTCTGAATCCTCCGAGGGAGTTTCGTGACATGGGTTCTTTCGTGACTGTCGTTATACCGAGGAAACGTTAAAAGCCTCTGGAATCAGAAGATTAGACGCATTTAGCGTGGTGGTAATAATCGTGCATTCTATTCATGTTGCGTATAAGTGAGGGAAGCGCAAGCTTCTCCGGTTCGTAAAAACATTCCCAAAGCCGTCTGGTCGTCAGGCCGGGCGGCTTTTTTATTGCTGTCGAGACGAAGAAATTTTCAAGAGGGTATTTTGAGGGCGAATCTAGAAGCAGCAATCAAGGTCCGGTTTGGTAGTCAGATCGCATTCGCGCGTGAAGTTCGCTTGCACCCAATAAAAATCAATCGTATTTGCCGAGGCTGGATCGAACCAACACCCCTTGAGCGCGCGCGCATTACGGAAGCGCTTCAGGCGGATGCCGATTGGTTATTCGCGGTGTTGCTAATTCCGGGACCGAAAAATCCTTTAGCTGCTGGACCCAAGTCCGTAGTGGCGAGCAGTTCCGCAGACCTCACAATTTAACGGCAAGGGTGTGTCCAGTCCAGCCGACTACGATTAATCAATTCAGCGAGCTCTTTCGAGAGCGAGGAGTTTCATGTGCCAAACGCAAAGCACAACACCCCAACCCCTAACTCAGCCAGGTAGCCCACTGCCCGGCGGTGGCACAGCCGGCGCGGGCCCGGTAAACGGCGACCCACTTAGCTCCGCGATTCAGGCAGAGTCCGCGGCCAACCCTGCAACTGCATCGGTAAACGCGCCAACAAAGTTCGGGAAGTTACTGAGTTTCGTCGCCCCCCTCGCAGAAGGCGCGGCAATTGGTGGGTTGACCGGTAAGGGCCATCCAGGCGGCGGGTTTGGCGCGGCGACGGATTTTTACAATCAGCAGCGGCAACTGCAAATGCAGCGACAACTGCAGATGCAGCAACTAGCGAATCAACAGACTGCCAACCAGCAGAAGAACGCGGAAATCATGCTGGACGCCGCGCGAACGCAGCACGTTATCAACCAGCCCGAGTTTGTGAACTCCCGATTAGCAGAAGTGCAGGATCCTGACGATCCAGACAGTCTGTTGGTGCAGGCGCGTAATCCTCAGAACGGAAACTGGGAAACGGTTGGTCGCAAACCTGCTAAAGCCGACAAAACCAATATCATTCCTACAACGCAAGGTTACATGGTGGCCAACGGGAGCAACGGAACTGCCGTGCCACTCACCGCACCAGGCACATCCACGCCGACTACAACGGCAATTCCAGTCGGAACGAATCCTGTTGGCTCCGGACAGTTCGGCGGAGCAACTGCCAGTCCTAGCATGATTCGGAGCATACCGACGACAACTCCCGGCGTTCCCCTCATGCCTCCAGGGACAATTAACGCGAAGAACCCAAAGCCCCTCAAAGTTACGAACCGTGGAGCGAGCGGATCCGAGTCAGACAGTCTGATTGACGAGAATCCGCAAAGTCCAACATTCGGCCAACCACTTAAGCAAAACATTGCCAGTCGCGCACCGGCACCGAGAGAAGCGGATATAACTCGTGCGGATCGGGAGCAAACGGGTTCTGATGCGGAACAGGTTGCTGCGGCAGCGATGGATAAATTTGGTGGCGACCCAGACAAGGCGATCAACTACGTTAACAGTCTGAAAACTGGAGACCCTGCAGCGGACAAGCATTTGACCTCAATCCTGCCTTTAGTTCGTAAGAGCATCCGTGACCGGGTAAAGCCGGGGAAGACCGGAAGACAAAGATTGACCCCTGACCAGGTTCAGCAGCTATCGAAGCAGAACACGGAAAACAGTTCCGTTCTTGACGACGACAACGATTAAATCCCATGGCCGACGTAGACAAAATATTACGAGCAATTCAGGGTGGTGGGACCGCGCTCGCGGACGAGGACGACGACTCATCCGCACCGAATGCTCCTGCTAAATCTGCGCCGATCAACACAATTTTAAAAACCATTCAAAGTTCTCCAAAGCCGTCCGTTGGCCCTCCGCCAACGTTCCAGAATCTTTATGCTCAACCGCAAGTACCGTCCATACCGCTGACACAACAAGCGGCGAAGGTTACTGCGCCCGGTATCAATCTAGCCCCTCCACAAAATCCCACCTTGCAAACCGTCGATGCTACGCAGGTACCCGTAAACATTTTCACGGGTCGGTATATGCCTCCGACGGCGCCCGTTCCACCACCCGCGCCACCGGTACCAGAGCCAACACTCGCGCAATCAATACAGGCCGGAGTTGCGGCCAGAGGCGCCGCGGGTGTCTCGAAGCAAGACCTGGCCAACGTTGGGCAGGAGCAGGCTAATGCGACAGACTTTCTCAGCACCGGTTTTAGAAATCTCCCCATTCCATCCGGCATTGAACGCGATCCCACCGGGAAACTGCATTTAGAGACAGTTCCATTGAGCACCGTAAAAAAGAACGTCGAGGATTATCTTGGCGATCCGAATATTGCCAAGACACAAACTGAGGCGTTTGCTGCCGGCGCGGCTTCGGACGCCGTTTCGACGCTGAACGATATGTTCCTTTCGCCAATTGGTTTGGCGTCGGCTGGAACTGGAGTAGTGGCTGCGGAGGCTCTTTCTCGTGCGGGCAGTGCAGGCGCAGATGCACTCCGTCTAGCGCAAGAGTATCAGGCAATGCGTAAGAGCGGTGCCACAGCCGCCGACTTACTTGAGCAGCAGGCCAAGATCAACGCTGCAATTCAAGCCGCCGCAAAATCACAGCAGGTAGTAAAAGCTGGCGCTCTCGCTGGTCGAGCAGCTACTGGCACGTTTGGATTGCAAGGCGCCGACGACATTTCAGAAGGCGTTCAGAATAAAGATTATCCGCGCGTGCTCTCGGGGCTAGCGCAGGTCGCACTAGCAACCGCGGGAGAAGTTGGGATACATCAGGCTGGCGGTATTGACCAGGGCATTAAGGGCCAAACCGCCAAAATGGCGATGGATCAATTCGCCAAAGAGGGCGAAGTCTCCGCGAAGCGCACTCCGCAAGCTCCTGAGCGGGCTTCTACACCACCAGAGCAGCCGAAGCTAGGAGGCGGAACACCCGAAGGTCACATCGGACCCGAGGAAGAGCCGCTTGCACCCGAGTCTCTTGAAACGTTGAAAGCACAGACTGACGCTTTGGCAAATGGAAGTAATCCCGTCGTTTATTTCCCAAAAGGCCACGAATCCATTCCGCCACCGCCCGAGAACAGCGAAGTCACGATCGTGGCTGGCGACCAGCCCGGCGCGGGCGTTTATTACCACTCGTCGGATGTGTCAGCAGATTCAATCAGGAGATCCGTCGATGAACAAAACTTTGGAAAGCTTCTTGGCTACACACAGGATAAGGCGCAAGCGTTCTCCGGAGGGCAGCCTTCCGCTATCGTCGCGCGTGATGAAAATGGCAAGGAAATTAAAGCTGCTTTGGCAGACGGCACGGACGCACAAGCATTGGCGGAACAGAGTGCCGTATTAGCTCGACAATTCCCAGATGCCAAAATCTCGGTGGAAGACCCTGAACGCGTCGTAAAAGAACGCTTGGGTGTTTCCTCTGGTTCAGTGGCGAAAGCCCCGCAAACGCTGGCGTCTCGCGAGACACCAGCACCCGAGAGCGAGCCATTGGATAGAATCCTGCAGTCGATTCAGGGGCAGAGCAAGTCCCCGCTCTTTGGAAGCTCCGACGCAGGCCGGCAACCCGAGGTATTTAATGGTTCTGGTGCCGATGTTGTTTCTCAGTACTCCCCGCAGTTAAAAGACCTGTCCGCACAAGTGGCGTCTCGCGATCCTGAACTTTCAAAGGTCTTGACTCAATTGGCTGGTGGGGATGAGCGCGGAATAGAGTCGCTCGAAAAATATGTCTCAGAAAAGGTGCCCAATGTGGCAGACTCCCACAAATTCTACCGACTCATCGACGCAGCCCGAGCCGAATCCGCCAAGGTGGCAACACCTTTCAGTCAGAGCACCAAAGAAGTCCGGCCCGATGGAAGCACTGTAACCACTGGCGGGGCAGGTGCAGGTAGAGAGATTTTCGACCTAGAGAAAAAACTGGTAGACAGCGGAAAGTATAATCAAGAAGACATCCCCGCATTACGTAGGACTGTAATGGATTTGCGCGAGCAGCATGAAACGCCCGGCTTGCATGAAGACACTTACAGGGCGTTGCTTCGCAGGATGACGTCACAAGAACTGCCGATTGATCGCGGGGCACTGACATGGGAGAGTCGAGTTCGCGCTGCGGAGCAAGCAATCAAGGATCGCGGATTCCCTCCTGAGAATATTGAGAAGCTCAGGCAGCTTGCGATTAATGAGCTGGGGGCGGGACCGAACTTCTCCGAAAAGTACGCTGAACTGCTGAAGTCTGCGATACAAAACCACGATGCGCTGACTTATAAACTTTATAACTCCTCACCAGAAGCCGACGCGAAGGCGGCGGTGGCCGGAAAGGAATCCAGACTCCTCGCGACGGCTGCGAAGGTCCGCGCGATCGATCCCGCGCTTGCAGATCAATTGGAAGGGCTGGCGGAAGGGCGTTATCACAATGCGCGCCAGCTAATGGATTTCGCGGAAGAACATATCGGCGACCCCAAGACCTTCTCATCGATTCAAAGGGACTTCAAGACATACCAAGCCAAGAGACGCTCGGCCGAGGCTGGTTTTGGAACCATCGACACATTGCTATTCGGCATTCCGTCGCTGCTTGGCAAAGCACGGCGGGCGCTATCTCGTAAAGCCGTCTCGAAATCTGAGCCCGTGAAAGGCTCAACTCCAGCGCCAAGCACACCTAAAAGCGGAGTACCGACAGAACCGGCTAGAAAAGAGGGCGCAGGCAACATCCGCCTCGACAAACTCAATGCGCCGGAAGATGTGATCAACGAGATTCGCCGGATGGCGAAAGAGCGCGGTTCGGAGTTTGACGAACAACGCCGCGGCAAGCAGACCTTCCAGAACACCAAAGATGCTGCAGCTAAATTGGTTGAAGAGGGCATGTTCACGGAACGTGACCTCAAGAACATGAGGGCGGGGCATTCGCTGAATGCCGAGGAATTACTGGCCGCTCGAGGAATGCTGATTGAGCAAGGCCGCATGGTGCGCGTGGCCGCGAAGTTTGCCGAGGAACACCCATCGGTAGAAAACTTCCTGCACTTCCAAGAGGAACTACAAAAGCAGGCCGGCATCCAGAAGGCTGTCAGCGGAGCCCTGGCCGAAGCCGGCCGCGCACTTTCACAGCAACGCATCATCGCCAACGCCCTTAAGGGCGAGAACCGATCAAACCACGAAAAAGTGCTTGAGGCCCTCGGTGGAATGGAGTTGAGTGCGGAGGCGGCGCACCGACTCTCACAGATTCCAGAGAATGACCCCGTAGCGCTGAACAACTTCCTACGCTCGCAAAAGCAGTGGACAACGATCCAGAAAATTGAGGCGTATTGGATTACGAATGTGCTATCGAGCCCACGTACCCCGATCAAGAAGGGCCTGGGTGACGTCACGCTCGCAATACTCGAAGTCGCCAAGAAGGGCGTTGAGGGGGCGCTTGACCCAATCCTGGCGACGATTACCGGCCGACCACGCGAACACTATCTGCGTGAGGCTCCAATATCCGCTATAGCAGCGGTCTCCGCGATACCGGAGGGATTACGCAAGGCCGCATTCATCATGTCTCACGGATTCGACAAGGATGAATCCACAAACTTTGAAATGCCGTACCGCTATGAATTTCCTGGTGGCGCGAAAAATCCTTGGAACTTACCGGGGCGCACACTTCAGAGCGTTACGAAATTCTTTCAGGTGATGGCTTTTCAGGGGGAGATACACGCTGGCGCCGTCCGCCAGGCGTTAAAAGAACGACTCAGGGGGGAAGCATTCAAAAATCGTGCTGCAGCACTCATTCAGCACCCGACCGCCGAGATGGTGGATGCGGCAATGAATCAGGCGCACTTGCAAACCTATACCGAAGCGCCCGACGCGCTCTCCCGAATTCTGACAACGATGCGCGACAAGGTACAAATCTCACCGAGTTTCCCTCTTATCGGTGGATTGCGCCCAATGAAATTTGTTATTCCCTTCATCCAGATCCCCTACAACCTCACGAAGCATGCCTTTCGTTACTCCCCCCTTGGTGCGGTACGGCTCTCTGACCCTAAGGTTTGGAAAAACAAGGAAGCCAGCGGAATCGCGGCGCGCGCGTTGATCGGCACGGCAATTATGGGGCTGTTTGCGTATCTGGCGGCCAAGAAGAGTTTGACCGGTGCGCCTCCATCGGCACCAGCCGAACGGGATGAGTTCTACCGCTCTGGCAAACAACCATTTTCAATGAAGATCGGAAATAGCTGGGTGTCTTACAAGATTCTCGGGCCGCTGGCTCTGAACGCCGCGGCTGTTGCGGGCTGGCACGACCGCATGGAAAAAACCGGTGATCAGCCTGTACCTGACCAATTGATTGCCGCCGGCGCCGCGATGGGCCAAGCCTTACTCGGAGAATCGTTCCTCGCCGGTATGAAAAACCTTGTCGATGCGTTGAGTGATCCAGCGCACTCGGCAAGCAGGTTCGCTACTGGCATCGTTGGAGGTTTTGTTCCCCTGGAATCTGCAGATCGCACCCTCAACGACGCGCTTGATCCAACGGTGCGCAATCCAAACGGCATGTACGAGCGCATCCTCTCCGGACTACCGGTGGTGAGTAAGAGTATTCCGCCGAAGCTTGATGCGCTTGGGCGCCCATCCACAAAGGAAGGTTCCAGCGGGTTCGCATCACTATTTCCGGGAGGGTTTGCTGACGCCAGGCCGCGCGGTCCCGTCGATAAAGAACTTGATCGACTAAGCGGTCTTGGGCTGAGAAACATTGGGTTCGTCGGAAAAACGGTCACCGTGGACGATGTGAAAATAAACCTCACACGAGACGAACGAGACGCCGCTCAAAGGATGCGCGGCCAGTACCTGCAAGCCTACCTAGGCAAGCTGTTCTCCAGCGCGGAATACAAGGCCATGACAAACGAGGACAAACTCCAAGAAGCGGAATCGACAATTCGCGATGCGGAAAAAGATGCTCACGAACAAACAATCGATGCAGTTTTAAACAAGCGATTGCAGCGTTCGGCGTCTATCCCGCGGACGGCACCCACCGGCGTACCGGCAAGGTGAGTACGAAAAAAAGAGGCTGAATATGAGAGCAAAGTTGTCAGAGAAACTGAAAGCGATTGAGAGGCTCCTATACCAGAGGGCGGTCCTTGCCGGTCTCGTCTGGTTGGCGGTGCTTATGGCCTTCGTCTCAGTAATCTGGGGTAGTCGTTGGGCCATGGCGTCATGCGCACTCTCGCTTGCGGTGTTGACGCATGTCGTAATGGTCATGCTTGGGACCATCGGAATGGTCGCGGAGAGCATTGCAGTGATTCGGGACAATTACAAAAAAGAAGTGCAAAGCATCGACAAGAAGGAGCCTGAGAGCGCCAAGCCAATGTCCGCCAAGGTCCACTAAAGGTATGCGCGGGCATGGCGTCCAGAGCGATTTATAAAGTTTATAAATGCAGTTAAGTCCAAAAGTCGGAGGAGACGAAGATGGGAATTCTTGAACAGCTTCAAAGAGAACAAGCCGCACGAGATCAGCAGACGCTCGATGAGATTGTCGGGAGCAATGTCCCAACGGGGCAAAGCTTCGAAGACGCATGCCAGGAATCCAAGGATAAACAGCATGCGGAGCAAACAGAATTGGCAGTGCGGGAATTACGCCGTGATCCCGAATTAGCCCGCGCTGGATTTGTTATTGGTCTCCTGATGGACCGATTTCCACTATTAAGCCAACACGACGCCACTAGAGCCGTTGCGCGCTTCCGGAAGGAGAAAAAATGACCCATTCAATTTTTCAGGTCATGTATCAGGTGTGCAAACGGAACGACCCGAATGTTGCCGGCCCGGTGTACGCTTACCGAAAACCAGAGCGACAAGCAATCGTTGTAGTCGAAGACGAGTTAGCGGTCACCGCCGTTGTTACCTCGAATGTCAAGCTCGCAGACGGTGAAGCAGTGGACGTACTGCATTCTCGGCGCATCGGCCAAGGTATCAAAGAGATTTTTGTTCAACGGGAGGTAGAACGTGACGAGTTTAGAGCTAATTGCACTGCAGGATCTGGTGATGTCTGAATTTGATGCAATAACGCCGGGCGAACTTATTGTGGCAATCGCCGTTCGTCCGGGGCCCAGTGAAAACGAGCGGATGGGGGCCGTGGTCTGGAACTACGACGACCGCCGAAAAGAGATGCTCGACTGCCTTATAAAGGGCGGTGGGCAGCCCATTGGGCTAATCAAAGTTTCTGACAGCGGTAAAAACCTCGTTGTGGACTCGATACTCTTAGAAGAATATCGCGGTGATCAATCGGCAAGTCGAAGTCTCAAAAGAATCTGCCAAGTGGTTAACCAGCGCTTTATTGAACTAGTTGCTAAAAAAGGCAAGATTAACAAAATCAGCTATTTCGAGTGTCCATCCGGTTGGCTTAACTGAAACACCAAGGGTCGGATCAAGCCAGTAATGGCCATTAAGGAACAGCGGAGTGGTGTGCTTCCCCGATTCGACGACCCAAAATAGCGAGAGGTGTTGCGTGAAATCTAAAAAGTCTACCAAGTCCTCCAAAACGACATTGACGCTCAAACAAGCCAGGCTCCTCAAAGAGATTCCAATGTCCACCTCCGTTGCTGAGGCAGGGGAAAAAGCCGGCTACGCGTATCGACAGGACGCCCACAGAGCGCTTAAGAGCATCAGCGAGAGGGCACCAGAAGTCCTTGAAAGACTAGGTCTAACGATCGAATACGTCGCTGACAAATGCTTACGGCCGCTCCTCGAAGCCAAGGAAACCAAATTCTTTGCTAATCAGGGAATAGTTCTGGATACGCGAGAGGTCGAAGCCTTGGATATCCGGCTCCGCGCCGTTGATGTCTGGGGGCGATTGATGGGCGCATTCACGGCACAGAAGCTTCAGGTAAGTGGAAACCTAAATTTGGATTTAAATCATGCCAGCGACGAAGAACTCGATAGTGCCATCACCGCTTTGCTTGGAGCGGATGAATCGCCAGCAAAAACTTGAACTGCACGCTGCCCTGGAAGAAAAAGAGCGCCGCCGGTGCGCGGCTGACGCGGAGTACTGGCTTTTCAAGTATGCAAAGACGCGGGATGAGCACGACCCTACGGTGACTGCCAAGCCGTTCCCGGATAAAGAGTACATACGGGAACTCATCCGGTTCTGGCTCCGCGGGAAAATGAATCTCATAGAAAAATCGCGTCAGATGATGTGCAGCTGGGTGCTCTGCAGTCTTTACCTGTGGGACGCACAGTTCCACACCAACAGACTGAACTTTCTATCCTCCAAAAAGGAGGAGGATTCAGACCGATTGATCCAAAGGTGTTTTACCATTTGGGGCAATCAACCGGTCTTCTTGCGCGCGGTGTTTCCAGCGGAATATTCATTCTGCCATTTGAAGTTTTATCGTCCTGGCGGCGAGATTGTTCTGCCCTACAGCGAGTTGTGGGGAATTGCCCAGGGCCCAGACATCATCCGCCAACACGTTGGTTCGGCACTTTTCATCGACGAAGGGGCATTTCAAACCGACTTGGAATCCTTGATCGGCGCCGCCAAACCAATGCTCTCCGGCGGTGGCCGCCTGGATATTGTTTCCTCTGCGTCTCCCGGATTTTTTGAGGAGTTAGCGGAGGACCGCGTTGCATGAAGGGGATATCACGGCGCCGCACGAAACTTGGCTTCAACATTCTGCGCCTTCATTACACTGCGGATCCGGACAAAGACCCAGCGACTCAGGTGGGAAAGGTTTGGTACAACGAAGCGCGGAAGGGCATGTCGGCGGCCCGTTGGGCGCAAGAGTTCGAGATCGATTACGGAGCCCTTAGCGGCCAACTAGTTTTTCCTGAGTGGGACGATAGCACGCACGTTGTTCCCTATCGTAAGTTGGAACCTCACGAATGGACGATGTGGATGGCGTGCGATCCGCATCCGCGGACTCCGCATGCTTTCGTCTGGCTTGCAGTGAACCGAGAAGGTGAGATGGTAGTCCCCTTCGCTTGGTGGCCGAAACAACCTCAAGCCGGCGACCCCAGACTCACGGTTAAAGACTACGCTGAAAAGCTAAAACTGATTCACCACCACTTGGGATTTGAGCCGCGTTACATGCTGATGGACGTGGCTGGCCGAAGCATGAACGCCAGTGAAGAGCACTCTTACTTTGATGCCTACCGCGAGGTCGGACTGTATTTCCGGCCCGCAAAGAAGAATCGCGATATGAGCGGTTTCGAGCTGATCAACGAAGCCCTGAAACTCAAACCATACAGTGTCGGCGACAAAGAAAAAATGAGGCCCCTTCTCACGGTGATGGACGATAACGACGAGTTGGTTTACCAAATCAGGCACTTACGTTTTGCGGAATGGCGCGGGAATGTAGTCGACAAAAACGATCCGCAAATGCCAGTCGAAAAACGAAGGCATCTTGTGGACGGTCTTTGTTACATCCTGCTGGATGAACCCAGATTTGTTGAGACCGGTAAACAGCAAACTGAGTATGAGCCTATCTACCCAGCTCTCGGGCACTAAAAAATAAAGCCCCGCGTTGGAAGCGCGGGGCGGAAACATTGGAGATCGATTCTGATGTCAGACAATAAAGTATCGGCGCCCATGGCGTCAAGAGAAAAGCGCGGTCCTGGATTCGTGCAAATCCGCAGGGGTCTCAAAGAGCATCTACACCAGGCAAAAATGTCGAGCAACGGAGCGAAATTTTACCTGTGGTGTCATCTCTCCGCCGGTTGGTCCGGTCCAAATCGCGGATGCGTCGAGACTGATTACCACACAATTGCAAGTGCCCTTGGTTGGGGAACGCGAATGATTCAGCGTACGATCGCTGAGTTGAACGGCACCTATATCGACGTTAAATTCGCGGCAAATCAGCACGAGCTTACAACGATCAAAATATTGAAGTTCGATGCCAAGCAAACCAATTCTGCTGTGGACGCCGGTGTCCACAGCGACGATGTTGGTGTGGACAGTGGTGTGGACAGAGCAGTGGACAAGGGTGTCCATAGCAGTGTCCACAGCAACCAGCTTAACTCACAGAGTCAAAATGGTTTGCAGGCTCCTAAGAAGTCAATAGAAGTCATAGAAGAAAGAAGAGTAGAACATGACGCCGTACGGCGTCGGTTTGACGCCGAACAGCGATTGTCTTCTAAAAGAGTTTTTTCTCCTTCGGAGAAGAGGCAAAAGCTCGCCGAACGCCTCACCGCCAAAATTCGCGTGTCCGGCGAATCGTACCTCAGATTGATCGAATGCTGCAGGATGAAGGGTTTGGAATCACCTTTTGGAAGGGATGAACGGGAGGCGTTCGCGATGTTGCAGTACGACGTCGATCTGACAAATCCGCTGCTCACGTGCGGTTTTGTAGATGCCGTCGTTGATGTATGCGAGGCACAACGAGAAGCCGATGTGTTGCCGGGAAACCTTTGTTCAAAAGTGATTGATCTTTGCGAGAGTCGGCGATCACAAAACTGTTACTACCCTCCCGATTTTGTAGACCATCGGAATCGTTTACGCGCAAAGGAGCGTGCGTTTGAGCTGCCGTCGGGATCTTACGAGGAGGCGCGGGTATGAATGGTGCAGAGGAGCTTTTCCGGAAATATCGAGAGATTGGTCCAGCCGTTTGGCTACTCACTTTGTACTGGGCTGCCTGTGATCAGGAAGTGAATCCCTGGTTTCTTGTGATGAACGGGGAGCCACTTAGCGATCAGGAGGTAGCGGTGTATCTAGGCGTTTCGGTGCACACGGCAACGCGTTGGAGAAAGAAATTGCAACGAACTGGATTTGTTCTCTCTGAATCGCGCGCCGGCGGTTTTCAGATCCGTGTCAAACGGCCGCAGTTTGTGTACGCCGCCATGCTGGGTTACCGAACTCCGGTTCTTGGCAGTTGGCCAAAGATTGCGACAGAGTTGGTTCAGTAGCGGGCGTTCCAAAAACCCTCGTGGCCGGGCAGCCGCAAGCCATTGAATTTATGGTGGCAGCGAGGACGGAAACGTCGTTCCAGAAACATGTGTTTTTGAAGGGGCAGAATAAGTATCAAAAAAAGGAGGAGAAACGGACGTATGGGTGACAGCGACTGAGCGAAAGAAGAAACTCGAGCGGCTAGGCGCCAAGATTGATCCCGATCTCAGAGATTTTATTGATCGCGTGATCGTACCCGTTCTCGTGCGTGAGTACATTGCGGAGCGCCAAACTGGAATTCATATTGCTGAACCCCTCACAGGTGTGCCACAGTCCGAGACGTCCAAGGGGCTTTCGGCCGAGAGGATTCAATGAATCAACTCCGCTGCGCTATCTACGCACGATTCTCCAGCGAGAAGCAAAGTCCGTTAAGCATCGACGATCAGGTCAGGAAATGTCGGGAGTACGCGTCGCTTCATGGGTGGGCTGTTCTTGACTGCCACATTTATGCCGACGAGGCGATTTCCGGGGCAACAGATGACCGGTTAGGGCTGCGCAAAATGCTCGCGGCCGCGGTCAGTTCAGCGCATCCATTTGACGCTGTCCTTATCGACGACACCTCACGCCTAAGCCGAACACTTAGGGACTCCTTTGCTATTCACGACGACCTCCGTTTTGCGAACGTTCGACTTGTGTTCGTCAGCCAAGGTATAGACACCGACTCTGAGCAGGCAGAAGTTTTGCTTGCTACACACGGGATTGTCGACAGTCTTTACCTCAAAGAGCTAGGTAAAAAAGTCCACCGCGGCGTCCAGGGGAAAGCGCTAAACGGGCTGCACACCGGCGGGAGATGTTTTGGATACCGGAACGTGCCCATCGAAGACCCGACTCGGGTTGACCAGCACGGGCGGCCACTGATAACCGGTGTTCGACTCGAAGTGCGGGAAGATCAATCGGCGATCGTTACCAGGATTTTCAGTTTGTATGCGGGCGGCCTCAGTCTTCAAAAGATCGCAAAACAGCTAAATGCAGAGCGCGTCATATCCCCACAACCCCAGAAAGGAAGGATCTCGCAATCTTGGTGCCCATCGTCGATCCGCACAATTCTTAGAAACGAGCGCTATCGGGGTAACGTCGTTTGGGGAAAAACAGTCAAAGTGCGCTCACGATCCGGAAAGCGCATCTACAAACGAACGTCCCCAGACAAGTGGGTCGTCCGGGAGATTACCGAGCAGCGGATTGTGTCGGAAGAACTATGGAACGCAGTTCAGTCTCGAATTCGGACGGTCAAGGAGCTCTATGGCGAAATTGGGAAAAAGGGTGGCATGCAGGGCCGCTCGATTAGTTCGCCGTATCTATTCTCCGGGTTACTGAAGTGCAGCGAGTGCGGCGCAAATATAAGTATCGTCTCTGGACGGTGGCGTGGGAGAACAGACGTTGTGTACGGGTGCCCGCAGAACACCTTTCGAGGTGCTGTTGTCTGTCGCAACGGTACGCGCGTCTTCCGGAAGGTGCTTGAGGAGAGATTGCTGGGGGGCTTGCAGAATCAGGTAATGCGGCCGGAAGTCATCGATTACATCCTCGAGAAATTTGAGCACGAATTTACGACCGCCATGGAGAACCTCGGCGGCGAGCTGGAGCAAATGCGTCGACGCAAGGAGGAGTTAGAACGGGAGATACGAAACCTGGCCAACTTCGTGGCGCAAGGCGACTGCTCACCTGGAATCAGGGGCGCCCTTGTGGATCGCGAGCGCCAGATTGGCGAAATAACAGGGAAGCTGCTCGAAGCACGACCAGACGCCCTACAGGCGAAGCTACGTAACATACGAATGCTCGTCGAGACTCGAATGAAGGAAATTCGCGGCATCTTAAATTCTGACACCGCCCAAGTGCGTGCCGAACTCGCTAAGCATGTCGATAAAATCACGATGACTCCGAGCGGCGATCACTACGTGGCCTCAGGAAGTTGGCAATTGCTAGGGCGTGGCAGTATCGGTGGTGCCGGGGGCCAGAATCGAACTGGCTACGCCCGCCTTTTCAGGGCGGCGCTCTACCACTGAGCTACCCCGGCACTGAACAAATTCTAGAGACGCGCAGTGTGCGTGTCAAATTATCCATCAAGATTAATTATCCTGCGGCCAGTTAATTATTCTTGCGCGGAGTCGTCGAATTCCTGCATCCAGTTGCGATTCTTTAAAACTTCTCGCGGCTTGGTGCCTTCCGGCGGGCCCACGATGCCGTCTTTTTCCATGAGATCGATCAGCCGCGCCGCGCGGCCGTAGCCGATGCGCAGCCGGCGCTGCAGCGTCGAAGTCGATGCGCGCCCGGCGTCGCACACCACCCGAATGGCGTCCTGATACAGATCGTCATCCACATCGTCAGCCGCGGCTTCCGCTGTTTCGGGCTCGCCGCCCGCTTCTACAACTTTGCCATTCTCATCCTTCGGCGCTTCCAACAATTGTTCGTTGTATTTCGCCTGCGCCTGTTCCCGCCAAAAGTCGCAAACGGACACAATTTCATCTTCGCTGACCAGCGGCCCGTGAATGCGATGCAGCCGCGCCGAGCCCGCCGGCAAATAAAGCATGTCGCCTTTGCCCAACAGCGATTCCGATCCGTTGGCGTCCAGAATGGTGCGCGAATCGACTTTGCTGGCCACCCGGAAAGATATCCGAGCAGGGAAGTTTGCTTTAATCAGTCCAGTAATGACATCCACCGACGGCCGCTGCGTCGCCAGAATTAAATGAATCCCCACAGCGCGCGCCATTTGCGCCAGTCGGGTAATGGATTCTTCCACGTTGTTGGTGTCCACCATCATCAGGTCGGCCAACTCGTCGATCACAATCACCAGGTAGGGAAGCGGCTTGTGTTCGCTCTCCTCCACATTGTCGAACAGCGACAGCGATTGCTGCTTCTGAAACGTGCGGTTGTACTGATCTATGTTGCGAACGCCGCGTTGCGCCAGCAATTTCAGCCGGTTTTCCATTTCGCGTGTCGCGTTGCGCAAAACGTTCGACGCAATCTTCGGATCGGTGACCACCGGCGCGATCAAGTGCGGAATATTTTCGTACAGGTTTAATTCCAGCCGCTTGGGATCGACCAGCACCATTTTTACGTCGTCGGGGCTGGCCTTGTACAAAATGGACATCATCAGCGAATTGATGAAAACGCTCTTGCCCGTGCCGGTCGAACCCGCAATCAGCAAGTGCGGCATGGATGCCAGATCAGTCACGCGGATTCTTCCGTGCAAGTCTCTTCCCATGGCCAAAGTGAGCTTGCTCGCGGAATTGATGAACTCCGGCGCTTCGATAATTTCGCGCAGCGCGATAGTTTGGCGCGTCAAGTTCGGAACTTCGATTCCGATAGTGGATTTGCCCGGGATGCGCTCAATCAAAATCGATTCGGCTTGCAGCGCCAGGCACAAATCCTCGGTCAGGCCAATAATGCGGCTGTATTTGATGCCCGCTTCGGGTTTGAATTCGAAGGTGGTAACCACCGGACCGGGATTGATCTGCGTTACGCGCCCTTGTACATCGAACTCCTGGCACTTTTCTTCAATCGCGCGAGCCCGCTCTTTCAACTCTGTTTCGTCAAGTTTTTGGCTGCGTTCCCCTTCGCGCAACAATGAAACCGACGGCAACTTGTAATTGGTGTGTCCTTTGGCGATCTTCGGCTCGGCAGCGGATTTTCGCAGTGGCGGCTTTTCCGGCTCGCGGTCCACTACAAAGATCGGCGCCTTGTGCCCTCGCTCTCTTTCTTTTTCTGCGCGCTCCGCTTCACGTTCTTCCTGCCGCGATTTGAAAACATCGCTCTCGTCGTCCAGCTCAATCGTCCGGGAATTTTCATTCAGCGACGAATTGTTACCCACCGATTGCGGAGCCACCGGTTTTCCCCCCGAAAGGCGTTTTTCCGCCAATCGTTTGCGCAACCGATCTTGCTCACGCGTTCCGCGCCAGGCATGCCAGCGAGCCTGGACTTTTTGCAGAATGCCCAGTTTTTCCACGGCGCCGATCGGGCCTTTCGGTCCACTGGCCCACGCGTGAGCTCCAGAAAACGAAAATCTGGTGGTCATGAACAACGCAGTGAGCAACAGCGCAACCGCCACAAGATTTGCGCCAATCGGATTGAAGCCCGTCCTCAAGCCGCCCGAAACCAACGAGCCCAGCATTCCGCCGGGCGGCACCGTGCCGCGCACATCCGGGAAATGCCATAGTGTCAGCAGTGACGGGAGCGCCAGCAACAAAAGTGCGTAGCCGATCAGCGTCGCAACTTGCGAATTGATCGCGCGGTTTTTCAGCCAGCGCCACCCAAGCACCGCCAACGCCATGGGCAGCAAAAACGCCGCGAAGCCAAACACCTGAAATAGCAGGTCAGCTCCATACGCCCCCGCGGGCCCGATCCAGTTGTTAGTGCTGACGGAATCAGCGCCGTTGGCGCTCACATTCCAGGCCGCATCGCGCGGGGAATAGGAAATTAAAGCCAGCGCGGTTAACACCGACACGGTGACGCACAAAAATCCGATCAGCTCGTTGAGCCGTTTGTTTTCGGTAGGAGTCAGAAGACGCAAGTATTTCACCTCAGCAATTTGGGGAAGGCTGAGTGACGCGCGGGGCGTTGGCGCTATCGCGCACCCGCAGGAGGAACCGAACTGCACGATGATATCAAAGCTCCGCTAGACAACAACCACATTTATAGCAGGTGTTTCTTTGGAGAAGGGGCGCCAGGCAGCGCCCAGTTTTTTATCCGACGATTCGCGTAGCGTAGTACAAAACCACCGCGCCCAGGATAATTCGATACACCGCGAACGGTGCGAGCCCACGCTTGCGCACCCATCCCATAAACCACGCCACCGCACCGTACGCCACCACAAACGACACGGCCAGCCCGATCAGCAACACAATCCATTGATGCGCATCGATCTGCGCTACGCCGATCGGATTCTCATCTTTCCCCAGCATCGACTTGTACAGGGAATAAGCCACGGCCATCGCCATCGTGGGCATGGAGAGAAAAAAAGAAAACTCCAGGGCCGCCGCTCGAGACATGCCCGTAATTTGCCCCGCCGTGATCGTGGACATCGATCGCGAAGTGCCGGGAAAAAGTCCCGACAATATTTGGCAGGCGCCGATCCACATCGCTTGTCCCAGGCTCATGTTATCCATGCGCCACGTATGGATGCGGCTGTTCGCGCCGGCGGCTTCCCCCGCGGCTTCCGCCTTCGTGTTCATCCAATCCACCAGCCACATCACTACCCCGCCAACCACCAGCGCAGTGCCCATCACCCACAAGCTTTCCAGATTCTTGCCGATTACTTTGGTCAGTAGATAAGAGGGCCCCGCGGTGATCACGAACGCTATCATCACCAGGCTCAACGGATGGGTGTATATCGTGCGATCGCCGCGTTCGCCGCGCGGGAACGTGGAAAACAACTGCCGGATGTGCTCGCGAAAATAAATTGGCAAGGTGGCGATTGCGCCAATCTGAATCACGATGGTGTACATCTTCCAGTAGCCGCTTTGCAGGCTGATATTCAGCAGATATTCAGCGATGCGCAGATGCGCCGTCGAGCTGACCGGCAAAAACTCCGTCAATCCTTCGACAATTCCCAACACTACCGACATTAAATAATCGTGCAATACACCCTCCGACGTTCTCTTAGCTTACACAAACGCCGTTACCGAACTGTGACAGTTTTTCACCGCTGCGCTCATTAATGAAGCGTGCCAACATTAATAAATCTTTATATTGAGCGGAGGGTGCCCCACCCTCAGGTTTTTGGAGGGTGGGTCTCGTAATGTAGAAACACCTAGGCCGATAACCACGAAGCTCCCAATTTGGTTTGATCCTAACGCTCGTTGAATTCAAAGTTAATTCATGGGGTTATCGTTCGGGAGGTTATTATTTTTCTCCGGCCGAAAGTTTCTTTCTCATTTCATAACCATCAATGCGCCCCAAATAATACCGCTTCAAAATACCTTCCTTCATGTAACCGTGGCGTGACCAGAACTCTACAGCGGCGTGATTATCCACCGCCGTTTCCAGAAACACGGTCCGCACACCTTGCGTAATAAGGTTGCTTGCCGCGGCGTTTAGCAGCAACGAGCCAACCCCGCTCCTCCGATGGCCCTCCGCTACATCCAGTGTGATGATGTGCGCGAGCGCTCCATCGCGTTCACACAAGATGAACCCGGCGACATCCTCATGTTCTACGGCCAGCAAACACTCAGCAGACGCAAGCGCCAAAAAATAACGCAGCGTGGTTTTCGAATATGCAATCCCGCGCGGAAAACAGCTCTGATCAAGCTTGTAGAGCGCGTCGAAATCATCTGGCTGATATGGACGTAACAACACTTCAGTAGTGCGGTACGGTGCGGCCCAGCGCTTTTACCGTGAGTTCGTCAACGATCGGTTGACCGTTGGGCTTGGTCACCACTCCAAATCCGCCGCTGTAATCCCACATCGTCCAGCCAATTCCGTGTCTCTCCAGAGATTTGCGCACGTCAGAAATCCACGCGGCGCGATCTTCTGGACGCGCTTCTTTGCGGAACACCCCGAACTCATTGCAGATTACCGGCACATTCCAGCGCTTGGCCCACGCGGCAACTTGGTCAAATTCTTCATCCATACGCGCCGCATTCCAGCGATCCATTCCATAACGCGCGGCCGCCAGACGTTTCGCCGGCTCCGGAATAGCCGCAATCGAAGCCTGAACATTTTCCGGCGTCGAGGGGTAGGGAAGGGCCTTCACAAAATGCCAATAATTTTCTCCCCAGGTCGCGCCCTGGTGGGTGAACACATGCGGATCGTAAAAATGAAACGCATAGATTACATTCGAATCGTGCAGCGGCTCGATGGACAAAAGATCGTCATCGTCCGAATACCGCGCCCCGGTAGCAATAATGGTGTGATTGGGAGCGCCTTCCCGAATCGCCACCGCCACGCGCGATTCAACGCCATACCAGCGATAAGGATCGCGTGCTTCCGGCTCATTCAGAATTTCAAAAAACATCAGGTTAGGATCGAGGTTCGAATAATGACGCGCCAGCCCGCGCCAGAAATCCGCGAACTGCTCGGTAAAATCCCCCTCCTTCGCCAGCTTTTCCTTGAAATCCGAATCCGGGTGGATGTCAATCATCACCGCCAGATTCGCGTCCAAAATCATCTTTACCGCGGCGTCGAGTTCGCTGAGATATTCCGCGGGAAGTTCATCCGCTTGCCGCGGCCGAAACATCGGCTGCGGGTTGACGCTCAGGCGCACATGATCGAATCCCAGCGCCTTAATCAGCGCGATGTCTTGCGCCGTGTTCCAAGCCTGAAAGTGTTCCTTGGTATAGCCTCTGGGGTCGTACACCTGAGCAAACCACTCGCTGAGATTGATCCCATGGCGCAAATGTTCTGCGCGCGTTCGAGCGCCGACATTTGCGTGCGAGCCGTCCGTCACTGATTGACCGCGCGAACTTGCAGCGCCCCAACTAAACGCCAAATAAAAAAGAAAAGACGCCGCCAAATACCGCACGTTGAGCACACCAATCATGTCGTTATGATAACCGCGAAGCGCCTTTGAAATGATTACGGGCTTGCGCGTTAATGCACAGGCCCGTTCAGAGCTTGCCCGCTTACAACTTAATCGTTACGGTTTTTACTTCCGTGTAGTTGGCGAGTCCATATTCGCCCAGCTCGCGCCCAATGCCCGATTGCTTAAATCCGCCAAACGGCGCGGCAGCATCGAAAACGTCGTAGCAGTTCACCCAAACCGTTCCCGCACGTACGTTGTCCGCGATGGCGTGAGCCTTAGTGATGTCCTGAGTCCAAACTGCCGCGGCCAGTCCGTACAGCGATTTGTTGGCGCGCTCCACGACTTCTCCAATATCCTTGAAACGCAGGATGGACATGACCGGCCCAAAAATTTCTTCTTGAGCGATTTTCATGTCGTCTTTCACTTCGGAGAACACCGTGGGCTCGATGAAAAATCCCTTGTCGCCCACACGATTGCCGCCGGCCATCAACTTGGCTTTTTGCTGCTTGCCGGAGTCGATGTAGCCCATCACCTTGGTGAATTGTTCCTGGTCCACCTGCGGTCCCTGCTCGGTATTTTTGTCGAATGGATTGCCGACCGTCCGCTTCTTGGCACGCGCCGCGCTGCGCTCCACGAATTCGTCGTAGACCTTGTCTTCCACGAAAGTACGCGAACCCGCGCAGCAGCATTGCCCTTGATTGAAAAACAACGCGAAGTGCGAGCCTTCGATGGCCTTATCCATGTCCGCATCCGCGAACACGATGTTCGGACTCTTGCCGCCCAACTCCAGGGTGACCCGCTTCAAATTGGATTCTGCCGCCGCTTTCATCACCAGGTGCCCCACTTCCGTGGATCCTGTGAACGCCACTTTATCCACGTCCATATGGCGAGCCAGCGCCGCACCGGCGGTCGGCCCGTAGCCAGGCAACAAATTCAAAACGCCGGGAGGGAATCCCGCTTCCAGCGCCAATTCGCCGACGCGCAACGCCGACAACGGCGTCTGCTCCGCCGGCTTCATCACCACCGTGCAGCCGGTGGACAGCGCGGGGCCCAGCTTCCACGCCTGCATCAGCAGCGGAAAATTCCACGGAATAATCTGCGCCACTACTCCAACCGGCTCGTGCTTGGTGTACGTGAAATAATTCCCGTTCACCGGGATGGTCTTGCCCTGAAGTTTGTCCGCCCATCCTGCGTAGTAGCGATAACATGCAATCGTCAAAGGCAAGTCCGCCGCGCGCGCCACGCTGTAAGGCTTTCCGTTATCCAACGCTTCGAGCTGCGCAAGCTCATCCAGATTTTTCTCGATCAAATCCGCAAGCTTGTACATCAGGTTGCCGCGTTGCGAAGCGGTCATCTTGCGCCACGGTCCTTTTTCAAACGCAGCGCGCGCCGCGGCCACCGCCTTATCCACGTCAGCGGCATCTGCTTCCGCGATTCGCGCCAGCTCCTCGCCGGTCGAAGGATTGATGGACGGAAAGGTTTTTCCCGAAACACTGTTCACCCACTGTCCATTGATTAGAAGTTTGGTAGCACTAATCTTGACATTCGGTTCCATCACGGTTGTTGCTGTAGCCATTTTTCAACCTCCTATATATTTATGTGTAATGAATTTAATCTTGCCGAGGTTAGTCTCGCTGGTGAAGCCCAACCCGCCTGTCGCTGAGTCTCATTTGGCAATCGCGCTGCAGCCATTGGTCCCACGAATGAGCCGCCGAAAAGAAGCCTATACCCCCGCTCGTATCGAGGCAAGGCCTGACAAGAAGCCCGGCGTCTGACATTTTTAACTGTGGATTCCCTCAAAACAACGAGCCAAAGAACGACGTCTTCGCGGCCGTATGGGTAGCTGCAGCTTTGTAGGTCGCGGCTTTAGCCGCGACAACAAAGTTGCTTAATTCGTTGGGCTTCAGCCCCTGAAGTTTCTCGCGCCGACGTTTGTTCCCAACAGTGCGCGACGTTGGCCCGCGCGGCCTCGAATTTGGAGGTATTCTCACATGTCCATGAACGTGGAAAAGTTAAGGCACCATTTTTGGCCCAGCATGATGGCAATAATACTCGCAACCTTGGGATGGCTGGGAATACCGGAACGCCCCGTAATTTATGCCGACGCTATTGCTGGCGTCAAAATCGTGGAAGGTATTTTCGCAAATGCCCGGGGGATTAGTCGCCGCGATGTTCGCGATGTTATTTTCTCCGCAGGGTGTTCACGGAATGGAAGAATTCGACTGGATCGTCCTGCCGGCTAATTTAATTATCTATTTCGGTCTTTTTACAATTTTGCGGGGGCTGCCGAATTTATCCGGTCGCAGTCAAAATTAAATTTCTTCGATCTTGCGTTCTGGGATTACCCCCAGTATTTCAGGTGCGGATTGGGGTTTTGATGCAATGTCTAGATAACCAGCCTGCAAGGCGACGGCATTTATATCGTCCGCTGTAAGTGCGACGTTGGTAGACCGCACTTGAGGAAGGGGCTTGCTCAGCCAGGTAGCGATGGGCTTGCCCGTTAACCTACGAAACGGTTGCAGCCCCTTAGCAATCATTCTGCGACGTAAACTGCGGTATCCGGCCGAGTGCAACGCAGCCGAGGACGACTGATATACCAGGCTTTTAACATCCGCTTCCGCTGAGGAACTTCCCGGCGATTGCCACAGCCATCCGTAAAATCGAGAAATGCAATCTTCGCAACGAAATGGGCGCACCAGCAGGATGGGAAGAAAAACTCGCTCCCCCAAACTCCGTTTCGACCTTCTTAATCGAGAACTGCCGCAATTCGAGCAGATCATGCGCTCAGCCCACAGTGCGCGCAAAAAATATCAGAAATGCTGTAAACACACAATACTGAGCTTTCTTTAGCCCAAAAGTACCACAAAATAACTTACTTAGTTTCAATGGGTTGCGGTGAGGCAGTGTTTTGCGAATCGCGAGCATTTCGGCGGAACACTGAAGCTTTTCGGGCTGCGAGACAGTTGAACCTGAAAATATCAGCCCGCGACTCTTACGAGTGTTCCCGGGCCGGCTGCCCGGCGGTCGCCGGAACCGCCGGACGCCCCACGATATACGCCACGCTGGCGCTAGCCAGCATCAATAACGCCGCCAGGTAATACGGTGCGCCGGGCACGTGCACGCTCACATGCGGCGAAATTGCCATCGCGAAAACCTGCGTAAACAGCAACGGCCCAATCATCCCGGTAATCGCCCGTAAACTATTGACCGCGCCTTGCAGCTTCCCCTGAGAAGTAGGATCCACCCGCTGAGACATCAGTGATTGCATCGCAGGGCCCGCAATTCCCCACAACGCGATTAAAGGAATTGCCGCGAAGGCCATCCATCCTCGCGAAGCCAACGCAAATGCCAAGAAAGCCAGAAAGCCAAAGCTCAGCCCGGACAACAAGCTGTACCGCTCTCCGAAGCGCTTCACAAATGGACCGACCAGCAGCCCCGACGCAAGACTCACGGATAATCCCACGGTTGCAAGCGAAAGTCCGATGGTGCGCTCGCTCCACCGGTAGCGGTAATCGGCATACAGCACGAAAATCGTGGGCAGTACCTGATGCGCCAAATAATAAAGGAACGTAACAACGGCCAGGCCGCCAAGTTCCGGATGCGAACGCAAAAGCGTCAAGGAGCCCAGCGGATTCGCCATGTGCCACGCTTTTTTCGCGCGGCGCTCCGGCGGTAGCGATTCCGGCAAAATGAAAAATCCATAAATCGCATTCGCCAGGCTTAGGCCCGCAGCGATCCAGAACGGGCGCCGCAAATGCACGTTGCCCAATAGCCCGCCCACCGCCGGGCCAATAATGAATCCAAGTCCAAATGCCGCGCTGATCAGTCCGAATTGTTTGGCGCGGCGCTCCGGCGGCGTTACATCCGTGACATAAGCAAACGCCGTGGAAATATTGGAAGTAGTAATTCCGGAAATCACTCTGCCCACAAACAGCCAGCCCAGCGTCGGCGCCAGGGCCATCAAAATGTAGTCGAACCCCAACCCCGCGCAGGAGATCAGAATAATCGGCCGCCGCCCATAGCGATCCGACCATGCCCCCAAAATGGGAGAAAAAATAAATTGCATGGTGGCCCATGCGAATCCGAAATATCCGGTGATGCTCGCCGCGCCGGCGATATTGCCGCCTTTAAATTGAATGATCAGGTTAGGTAGTACTGGAGCGACTATGCCGAGAGCCAGAAAATCCAGCAGAATCGTTATAAAAATGAAAATAAACGCAGCCTGGCCAAAGCGCCCCGCAGGAACCTGTGACTCCAGGCCGGGCGCGACTCCGTTAGCGAGCCCGCCAGATACACTTTCCTGAGTGGATGGAATTGAATCAGCCATTACAAAAATGCTGCGCTAGACTTCCAGAATCACCGGCAAAATCAGCGGGCGCTTGGACGTGTGTTTATTAATGTAACGCTTCAGGTCCACGCGAATTTTTTCCTTGATGACGCCCCAGTCGGATTTTTCTTCGGCGTTAGATTGCTCCACGGTATTAATAATCACTGCGCGGGCCCCGGCAATTAATTCCTGGCCATTGTCACTCATCAATCCGCGAGTCACGATCTCCGGGTGCGATTCCATTTTTCCGGTGTGTTTATCAATAGCGATGATGGACACCACCACCCCATCCTCGGAAAGATGTTTGCGGTCGCGGATCACCACCTCTTCGATTTCTTCCAACGACCCGGAATCCACGCACACGCGTCCCGCCGTTACCGGATCACGCCGGTGCGCTCCATCTTCGGTGAACTCGATGGTCTTGCCATCTTCCAGCAATAAAATTTCGCCGGAAACGCACCCAATCTGATGAGCCAGTGCCGCGTGCCTGAAAAGATGCCGGTATTCGCCGTGCACCGGAATGAAATATTTCGGCTTCACCAGTTGCAACAAAAGCTTTTGTTCTTCCTGGCTGGCATGACCCGAGACGTGAATCGTGCCCGCGGAATTGTCGTAGTAAACCAGCGCGCGCCTGCGGAACATGTGGTCCAGCATGCGAAAAATTGCTTTTTCGTTGCCCGGAATAATGCGCGCGGAAAGAATGACCGAATCGTTTTCGTCCACCGAAACGAAGCGGTGATTGTCCACCGCGATGCGCGACAGCGAAGACATCGGCTCCGCCTGGCTGCCGCTGGCCAGAATCACAATTTTCTTGGGATCGAAGCCGCGAATATCCTGCGGCCGCACCACCATGCCGTCCGGAATCCGCAGGCACTCCAGTGAGTGCGCGATTTCCACGTTGTCGACCATGCTGCGCCCGACGAACGCGATTTTTCGTCCCACTCGCGAAGCAATATCGATAACCTGCTGAATGCGATGGATGGAGGACGCGAAGCACGACAAAATCACGCGGCGCGGCGCTGAGCGGCAAAGCTCCTCGATGCGCGGCACGATGGCCCGCTCCGACGGCGTGAAGCCTGGACGCTCGACGTTCGTGGAATCGCTGAAAAGCGCCAGCACCCCTTCGTTTCCATAGCGCGCAAATGCGTGCAGATCAAACGGCACGCCGCCCACCGGCGTCTGATCAATCTTGAAGTCGCCGGTGTGGATGATCACGCCGACCGGTGTGCGTATTGCCAGCGCTACGCAATCGATCGTGCTGTGCGTCACGGAAATAAATTCGACTTCGTACGGCCCGATTTCTATTCTTCGGCCGGGTAATACTTCGCGCAGAGTAGTGGACTGCAGCAGTCCCGCTTCTTCCAGCCGCTTTTTTACCAGCGCCAGCGTGAACCGCGTGCCGTACACCGGCACGTTCAGATCGCGCAAAATGTATGGTAGCGCGCCGATGTGATCCTCATGCCCATGCGTCAACACAATGGCGCGAACGTGCCCACGATTTTGCTTCAGATAAGTAATGTCCGGGATGACCAGGTCTACGCCCAGCAGTTCCGACTCCGGAAACATCATGCCCGCGTCGATGACGATTATGTCCTCGCCAAACCGCAGGGCCATCATGTTCATTCCGAATTCGCCTAAACCGCCGAGGGGAATTACCGTGAGGGATTGCGAACTTTTATTCAATGAAACGTTACTCAAGTCATCTCCAAAACGCGTTGCTGAATCGTATCATAGTGCAGTCGTGACCAACGGATGGTCGCAACGCATAAATGTTAGATGGACGCGAAAGAAGCAGATGTACGGCGCCTGTTAGGTACTTTCTGTAGTACCCCGCGCTTTATGTGCACGTGCGAACTCAGCGCTTAATTACGGCTACCGGCAATCAGATGCACGATAGAAACGAGAATGAAGGCGCCCAACGTTGCCGCCGCCAGCGAATAAATAAATCCGCCGCCCAGGATTCCCAGTTTCACGAATATCCATCCACCGAGAAGTGAACCCACCAATCCCAGCACAATATCCGTGATGCAGCCATATCCTTCGCCGCGCGAAATTTTTCCCGCCAGCCACCCGGCGATCAAGCCAATGATGATCCAGCCAAGTATGCTGCGCTGGTATTCGACTACTACCACCCGCGATTCAAAAAATGTCGCCAACAGCATCGTCATCATGGTGCCTCCGCAAAGCCTGTCTCAGTCGCAGCAATAATGGCGGTTAGTCTATCAAAGTCAGGGCCTGCCCAATAACATTTCGGCAAAACTCAGCGGGTCGCTAGTTTCCAGCAGGCTGCTGCTGCGTCATGCAATGTATTGTCCCAAGACCCAGCACCAGATCGCGGCAAGCAATCCCAACAACTTTTCTATCAGGGAAAAGTTCTGCCAGCTTATTCAGCGCTACACGATCGTTTGCGTCGTTAAAAGTCGGAACCACCACCAGTCCGTTCGCGATATAAAAATTTGCGTAGCTCGCCGGGAGCCGCTGGCCGTCGAAATAAACGGCTTTTGGCATTGGCAACGTTTCAACGCGCAGCGCAGTCCCATCCTGGTTCGTCATTTGCTTTAGCCGTGCGAGATTTTCTTGCAAGGGCGCAAAGTTCTCATCGCCCCTGTCGTCTTCTACCACGGTTACTACTGTGATCGGGTTTACGAAACGAGCCAAGTCATCCACATGCCCGTGCGTATCGTCGCCGGCAATTCCGCGATTCAACCACAGCACCTTTTTAACGCCCAGATATTTGCGGAATATTTCCGAGTAATCCTCACGCGTAAATCCCGGATTGCGCTCCTGCGTTTTGCTGAGCAGACATTCTTCCGTGGTCAGCAGCGTTTCCCGCCCGTTCACGTCGATGCTTCCACCTTCCAGCACCACTCGCCTACCCTTATGAATCGGTTGCCACAGCCGGTGTTTCAGTTGACGGTTCACCTTTTCCACCACCAACGCGTCTTTTTTGTGATTTGGATATTTTGCCCAGCCGTTAAATGAAAAATGATTGTAGGCAACGTTGCTATCCGCGCTTCGAACGCAGATCGGTCCGGAATCGCGCATCCACCCGCGATCGGTGGGCACACGAAAGAAATCTATAGCGCTAAGATTCGCTCCCGCCTTTTTCAGGACGGCGCGCACCCGAACTTCAGCGGCGCGATTTTCAACCAGCAGAAAAACACGTTCCACTTCTGACAGCAAACGCACAATCTCCGCAAACGCCCACGGAATCGTCGCGAATTTTCCCGGCCAGTCCGTGACTTCATGCGGCCAGCCGAGCCACGTAGCCTGATGCGGCTCCCACTCCGCGGGCATGCGGTACTCGAGGTCGCGAGGAGCTGTAGAATTGTTGGAGCTAACCCGGGACTGCGGCATTATTCCGCGAGCCAACGGTTGAGGATCGGCTGGTACGCATCAATGCGACGATCGCGTAGAAACGGCCAGTTCCGCCGCGTATCTTCGCTCATGGCCGGATCGCACTCGACCACCAGTATTTCTTCGCGATTATCGGACGCTTGCGAAATTACTTTGCCGAAAGGATCGGCCACAAAAGAATTTCCCCAGAACTCCAGCCCCGCGTCGCCTTTCACTAGCCCGCCTTCAAATCCAACGCGGTTCACTACCGCGGCGTAAACTCCGTTAGCAATCGCATGGCTGCGCTGAATAGTTTTCCACGCGTCCAGCTGCGACGGTCCGAATTGCTCTTTTTCGTGCGGATGCCAACCAATGCTGGTGGGATAGAAAATCACCTGCGCGCCGCTCAAGGCGGTCAGTCGCGAGCCTTCCGGATACCACTGATCCCAACAAATCTGCACTCCGATTCGCGCGTATTTAGTATCGAAATTGGGAAAACCGAGGTCGCCAGGAGTGAAATAAAATTTCTCATAATATAGAGGATCGTCCGGAATGTGCATTTTGCGGTATTTACCAAGAAACGCTCCATCCGCGTCCAGCACTGCGCAAGTATTGTGATAAATTCCCGCCGCCCGCCGTTCGAAAAGCGAAATTACCAGCGCCGCGTCGCACTCTTTTGCGATCTTTGCCAATTTCTCGGTGGTGGCGCCTGGCACGGGCTCAGCCAGGTTGAATAACTCCGCATCTTCGGTGCGGCAAAAATACTCGCTGCGAAATAATTCATGCAACGAAATGATTTGCGCTCCGCGCGCGGCCGCTTCGCGTATTTTCTCGATCGCATGCGTGAGATTCTCTTCCGCATCCGTCGTGCATTTCATTTGCACCAATCCGATGGTAAATTTATCTGCCATGAAACAATTTTAACATGTTCGTTCAAACTCGCCGGCGTGCTGTTTTGTTCTTCCTTTCTTGGCGAGTTTGTACTATCAATCTGTGCGCAGTTCAACACCAATGATGTCGCGCAAAATGTATGCGCACTTCTCAGCGATTGTCGTAGCATTTGATATCCAGGAGATGCAATGGCGAAGCAGTCCAAGAAATCAGCAACCGGCCGCGTGCTTCACGATCCCGTCAGCGATAAGTTGCGGCCGATTTTCCCGTTGGACCTTTCGAAATGCCGCACCATCGATGAATTGGTGCGCGCCATGGGCGACACCGCGTTCACCGGCCGCCAGATTGGCGATGCCGCCGACGTTTTGGAAGCAATGGCGCGCGATAAAGACTGCTTCGTGGCCATGACCCTCTCCGGCGCTCTCACCGTCGGCAAAATGGGATTGATTTTTTGCGACCTCATCGAGTCCGGAATCGTGAAGGCGGTCATTTCTACCGGCGCATTGATGGCCCACGGCCTCGTCGAGGCTACCGGACGCTCCCATTTCCGCTACGACGACAAGAAAATGGACGACAGCGAACTTTTTCAAGCCGGCTACAACCGTGTTTACGATTCCCTCGAGCCCGAATCAAATCTTGATCATGTCGAAAAAGTAATGGAGCGGGTGTTGAACAATTGGGATGCCGAAGAAACCGTTTGCAGCTGGAAAGTGCATCAACGCATCGGCGAATACTTGCATAAAACCATGCCCGGGCGGGGAATTCTTAAGTCCGCTTACGAGAAAAATGTCCCCGTTTTCGTCCCGGCCTTTTCAGATTCTGAGCTGGGCATCGATTTCGCGCTTCATAAGATTCTTCGTCTGCGCGACAAGCGGCCGTTGCTGCGCTTCGATCCCTTCGAAGATTTTGAGAAATTTGCCAACACCATGCTCGCCACCAAACGCATGGGCATTTTTACCGTCGGCGGCGGAGTGCCCCGCAACTGGGCCCAACAATTCGGTGTCTACGCGGAACTTCTCGCGCGTCGCGGCTACAAACAAATTCCGCTGAAACGCTACAACTACGGCGTCCGCATTTGTCCCGAGCCCGTTCACTGGGGCGGGCTGAGCGGCAGCACCTACACCGAAGCGGTTTCCTGGGGAAAATTCGTTCCGCGCGAGGAAGGCGGCATGTTGGCGGAAGTTTTTGATGACGCCACCGTGGCGCTGCCGCTGATTGTGGGTGCGGTGCTCGATCGCCTCGGCTATTTCAAACGTAAATAACCGAGAATTTCGCCAGGACGAAAACTATTCGTAAAAGGGAAGTGCTCTCGGAAAAATTCGCGATGACTGTTTCAGACCCGCTATCGACTAGTCGTCTTCGCCAATCAAAATAGCCGCGCCGAGCACGGTAGTCCACAAACCGCGCTTGTCGCCCACCGCCGACTGCGTGACGTTCATCGTGCGCACGATTTTATTTGAAATCCGATAAACTTCTTTTTTCTCGTCGAAAGACAAATCCGGATCAAATTCCACGTTCAGCGTGGTAGCCAGCATTTCCGCCGCCAGCTCTTCCGCATATTCGCCGGCTACTTCTTCCGTTTCCCCGAAAGAATGATGCTCGGACAAATATCCGTACATCGATTTATCGCTCGGCAGTGCCAAACCGATGCTCGCGGCGATCAAACGATGCGCTTCCTTGGTGGAATTCTCGCTGATGACCGTGAAAGCCACTTGTCCCGGCCTGATGTGCTTCAATCCTTCGCTGCGCGAGATTAATTTGCAGTTGGGAGGGAAGATGGAAGAAACCCGCACGATGTTACACGCCGCAATTCCTGCGTTTCGCAAGGCCAGCTCAAAACTGGAAAGCCTTTCGCGATGTTTACCGACGCCTTTAGTGAGGAAAATCTTTTTAGCGACAAACGCCATGGACCGGGTGGCCGTGCCTCCGTGTGTTAGTTAACAGAAAAAATTTTCCGCTGTGGAAAAGTAACAAGAAGGTATTGCACTGTCAACGCAATTCCAGCCCTTGCAACGCATTTGGAGCTAATAAAAACATAATTTAACCGCGCGCTACTCTCTCGTGCCCGCGACGTGCCGCAAAAGTTTCCCCAATGGTTTGCAAATCGCCAAAATCTGCCCTAAATCAGTCGGTGTGAAATCCGGACCGGCTGTCGCGAGGCTCGTGCCCTTGCGGCTGATCTGGATAATCCCCACAACTCTTCCATCCGATAAAATCGGAGCGCTGATAATTTTCTGAATCGCTTCAGCGCTCCCGTTTCCCGTTTTGATGCCTTCGAAAACACTGGCGTGACGGACCGCCGCGAATTTATTGTTGATTTCCGGCCGGCTTTCTCTGGCGGTGCGAGCCGCTAACGCCGAATTGCTCGATAAAGGTATGTATCCAACCTGATGCAGCGCCTCGGGCGCCAAAAAATAGAGATGTTTCCAGCGGGTTGACAATCCCATGATCGCCACTTCATCGGGTTTCACGCTCAACGATTTTGCGATACGATCAGCTACGGATTGAAGCGAAAGTTTTTTACCAGCCTCTTCGTCTGTGCCCAGTGCACTCGCCAGGCGCTCCAACTCGGTAACCAAACTGAAACTTGGATTCATGTGGTGTGGGTTAAAACCGGGTGCTGAAATACAACAAACTCATTCCTTCGTCAACTTAAATTGGCGCTACTTAAATTGTACTAGCTGGTTATGCTGCAAAGCGAAAATAAATCCCTTACATTTTCGCATTACATACGGTATTGCTTTTCGGCCCTAAACTTGCATCGCTTTCCTCAACTCCCTATACTGAATTTGCCGCGATTTTTCACCGTCCTTGGGCTCTAATTTCTTGCAAGGGATTTTCGCGGCGGAGAGGGCATGTCCGCGACCGCCACTCAGGCAAGTTCAAGTTACCTTCTTCGCAAACTGCATTCTTTAACCGGTATTATTCCTGTTGGGGCATTTCTCGCCGAGCATTTCTGGTCGAATAGCGCGGCCTTGGTCAGCGCGCAAAAATATAATCAAACTTCCGAAGACCTGCAGACCATTCCGTACCGACTTTTCGTCGAATGGCTTTTCATTTTTCTGCCTATCCTGTATCACGGCGGCTACGGTGTGTATATTTGGCTCCGCGGACAGTCCAACGTTGCGCAACACCCCTGGGTGCGCAACTGGCTCTACACCTTGCAGCGTTGGACCGGGCTCATTGCCTTCGTTTATATCGGCTGGCATCTTTACACCGAGCGCTGGATTACCCATGGCCGCTCCACCTACGCAACCGTCGCGAATGATTTGCTGAATCCCTGGTATCTGGCATTTTTCGTGATCGGCGTGCTGGCTTCTTCTTTTCATCTCGGCGTGGGCATCTGGAATTTTCTTTGCAAGTGGGGACTTGCCGCCACTGCTCGCGCACAGCGTGCAGCCGGCCAGCTGGGAGTTTTCATCGGAGTAGTTTTCAGCGTCGTCGGAGTATTGATAATTCTCAGTTTTAGATTGGACTGGCACCCGTTCGCTTCGTACTTACCGAAATGAATCAGCCTTAGTCAAATGAGACAGCCCAAAATTATCGTGGTTGGCGGCGGCCTCGCCGGGTTGATGGCCACCATTCGCGTTGCAGAAGCCGGTGTGCCTGTCGATTTGTTTTCCATCGTGCCGGTAAAGCGCTCGCATTCCGTTTGCGCCCAAGGTGGCATCAACGCCGCGAAAAATCAAAAGGGTGAAGGCGACAGCACTGCCAAGCACTTCGACGACACCATTTATGGCGGCGACTTTTTGGCCAATCAGCCGCTCGTAAAGCGCATGTGCGAAGCCGCTCCTGGGATCATCGATCTTCTCGATCGCATGGGCGTCATGTTCAATCGCACTCCCGAGGGCCTGCTCGACTATCGCCGTTTCGGCGGCACCTTATATCACCGCACCGCTTTTGCTGGCGCCACCACCGGGCAACAACTGCTTTACGCTCTCGATGAACAAGTCCGCCGCCACGAATCCGAAGGCAAAGTTAAGAAATTCGAAGGCGCGACGTTTCTTTCCGCGGTGATTGATGAAGGCGGCGTGTGTCGCGGTATCTGCTCCATGGATTTGCGTTCCATGGAAGTCAACACTTACCCCGCCGACGCGGTGATTTTTGCTACCGGCGGAATTGGCGCGATTTTCGGACGCTCCACAAATTCCGTCGTTTGTACCGGCTCCGCGCAATCCGCTCTTTTTCAGCAAGGCGTTGATTATGCGAACGGCGAGTTCATTCAGGTTCATCCCACCGCTATTCCGGGCGAAGACAAGCTGCGCTTGATGAGTGAATCCGCACGTGGCGAAGGCGGCCGCGTCTGGGTTCCCAGAAATCCCAACGATCAGCGCCCGCCGCGAACCATTCCCGAAGGTGAACGCTTTTATTTTCTCGAAGAGTGGTACCCGAAATACGGCAATCTCGTTCCTCGCGACATCGCCACGCGCGCCATTCATCGCATCGTGTATCAGGAGCGTCTCGGCCTGCACGGCAAAGCTGCCGTATATCTGGATGTCACCCACATCCCGCGCGAAACGCTCGATCGCAAGCTCGAAGGCATTCTCGAAATTTACGAAAAGTTTTTGGGCGTCGATCCCCACGTGGAACCCATGCAGGTTTTTCCCGCCATGCATTACACCATGGGCGGTATCTGGGTAAACGGGCAAGATCAGGCCACCAATGTGCCAGGCATTTACGCGGCTGGCGAATGCGAATATCAATATCACGGCGCCAATCGCCTGGGCGCCAATTCGCTGGTCTCTTGTATTTTCGGCGGCGGCCTCGCCGGAACGGCAGCGGTGAAATATTCGGCAAACCTGCAGACTGGAACGGATGCCATCTCATCCGCGGTTTTTGAAATAGAGAAAAAACGCCAGGAAGAAAAAAATCAGGCGCTCATTTCCAATCAAGGCTCAGAAAATCCCATCACCATATGGCGTGAACTCGGCGAAATCATGACCGAGCATGTCACCGTGACGCGCATCAACAAAAATCTGGAACTGGCGGACTCCAAAATTCGAGATCTGCAAGCGCGTTATCACAAAATCAATCTCAGTGACCGAACTAAATGGTCCAACCAAACCCTTAATTTCGCTCGCGAGCTGGAAAATATGCTGGTTCTCGCTCGCGTGGTCACTCTCGGCGCATTGCGGCGCAACGAATCGCGCGGCGCTCACTACAAGCCGGATTTTCCGGAACGCGATGACGCCAACTGGCTCAAAACCACTCGCGCCAAGTTTAGCGACGGCGAAATCCAGCTGACCTATGAGCCGGTCGACATTTCACAGATTCCTCCGCGTCCAAGACGTTACGACGCCGCTAAATAACAGGTGAAGAAAAGTTTCTTGGTGCAATAGAGGTTGCCATGCCCAATAAAAACGACAAAAAAGAAGTCCTCGTCAAAGTAAAACGCCAGTCTTCTCCCAACCAATCCGCGCATTGGGAGGAATTTCGCCTGCAATGGCGTCCGTATATGAACGTCATCATTTGCCTGCGCGACATCAGCGAGCATCCTGTAACCAGTGATGACCGGCCAACCACGCCAGTCTCCTACGATTCGAACTGTCTCGAAGAAGTCTGCGGCTCCTGCGCCATGCTCATCAATGGCAAAGCGCGTATGGCCTGTTCCGCGTTGGTCGATCAACTCGACCAACCCATTCGCATCGAGCCCTTGACGAAATTTCCGGTCGTGCGCGACCTATCCGTCGACCGCCAGTTCATGTTTGAAAGTCTGAAGCGCGTCAAAGCCTGGATTCCCATCGACGGCACCTACGATCTTGGCGAGGGCCCGCGTGTCGCGCCGGAAATTCAGGAAAAAGGCTACCCGCTTTCGCGTTGCATCACCTGCGGCAATTGTCTGGAAGTCTGCCCGCAAGTGAACGAGCACAACCCCTTCATGGGCGCGGCCATTTTCAGCCAGGTGCGTCTCTTCAACATGCATCCCACGGGGAAAATGCATGCCAAGGAGCGCATCGCAGCGGCCATGGGCAACGGCGGCATCGAAGATTGCGCGAACGCGCAGAATTGCGTCGTCGCTTGCCCAAAAGGCATCCCGCTAACGGAATCGCTGGCGGAAATAAATCGCGAAGCCTGGATGCAATCGCTATTCGGCTGGCTCGCCGGTTAATTTCTCATCACCACAGTGATTTAACGCTACATCGCGCGCACTTTTCCATCCGCCACGTTCAATTTCGTTTACAATCTGCCTTCGCTCACATCCGGAGAACAAATGACCCGAGCCCTGCCGTTAGCTTTCGCATCCATCTCTCTTTTGCTCGTCGCAGCTTTAGCCCTCTCCGCCGTTTCCGTTTCAGAAAAAGCACGCAAACTACATTTTTCTTCTATCATTGTCGACACTCACGACGACACCACCCAGCGCTTCCTCGATGGTAAATTCGATCTAGGCGACCGCACCAATACTGGCAGCATTGATATTCCCCGCATGAAGGAAGGCGGCTTGACCGCGATTTTCTTTTCCATCTGGATTCCCAGCAAAGTTACCGGCCCGGAAGCGGTGCGCCGCGCTCTCCAGCAAATCGATGCGGTGCGCGACCAAGTTCGGAAGCATCCGAATGACCTCGTGCTGGCCACCACCGCCGCCGAAATTCGCGAAGCAAAAAAGAAAGGCCAGATCGCCGCGCTTATGGGCGTAGAAGGCGGCCACATGATCAACCGCGATCTCGAAGTGCTGCGAAAGTTTGCGGGCCTGGGCGTTCGTTACATGACCCTCACCCACAGCGGAAACGATGAGTGGGCCGACTCTTCCACCGACAAAGCTGTTCACAACGGCCTAACCGATTTTGGCAAGGAGGTGGTCCGCGAAATGAATCGTCTCGGCGTGATGGTTGACATTTCTCATGTCAGCGACAAAACTTTTGCCGACGCTTTAGCCGTCAGCAAAGCTCCCATGATCGCTTCGCACTCCTCCTGCCGCGCAATTTGCGACGCTCCCCGCAACATGACCGACGAAATGATGAAGGCTCTGGCTGCCAAGGGCGGTGTGGTGCAGATTAATTATCACGTCGGCTTTCTCAGCCAGGAATTTCGCGACGCGGAAAAGGCGGATCCCAAAATCAACGCCGCCATCGAGCAGGAAGTAACCAAACGTTGTGGCGATAACGAAGCTTGCCAACTCCTCGAAGGCGACAAGCTCACCCGCGAAGCCGTCGAACACGGCAAATTGCCGCGAGTAAGTTACGAAAAAATCATCGAGCACATCGAGCACGCCGTAAAAGTTGCCGGCGCCGACCATGTAGGCCTTGGCTCCGACTTCGACGGCGCCAACATGCCCTACGGAATGGAAGATGCCAGCAAGTTGCCGCTCATCACCGACGCTTTGCTCAAAAAAGGCTATTCCGAGAGTGACGTAAGGAAAATTTTGGGTGAAAATACTTTGCGCGTTATGAGTGAAGTGGAGCGGGTTAGCCACGATCTGAATGCGACCAGTAAAAATCAGCCTAGTTCACCGCGCGCGAAAAAGAGGGAAGCGAAATGAATAAATTTGCAATTCTAATAGCCGCAGGTATCGTTTCTGCAGCCATTCCAACCTCAGCGCAAACCGGAATCACCGCTCCCGCTAAGCCGAAATCCTCGACGACACAAAAATCGATCGCCACAAAAACAAGCGCGTCAACCGCCGCAAAATCCTACGATCGCGCTTTACTTCACCCAGCGCTCTTGAAAGACAAGGCTCCGGAAACCTACCAGGTGAAATTTGAAACCAGCAAAGGCGACTTTACCGTTTCCGTCTCCCGCGCGTGGGCGCCGCTGGGAGCGGACCGCTTTTACAATCTCGCCGAGCATCATTTTTTCGATAATGAGAGTTTTTTTCGCGTGCTCAAGGGTTTTATCGCGCAATTTGGAATCAGTGCTTATCCTGCTGTGAACGCGGTGTGGCAGAAGGCAACTATTAAGGATGACCCGGTGACCCAAAGCAATAAAAAGTATTACCTCACCTTCGCCACCGCTGGCGCTAACACCCGCACCACTCAGTTGTTCATCAATCTGGCCGACAACCCCCGCTTGGACGGCATGGGTTTTGCCCCGTTTGGCCAGGTCACCGATGGAATGAACGTTGTAGACACCTTGTACACCGACTACGGCGAAGGCCCGCCTACCGGGAGTGGCCCGGACCAGGACAAAATCCAGGAGCAGGGCAAAGCCTATCTGGACAAGAACTTCCCCAACCTCGATTACGTCAAGACCACCACATTAACCCCCGCTCCGAGTCCAGCAACGCACAGAACTCTGCCTGCGAAGAAGACCGTGCCCGCGCCCAAACCATAGCCACATTTCACATTTGGCCGCAGACGAGACCTGACGCTCTTCCCCCATGTATCAGCAATTTGAATACTTCGAAACAAATCTTTGACAAATCTGTGATTTGACACTCCTTCGATAACCGTCGTACCCTGTTCTCGATGAGTACTTGTTGCCAGATGGTCTGTTGTGCGTGTTCATGCAACGCTGCGTGTTGCACCGACCACAGCTCTGGCCCAACAAGTTTCCGAACTTAACGCATAAATACTAAAAAGTTCCGAAGCCCACGTTGCCAGAGCACTGGTGAACGTGGGCTTTTTCTTTTTAGCCGCGAATTTTCAGGGACCGTTTACAGGTGAATCGTTCATGTCTCAAGTAACTCCAGACCAATCGCCCGCGGCTAAGCCGACTGGAGGCAAGCTAACTGAGGCCAAGCAGGTTGAAACAAAAGCGCAGCGCGTCGAGCGCCTCAAGCGTTCCAAAAATGCCTGGGACCATTTCGATGAAATTCAGCAGTTCGCTCGCACCGGATTCGATTCCATTCCGCCCGAATGGCTGGGCACCTATTTCCGTTCCTGGGGCGTTTACACCCAGGGTGACGGAGTCGGCGTAATTGGCGGCAAAAATGGCGAAGGTAAGGCCATGCCATTTTTCATGGTGCGCATCCGTATTCCCAACGGTTTGATGACCAGCGAGCAAGTCCGCACCATCGCGGCCCTCGCAGAAAAATATGGCCGCGGTGTCGCGGACATTACCGTACGCCAAAACATTCAACTGCACTGGGTCACCATCGAATCGCTGCCCGAAGTTCTGCAAAGCCTCTGGAACGTTGGCCTCACCACCACAGGAGCATGCGGCGACGTCGCCCGCAACATTACCGGCTGCCCCCTCGCGGGTCTCGACGGCGAAGAGATCATTGACGCGTCCCCGCTCGCCTTCCAAATTGATCGCGAACTGGGCGGCAATTCCGAGTTTTACAATCTACCGCGCAAATTTAAAATTTCCATCACCGGCTGCCGCCACTGGTGCTCCTACCCGGAAATAAACGACATGGGGCTCACCGCCACCACTCGACGTCGCGCAGGAAAGTCCGAAGTAGGCTTTACGCTGCGCGTCGGGGGCGGCCTTTCCACCAATCCTCACTTGGCGGTCGCGCTCGATGCCTTCATTAAGCCCGAACAAGTTATCCCGGTCGTTCGCGGTGTCGCTGAAATATTCCGCGCCAGTGAAGTTCTGAGGCAGAGCAGGGAAAAAGCCCGCCTCAAATTTCTCTTCCTGGAACATGGCTGGACCGCCGACACGTTTCTTGCGGAATTGCAGCAACGCATCGGCTTTTCTCTGGACCCCGGCGAACGAGAAGAAATCCCCGCCGACATCCATCGCGACCACGTCGGCGTGCATGCTCAAAAGCAGCGCGGTCTAGTATATGTGGGCGCGTCGGTACTGCGCGGGCGCATCACTCCTCAACAATTAAATCTGGCCGCTGACCTTGCGGACCGCTACGCCGACGGCCATGTTCGCAATACCGTGATGCAAAACCTGCTGATCGTGAACGTGCGCAAAGAAAGCGCCTCACTAGTCGCCGACACGCTTACCGCAGCGGGCTTGCCTGTTCAAGCTTCTGTTTTTGCGCGCGGAACCATTTCTTGCACCGGCTCCGAATTCTGCAAGCTGGCCCTTACCGAAACCAAAAGCTTCGCGCGCTGGCTCACCGAAGAACTTGAAGACCGCTTGCCCGCTTTCGAAGAGCAACTCAAATTGCACATCACCGGATGCCCCAACAGTTGCGGCCAACACTGGATCGCGGACATTGGCATCGAGGGCAAGAAAATCAAGCAGAACGGCAAAATGGTCGACGCCTATTACTTCTGCGTTGGCGGCAGCGTTGGCCAGTTCGCCGCCATCGCGCGCCCGGTAGGCTACCGCTGCACGGCGGACACCGTGCCTGACGCCATCGAAAGACTGCTCGAGGGTTTCAACACCCGCCGCGAAGGAAACGAAAATCTGCGCCAGTTTTTCGGCCGCTATTCCAACGAAGAACTGCGCGCGTTGTTGGCCGGCGCCTTCGTGGGCCCTGTCGAGCGCGATGTCTCGCTCGGCCCCGTGCCACACGGCGTGGAAGGCTAGGCCGAGAAAAAAACATGAGCCTTTTTCCCATTTTCGTGAAGTTACATGGTCGACTGGTCGTGGTCGTCGGAGGTGGCAACATCGCCGTCAGCAAAATCCCCGGCCTGTTGCAAGCTCAAGCCCGCGTGCGCGTCATCGCTCCGCAAATCAATTCACAGATTTCAGCATGGGTGGACTCCGGCGAAATCGAGTGGCGTGAAAAGGAATTTGCGCCCGCTGACTTACAAGACGCTTCTTTAGTCATTGCCGCAACTTCTCTCCCAACCGTCAACTCCGCCGTCTTTCACGCCGCTGAAACCCGCGGCATTTTCTGCAACGCCGTCGACGACATCGCCAACTGTCATTTCTACTACGGCTCCATCGTGCAGCGCGGAGATTTGCAAATTGCCATCTCCACGAACGGGAAGAGTCCCGCGCTCGCCCAGCGCTTGCGAAAAGAACTAGAGCAGCAATATCCCACGGAATATTCCGAGTGGCTGGATTCCTTGGGCGATGCTCGCGAGAAACTTCGCGCGAACTCCGATCCGAAGGAAAACTTCGAAGAGAACAAAGCCATTCTCCATCGCCTCGCCAGCCCGGAGATGTTTTCTCGTTTTGTTCGTTCGCAAGCCCGCGAATCCGTTGCGACCGGCACGGTTTATCTAGTGGGTGCTGGTCCCGGCGACCCCGAACTCTTGACCGTGAAAGCCACTCGCCTGCTGGCCGCCGCCGACATCGTCCTGCACGACTCCCTCGTCAGCGCAGAAATCTTGGCCCTGATTTCGCCGCGCGCCGAGATCATCGACGTCGGCAAGCGCGCCGGCCGCAAACTCCTCACTCAGGACGAAATCAATTCGCTGCTCGTGTCTTACGCCGAAACAAGAACAACAGTCGTCCGCCTCAAAGGCGGCGATCCATCCATGTTTGGCCGTGCCGGCGAAGAATTGGAAGCGCTCCGCCGTGCAAATATTCCTCATGAAGTTGTCCCCGGTATCAGCGCGGCACTGGGAGCTGCCGCAGCCGCCGGAATATCGCTCACCGACCGCCGCGTCGCCTCTCAAGTGCTGTTCAGCACCTTTTCGCGAAGCCCCGAACACGGCGAACTCAAATGGAGCGCGCTCACCGCCGACACCACCCTGGTGCTTTACATGCCCGGCACAGATTACGCTGAAGTTGCCGAGCGCTTGCAAAACATCGGCCTGCCTGCCGATTTGCCCTGCGTCATCGTCTCGCGCGCCACACACGCACAGCAACAAATACGCTGGTCCAACGTTGGCAGCCTCGCAGCAGAAGAAAAACTACCCGCGCCCGCGCTTTTTATTGTCGGCCGCGTCGCATCGCACCAAATCTCAGAAATCAGCAAATCTTTGTGGACTCCGCGCGAACTAGAAACGCCTCGGCAAGCCGAATCCATCGCTTAGACAAATATTGGAGAAGAAAAAATGACCACGACTGACGCTACGCTCGACAAAAAATCAGAGAAATCACCGGCTAAGAAAATTTCGTGGGACACCTGGGCGGTCCTGGCGGCTTTCGTAGCCGCATTGTTAATCCGCTTCGGCGTCGTGAAGCATATTCCTTGGTGAACCTGGCAAGGGAGCAGCCACGTCCAGCAAAACTATCCGTATTTGAAGGAGAGAATTGATGTCCGAGACTTTCGCAATTCCGCAGATCAAACAGGTTCAGGTAAAGCAGGCGCAGCCCAACCTGCAATTCCTCCGCGTCATTCCCGGCATTCTCTTGCTGGCCGCCATTGGCTATGCGGGGAAATTGCTGGAGCAAAACGTTGGCAAATACGTCAAATCCCACCATTGGATTTTTCCCAACATTGAATACGTTTTGTGGGCCATTCTGCTGGGCTTGGCGATCTCCAACACTGTGGGTGTTCCCGCAATTTTGCGCGCCGGCGTGGCCACCTATGAATTCTGGCTCAAAGTTGGCATCGTCCTCCTCGGCGCGCGCTTTCTGCTAGGCGATGTTCTGAAACTCGGCGGCGTCAGTCTCGCGCTCGTGGCCATCGAAATCACCGGCGCCATCGCTTTCATGACCTTGCTCGGCCGCCTGTTTCACCTCAAGCCTAAACTCACCACACTGCTCGCAGTAGGGTCCGCCGTCTGCGGCGTCAGCGCCATCATCGCCACACAAGGCGCCATCGACGCCGACGAAGAAGATTCTTCGTTCGCCATCGCCGCCATCCTCGCACTCGGCGCCCTCGCTCTATTCACTTTTCCGCTGATCGGCCACGCACTGCATCTTAGCGATCACGCCTACGGCCTCTGGGCTGGCCTCGCCGTAGACAACACCGCCGAAGCTTCCGCCGCGGGCGCTCTGTACTCCGACGCCGCTGGCAAGCTCGCCGTACTCGCCAAGACCACTCGCAACGCCATGATCGGTTTCGTCGTTTTGGCGTATGCCATCTACTGGGCCAGTCAGGGCCAGGCCAAAACCGTAAAAAACAAAGCCGCCTTCCTCTGGCAGAAATTTCCCAAATTTGTTTTAGGTTTTCTGCTGATCTCCGTCCTCGCCACCTATCACTTTTTCTCAAAAGACCAAGTGACCGCGCTCGCCAATCTTTCCCGCTGGGCCTTCCTGCTCACTTTTTCAGGTGTCGGCCTGCGCACCAATTTCCGCGAAATGCGCAAACAAGGCCTTCGCCCCTTCGCAGTAGGAGCCATCGGCGAGGTAGTGATCGCCGTGTTTACTTTGGGCTTGGTAATCGGCGCGCAAAAAATCTGGGGCTGGTAACTGAAGTCTAAAAATCTCTCAGCAAACGACTGTAACCGAACTCTAAAAATCTAATGGTGAACGAAGGTGCCCCACCCTCGATTTCCAGGGTGGGCCGACGTATTTAGACAGTTTCAAATGCCTCTACAGTCCCAGCACCGTCACCAACTCCTTAACCGACCCCGACGACTTCTGCAGCATCGCATTTTCTTCCGCGCTCAGCTTGATCTGAATAATTTCCTCGACGCCTTTAGCGCTCAACTTCACCGGCACGCCAACAAACAAGCCCTTAATCCCGTATTCGCCTTCAAGATAAACCGCGCAAGGCAATATTTTTTTCTTATCCTTCAAAATCGCTTCCACCATTTCCACCGCAGCTGCCGAAGGTGCGTAATACGCCGATCCAGTCTTCAGCAAATTTACAATCTCCGCTCCACCCTTGCGGGTACGTTCCACAATCGCGTCAATCCGCTCCTTGGGCAGCAAATCCGGCAGCGGAATCCCCGCCACTGTCGAATAGCGCGGCAGAGGCACCATGTCATCGCCATGTCCGCCCAGCACAAAGGAGTGCACATTCTCGACGCTCACTTTGCATTCCATCGCCACAAACGTGCTCATGCGCGCCGAATCCAAAACCCCGGCCATGCCCATCACGCGATGTTTCGGGAAGCCGCTAATTTTAAACGCTGCCTGCGCCATCGCGTCCAGCGGATTGGTAACCACGATAATGACGCAATTCGGCGAATGCTTCACAATCTGTTCCACGACAGCCTTCACTACGTCGTAGTTGGCTTTCAACAGGTCATCGCGGCTCATTCCCGGTTTGCGTGGAAAGCCTGCGGTAATCACCACAATGTCGCTGTTAGCGGTCCCGCTGTAGTCGCCCGTATTGGTGGAAATCCCAGTCGCATGCGAATCCGTTCGCGTGATTGGCCCGGACTCCATCATGTCCAGAGCTTTTCCGGCCGGCACGCCATCCAGAATATCTGTGATGACTACGTCCGCCAGGTCAGCGTCCACAATTCTTTGCGCTGTCGTCGAGCCCACAAATCCGCTGCCCACCACGGTAACTTTTTTACGCATTCCCCAGTCTCCCGAATTTCCACGATGTATTACGTGCAATGTTGCCGGCGAATTTACTTGCAGTGTTGCGTGCGTACCGACGTGCAGTCCCCGGCTGCAATGTCACGTACGCGACGATACCGCCGCCGCCGCGCCCATGTTCTCGATAATCGCTGAAGCAAACGCCGCCGTGCCCACCTTCGTCGCGCCCGGCATCAGCCGTTCCAAATCATAAGTAACCCGTTTCTGCTGGATCGTCCTGGCAATGCCGCTTTCAATCAACTTCGCGGCCTCGCCCCACCCTAGAAAATCAAACATCATCGCGCCCGAGAGCATCACCGAGCTCGGATTGATCACATCCTTATCGGCGTATTTCGGCGCTGTGCCGTGCGTCGCTTCGAACACCCCAAATCCATCGCCGATATTCGATCCCGGCGCCATTCCCAAGCCGCCCACCTGCGCCGCGCAAGCATCCGAAAGATAATCGCCATTCAGATTCGACGTCGCCAGCACGCTATACTCATCCGCGCGCAGCAGCACTTGCTGGAACACCGAATCCGCGATGCGATCATTAATCAATAATTTTTTCTTCCATTGCCCCTTGCCGTGCGTACCGTAAATCGTGTCGATGGTGTGTTTCACTTCGGCATAAATGGTTTTCTTGAAATCATCAGTGGCTTGCTCTAATCCAGGTTCCACCAGCGCGGCATTCTCCTCGACGCTCAGTTGAGGATTCTTATCGAGATTGTCGATGATCCAGCTTTCGCGCTCGGTGATCGTCTGCGCCCGAAATTCTTCGCTTGCCAGGTCATACCCCCAGTCGCGAAACGCGCCTTCCGTAAATTTCTGAATATTGCCCTTGTGCACCAAAGTCACACTGGGCCGCTTGTTCAACAGCGCAAATTTGATCGCACGCCGCACCAGCCGCTTCGTCCCGGTAGGCGAAATCGGTTTTATTCCCACGCCAGAATCCCAGCGGATCTGCTTTTTCCCATCTTTCAACATGTCGTGATTCAAAAATTCCAGCAGCTTCTTTGCGTCCGCCGAGCCGGACTTCCACTCAATTCCGATGTACACGTCTTCCGTGTTCTCTCGAAATATGACAATGTCCATTTTTTCCGGCTGCCGCACCGGAGAGGGAACTCCCACGTAGTAACGCACAGGCCGTTCGCAAGAATACAAATCCAGAATCTGCCGCAGCGCCACATTCAACGAACGAATCCCGCCGCCCACCGGAGTCGTCAGCGGCCCCTTGATGGCCACGCGAAAATCGCGAATCGCTTCCACAGTGTCGTCCGGCAGCCACTCCTTAAAAGTGTTGAACGCTTTCTCTCCCGCGAACACTTCGAACCACGCCACGCGCCGCTTCCCGCCATAAGCGCGCTCCACAGCCGCATCAAAAACGCGGCGCGAAGCCTTCCAGATGTCCCGCCCGGTGCCGTCGCCCTCAATGAAGGGAATCACCGGCACGTCCGGCACTTGCAACTCGCCCCCGGCATATCCAATCGCTTGACCGCCCGCAGGAACCGCTTGCCCATTGTACGAACTCTTCATGAACCCACATCCTCCAAAAATTGCCGCTTCATGTATTCCGCGACCATGCGTGATTTTGCATCTGTGTAGGACTCAAAAACATATCACACCTATGCTGAATTCGCCCAAAGACAGGTCGTGCGTCATTTACCGATAAACGCATACAGCCGCAAGAAGGTACGTTGCTCCGCAGGAAATCGTTGCAAGCAGTCGTATAGTCAAGCTTCCTATGAAGTCGACAGATAAAATTCCCATGTTCGAGCGACGAAGCGTGTTCGTCTTACTCATATTCTGGGGTATCGCCTTACTTTCTTGGGTGCCTGTTCTCGTTTACCCAACGACGCATCCCAATCCCTCAGGCGAACTAGACCTCGGCGGGGCCGGCCTCGCGGCTATCACCTTGTTTGTAAGCGGCGTCTTCGTTCTATGCGGGGTTGTTGCTGTTACCCACGCAGTCATTAGTTTCATTTGGCGAAGATGGCGATGGAACAATCAAATTTCAAACTGAGACACTACCCAAGGATGAGCGTCACAAAAAAAGGGCAGCGTGATAAAAATAGCTGCCCCTCACGAAATGCTTCTAATAAATTATTGGAACGATCGCTTCTAGAACATATTCCACAGAAACTGGTTATATACTTCGTGGTGATACTGCACTTCTGGAACCTTGACGAACGTCCCCAATTGCCGCGAACAACGGTCCGCGGCCGCTTCCTTCAAATCCACATAGCGTCCCTTCACATCTTCGCCCAATAACTTCGTGGCCCAATCCGCTTTCCGGAAATGGTCGATGGCGGCATAAATATTGTCCGGCAGATATCGTTCTGCCTGCCGCAGATTCTTGATCTTCGCCGTGTCGCCGTCGAGCCCCGTCCTGAATATCGAATACATCACTAGATAAGGATTGGCATCGGGCGCCACCGCACGAACTTCCACGCGCGAACTCTTCTCATTCCCGATCGGGATTCGAATCATCGCCCCACGATCGACCGGCGAAGCCTTGAGCTGGTTCGGCGCTTCAAAATGAGGATCCAGGCGCCGGTAAGCATTCACGCTGGCATTTAACAGCAAACAAATATCGTTGCCATGCGTCAAAATGCGATCCACAAATGCCCATCCAAACTTGCTGAGTTTTTCCTCGCCCTTCGGATCCCAGAAAATATTTTTTGTGCCCTTACTGACGGAAACGTTGGTGTGCATGCCGTTTCCGTTCACACCCACTACCGGTTTGGGCAAAAAGCTGGCCGTCATTCCCATGCCCGTAGCCACCTGGCGGCAAATTAATTTATAGAGTTGAATCTGGTCCGCGGCCGCGACAACTTCGCCGTACCCATAATTAATTTCAAACTGTGAAGGCGCAACCTCCGGGTGATCTTTCTCATTCTGGAATCCCATGGCGCGCTGCACTTCCGCGGTGGTGTCGATGAATTTACGCAATGGATCGCCCGGAAGCGAATGGTAATAGCCGCCAGTATTCACGTATTCGAATTTGCTAGTTTCGTGATACCGCGCTTCCGCATCAGCGCCATTAAATAAAAATCCCTCAATTTCGTTCGCGGCATTTAGCGTGTAGCCGTCGGTTTTGTGAAGTTCGTTCGCGTAGCCCTTCAGCACCCCACGAATATCCGCGCTGTACGGCGAGCCGTCCTTATCGATCACCTCGCCGAATACCAACACCTTGCCCGCGCCAAAAATATCCGATGGACCCCAATAAAAAGCGCCCCAGTCCATCGCTAGCCGCAAATCGCTCTCGCGCTGCGCTGTAAATCCGCGAATCGACGACCCGTCAAACGTTAGGTTGTCCCAGCTCTTGATCAAAAATTTCTTGTCGTAGTCCAGCATGTGCAGCCGGCCTTCCAGGTCGCTGAACAGCACCGTAACCGCCTTGATTCGCTTTTCATCGGTCAGATACTTGATGCGCTCTTCCTGGATTTTGTGCGGCGCCACGCGATGCTGGCGTTGTTCTTTGGCCTTCAGATTCATTTCCTCGAGTTCGTCGTAGGAATGAGTCAAAAAATTGCGCAGTTCGTTAGGCATGTCGCTCCTTGAAAAGGGAATTGTAAGGTAATTGGCGTGGCTATTTGCGTCGGCGGCGTTCCGGCCTCGGCGTTAGGGTAATCCCGATAGCCGCCACCGTCAAAACAGAAAATCCAAATCATCAAATCGAAATATTTAATGATCACTGTTCGTATCTAAGGTAAACAGACCGGCCCTCAGTCGTAGTATTCCTGCCCCAAGTGCGTTATCAAATCTTCGCCCATCATCCAGCGCAACGTATTCTTCAGTTTCATCGACTGAATGAACAGGTCGTGCTCCGGGTACAGCCCGGGCGCGGTCATCGGCGACTTGAAGTAAAAACTCAGCCACTCCTGAATCCCGCGCATCCCCGCGCGCTGCGCCAGGTCCAGAAACAATACCAAATCCAGCACAATCGGAGCCGCCAGAATCGAATCGCGGCACAAAAAATCCACCTTGATCTGCATCGGGTAACCCAGCCACCCGAAAATATCTATATTGTCCCAGCCCTCTTTATTGTCCCCGCGCGGCGGATAGTAATTGATGCGCACTTTGTGATGCATCTTTCCATAAAGCTGCGGATAAAGTTCCGGCTGCAAAATATATTCAAGCGCGCCCAGCTTCGATTCTTCCTTGGTCTTGAACGACCCCGGATCCTCCAGCACCTCTCCGTCGCGGTTTCCCAAAATATTGGTGGAGAACCAGCCGTCCAGCCCCAGCATTCGCGCTTTAAAAGCGGGAGCCAGCACTGTTTTAATCAGCGTTTGTCCAGTCTTGAAATCTTTCCCCGCGATGGCCACATCATTTTTCTGCGCCAGCTTCTGAATCGCCGGAATATCTACGCTCAAGTTCGGCGAGCCATTCGCATAAGGCACGCCACTCGTTACCGACGCCCACGCATACAGCATCGACGGCGCGATCGACGGGTGATTCGCTTTCATTCCCGCCTCAAATTTCTCCGGCGTGGAATGCACCTCTTCCGGCTTCAAAAACGACTCGGTCGATCCGCACCAGCAGGTCACCACTCGTGAAACGCCCGAAGTTTTACGGAATTTCTCAATGTCCTCTTTGATCTGCAAGGCCAGTTCGTACTTGTTCTTTCCTTTTTTGATATTCGGCCCGTCGATCAGCCTTACGTAGTTGTGATCGAAAGCCGCCTTCATGGGCTTAATGGTGGAAAGAAACGTTTTCACCTTCGCCAGGTCCTGCAGATTCAATACGCCCGCGTTCGCTGCCGATTCGTAAGCGTTGTCGTTGAAAATGTCCCATCCCGCGAACACCAAGTCGTTCAACTCGCTGAGCGGCACAAACGATTTGATCGCTGGCGTGCGTCCTTCCGTGCGCTTGCCCAGCCGAATAGTCCCCAGTTGCGTGAGCGAACCCACCGGGTTCGATTCACCTTTGCGTACCAGCTCCACTCCGGCCATAAATGTAGTGCTCACCGCGCCCATTCCCGGCAGCAACACACCGAGTTTCCCCTTGGCTGGAGCGATTTTCCCAGGCTTCTTCATGCCTCTCCTTTTAAATTGTCGTTTGCCCGGAGGCAATCGCGCACAAGCGCATCATAAATTGACGTCATTGACGAATCGATGCCACAGAAGCGCCTCAATACCTCAAGCAAACCAGTAATGATGAGCGAACCGCCCCCGATTTGCAAATTTCAATAGGAATGAGTGGAGCGCGGGCCCATTTGTTCCCGAGGGAACTTGCGTTTCTACGGTTGTCGTTGTCGCCGTCGCCGCGTGCGTGAACAACCGTGTACCGCTTTCTGCTCCGCATACATCAAACGCCATACTTGTATCGCGATCTCTGAATTTCAGACAGCGATCGACGCAGGCGTTAGCTGCGCGAGTTCGTTGATGCAATCCCAGAAAATGAACGGAGGCTCCATGTCCAAGCTAACCAAAAAAGTTGCACTCGTCACCGGTGGCTCGCGGGGTATTGGTGCCGCGATTGCCAAACGCCTGGCCGCGGATGGAGCGACTGTGGCGATCACCTACGCAAAAGATGCAAGAGCGGCTTCCTCGGTCGTGAAATCAATTGAAGCTGGCGGCGGAAAAGCCCTAGCCATTCAAGCGGACTCCGCCAATGCCGACGCCGTTAAGGCCGCAGTTCAGAAGACCGTATCCGCATTCGGCGGGATCGACGTGCTCGTCAACAACGCCGGCACAGCCATCCCAAAGACCTTCGAGGAGACCACCCTGGAGGATCTCGATCGCATGTTTAACATCAATGTCCGCGGCGTAATGGTCGCCACTCAAGCCGCGCTGAAGCACATGAAGACCGGAGGCCGCATCATCATGATCGGCTCGTGCGTCGGCGAGCGTATGATGACCCCCGGCTTAGTGCCCTACTCCGCCACCAAAGGAGCTGTCAAGATGTTTACTCAGGGCTTGTCCAGAGAGGTTGGGAAACGCGGCATCACCGTGAACAACATTCAACCGGGTCCCATCGACACGGATTTAAATCCCGCCGCCGGCGACTGGGCGGCACCGCAAAAGGCCGCAACCGCGCTGGACCGCTACGGCAGTCCTGACGAGGTTGCGGCGTTGGTATCCTTCGTCGCCAGCCCCGAGTCATCGTATATCACCGGCGCCAACCTCACCGTAGACGGCGGCACCAACGCCTAGCTTAAAAAGCCCTTCGTAGGTGTGGGCGATCTTCAGCAAGCGATCCCTGAGTACAAAAAGGCAATTGAGATCTCATCCGGTTTTGATCTCGCCGCCGTCGCACTGGCGCATGCCGATTCAGCATCAGGCAAAAAAACCGAAGCCGGGAAGATTCTTCGCGATTTGCAACACAAAGAAACATCCGCCTCGCCATACACGATGGCAACCGTACACGCCCTCCTCGGCGAAAACGACAAGGCTCTCGAGTTTCTCGAGAAAGCTTGCTCCGGGAAGTCTTTAGACCTTACCTTGTTTTTACAAACCGACTTTGTGCTTGACAGCCTGCGTTCTGATCCGCGATTCCAAGGCCTTCTTCGGCGCATAGGTTTGAAGACCTAGACTCCGCTCGCGGTGTATGCCGCACCATCGAAAGAAGGAGGTTTCGAGCCATGACCCAACTTCCTTAGCTGGTCTTTTGCCAGCGGGGATTCAGTCGGGGGACTTCCCGCTGATACCGCCGATATGCCTCTCCGAACCGGTCAATGAGTTCATGCTCTTCCAGCACAGTGATGAGGTACAGCAAGGGAAACGCCGAAACGAACAGGATGTAAACCCCGAGGTAGTTGACCACGAGGGCGAAGGCCATTCCCGCGACGGCCGCCGTCAGGTACACCGGGTGACGCACAACTCGATAGATTCCCTCTCGCACTAATGTCTGCCGCCCGTCGGCGCATGACAACTCTGGGACACCCATCCGCCTGGCGAAGCTCAAATGGCTTATATGCCGGGCGTGCTTGGATCCAAGCCAAGCAAACGTGCCGTAGAAGAGTACGCTAACCCCGATCAGGATCCAATTGGTACCGAGTAGCCCGGCGGCCTTGCGGCCGCCCGGCCCTCTCAGAACTGGGCGTGAAAGTTTCCCTTCACCCAGCTCAAGCCCTTCGAACGCCTCTTTAGATGAGGTAGGTTCGAGGCGGGCCGATCTTCCTCCACGAACGAGCCCAGGGGTGGATGACAAACCAAAAGAGGAGCCCCGGAGCGTAAACTAGGAGCGCAAGAACGCCGAGCCAGTATCGAACGTGATCCATCATTTGACCAGAAAGCGGGCCTCATGGCCGGCCAGTCGTGGCTTCAACTACAATACTTAAGGTGGAGACTCCTCACCCACCCTCGAAATGCCGCTACCTACCCCGCGGCTACTCTATACAGCGAACTGCGGTCGAGGGCTGGTTCCTAAAGATGCCGAGTCAATGGGCCCCGAGGGTAAGCCTTTGCTCGATTTCAACAGCAAATGACACCGCATAGGAGGAATCACAATGCATCCTTTACGCAAACTACGGGAATCCGGTCACCCTACACCCGCCCAGGTGAGCGAGTTGCTTGCCGAAAACATCGTATTCAACAGCCCGATCCTGGTACGGCCGATCCAGGGGCGTGAAGTCATCACGGCGATTTTCGCTCAGTCGAGCGCTACGCGTGGTGCCGGTACCTATACAGCCGAGTTTAAGCTCGATGAGCGCACCACCTTCTTGCGCTGGGTCGGGACCATGGATGGCCACAAGTTCGAGAGCTTGGAGGTCATCGTGGACAACGAGCAGGGGCTGATTGTGGAGCGCACTATTGCCCTCCGGCCGTATCCGGCTCTGAAACTGTTCCGCGACGCCATGTATGCATCGCTCAAGGATAAGCTGCCGCCCGATGTTTGGGACTACGCAACGACGTAGGTTGACCACGACGGGGTAGTCAATAGCATGCGAGGTTGACGATCGTCGCTATCTCGTACCAAAGGGCTCAGTTCTTCGGTTTGCTCACGGACCACACGGACGTAATCCACATTGCTGATTAATGCATCGATCGAAGAAGTGGATTTTTCAAATTTCCGGGAGCGCCACTGGCAGGGAATCGAAGGACTAAAACCAGTCGCTGCGGTACGCAATCCACCAGCAAAGACAGCCAATTGGCACCGTGGCGGCCAGCGCCCACCATAGCGGTAAAGCCAAGTCCGCTATCGTTCCGATGACCGAAAAGCTGATCCAGAAAACCTTGCGTTGCATACCCTGATTTTAGCGCGAGCGGCAGCGCGGCATTCAATCTAGGACGATTAGTTTGCGTAATGCGCAATGGAGCATTCTACGAGGATAGACTTTACATTTTTGCTGAAAGGACGAATCTAGCTGAAGGCTCACTAAGACAAAGCCGCTGCTGCAGTCGACTCGCGCATCTCCATGAATGGCAGTTGCGCCTTAATGGTTGTCCCCAGCCTGGTCGAAACAATCTGAATCGTGCCGCCCAACTTCTTCACCCGCTCGTACATTCCCATCAGCCCAACGCCGCCTTGCCCCTTACCCACTTCGCTCAATATTTCCTGCGTCATTCCGTGCCCGTCATCGGTAATCGTCGTATTAATCTGGCGCTCATGAATCTTCAACTCCACGCAAGCTTTTTGCCCGCCGGAATGCCGATGCACATTGGTCAAACCCTCCTGCACTATGCGAAATAAGGTCGTCTCCAGTTCGCGATTGAAACGCGGAAACTCCTCCGCCAAATCCAGCCGCACATTAATTCCGCTGCGTTGCGAAAATCCTTCCACGTACCACCGCAATGCCGAAACCAAACCGAAATCATCCAGCACCGGCGGGTGCAGCAAGTACGACATGGTGCGCACCTCTTTGATGCAATCGCCCACCAGGTTGAGCGATTCCTGCACCAACTCCTTATTCCTGTCGTTGGACCCCGACAACCGCCGCGCCAGTTGACCCAGTGTGAGTGTCACCGCGCTCAAGTATTGCCCCGCGCTGTCGTGCAACTCTCGCGCGATTCTGCGCCGTTCTTCGTCCTGCAATCGCACGATATTCTGGCTCAGTTGGCGAAGCGCATTTTCCGCGTTTAACCGCTCGCTTACTTCGCGTCGCAAATCCGAATTCGCTTTTGTAAGTTCCAGGGTGCGCTGCAATACCCGGCGCTCCAGTTCCTCGCGGGCTTCCTGCAACACCTGCTCATTTTGCTCGCGCTGTTTGAGCAAATCGCGCACCTCATATTGGCGCCCTCTCGCGCGCATGGCGGAACGCACCGCGCTGATCAGCGTCGGCACCCGAACAGGGCGCTCCAGCATATTTACGTTCCCGTGAATCCCGAACAGATGCACCAATCCCGAGCCCAGTTGCGAGCTTTCTTCGCTACCACTCGTCAGCAAAATTACTGTTACATCCGACCACGGCCGTTGATTCTTCAGAAACGCGAACAATCGTTCGACGCCGCGCGGTACCAGCGCTTCTTCCGCGATGATTATTGCTTGCACGCTGTCATCCAGCGCTTCAGCCAGCCGCTCAATCGATTCATAGCAAACACTGTGTATCTGATCTTTGAGCAGGTACCGCTGCAACAGCGGACCGTCTCTTCCGGTGGGCGCGCATATGAGTAGGTTTCCAGTTTGCATCGGTCCGTCTACCCTGCAGTAGCGCCTTTGGAGCCGGACTCTGGCGCGGAATTTAACAGGTCTTCCGCTTCTCCCAGGAATCTGGGAATCCCCGACAAGATGCCCTCGAATTGTCGTAAGGGTGTGCCGATTTGAAGCCCTTTATCAGTAATCTCAAATTCGCGAATGCTTGTTTCGTGTGCTGACAAGCGATTCTTGATTACCGATATCGCTTTGCGCACCCTGCCGCCCGCTTCGAAATACCGCAAATAAATCACCAGGTCGGCGAGGTAAGTAAGTTCAAATGACGTGGTGTCCGCGGTGTTCAACATCCCGTGCTGCCCCGTGGTCATGATGGTCAGCACACCATGCGCGTTCAGGTACGCCAACAACTCATGGAGTTGCGCAAGCAGAAAGCGCTCGCTGGTCATCGCCGTGAAATAGCCATTAATACTGTCGATCACCAGTACTCGGACACCGTCGTCTTCCACTTTTCTGCGAACCCGGTAGGCGAACTCTCCTGGCGACTGCTCGTTAGGATCAACCTGATGAATTTCAATGGCCCCGTCTTGTATGTGACTAGCTAGGTCCAGGTCCACATTTTTCGCGCGCTTTAGATACGTGGCCTTGGCTTCGTCGAACAGGAACGCGCAACTTTTATATCCCTGCCGCGCCGCAGCCGAAACAATCTGGATTCCGACCGTGGACTTTCCCGTTCCCGCCGGGCCAACCAAAACTAACCCGGTCCCCCAGCGCACTCCGCCGCCGATCAAGCGGTCCAGTTCGTCATTATTTGTTTTGAGAATCCCGTTTGCATCTTTCGGTCGCACGCCATTTAACGAATCGCTGGCCATCAGCCTTCTGAAAACTTGCAAGCCCCCGCGTCGAATCGCAAAATCGTGGCTGCCCTCCAGCGATGGACCGGCGCGCAATTTGGTTACTTGCAGCGTGCGCTTCACCGAACCGTACTCTGACTGGGCTTTCTCCAGCAGCACCACGCCGTGCGCAATGCTTTGCAACAGCAGGTCGGGGTTCTCAACCGCATAGTCTTCCAGAAAAAAAACCGTGCAGTCACACTCCGACAGTATTTCCTTCAACGCCAGAATCTGTCGGCGGTAACGCAACGGATCGCGCGCCACCAGACGAATTTCAGAAAGGGAATCAATCACCACCCGCTGAGGCTTTAACCGGCGCACGTCCTCCATCACCCGTTGTACCGTTTCGCTTAACTCCACGTCCGCGGGCTGAAAAACAGTGTATTGCTCTTCATTTTTCAAGCGGTCGCCCAGCGTGCTCAGTTCTTGCAGGTGAATTCCATCCAGCGTCCAGCCGTGCGACTCGGCGACCGCGCGAATCTCATCCTCAGATTCCGAGAACGTGACGTAAAACCCTTTTTCGGAATTCTTCACCCCGGCCAGAAGGAATTGCAGCGCCAGTGTGGTTTTGCCGGAACCCGGTGCGCCTTCTATCAGGAAAAGGCGTTTGGCTGGAAATCCGCCGCCGAGGATATGGTCCAGTTCTTCAATTCCGCTGCTCAACCGGTTTGTCGAATTATTTTTCTTGGCATCTTTGGATGACGGCATTTGGATCCCGCCTCCTTACATGCCATTGGCTAGCGATTTGGCTCGCAGTCCATCGTTATCAAAAAAGTTTTCACCCTCTAAAACTGTTTCCATCGCCTGGGTCAGCAACTCTTCGCCGCTGGCCTTGCAGACATAGCCATGAGCGCCGCTCTTGCTGACATCTTTCGCAAATTGCGGTGAATTGTGCATCGTAAACAAAAGTATTTTCACTTCAGGCATGCTCAAGGAAATTCGATGAGCCACTTCCAAACCATTGAGAATAGGCATGGAAACGTCCAGGATCACCAGATCAGGCTTTAATAATTTGGCTTGTTCAAACGCTTCAAGCCCGGTCGTGGCCTCGCCACAAACTTCCCAGCCGGGGTGCGGCTCGATGGCGGTGCGCAAACCTTTCCGCATCATCGCGTGATCGTCGGCGATTAGAATCCTGGCCATCTTTCCCCCGTCGGGCAATCTCTATCATCGCTGTACGGACACACTTCAATACATCGGTATGTCCCTGTATTTTCAATCTAAGGGAAGCGAGAGGTAGTGGGACGAACTAATGTTTCGATGTCGGCGACGCAGACTGCACGGGCATCCAGAATCGCCTCATTTTGAAAAAGCTAATTGCCGTTGCGGCTCTCTATGACGCCGCAGCTCGAGCGCGAGGTACCAAACCACCGCAATGTTAATCAGCAGCACCACTATTTTCGTGACGTTGGTATGATGAAAAATCTGATATATCTCCAGAGGAATGAACGACGAGGTCGTGATTATCGTGAAATATTCGGCCCACCGTTTGTCCATCGCCAGCCCCACGCCTTCCGTCAGCAGCAGCGCCGCATAAAAGAACGTGCCAAAGCTCACTTCCATCAGCCGGTGTGGGTTCAGGTCCGCGATTCGTTCCAGCAGGGCATGCAGATAATGGTTGTTGGGATCGACTCGAAACACATTTACCCAGTGCTCCAGGATAGCCGCAGCATCTTTATTGATCAGCGTGTGCGCGCCGATACCCACCGCCAGCAGTGCCAGGCCTTTTAGAAGTTTAAATGCCGCGATGACCAGCAGGCCTCGGGGGGTGTGCTCACGCTCAGACATAGTTTCTTTAGCCAATCGCGATTATGCCTTCGCTTCGTGGCTCATTCCTTTTTCTCCGACAATTCAGCCCAGCGTGCATAAAGTTGTTCCACTTTGTTTTGTGCTTCTTCCATCCGCTTGCAGGCTTCCATTAGTCGCTGCACGTCACTTGCCAACTCTGGATCGGCCAGCTCGCCGCGCGCCGCCGATAGCTCGGCCTCCGCTTGAACCAGATTATCTTCGATGTTGGCAAATTCCCGCTCCTCCTGGTAAGAAAGTTTCCGCTTCGTTGCGGTCGCTGCCACCGCTTGTGCATTAACATTCGAGCGCCCGTTCGAACCCTGCGGCCTGCTGCCACCGGGCCCTTTGCGGGACCCCTTGCTTAGCGCTGTGCCTCGCGACGAAGTGTGTTTGCGCTGCCACGCATCCCACTGCGAATAATCCGCGAATCGTTCCGCGCCTCCGCGTCCATCTAGGCCCAGCACAATCGTGGACACCCGATCCAGCAAATAGCGGTCGTGCGTCACCAGCAGCAACGCCCCTTTGAATTCCAGCAAACTTTCTTCCAATATCTCCAGCGTCGGGATATCCAGATCGTTGGTCGGTTCATCCAGCAGCAGCACATCCGCCTCTTGCAGCATCAATTGCGCGATCAAAACGCGAGCGCGCTCTCCGCCCGACAATTTACCAACACGTTGATTCAGATCTTCGGGGTCAAACAAAAATCGCGCCGCCCACGCCGCCACATGGATCACGCTGCCTTGATAAATTACCGCGTCGCTGTCCGGGGCCAGCGCTCGTCGCAGCGTTAAATCGGGGTCGAGCTGCCTGCTCTGGTCAAAATACACCATGCGCAATGGCTCGGCGCGTTGAATTCTGCCGCTCGTCGGGGCCATCTCCCCGCGCAGTAATCGCAGCAGCGTGGTTTTGCCGCTGCCATTCGGTCCCACCAGCCCCACGCGCATGCCCGCGGTCACCGCGAAATTCAAATCCCTGAATAAAGTCCGCCCGCCTACTTGGCAAGTCACCCCATCCAGCGTGATCAGCTGCTTGGTCTGGCGGTTGGTCGCCGAAAAATCGATGCGCGCGCTAGTGCTTCGCGTTCTCGCATTCATATCCGCGAGATCACCAATCAGTTCGTGCGCCTTATCTATCCGTGCTTTTGATTTTGTCGTGCGTGCCTTCGGTCCGCGACGCAACCATTCGATTTCCGTATGCACGCGATTTGCCAGCGCGGCCTGCTCTTTGCGCTGCGCGTGCAGGTACAACTCCTTGGCCTCTAAAAATGTACTGTAGTTTCCCGAGACCCGCAGTAACCCGTCAGCGTACAGGCGATTCAGTTCCACCACTTCACTGGCCACATTTTCCAGGAAATATCGGTCGTGGCTCACTACCACGCAAGCAAACGGCGCATTCCGCAGCAAACCCTCCAGCCACGCAATTCCCGCAAGGTCCAGATGGTTCGTCGGCTCGTCCAGCAGCAGCACATCCGGGTGCTGCACCAGCGATTCCGCGATCGCCAAACGTTTTCGCCATCCACCCGAAAGCGTCGTCGCCAGCACCTCGCGATCCGTAAATCCTACGCGGCCCAAAGTTTCCGCAATCCGCCCGGCGCGCTCCGACTGCGGGACACCGGCGTTCTGTAAAGATCGTTCCACCACGCTCAACACCGTGTCTGCAGCCGCGAAATCAGAAATCTGCGACACGCAACTCAGCCGCGTCCCCTTGCGTACCGCGACGTCTCCGGTGTCGGGCTTCACGCGTCCAGCCAGAATCTCCAGCAGCGTGGACTTGCCCGAACCGTTCGGCCCGATTACTCCAATGCAGTCGCCACTCGAAACCGTGAACGAAATGTCTCGAAACAATGGCGTGCTGCCGTATTTCTTGGATAATCCTTGTGCGCTGATAATCGGTGGCAAATTCCTGCGGTCGCTCCAGTACTTAGTTTACCCTGCTACGGTGCGAGCGCACGGAAACACTAAAAAGGTCGTTCGCCCAATTCTAAAATGGCTCACAACTATGATGCCGTAATTCTCGGCGCCGGTGCCGCAGGCCTGATGTGCGCCATCGAAGCAGGGAAGCGTGGTCGACGCGTTGCCGTTCTCGAGCGTGCCGCGCGCGTCGGCAAAAAAATCCTCATCTCCGGCGGCGGCCGCTGCAACTTCACCAATCTTCATTGCCGCCCCAAGAACTTCATCTCCGCGAACCCTCACTTCGCAAAATCAGCACTCGCTCGCTACACACCCGCCGATTTCATTGCGTTAGTTGAAAGCCATTCCATTCCGTACCACGAAAAAACTCTGGGCCAGCTTTTCTGCGACCGCGCCGCCCGCGACATCACCGATATGCTCGAAGCCGAATGCCGCGCCGCCAACGTCGACATTTTCCTCGACACCGCAATCCAGGAAGTGCGTCACTCCACGGAATTTACCCTGCACGCCGCCGCCGCAGAATTTTCAGCGCCCGCCCTTGTCGTTGCCACCGGCGGCTTAACCATCCCTAAAATGGGCGGCACCGATTTCGGCTATCAAATCGCCCGCCAGTTCGGAATAAAAATTCACGAAACGCGCCCGGCTCTTACGCCACTCCTACTTGAAACCGCCGATCGCTCCACCTATTGCGATTTAGCCGGCGTCTCCACCGAAGTAATCGCCTCTACCGACCACCACACTTTTCGCGAAGCCATGCTCATCACCCATCAAGGTCTAAGCGGACCCGCTATTCTCCAGATCTCCTCTTACTGGAACAATGGCGAACCGCTGCGCATCGACCTCGCCCCGGACCACGAAGTCTTTGCGTCCCTCCGTGAATCCTCAACAAGAAACCTCGCCACTGCACGCGCCGCACTCCAATTCGCGCTGCCCAATCGCTTCGCAACCCGCTGGCTCGACGCTCATCTCCCGTCGCGCTGGACCAACGAAGACTTGGCTCGCCTCGAAAAAAAACTGCATCAGTGGACCATCACTCCCGCAGGCACCGAAGGGTTCGACAAAGCCGAAGTCACCCTGGGCGGCGTAGACACCGATGAGCTATCCAGTAAAACGATGGAGTCCCGCAAAGTTCGCGGCCTATTTTTTATCGGAGAAGTAGTCGACGTCACCGGCCATCTGGGCGGCTTCAATTTTCAATGGGCCTGGGCCAGCGGCGCAGCCGCGGGCCGCGCACTCTGAGCCTTTCGATTTGCAAGAAGTAGTCAGCTATCCTAAGAATTTACGGCAGCGTGAACGCCAGCACGTAATCTCCCTGCTTCGTTCCCAGCTTCCCGTGTCCCCCCGCGGCAATCACCAGGTATTGTTTGCCATTCAAGGTGTAAGTCATCGGTGTCGCCTGCCCGCCAGCCGGCAAGTCGTACTTCCATATTTCCTTGCCACTGTCCGCATCAAATGCCCGAATGGCGTCGTCCATCGTCGCCGCCGAAAACACCACGCCCCCAGCGGTCGCAATCGGTCCGCCCAGGGTCACCGTGCCAGTATTCATTCCCGGTACAAAACTTCCCAGCGGCACGTCCCACGCCTTTTTCCCCGCAAATAAATCCACCGCAGCCACTGTTCCCCACGGCGGTGGGCTGCACAAAGTTAAAGTCTCGCCCGGCCCGATCAAAGGCGTGCGAAACATCGCGTACGGCGTCCCCGCTTGCCGGCCCCACTCACCATGCAAACGGTCGTTAGTAGTCGACGCTTTGAAGTCCTCATCGTACTTTTCTCGAGGGATCAGCCTTACAAAAATCGCCAGCCGATTCGTGTCCATCACCAGCAAGTGTCGCTGCGGATCGTAAGCGGCGCTGCCCCAATTCACCCCGCCGACGCTCCCCGGAAACACAATCGAGCCCTTCACGCTGGGCGGAGTAAAAATCCCTTCCGACCGCGCCGCTCGTATCTTGTCCGCGCACGCCTCCTTTTCTTCCGGCGTTCTGCCCCAGGCATCCTCGGGACTCAATTTTTCCGGCACCATCGATATCGTCGAAGCTGGTTGCGTCGGCGAAGCATCTTCGCCCGGAATATCGCTCTTCGGCGCCGGCCGTTCCTCCACCGGCAGCAGCGGCGCCCCAGTCAATCGATTCAGCACAAACACTCGCCCCATCTTGGTCGTAACCGCAACCGCCGGCGTCCCATCGCGCCACGAAAATAAAGTCGGCTGCGAAGCTACGTCGTAATCCCACAAATCGTGGTGTACCACCTGAAAGCCCCACACAAATTCGCCGCTTGACGCATGCAACGCCACCACCGAGTTCGCCCATTTATTATCCCCGCGCCGAAAACCGCCGAAATAATCCGGGCTCGCGCTTCCCGTGGGAATAAAAACCAGATCATGCTCCGCATCCACGGAAAGCGTCGACCACGCATTCCCCGCACCAGTTCGCGGCGAACTCTTCGACGCCCACGGAATCGGGTCCCACGACCAGCGCTGTTTCCCGCTGCGCACATCAAACGCCCGCACGATCCCGCGCTCCAACTCCACTGCCCGATTATCGCCAATCGACGATCCGGTGATCACTAAATCCCCAGCAATCGCCGGAGCGGAAGTCACCTGGTATTGCCCCGCATCTCGCAAATTCACATCTTTAGTTAAATCAATCTGCCCATTCGCGCCGAAATCGCCACAAGGCTTCCCGGTCTCGCCATCCACGGCGATCAATCGCGCATCCAGCGTCCCAATAAATATCCGCAACCGGCATGGCTGCCCAGCCTTCGCCGCCGAATCCCTCCACGCCGAAACTCCTCGAGAAGTCGTCTCTGAAAATCCATGAGTATTCAGCTTCGGGTCATACTCCCAAATCTTCTTCCCCGTTTCCGGCTCCAGCGCGATCACATGATCAAACGGAGTCGACAAATACAGCCGCCCATCCACCAGAATAGGCGTCGCCTCGAAGGCCGCATTCCGCTTCAGATCATCCTCGATTCCATCCAACGCCCCGGTGCGATAAGTCCAAGCCACCTTCAACTGCGCTACGTTATCCCGAGTAATTTGCGCCCCAGCCGAGTAGCGAGTCCCGCCAGCATCGTGCCCATAACTCGCCCACCCCGAATCCCCCGACGAAGCACCGGACGAATTACCTGAAGCTGTGCCTGAAGCAGCGCCTGAAACAGTCCCACTCGTCTGCGCAACTGCAAGCACAGGCCACACGATAGTCAGCGCGTAAACACACACAACCTGCAAAAGCGTCCCCGCCAACCACAATTTTGAGTTTTTCATCCGCACAGTAATATCCCAGCACAGCAGGGAACGCAACACGCCCAGCTATAGAATGGTCGTCAATTTCCGATTGCGCACGACTAATCAGGTATTTGGAACCAGTATCAGCGGTGAGAGCTACTTTTGCGGACAGGCAGGAGAAGGAAATCCGGGCAGCGGTCGCATCTTGGATTGTTCCTCAGTGCCAACGAAAAATATAAACATGCTCATCTTGCCACCACGAGAGCCGGGATGTTCTTGCCAAATCATCCCATTCCCGCTTCCAAAGTCCGCCGCCAAATCTCGGTCTGAAGCATCTGCCGTGTGGTAAAAGTACTTCCGTTCGGTTGCGTCCTCAGGCATCGGAGAAGAAGTCACCAACACGTTGGCGCCAGTAAATCGAAAAATCCTCACTCCATCTTCGACTGGGATTGGAGGAAAGCATTCAACGGCGTACTCCACGCGCAACCAGCCAACGTACCCCTCTGGAATCAAGAATTTGGAAAGGGGAAGGCTCGGGTCGTGCGCCGGTTTCAGCTTTATGTCCAGATGCATTTCGGAACCGGGGTCCATACGCAAAACTTGAGATGGAGTAGTAGGGTCGGGATAAACCCAAACCTCATACCCCGGTGCAGAAACTTTCACTTCTATTTCTTTCGAGCACGGAATCAACACCCGAAAATTTGGCGCTGCTGACGTTCGCATCCACCTGGTGCGATCTTTCACCTGTGCTAAATCGAAACCGGCCGGAATGGGTTTCCCGTTAGGGCATCGCTGACTGTACCCGTCAAAATTCCTGCTTTCGGTCCCAGGTTCACGACCACATCCGCAGACCTGTGTTGAGCAGTAATCTGAGCCATTGGGAGAGGATTGTCGTTGAAGAAGGAAGAATCACTGTTCCCGTGTCCTTCCTCCTCCTTCTTCGCGCCAACGTAGTATTTGCCAAAGTCCAATCGGTCGATGAGGAAGAAGCCGCTTTCGTCCGTTTCGACGTTGCGAATTTTCTTGGCCATTGCTGCGCCATTCAACTCGGCATGTACCTTGGCACCGCGAACTGGCTGCCCGCCTTCACCAAGAACCACACCTTGGATCACTCCTTCCCCAACTTCTTTTCCTTGGGTTGGAGTCAGGAACGAGATTGCCAACAGCGGCAGCCAGAGTCTCCGCAAACGGTGCGTCCCTTTGCCTCTGGGATTCAACATCGCGTCACCGAATGGCCTCGAAATGATCGTGCTGATCATAGCGCTAGGGAAGACAGTCCGTCGAACAATTTAGGAGGTCCTTCGCACAAGAGCCTCGTAAACGCGGACAAGTGGGTGCCAAATCAGCAAAGCACAGACTGTTCGCGGCCAACGAAAGCCATCAACATCGGGGACGGCCTTTTCCAGTTGATGCACCTAATTTTTATGTTGCAATGACGCGCGGGTCAAAGTTATTGGTTTTATGTTAGAAGACCATGCTGCTCAATCCGAGGCGAAAATGAGAAATCTGATCTTCGCAATCAACATTACCCTAGATGGCTGCTGCGACCACACCAAAGTGATTGCTGATGAAGAACTACTCGAATATCATACGCACCTTTTCCGAGATGTGGACCTACAGGTCTTTGGGCGCAAAACCTATCAATTGATGGTTCCGTATTGGCCGGATGTCGAACAAAATCCTTCTGAGACAAAAGCATCGCGCGAATTTGCGAAAACATTTGTCTCCATCAACAAAATTGTTTTTTCGCAATCATTAGAGAGCGCTGAAGATAAAAATACGAAAATTGTTCGTACGAACCTTCAAGACGAAATAGTTAAACTAAAACACGAGCAGGGCAAAAATATTTTAGTCGGCGGTGTGAGCATTCCTTCACAACTGATAGAGCTTGGCCTAGTTGATGAATATCGTTTTGTCGTTCAGCCAATCGTTGCAGGAGAAGGGAGGCGGTTGTTAGAAGGTGTTAGCCTGCCGGAGAGATTACAATTAAAACCTGTTGAGTCCAAGACTTTCCGATCAGGATGTGTTGCGCTCCGTTACTTGAAACAGTGACAGAAAAAAAATAGCCGAAACTCGCGCCGCTCTGCGTCAATAATCCTTATTTCCTTTACGCACCTTACTTTCCGACAGTTATTCAACTTACCCCCATCAAATTAAGGTCTCAGGAAAATCGCTGATCGGTGAGCCCGGTTGGAACAAAATTCCTGTACCGCCTTACACGTTTGCAGCATCAAATGCAAATTCGCGGCGGCTTGGCAAGACCGCTTGCTCTTTTCACGCTCCTGTGGCGAATCAGAAGCGTGTATCCGATATTGCGGCCGTTAAGCCAATGCGGTGTTTCTCATTCAACGAAGGAAATCGGATGGAAAGCTCAGCCGGAAAACAGGAAGCTATGGCAGGAGGTATTATGGCCACTGCCGAGCAAACGTACTTGCGTACCGAGCTGGAACAACGCCGCGAGCGCCTGCACGAGGCGTTGCATTCGCCAGCCGCCGATGCTTCTCTTTCTGAATTGTTAAAGGCTGTGGACACTGCTCTGAGCCGTTTCGACCAGGGAACATTCGGGCTCTGCGAGACCTGCCACAGCAGCATTGAAGCGGAGCGCTTGCTGGCCGATCCGTTGGTGCGCTTCTGTCTGGACCATCTTTCGAGCGCAGAACAGCGTGCCTTGGAGGCTGATCTTTCCCTGGCTGCCCGCATCCAGCGCCTTCTCTTGCCGAAACCCGGCCTGGCGCCAGTTGGCTGGGACGTGCGCTACCATTATCAACCCGCCGGCATGGTGAGCGGCGATTACTGCGATCTTTTCGAAACAGACGCTGGCCTGCTGTTTATGCTTGGGGATGTTTCCGGCAAGGGTGTTGCCGCGTCGATGCTCATGAGCCACCTCCGTGCAACGTTTCGCACCCTCGCCGAAGCCTGTCTCCCGCTTGATCGCATGGTCCAGGATGCTAATCGTATTTTCTGCGAGAGCACCCTCGCAGGACAATTCGCGACTCTCGTAGTGGGGCGAGCTGCCCACGATGGTTTGGTGGAGTTTGTCAGCGCGGGGCACCTACCCGTGCTTCACATACATTGCGACGGAGCAACGCCAAAAGATTCCACGGGTGTACCTCTGGGAATGTTCTGTGACGCCCGCTTCCCAGTCCATCGGCTCACACTGGTGCACGGTGACTCTCTATTCCTATATACGGACGGTTTAACCGAGGCACGGAATCGCGCAGGTGCAGAGTATGGTCTCCATCGAATCCGCATGCTGGCGGCGCGCCACGCAGGGATAGAGGCTGCTGGCCTAATCTCTGAATGTATTGGGGATCTGCTGAGCTTTGCGGAGGGTTTGAAGCAAACCGACGATTTAACGCTTCTTGCCGTTCGGCGTGCGGATTAGAGCTCGCCCCCAGCTTGAAGTTGGGAAGCTTCGAACGCAAGTTCTCGCCGGTTAGTGTGAAAGAACGTTGCACGGCGCAAGTTCTTTCGGATATGCGATCACAAGATACTTATGAAGAGCCTTTTTGTCCGCCGACAGCTCAAGGGATACCCTCTCCCACTTCTGGATTGCCTGAGGCAGTTCGATCTGCAGCAGTTCATCATCTGTCATCGCTCCATGTACGCTAGCTAAAGCGACAGTGAGAGCTTTGTGTTGATCGTTTGTGATGTCGTACTTTGTTCCGTTTGGAGAATTCCTCCCCAAGGGCCCTATTATCAACCCCCCCGAATCAATCGTCAGTTTGGTCATTGCTTCAATGCTGGCTTCCTCCCCGACCTTGCCAAACCCCTCGGTACTTGACTCGAACAAACTGACGTACATTCGGACACTTCTCAGACCCAGAGCACGGCTAACATCCTTCGATTTGAATCGACTCTGATTGTCAACTCCATCGGAGATGAGGTAGATGGAATCCGACGAATCGGACGCACCTAGAAGACGCAAGGCAGCCAGCATCGCATCGAAAGTTGCGGTCGTCGACCCCTTAATGTTTTTTTTTACATAAGTAGGGTCGGCACTGATTGCTTTTAAACGGGTTCGTACTTCCGGAGTGCCTTGGGCAAAATCAACCTGTTCGTGAACTTTGTCAGAGTAAATTATCAGCGCCAGGGGAGCATTCTCCGAATTAGACTCGGCAATGTCGGAAGCAATCTTGAGAGCAAGTTCCCAAGGCCTTCCTTTTAACGGACGATCTACCATACTGCCGCTGGCATCCAAGAGCACCACTGTGCGATGGGGACGTTTGTCCAAAGAAACGGAAAGCACTGTTGCAGGTCGTCCGTGAATTCTTACCGAGAAGTCCGACGGAAGGAGTCCGTGTATAACGCGTCCGCTTGAGTCCATTACCGTGACCGGTAGTGTTCGATGGATGCAACTCGTTTCTTGAGCGAATATCGCCGTCAGTGGGGTAAAGAACAAAGCAACAACGCCAAGAGAATATCGCCAACGGCACATAGTTCAGAGGTAATAACACAGCCTCTGAACCGCGGCACGATGTATTTTAGAAGTCGATTAGCCGGTTTAAGTGTTGATTACTATGTCGGAGGGGTAGCGCAGGGGGATTTAACGCTTATTTTCGTGCAAACCGCCAACAAACGTAACCGCCAGCAAGCTGCCGATGGCAAAAACAAGTGCAATAACAATCATGGATCGAAGGGCCTCGCCCATCAAGGTTGCACGCGAGGTTCCATCGTAAGTCTCGTAGTATCACCACAAGCTACGAGGACCCTCTGAAGTCGGCGCGAGAGTAGTGGTCGTCACCAAGACAAACAGGCAGCAAAGAAGAACACGCATAGTGTTCGAATTCTACTTTTTTGCCGCATGTCCCGCAATAAACTCGACTCAAGTCCCGGTTAACGCCACTTACCGTCCATCTGGAAATTTCAGATTTCCGAGTGCGCGACTAATCAGGAGCTGATGCGGCATCGTTCGGAAATCAGTTGCAAAGTAGAGTCATAATTGCGCGATGGCGAACCATTTTACTATGCTCTTTGGTGCAGCGCCGCGAGTGGCAACGTCGCAGGATATTTTTGCCAAATGAAAAGGAGAAGCGATGAGCCGATTCTGGAGTGTTTGCTTGCTTGCAGGCTGCGGGATCGTCTCGATCCTGGCGGCGTCTCATCCTCCACAGAGCACTTCAATGGCTGGCGACCGGGCTAATGCCTCGAAAGCAACAATCGAGGGTTTGGTTCGGGATGTTGCCTGTCCCATTCAGAACCTCGATTCAAGTGCGACTCACTTAAGCCTCAAATGCGTGACGGAATGCGTGAGGGGTGGTTCGCCACTCGTTATTTTGACCAAGGATGGTCTCCTGTATTTCCCCATCTCCGACAAAATGCCCGACACGGATCAGCGGCAGCAACTGATGCCATTCGTCGGCAAATACGTGCGGGCTAGTGGGACCGTATTTGAGCGGGCAGGGACGCACGCGATTGTGATCACGGAGATTAAGGAAATGAAAGAAATCCACTTGATAATAGATGGGCAGTAACTCAGGCTACGCGCAATTCATGTGTTCGGCTAAACCCTGCAGATTTCCTGGAACTCGGTTATCCTTCGCTCATGGACCCAATCATCAAAGGCGCGATCCCGGTTCTTCCTGCCGCCGACACGACGGAATCCCTGAATTGGTGGATTGAAATCTGTGGGTTCAAGGAAACTTTTCGCGATACCACGCCACCGAACTACGCGGGAATCAACCGCGGCGAGGCCTATCTGCACATAGCCGGTATGAGCGATAAAGAACTGGCGCGAAGGGTCGGAAGTCAGACCATGGTGCGAATCGCTGTTCAAGGCATCGAGGCCATGTACGCTGAATACCAGAAACACGGAGGAAAAGTGCATCCGAATGGTGCATTGCAAGCCAAGCCCTGGGGCACGAAGGAATTCGGCGCGATTGACCCCAACGGCGTGTGCGTGACGTTTCAGGAATGAGTGTTATCTAGATTGGTCGCCATAGCTCTAGGCAGGACAACTCCTGATCAACCGTTTACCGCAAAAGTGGAATTTCCTAGTTTCCGGTATAGAACTTTCTCAATGTTGCCGAAACAAATCTATACGTCTTGAGCGGCAGGTAGCTTATTACAAAGTACCAAAGGAAGTTAAAGCTGATCAGCAAAGTATCAAACATAACAGGCTTGCTTTGCGGAATGACCTTTTGAACAGGATCTGAAATTGCTGCGGCGAAAATCGCGCCGGGTAGCAGGCACAGGTACCAACCAACCCCTTCTTCAAATCCATGCCGAATTTTGAATACGGCGAGCCAAGCAAGTGTAAGCAGCACCGCAGCCGATATGCATGCTCGGTTCCAGTCCGCCCAATGTAGCTTCATGGAGTGATAATAGTTGGCCGATGGAGTCGGGGCAACGATGTGGTTAACGCCAGGTAACCGCTCACATCCGAGACTAACTAACCCGCGACAAACTCTATGTGGTGTTCCAGGCAGACTAACGCTTATTTTCGTTCAAACCGCCTACGAAAGTAACCGTCAGCAAGCTGCCTACGGCGAACACCAGAACAATGACAATCATGGATCGAAGGGCCTCGCCTATTAAGGTTGCATGCGAGGTTCCATCGTAAGTCTCATAGTATCAATGCAACATTTCCCAGACGCTTGACAAGTGTGAAAGCATTTGGACAACCAGATACACATTTTGTGCGGGATTTAGGCGCGGCGGCCCTGCGTGGTGCGAGCTCCGCTAAAAAGAGGTCACTGCGACGAGCGTTAAGATGGAAGCACTGAGTAAGAATACAATCATCGGGTCTCCCCGGTGGGCTTGGCCAACCCCACGCAAGGTCACGGTAATGGCGAGTTTAACTTCCGTGAATACCGCTTCTTGCTGACTCCCAGACGCGGCAATCCTGCATTACAGTACCGGTACTTTTTAAGCCCTGATTCGCGATCATGTCTTGCTCAGTCTTATCGATCCGTCCGAGGTATGAATCACCAGCGGCTGCCCCCCGCCATTCATCTTCCCGTGTATTTGCGAATTGCTGAAGCTGCCTTCCACCGTCACCGGCATCCCCAAACTGATGTGCCCATCGCCGGTACTCGCATCGATGTTGGCCTGCAGGTCGCCAGGCAGCGTCATATCCACGCTTCCGTCGCCGGTATGAATATTCCAAGCCGCATTCATTCGCGAACCGTTGCTCACCCGCGCTTCAACACTGCCGTCCCCGGTCCTGATGTTCAACCCATCGAACCTTCCCTCAAGCTTGATGTGCCCGTCCCCCGAATCTGCAGTCACTTTGCCATCCAGCCCATGCGCTTCAATGCTGCCATCCCCGGTTCGCATCTTGATCTCGCCCTTAAGCTGATTCACGCTGATGCTCCCGTCGCCGGTGTGAAGATCGATAGTCCCGCTCAAGTCGTTAGCCTTCACCGTCCCGTCACCGGTAGAAACGGTAATGTTCCCGTCCACCGAAGAAGCCTCTACCGCGCCATCACCGCTGGAAACCTGCAAATCGCCAGATCTAGGCATCCGCACTTCAATATGCAAGTTTCTGCCATGCCCGCCCCATGAAAATCCCCAATGCCCGCTCACGCGCGCCATTAATTCGACCTTGTCTCCGTCTTGCCGGGTATCCACGCGCAAAGTCCTGTTCAGCTCATAACCCTGATACTCCACGTGAAATTGCACCTCTTTGTTATCGCCGCTCGTGACCCGCACGCTGCCATCATTGGTTTCCACACGCACAATCGCGCGCCCATTCACCGTAAACGACTTGTTAACGTCCTCAGCTCGGGCGCTCGGAGTAGCTGCGGCAATAGCCAACAGCGCTGCGCCAGCCATCGCCAGCTTGGCCGCCGCCCGATAACCCACATTTGAAAGTCGCATCATTTTTTTAATCCTCCGTGAAACGTGACCAAGTCGCCGCTTACACCGCTGGCGTTTGCGCCTTATTACCCATATCGTCTTGCCATATTAGGATACGAGCCCTCGCCGTTATAAGTTCCGTGGAGTCGTCAGGCCCGCCTCGAATCCGACAACCTACAATTTCGCATCCGCTCGAACTCGCGTTGACGAACTTCGCTTCCCCCCGTAACATGGCTGCTCGCATTCCCAAAAAATGATCGGCCAGACTCTATCCCACTATCGCATCCTTGAAAAACTAGGTGGCGGCGGCATGGGTGTAGTCTATAAAGCCGAAGACACCGAACTCGGCCGCTTCGTCGCTCTGAAATTTCTCCCTGAGGATGTCTCCCGGGACCCGCAATCCCTCGAGCGTTTCCGCCGCGAAGCTCGTGCCGCCTCCGCGCTGAACCATCCCAACATCTGCACCATTTATGAAATCGGCAAGGACGCCGACCACACCTTCATCGCAATGGAATATCTCGACGGCGTCACTCTCAAGCATCAAATCGCCGGCCGACCGCTAGAGATCGACAAACTCTTGCCGCTGGCCATAGAAATCGCCGACGCCCTCGACGCCGCACACCGGCAGGGAATCGTCCACCGCGACATCAAGCCCGCCAATATTTTCGTCACCCAGCGTGGTCACGCCAAAATTCTCGATTTTGGTTTGGCAAAAGTAAAATCGCCTGCCAGTTCCTCCACGACCCTAGCCACTCTGGCCACCGAACAAATGGCCACCATGGACCCCCAGGATTTAACCAGCCCAGGTAGCACGGTCGGCACCGTTGCCTACATGTCCCCCGAGCAAGTCCGCGGCAAAGAACTCGACGCGCGCACCGATCTTTTCTCCTTCGGCGTTGTGCTTTACGAAATGGCCACCGGAGTCCTGCCATTTCGCGGAGATACCAGCGGCGTAATCTTCGACGCCATTTTAAATCGCGCGCCAGCACCGCCGCTGCGGCTAAATCCTGATTTGCCCGCCAAGCTTGAAGAGCTAATCAACAATGCACTGGAAAAAGAACCCAACCTCCGCTGCCAAAGCGCCGCTGAAATGCGCGCCGATCTTGAACGCCTCAAGCGCGACACCAGCTCCGGGCGCATGGCCATTCCCGCTTCCGACTCGGCCTCTGCCGCCATTGACGCCAGCTCTCGCCGCACCGCATCCCTTCCATCCGCAATTGAAAGCCCTGCAACAAGAAAATTTCTATTACCACTCATCGCTGTTATCGCCTTGGCCGGAGTTGTGCTGGCGCTACTGTACTGGCGAGGCGCCTTCCATTCCGGAATGGCCGCCACCGCATTTCAGAATCCATCCATCTCCATTCTTACCTCTTCCGGAGACGTCATCCAGGCGCGCATCTCCCCGGACGCCCGCTACCTCGCATATGTTTCCAATCAACACGGCCAATTCAGTCTCTGGGTTCGCCAGATCGCCATTAACAGCGCCGTTCAAATTATCCCGCCAAGCAACCGGGCAATAAGCGACATCGCTTTCACCCCTGATGGCAATTTCCTCGACTACACCATCAGTGCCAACGGCGAAGCATCCGCCAAGTTGTATCAAGTCCCGGTCCTCGGCGGCACCCCGCGCCGCTTGTTGGACTCTTCCAACGGCACTATTACCTTCTCTCCGGATGGCTCCAGCATGGCCTACACTTCTCTGGACCTCTCCACCAGTGACGTCGCATTGATGGTTTCCAAAACCGACGGCACCGCCGCCCGCAAACTTGCCAGTCACTCTGCCGCCTTCCAATACGGCTACTTCAACATTCTGCGTTGGTCACCCGGCGGCAAATTCATCGTCGCGCACGTTACCGATCCCAACGAGCCAAACGGTCTGTCCGGCACGCTGGTTAAAGTCGACGTCGCGACCGGTGCTCTGGAACCCATGCCCGGCAGGCACTGGCGATTACTCCATGATTTTGTCTGGCTCCCGGACGAAAGCGGTCTGGTTATCGCCGCGCAAGACAAAACCGCTGTGCCCTCGCAAATCTGGACCCTCTCTTATCCCGGTGGAGTTGCGCGCCGAATCTCCAACGACCTCAGCGATTATTTGTCCGTCGCTCTCTCTGCTGACGCTCACACTATCGCCGCGGTGCAGAGAAACCTTACCAGTGAACTCTGGACTGCACCTGCCAGTAATCCCGACGCCGGCCACCAGATTACTTTTGGCCGCTCCGAGGGCACCAATGATTTCACCATCACCCCGGACAATCACATCGTTTACACCGCCAACCATGCCGGCAACTGGGATTTATTCATCTCCGATTTTGACGGCGCCAACGCCCGCCAGCTTAGCTTCGATAATCGTTTTCACAGCTCGCCCAGTGCGTGCGACGACGGCAGCACCGTTATATTTGGCACCAACTCTGCCCAAGGCGATCGTGTCTGGAAAATTGATCTGCGGACAGGAGTTTCTTCGGTATTAACCAGCGGCCCGAGTGAGAGTTTTCCTATGTGCACAGTAGGGAACTGGATTTTCTACCTGGAACAAGGCAACGGCTCTAGCTTTGTCTTCAAACTGCCCCTTGCTGGAGGCCCACCCGTCCGCCTTTCCGATCTCACGGCGTTCAGCCCCCCATTTCCGTCCATGGATGGCCGCCATGTCGCTTTCGCAACTCCCGGAAAAGACGGCAAGGTCTTCCTCGCCGTGGTCTCCGCGGAGAATGGCGCGCTCGAGGCTCAGCCAACCATCCCTGACACTCTTGATCACACTTCGAACGCCGTCGCGTGGGTACCCGATAACCGCTCGATGGCTTTGTCGGACATTCGTACCGGCACACCAAATATCTGGTCCCTGCCCGTGCTCGGCAACGCCCCCGGCCGTCAACTAACTCATTTCACATCCGGTCAGGTCTGGGCCTTCCATTACGCCCGTGACGGTAAATCCGTCGCCTACGCTCGCGGCAACAACCAAAGCGACGTCGTCCTGTTTACCTCCGCCAAGTGATTTGAGTCAGGTCCCGAATTTCTAGCCATCCCGATCCGCTTCCGCACCCAGAGCTTTCAGTAGCTTGCGTCCGCGGCTCCGCATCGCCGGGGTGCCGGTATCCGTAAGATGCGTCAGAATGGGCACCACTCGCGCGCTCAATCGCCGATCCTGCCTTGCGAAATCCGCCAGCGATTGCATCGCGAACGTTTTCACGATGCTGCTTTTATCTTCAAGATAGTCGAACAGAATCGCCAGCGCCTGATTCCGCTCCTTCGGTGTTAACCGCAAGCGCGGCAGCAGTAACGCCACGTGCCACCGAACTTCCTGCTGCTCCTGCGCGGCCACTTTACCGAGCAGCTTCCGCTTGTGTGCCTGTAACAACTCGGGCCTGCTCACCGTAACTTTCTCGATGGCGTCCGCCGCCCTCATGCGCACCACCGGATCGTCGTGCAGCATCGCGTCAAAAACCAACGGAAACAATTTCGGATCGCGCAAAATCTCCTTTACTACCATGTTTGCGCGCCCAAGCGAGCGAAGGTCGCCGCCTGCCAGTTGATCTACGATGTTTCCCATTAACTTATGTCAGCAAGACGCCTCAACGGCGGCTCACTCACACCAAATATTTCTCCAGCGTGTCCCAGTAGTGCGCCTTCCACCCATCCGCCAGATGCTGCCCTAAACCCTTGGGGAAACCAGTGTGGTCGAAAACAATTTTGGTGCCCGAACCTTGCTCAACAAGTTCGAATCTGGCAATCGAGTACCATCCTGGCTCCCAGTCCACTACACGCCACGCTTGCACGATCCGTTCATTCGGCACTAACTCCAGGTGTCTGCCCACGATGTGTCCACCGAAAATAGTAAACGTGCCGCCCACCTGCCTGCTGATTTCCGTCGGCTTCGCGCCGAGTGCTTTGCCATCCCGCATATCAGCACTGAATCTTTCGACCTTATCGAACAACTGAGTCTCCGTCAGAGCTTCATAGACCCGCTTGCGGCTCGCTTTAAAAACAGGCTCTTGATGAATCGCTTCCGCGGAATGAGAAACCTCTTCCTCGGGCCGGCCGCACACCCGTAATGGGGAAAACGCCAAACCACCTGCCGCGATAACCGCACACGCAATGGCTTCCCGGCGCGAAGGCATAACCTCCCGCACGGCCACGATCACCTCTTTCATATTTCCTCCCACTTGAAATTTGCAGCTGTAACTGGTTGGACGCGGTACCGGATGAAACCACGCCAGCGCGGCTCATTCAAGGCGATAAATAACCGCGCAGATGCTACGAAACGAACGGGCCAGGCCGCGATGGAAATCCTCACTACATCTTGGCCGCGGATTTTTTGTCGGAGTTTGCCGCAGGTGCATTCAGTTTCGCAGCCCCAGGTTTCGGTCGCAGCGCCGCCGAAAACTGCTCGACCGGCAAAGTATTGATCACGTCTGACTTCTCCAGCCACCCGCGTCGCGCGGTCGCCACGCCGTGGCGAATGAAAGGAAGATGCAGCGAATTGTGCGAGTCCGTGGAAATCACTACTTTAACGCCGCGCTGTTTGCACATCCGCAGGTAAACGTCTTTCAAGTCCAGCCGGTCTGGATATGAATTGCATTCCATCGCCACGCCATACTTCGCGCACGCGTCCAGAATCTTCTCCATGTCGTAATCCAATTCATCGCGTTTCAAGATCATCCGTCCAGTAGGGTGCGCGATGATTTGCGTGTACGGATTTTCAATGGCTGCCAGCATCCGTTCCGTCATTGCCGCCCGTTCCAGATTAAAAAACGAGTGTATCGAGCAGACCACCACTTCTATCTGCGCTAGAAATTCGTCGGCGTAATCCAGCCGCCCATCCTTCAAAATATCCACTTCCGACCCGGCCAACACCCGTATCCCCAACTTCTTCTTGTTCACATCCCGCAAAGTTTTTAAATGTTCGACCAGCCGCTTCTCGTCCAGCCCATTGGTGATCGTCAACGATTTGGAGTGGTCGGTTATGGCGATGTATTCGTGTCCAAGGTCCCGCGCTGCTTTCGCCATTTCCTCAATTGTATGGCGCCCATCGCTCGCCGTAGTGTGCATCTGCAAGTCGCCCTTGATATCCTTCAGCTCCACAAGTTTTGGCAGGCGATGTTCCGCGGCGGCTTCAATCTCTCCGCAATTTTCCCGCAGCTCCGGCGCGATAAAGTCCAGCTTCAATTTGGCGTAAATCTCTTCTTCTGTGCGCCCCGCCACGCGCTTCCCGGATTTCAAGGTGGTCATCGCATACTCATTTAGCGTGTAGCCCATATCGATAGCCCGGCCGCGCAGTTTCACGTTGTGTTCCTTTGAACCCGTAAAATAAATCAACGCCGCGCCATAGCTATTTTTTTCGATTAGCCGCACATCCACCTGCAGCCCGCTGTCTAGCGTGAAGCTCACCTTGTTGCCGCCCTTGGCCAAAACCTGATCGATTCGCGGATATTTCAAAATGTGCTCCGCAATCACATCGATCTTGTCCTGCGAAGTGTGGCCGTCCGCAAGAATCAGCAGAAAATCCAGGTCCCCAATAGTCTCTTTGCACCGCCGCAATGAACCCGCCGACGTGATGGATTCAATGCCGGCGCCCAGCTTATTGATGTAGTCAATTATTTCCGCCGCTGCAGGCTCCGCCTTGTCCGTTCTGAATCTTCCGGTGGCGCGCTTGTGCACTTCGACAGCCTTCAAAATATTCTGCTCCGTCTTTTCACCGAAGCTCGGCAAATCCCGCAGCTTGCCCTCTTTCGCCAGCCGCTCCACGTCCGCGACCGTCGCCGCCTGAAAAGTCGACCACAAAAACGCCACCTTCTTCGGTCCCAGCGATTGCAATTGAATTACTTCCAGAAGGGTAGGAGGGAACTTCTTCAACAATTTCGCGCGCAGCGAATAATCGCCAGTCTTTAAAATTTCCAGAATGTGCTCCGCCATGCGATCGCCAATTCCCGGCAATTCCGTCAATTTGTCAGGATCCTGCGCGATCTGTTCGATGGAGTCATGCATCCCGCCAATCAATTCAGCGGTCTTCTCATAGCTGCGGTAGCGCCCAATAATGGCGCCATCGATCTGCAGTAGCTCCGCCGTTTCCCGCAAAATCCGCGCCACCGTCTTGTTGTCCATCCCCACATTGTAAATCCATTACCCCCTAACAAGACACAGAGGGTGGGTCTTGTAACGTGGGACCACCGCGAACCTTAAATCAAGGAGCATGTGTACGCCGCTGGGAATATTGTCGTCAGATGTTTACGAACAATTCAGCAAATTGCCGCACGCCGGCCGGTTCGCGACGCGAATCCAACCCGTTCTCCAGAATATGTTGAAAAGCTAGTGTGAGCCAGAAATTGTCCGCGGACTGCTTCGACGGGGAAGCGTCGCCGCCAGGCCTCGCCACCTGTGGCAAAAAACCCCTGAACTATGTTAGCGAAAATTAATTACGCGCCAGTTTTCGATACGTTGGCAGCCTGCGGCCCCTTCGGTCCCTGCACAATCTCAAATTCCACCGGGTCTCCCTCTTGCAAGGTGCGATAGCCCTCGCCGCTGATCGCTGAATAATGCACAAAAACATCTGGACCGTCATCCCGTCCGATAAAACCATATCCTTTCGAATTGTTAAACCACTTGACTGTTCCTTGCACTAGGACGCCCTCCTGGCTCAGACCCAAATGTTTCATTTCTTTCTCCTCGTCGACACCCCTGCGTCGACGTAATTAAATAAATTGCGCGGAGTGTATCAGAATGAGTCGATGCGTCAAGAGGAGACTGGGATGTATTGTGCCCGAAAAGCTAAATAGCCAATAAATTGGACATTAATAGTTATTAATCTTTGTTTGCTAGGAACCTAATGTAGTACAGCAAACCAGCGATGGTTTTGCCGTCACGGATAATTCTGTTCTGAATCATTTGTTCCAATTCCTTGCGATCGTACGCCTTGCTCTCAATCATCTCGTCCTTCTCGGGCTGTGCTATTCCTTCGCTTAAGCCTTCAGCCAACAAAATAAACATTTTCTCTTCCAAAAAGCCGGGCGACGGAAAAAAGTCCAGAAAAATCCGAAAGCGTTTCGCTCGGTACCCGGTTTCTTCGATTAACTCGCGCGCCGCCGCCTTGCGGGGACTCTCTCCTTCATCAATGCGTCCCGCGACCAACTCCCAAAGAAATGCCCGCGCGGCATGTCGATACTGCCGGATCAACAGCACCCGCCCATCCTCCAAAACAGGCAGCACCACCACCGAGCCAGAATGGGTAATCACTTCTCGGGTGGTCCGCACTCCGCCAGGTTCGATCAGTTCATCGCGGCGGATTCCAAACACCGGCCCGCGATAGATTGTCTTGCTGCGCAGGACGCGTGCCTTCTGCGCCTTAACTTTTGCCATGTCTTCTCCATTTCTACGCTGACAATCATAACTGACCGCCCAACTTATGCAGCTTGGGCATCTTCCAAGAACTCTCAAGGATTTCGGCCCATCCCGCCCACAATTGCACCCCTTGCAGCCCCCGCCTATACTTAGCGCAGCTTCATGACGGGACGTGTTCTGCGTTTCAGATCTAAATTTGTCGCCGTAACTTCGCCCACATGACCATCAACACCATCATCGTCGATGACGAAAAGCCGGCTCGCGATGAGCTCGCTTTCCTGCTGAAGAGTTTCCCCGAAATTAACCTCATCGGTCAGGGAAAAAATGGCGTCGAAGCCGTCGCTTTGATCAAGGAACATCTCCCCGATCTGGTTTTTCTTGACGTAAAAATGCCCGGTCTCGACGGTTTCGGTGTCCTGAAAAAGTTGGTCGAGCGCAAAATGAAAATGCCCCACGTGGTCTTCGCCACGGCCTTCGATCAATACGCGGTTCAGGCCTTCGAGGTCAGCGCCGTGGACTACGTCCTGAAGCCTTTCGACAAAGGACGCCTCGCCAAGGCCATCAACCGCGCCCGCAAAATGCTGGAGACGCAAACTTCCGCGACCGACCGTCTCGAGCAACTCGTAACGCAACTGGAATCGAGCCGCCAGAATTCTTCGCCGCCCGCCAAATTACTCGTCAAATCGCAGCAGCGGTTGCTGCTTGTCGACGCCGAAGATTTTATTTGCGCCTCGATCCAGGACGGCTTGATCTCCGTGACCGCGCGCGATGTGGAGGGCACTTCAAATTACCGCACCCTGGAAGAATTGAATGACAGCCTGGACTCCGACGCCTTCTGGCGGCCGCATCGCTCCTTCCTCGTCAACATCCACCACATCAAAGAAGTCGTGCCGTGGTTCAAATCCAGCTACATGCTGAAAATGAACGACAAAAAACAAACCGAAATTCCCGTGAGCCGCGCCCAGACCAAACGCCTCCGCGAGCTATTCAAGCTTTAACCGGCACCTATCCTGAGCGATACACCCAATCGCCGCGGAACTCTGTACAAACCTTGCTACAGATTTTGCTCGTCACACTTGGCACAGTCTCTTTGTTAGAATGCACGCCGAGTTAAGGAATATTTCGATGCATAATTATCTGCGACTTACTTGCCCGCTGCTCCTTTCTTTTTTCCTGAACGGGTTCTCTACTGTTTCCGCCCAGGAACGGCCGCTCACCGCACGCGAAGTTATTCAACGTATTCAGGAACATGTAAGCGTCCCTTGGCAGAAAGAAACCGTCGACACCTTCAAGGCCGGCGATCCCGATATCAAAGTCACTGGAATTGCGGTCACCATGATGGCCACCTTCGACGTGTTGCAACGCGCCGCCGCTTCAAATGCAAATTTAATCATCACCCACGAACCGACGTTCTATAACCATCTCGACGACCTAAAAGAAATTCCACAAAAAGAAAACGACCCGGTGCTAGCCGAGAAATTAGCGTTCATCAAGGAACACCACCTGGTGGTCTGGAGATTTCACGATCACTGGCACCGCCGCACTCCAGACGGTATCGAAGCCGGAATGACCCACGCCCTCGGGTGGGAAGCCTTCCAGGACAAACAAAACCAATACCTATTCACCATTCCAGAAACTACCCTAGACAAATTAGCCGCGGGACTGAAGGCCCGCCTGGAACTTCACACCATGCGCGTCGTCGGTGATCCCCAAATGAAAATAACCCGAATCGCGCTTTCGCCTGGAGCCGCAGGCATGCAGAGAGAAATTGGCGCGCTCGAAAATCCCGACATACAGTTGCTAATCACCGGCGAATCTCGTGAATGGGAAACCGTGGAGTACGCCGCCGACGCCGTCAGCGAAAAGAAAAACAAGGCCCTGATTGTTCTCGGCCACATCCCCTCCGAACAAGCCGGAATGGAAGAGTGCACTCGTTGGCTCAAAACTTTTGTCTCCGAAGTCCCGGTAAATTTCGTCCCCGCAGTGCAACCCTTCTGGCCATCCAAGTGATCGCGGCAACCCATGATCGTTCGGGACACTAATATCTAGAAGTTGTGCTTGTCGCTTCCTGCTCAACAAACTCGTCTGCTTGCTGGCCGTGGTCCGGTTCCACCAATAGCCTTGCGCACATCTGTTCATAAACTTCCCGCGCCCGCTCCAACGCTTCCGCGATACTCCCGCAAATATTGTTTTTCCCAACATGCTCTTCAAACTCCGCCTGTTGCATCAATTGCACGGGCTGTTCGAGTGCGCCACAAAGCAACAGCTCTTTATGCGAGGCATGAACGGCATCGGCGAGGTTCTCCAGCACCTGCAGTCCGGTCGCATCGATAGCAGTCATATTCCGCAGCCGCAAAATAATCACAGGCGGAAGTTCCGGCAATTTCTGGATGACCGATTCCATTTTGTCCGCGGCTCCAAATAGGAAAGGCCCATGAATCCTGAATACTGCCACATACGACGGAATTTCTTTATCTTGCAAGACATGCTGCCGCCCATGCTCCACGTAATCAGCGGTAACACGCGTAATCTTGGTTGTGCTGGTCACCTTGCTGATGAACACCAGGGCGCCCATGATCATTCCCGCTTCCACCGCTACAGTCAGGTCCGCGAATACCGTTAACAAAAATGTAAGCAACCACGTTCCCACTTCCAGTTTTGGAAGCTTTAACAACTCGGGAATCTCGCGCCACTCGCCCATGTTATACGCCACTACAAATAAAATCGCCGACAACACTGTCAGCGGTATGAATTTCGCCATTGGCGCGGCAAATAGCAGAATCGCCAGCAACGTCAGCGCGTGGATCATGCCCGCTACGGGAGTCTTCGCGCCAGAGCGGATGTTCGTCGCCGTTCGCGCAATCGCCCCTGTCGCCGGCAAACCGCCAAACAGTGGCGACACAATGTTTGCAATGCCTTGCGCCACCAACTCCACGTTGGGATTGTGTTTGTCGCCGCTCATGCGATCGGAGACTATCGCCGACATCAGCGATTCAATCGCGCCAAGCATCGCCACGGTAATCGCCGGCCCAATCAACGGCCGCAAATGACTGAAATGGAATGCTGGAATAACCAGCGTAGGCAATCCGGAAGGTATTCCGCCGAACCTGGTTCCGATGGTTTCCACCGGCAGCTTAAAAACCCACACCAGAGCAGTGCCAACGACCAGCGCCACGATGTATCCGGGCACTTTCGGCAGCCGCCGCACACAAAAAATAATTACGATCAGCGCCCAGATTCCCAACAACGTTTCGGTATAAGAAATAGTCTCGAAGTTCCTCGCCAGAGTTTCCAATCGCGCCCAAAACTCTCCCGGAACATGCTCAACTTTCAATCCAAAAAAATCCTTGATCTGCGTGCTGGCGATAATCACCGCGATACCGTTGGTGAATCCCACTACCACCGGGCGCGGAATAAATTTAACCGCCGTGCCCAACCCCGTGGCGCCCAATATCACCAGGAAAACGCCCGCCATCAACGTGCATAAATAAAGCCCTTCAACCCCATAACGCGTCACGATGCCAAACACCACCACAACGAACGCCCCGGTGGGGCCGCCGATTTGCGTCGAGGACCCGCCCAGTGCTGAAATTAAAAATCCCGCGATCACTGCGCAATACAACCCCAGCTGCGGAGGAACCCCCGAAGCAATGGCGAACGCCATCGCCAGCGGCAGCGCCACCAAGCCCACGGTAACGCCCGCGAGCAGGTCCGCCGCAAACTGCTTCCAGGAATAATGTCGCAACACCAGGAAGGACTTAGGGGCCCAGTCTCTAAATTCCGCCATCGTTATCCGTCTGCATCTTCAAACCAAGATTTTTGCTTTAGTTGCAACGCCGGACAGGAAGGCATGCCTCGTAGTCGCGTAACCATTCTTTCATCCGCGGCAGCCAAAACACATTATTTTTGCGTGACAGATTCCAAACCTGTTACCGGATTCGGCTGGTGTCGATTCACTCTTAGAGACATCAACACAGACTTTGATCTATTTGTTTTGACCAAAGTTACTTTTGGCAAAGTTTTTGCATCGTATTACCTGTGCAGACGTCTCAAATTCTTCAAGCTTGGGGCAAAATTCTTAAAGGTGAGCACCCCTCGCTTTCCATCGAAATCACCCGAGAGTGCCCGTTGCGCTGCCCGGGGTGCTACGCGTTTGACGACGCACATCTTGGCGGCGGCCAGACCCTCCGAGACCTGAACGATCGCAAAGGACAATTTCTGATCGATGGCGTTTTGGAAGTAGTGGATGATTTAAAGCCGCTGCATCTGTCTATCGTCGGTGGCGATCCGTTGGTCCGCTATCGCGAACTGGAATCTCTCGTTCCACAGCTACTATCGCGCGGCATCCACGTACAGATCGTCACCAGCGCGTTCCGCAAAATGTCCCCCGACTGGGCGCATCTGCAAAACCTGAACATCGTCGTATCCATCGATGGCTTGCAGCCCGAGCATGACGAACGCCGCGCTCCCGCAACCTATGAGCGCATTTTAAAAAATATTGCCGGCCAAAAAATCACCATTCACAGCACCATCACCGCGCAGATGACGAAGCGCCCCGGCTATCTCGAAGAGTTCCTGAAATTCTGGACTCCTCGGCCCGAAATCAAAAAAGTGTGGTTCAGTTTATTTACTCCGCAAATAGGCGACCAGCTTCCCGAAATCCTCAGTAAAGAAGAGCGGTCGCTGGCAATAAGAGAAATGACCCAGCTGCGAAAACAGTTCGCGAAGCTGGATATGCCCGAAGCCGTGATTCGTCAGTTCGCTGCGCCGCCACACAGCCCCGACGATTGCGTGTTCGCGCTGACAACTCAAACCCTCTCGGCCGATCTGCAAACCAAAATCACGCCCTGCCAGTTCGGGGGAAACCCCGATTGCGCCGCATGCGGATGTATCGCCTCCATGGGTCTGGCGGCCGTCGCTGCCCACAAGTTGGGAGGCGTGCTGCCAGTCGGCGCAATTTTTAAAGCCTCCATCGCCATCGGCCAATGGCGCGCGCGTTCGCACCCCACCACCGTCACGCGAAATAAATTTCCGACCGTCCCAAAGTCTGCGCCGACGATCGAACGGTCACAGCCCGGAACGATTCAAACCTCGGAACCGTTTCTCCACGTTCCAGTGGAGACACTTCCAGTGCTGCAAGCCAACGAGAAAATCTGTGTCAGCGAGCAATGAATTCGGAATTTTATTTATTGAGCTGATCAGCTGATCAGCGATTTATTGACCCTGCGGAGCATTCGTCACCGGCGGCCGCGCAAACGTGAACGGTTCCGCCAATACAAATTCCACCCGGCTGTTGGCCTTCATTTCCACCTTGGCCGAAGAAAAGGCGGCGATCACCGGCCCCGCTGCAGGTCCGGCCGGACCGGCCACGCCCGTCGCACCGCCACCAGCGTGTTCGCCGGATTTCTCCGCTGCTTTGGCTTTGGCGGCCATAGCGCCTTGGCCCTTTACTTCCGGGTCGCTCTCAACGCCTAGCCTGCGGCCATTTACCACCAGGCTGACCAGCTCCGGGTGAACCTCCGCTTTGCCGTGTATGTGTCCGCCCTTCTTGTCTTCAGCCATCCGCACATGCGCTTCCGTGCCGTGCGGCATCACTACCTGATTGTGAATCAACACTGAGGGGTCCACGATGCCGGTAAAAATATCCCCGGTATGGTTCTTGCTGGAACTGATTTCGTCCGCGATGCGCACCGAAATTATCGTGTCTGGCGGCAGCGTGACGCGTTCACCCTCTTCGGGACATCTGATCCGCGCTCATCTGTCCGCGCGCGATCGTCATCGGCTCTTCCGGTATCGTCACGCCGGGCATCGTCGCGCCGCGGGTAGTCGGAGTGTTGCGGCTGCCCACTCTGCTGCCCATTGTCCTGCCGGCTATCCTGGCGATCGTCCTGCACATTTGCCGCGCTTAACTTGGTCTCTCTAGACGAGCTTTGCGCGACAGCGCCAACGGTCGCGCTGCCCGCAAACAAAATCATTGCGCCCATCGCCACCAATACTGCCGAGATCCGTCCGTTCATCGTTCCCCCCTTGGAGAAATCCTTGCATGCTTTCCGAGCGGCGGGACTTGTCGCTGTCAGCTATTTGTTGGACGTCCTTAAACCCCGAATCGGGTGCAGGGAGCGATGAACGCTACTCGATGGGGATCGCTATGACGGACTGCTCGCCGCTCACCGTGTACGCGGTGACCATCACAGGGGTTTTTGCCGCGCCAGGGTCACTCCGGCCTGAAGCATCGACATGCGTAACAGTGATTTTTGCCCTTTGCAAATCGCTGGAACGGAAATCTGCTACGGAAGCATTCAAGGCGTTGCCGGTATCCACGGAGCATTTACTGTCGGAGGCTTCCACCTCGCAGGCTAAAAATACAAAACCCGTTCCGGCTGTGGATCGGAGCTCAAGAATCGTGCTACTCACTGCCTCGCCTCTTGCTCTCAGCGCGGGCGCGGTCATTATCGGCCCATCCACGCCGCTCGTTTTGTAAACCCGCACATAATCGACAATCATCTCCGTGGGACTCGGCGTCGCGCTGTTCGGCGGCCCCGGCCAATCGCCTCCCACAGCCAAGTTGAGCAAAAAATAGAAAGGCGCGTTGAACACCCATCGTCCCCCAGCGGGCACATCACTGGCTGTGCGAATGAAAAATGGTTTCCGCCAATCATCCACGTACATCTGCAACATGAACGGCGACCATATCGCGCCATACGCGTGACACGGCGGCGTCGAATCATCGATGCGCTGTCCAGCTGGAAAAGTAGATATTTTGCCAAGACTATAGCGCCCTATCGCTACAGTGCTCGGTCCGTGAATCGTCGATTGGACTTTCTGTGGCCCCAATCCCGCGCCGGACCCGCCCGACTCCGGAATGTTTTCGATGATGTCTATCTCGCCGCCAGCCGGCCATTTCCCCGCGGTGCCCAGCATCCAGAACGCCGGCCACAATCCCGCGCCAACAGGAAGTTTTATGCACGACTCCATCCGCCCGTATTGAAAATCTTTCATCCCCAGAGTTTTGAGCCGCGCGGAAGTCCACGATCCAGTGGGAACAGGTTCTGCGCTCACTCTCGAAGCGCGGATAATCAGATGTCCGTGACCATCTTGAAACGCGTTCGGATGTTCCGCGTCGCACGACGCGGGAGTAGAAGTCCCCGGCGCGCAATAAACTTCCAATTCGTGATTGCCCCATCCGGACCCGCCAACATCGAAGGTCCATTTGCTCGCGTCGGGCGCGGCACCGGCTTCACTCGAGTCAAATTCGTCGCTCCACACCGGGTCTCCCCACGCCTGCGCGCTCGCTGTAGCCGCAAATCCCGCGGCCATGAGCACCACCGCGCCCACAATTTGCCCTATCTTCGCAATAGTATTCATGAACATAGCGGCAAACATTGATAGTGTTTGTGGCCTCGCGTCTTCATCGCTCAAAAGTGTTTTTCTCCTGCTCCCAAGATCCTTCACAACTAACGCGGCATGCATTGTGCGCCAACAAGGCTACACAAAACTATCCCATTAGTGCTGTCCAGTTTCAGTACCCCGTCCAGTAACGGCTCCGCCGTCGGCATCATAATCTCTGCCCAGTCGATGCCGCATCCACCCAGCAATCGTCACCTTCTTGTTCCCGGTCCTCGAGACTATCGGACGCAAATTAGAAATCGCAACGCTGCGGCTGCGCAACGGTGCTGTTTCTATCTGAAACGGGGGAACAAAAAATGCCACGCACCATTTTCATCGCTACAGTTGTGCTCACCTCCTCATTACTGGCCATCAGTATGTACTTGGGCGCTCAATCCGCTTCCGAGGCTCCCGCGGGATTCGACGGCCAAACTAACGGCACGGCCTCACAGACTGCCATGGATACGGCTGCGGCCGTTTTTACCGAGATAGAAACTCCCGAAAAAGGGTTAGGCCCCATTTACAACGCCACGTCCTGTGTGGACTGCCACCAGAACATGGCTGTCGGTGGTGGCGCACAGACCACCGTTCTACGTGCTGGTCACGTATCCCATGGTGAACATTCGCGAGACAATTATCTTCACGATCCCCGGCGCCACAGCGATACCAACGGCAGTTCAGCAACCTTCACCGCCGCGACCGCCATCCTGACGAACGGCGACACAATTCCTGATCGTTCGCTCATAAATCAACGCGCCATCTGCGCCGACGCGCAATCGCACGCTAGCACCACTGAAAATGTCAGCACCGCGCGCCTGTCTCTCAGTACGCTGGGTGACGCGTTTGTCGAGGCCGTTCCCGATGCCACATTGCTGGCCCTGGCAAAACAAAATGGTGGCGAGGCCATCATGGTTCCGGTCCTGGAATCGCCCAACACTTCCGAAGTCGGCCGCTTCGGCTGGAAAAATCAGCACGCCAGTCTTTTTAGTTTTGCCGGAGACGCGTATTTCAATGAGATGGGCATTACCAACGAGCTATTTCCCGACGAAACTACCACCACTTGCGAGCCCGCCGGCGTCCCTCATCCGAATGACGTCGACCACGATCTCGTCAACTTGACGCTTTTCATGCGCGCCACAAAAGTTCCTCCGCGCGGCCCCATCACCGCCCAAGTGAATCAAGGTCAGGCAATCTTCGAAGCCATCGGCTGCGCCACCTGCCACGTCAGCACATTGGTCACCGCCCCGGCCGGCACCGCAATACACGGAGGCGCATATGTCGTTTCCGCTGCGCTCGGCGGCAAGCAGTTTCATCCTTTTGGGGATTTCTTACTTCATGACATTGGCACTGGCGACGGAATTCAGCAAAACGGACCAGCCGACACCGCCTATAAAATTCGCACCGCACCTCTTTGGGGACTGCGTACGCGCACCCAACTCTTGCACGATGCCTCCGCCATGACCCTCGAACTGGCCATTCAAAAACACAATCATGAAGCTGCAACTGAAGTACAAAAATACAACGAGCTGAATGCGCATCAAAAACAACTCTTGGACGTTTTCTTAAACTCGCTGTGACGAAAATTACTGGAAGGGAATTAATCCAATTCCAAAGCTGAACGCCCACCCCGTGGTTCTCCAAGGGTGGGCGTCAGTCGGCAACGGCCGGAATAAAAATTGCTTTCGAATTCTCTTTGATTTAGTTCTCGTTGTCAGCTTCGGCTACTTCAGCGTTGGACTGCTCATAACCAGCCAGGAAAGCTTCACGATCGTTCTGCGTGGACCAACGCCCCACAGGAGCGAGACGTTGTCCGCCCCGTTGCGCAGCCAGTTTGCCCACGTACAAGCCATCGCGATATGCGGCACTCAGTGTTGCATCAATGTGGCGCGATTCCGAAGTACCGGCAGCTTGCGGTTTGACGGATGTTTCTGGTGTTTCCTTCATCGATCTGGCCCCCTGCACCGCATGCGTTGCAAAGGTCAGTGTCGCTCCAACTACCACCAGCCAGTATGCGCCTCGTGCCTTAGTAAAAGCATTGTTCATCATTGATCTCCCGTCAGTTTTTTTATCGTTCGTCGGCGATTTATTCTCCGAACTGCACGGTAGTAGATGAGCCGGTTGCATGCTTCGTTGTCGCTCCAACTGCAAGGTTTACGTTCTTAACTCAATCTTTGCGTGCTCTTTACGAAAGCGCCTCGCGTAGCGATGTAGAATGGAAATGTTGCATCGCAGAATGAAAATGGCACTCCGCATCGCAAACTCGCGTTATGGATTTTGACAAAATAAAACACCGCACCTGGCTATCGTGGGCCGCCGTCGCTCTTCTCGTAGCTCTCTGCGCAGTGCTTGCTGGGTTGCAATACCGCTGGATCCGCGAAGTAGCCGACGCCGAAAGTTACCGGCTCCGCGAAGATCTGCAGTACCGGCTCAATCTCTTACGTCGCGATTTAAACGATGAAGTTTTTGCTGCCTGCTACGGCTACATCCCGGCCAACTGGGAAATTCAGAAGCTCGGCAGGGACCTGGCCTACCTCTCGCAATATCGCAATCGCCAAGAATCGGGTGACCGCGTGGTGCGGCGCATGGCCGTCGCCGTTCCAGATAAGCTCGATCTCGTATTGTTCTTTCCGGACGCCACTGGAACGCATCTCGTCCCCGGAAATTGGCCGCCCGAATGGGATGCCATGCGCAAAAGCCTGATCGTGCGCTTACGTGGCGGGCCCGCACCGCTGAATCAATCCTCAACCCTGCTGGAATTTCCCCGCTTCGGTACCGACACGCGCTCGGGTCCTCGCTCCGTGGAACAGGAATGGCTATTGCTTGACCTCGATGCCGATCACATCGGCCACACACTCCTTTCCGACATGTTGAATCGTTATCTCGGACAACACGGAAAACTCGAATACGACGCCGAAGTTGTGGCGCGCGCAAATCCTACAATCACTATTTATCGCTCCTCCACCGATTCCTCACGAGCGGCAAACTGGATTCCCGACGCTTCCGTCGACCTCTTGGAAATCGCTCGCCCGCAATCGGCAATCCCCGGACCGCCCTCTTCTTCGTCCGCAGAATCCCATCCGGCGGTCCTCGTCGTTGCGCCGTCCAATACCGGCCCGGAACCCGGACCAAACCGCGCACTGTGGACCTTGCGCGTACATCATCACGCCGGTTCCCTTGAGACCATCGTCGCAAAAGGGCGGCGCACCAATGATCTTCTCGCCGCTGGATTACTCCTTCTCATTTTTACGACCACCTACGCGCTGGTACGTTTTTCCCGCCGCGCGCAAAACCTCGCTGAGTTGCAAATGAACTTCGTTGCCGGTGTTTCCCACGAATTGCGTACTCCGCTCACCGTCATTCGCACCGCCGCCTACAATCTGCGCGGCGATCTTGCTAACCAACCTAGTCAAGTCGCTCGTTACGGCTCGTTGATTAGTGAGCAAGCCGAAAAACTCTCTGCCCTCGTCGAACAAGTCCTTCGTTATGGAAATGCTCGCGCCGGCCGCGTCCTTCAGAAGCGTGAACCTGTCCCCGTTCAGGAATTGATAGAAGCCGGCCTGCTTGCCGCCCGTAATGCCGCGCCCACAAAAGACGTTGTCGTCGAAAAACATATCGAGCCGGATTTGCCTCTCATTCTGGCGGACAGGGAATCCATGCAACACGCCCTGCAAAATCTCTTTGAGAACGCCATGAAGTACGGTCTCCCCGGCGGCGATTGGATCGGCATCTCCGCAACACCCACAAAAAACGGCGGCTCGCCCGTCATCGAGATTCGCGTGACTGATCATGGCCCCGGCATTCCCACCGAAGAACGCGAGTACATTTTCGATCCCTTTTTTCGCGGCCAGCGCCCGTTAAACGATCAGATTCACGGCACCGGCTTGGGCTTGAATTTAGTCAAGAGAATTATCGAGGCGCACGGTGGCACTGTCGCGGTGCGCGACAACTCCGGTCCAGGCGCCGAATTTATCGTTCGCCTCCCGGTCGCTCCCCCCGCTGCCGTTTCAGCGGCAGCGTCATTGCATAAAAATGAACACAAAAATCAGCTAAAAATTGAGCCGCCCCAATGAACCCGATCCTTCTTATTGAAGATGAACCCGGCCTGGTCATGACCATCACCGATTTGCTTGCTGCTGAAGGTCATCGCGTCGAAAGCGTCTCCGACGGCGACGCCGGCCTCGCCAAGGCCACCAACGAGAAATTCGCTCTGATCATTCTGGATGTCATGCTCCCCCAAAAAACCGGCTTCGAAGTTTGCCGCCAGCTCCGTCAAGCCGGAATCGACACCGCTATCCTGATGCTCACCGCCAAAACCCAGGTCGTCGATCGCGTTGTGGGCTTGAAACTTGGCGCCGACGATTATCTGACCAAGCCCTTCGATCCCGCGGAATTGCTCGCGCGCGTTGAAGCTTTACTCCGCCGCGTCAACAAAGAAAACCGCGTCAACGTGCGCACCTTTCACTTTGGCGATGTCGAAATTGATTTTGAACGCGCCGAGGTCCGCAAGGCCGGCCACCCGCTCGCCTTGGCCGCCAAGGAACTTCAACTACTGCGTTATCTCGTGAATCATCGCGACCGCGTGGTTCCGCGTGAGGAAATTCTCCAGGAAGTCTGGGAGTATGACAGCGAAGTCTCTTCTCGTACCATCGATGTGCACGTCGCCTGGCTTCGTCAGAAACTCGACAATCCGCAAAATCCAAAATTCATCCAGACCGTCCGCGGCAAAGGCTACCGCTTCACTCCACCCGACTAGCAACGCGATTGCTTCGGGTGCTTCCCACGGAGTCGTTTGACCTACCTCTTGGACCTGATTGTCATGTATCGTGACGCATGGTACGTTACCGTACCGAACCTAGAGGTGCTCTCCAGCTTATTGGCTGTCACCTGATTCGGCGGGTGACGTGGCAAAGAACATTCTGCTCGCGGACGATAGCGAATTAATTCGCGTTGCAATCCGTCATTTTCTCGCTACAAAGTCACGTTAAGAGTTTACTTGCCACCGCATAGCCGCAGGCATCGAACCGCAATAACTCAAGCGAGATCTAAGTCGATTTCATCCACGTAGCACCAGCCCCAGTCTTCTCCTGGCTCAAACGATTTCATGATCGGATGTGTAGTCTTGTGAAAATGCTTCGTGGCGTGCTTGTTCTTGGAGCTGTCGCAGCAACCCACGTGCCCGCACTCCAGGCACAATCTCAAATGCACCCAGGTGTCCCCCATTTTCAAACATTCTTCGCAGCCCTGTGGCGTTTTCGGCTTCACCGGCCGTATCTGATCGAGATGCGTGCATTTCGTCGCCATTGTTCCTCCTCAGATAAAAATTGAACCGAATCGAATCCATTCACCTGTTCGTCGGCCAGATTCTACACCCGGTGCGCTGTTCGATTGTGTTGTAGGTCGCGGCTTTGGCCTGTCCACCTAGGTGGGCCGCGATATCCAGTCGCTTTATCCTTTGGGCTTCGGCCCCTGAAACCCCTCGCTCATCTTCTTCCTTTGGTCATCACGCCAAAGCACCTACCGGTCATTCCGAGCGAAGCAAGCCGACACTTTTTCTTCGCTCCCGCGAAGGAGTCTGCTTGCGCAGTCGAGGAATCTCTCCCCGCTTTTCCCCGTCGCAGTGTATGTCGCGGCTTCTAGCCGCGAAATAAGCAAAACGTCAAACACGCGGGACTTTCAGCCCCGAGTTGGTTGAAGTTAATCGGCGCGAGCCCGACCGATGTGCAAGAATGGCGCGAACCTGACCAAGCGCATGCTTGCGGCATTTGACTTCGCGCTTCAAAAAGGAAGCACACGTGAAATCAACAATCGCTTTGGCTCTGCTGTGCCTGCTGCTCACGAACAGCACTTCAGCACAAAGCAACTTAAATGCCCAAATTGTATCCGACCAAAAACTAAAGTCCCTGTGGACCAAACTTGAATCCACCGTTAACGAAATCGATCGCAACCTTGATGGAGTTCTTGGCGTTGCTATCGAAGACTTGACCACCGGCCAGCGATTTTTACTGCACGGTGACTCCATTTTTCCCCAAGCCAGTTCCATCAAGATCGCCGTGCTCGCCGAGCTTTATCATCAGGCGCAGCTATCTGCCCAGGGCGAATCAGGCAAAGCGAAATTGACCGACGTCTACACTGTGCGCGCCGCCGATCTGGTTCAGGATAGCGACATCATGGGCGGCCTAACCCCCGGCGTCACGCAGCTCACCAATCGCGACCTCGCTACCATGATGGTGGCCGTCAGCGACAACTCCGCCACCAACGTCCTCATCGATCGCCTCGGCATGGAAAATGTCAACGCGCTGCTCGACAGCCTCGCTCTTCACAACACCAAACTCCGCCGCAAAATGATGGACGTCAAAGCCGCCACAGAAGGCCGTGAAAATATCTCCACGCCGCAGGACATGCTCACGCTGCTGGAAAAGATTTATCAGGAAAAAGTGTTGAACAAGGAAATGACCGCAGACTTTTTTAAAATGCTCAGCACCCACAAGGACAGTTTCATTCCTCGCGACTTGCCTGACGGCCTGCAAATCGCCAACAAACCGGGGGAACTCGAAGCCGTGCGCGCCGATTCCGGAATCGTCTTCCTGCAGAATCGCCCCTACATCATCTGCGTCATGACTACGTATCTCGTCCGCGAACGTGACGGGGAAGAAGCCATCGCCAAAATCTCCGCAGCCGCTTACCGTTATTTCGACCGCCTCGCGCGCTCCTCACCATACGGACGCGTCATCTCGGAGCGCAATTCCGCCGCTCCAAGGTAAATATTTATGACCCGGTGTCATACTTCGACGCCACTGATGCGGCTGCGAACGCGTGAATTGTTTATCTGGTCTGAAACCTGAAGGAACACTGGCTCTAAAACAGAGCCGTAGGCCGCCGCTCCCACTTCTTGCTCTTTTCTTTGGCGATTCCCTCAACATCCTTCACATAGGCCCCCGCCTGAGTCAAAACGTGATGCAAATCATTCCCCAAGCTGATAAACGTAAATCCCTTTTCAAGAAACTCCCCCACGCGAGCAGTCCCAAACAAAAATATCCCTAAAATTATTTTGTTCTTGCGCGCTTCCGCGATCAGCTTCTCCGTCGCCGCGCCCAGTTCCGGCGAAGTGTACATCAGCGGAAATTCATACTTTTCATACAAGCCCATGGACATGCACAAATCGTTCTGTCCCAGAAAAAGAATATCCACGCCCGGGACCGCCGCGATCTCCGTCATATTTTCAATGCACGAAGCGGTCTCCACCTGCAGCGCCACAATCAGATTATTGTTGGCGTTGCCCGCATAGCCCAGCAGTCCGGCTTTGTTCATGCTGCGCTGCGGAAAATAAACAGATCGCGTCCCCACGGTCGGATATTTCGTGCAGCTCACCGCCTGTCGCGCTTCCTCCGCCGTGTTGATATAAGGAACCAGCACGCCATCCGCCCCCAGATCCAGCGCCTGCTGAATCCCCGGCCGGTCGTCGTACCCGCCCACGCGCACCATCGATTTCACGCCGCCACTCGCGACCGCCGTCAACATCGCCGACAATTTCTCATAGCCCATCGGCCCATGCTGTGTATCCACCAGCAGCCAGTCGTACCCGCTGTGCGCCAATTGCTCCGCCACCGTAGGACTGTGCGAATTCAAAAACAACCCCAGCTTCGGCTTACCCTCGCGCATCTCCTTCTTAAACTCCGCTCCCGTCACCACATCCGCCATCGTCAATTCTCCTTATTTCTCATCGCCGCATTCATTTGTCTAAATATAATTTACAAGAATCGCCACAGTGTAACAGTTCCGAAGATTAGGATGCGGGGCTGGCACGGAACGTTTATAAGTGCGCGGATTTCGGAGGGTCTGCGTCAATTCCCGGTCTTCAATTTCGCCAAGAAATCAAAGTCTCCGCTGGGCGACAGCGGTAAATCTCCCAATTCTTTTTGATGCACGGAAACTGCATCTCCAAACCACAGCGGCAAATACGGTAAATCCGTAGCCAGAATTTTCTGTGCTTCGCTGCACAGCGCTTTGCGCTTTTCGCGATCCATCTCCACGCGAATCTGATCTGTCAGCGCGTCCATTCGCGCATTTCGATAATGCCCGCGGTTCGCACCATCCGGTGGAAACCGCTTCGAAGAGAATAAAAATTCAAAAACGTCCGGGTCGTTATTCGCGCCCACCCAGCGAAACAAATTGATCTCAAAATTGCCCTTCACCAAATCCGAAAGCAGCGTCGCTGCCTCCAGCGAACGAACTTCCAAAGCAACACCAACGTGCCGCCATTGTTCCTGTAGCGCCGCACCAATAAGTCGCGCCTGCTCGTCCGTCGACGTCTTGAGCATCACATGCATCCGCACGCCATTTTCTTTGCGCGGAAAACCCGCCGCGTCCAGCAATGCTTCCGCGCGCGCAGTGTCCAGCGAATATGTCGTCACGTTGGCCTCGTAGGCCCAGTGGTTCGGCGGCATAACCCCGTTGGCGATGCGCGCCTGCCCGTGCAGCAAGTAACGAATCAGCGTTTCGCGATCCGTCGCATATGTCAGCGCCTGCCGCACTTCGCGTCGCCCGACAATCGCGTCGTCCATGTTGAATCCCAGATACGCCAGATTCGTCCCCGCGCGCTCAGACACGCCCAGCTCCGGCCGCCGCGCCAACACGGGCACCATGTCCGCCGACAGGGAACTAATCTCCAAATCCGCCGACCCCTTGCGCAATTCCAGCGCGCGCACAATTGCATCCGGCACCACGCGTGCTCGCAATCGTGAAATCCCCGGCGTGCCGTCAAAATAATCCGCATTCGCCGCCAACACCACTTCATCATCCTGCGCCTGGCTCACCAACTGGAACGGCCCCGACCCGATCAGCCCGCGCGACAAATTCGTGGTGGCATTCGCAGGTACAATCCCAATCGCGGGCCGCGATACCGTCCACAAAAACGACGCGTACGGCTCCTTCAAGCGAAAAATCACCGTTCGCGCATCCGGCGCCTCTATAGCCGCAATCATGCGAAAAGCTCCACGCTTCGCCGAGTGGTTCGCAGCATTTAAAATAAAATCAAACGTAGCCTTTACATCAGCAGCCGTCACCGCGCTGCCATCGTGAAACCGCACCCCCGGCCGCAAATGAAAGATATAAGTCAGCGGATCTGGCGTGTCCCACGACTCCGCCAAATCCCCGCGCAAATTCATCTGCTCATCCCGCTCCACCAGGCTGCTGAATATCAGTCCATCCAGATGCTGCGATTGCCCATCAGTCGCAAATCGCGGATCCAGATTTGTAGGATTCGATTCAATCAGCAGCGTAACCGCCGACCGTTCAGCCTTCGCCGTGTGCGAACAACCCGCCACCGCAATCAACACGAACCCGCTAATCACCAAGCAGCCGCGCCTAACCAACTCAAGGTAAGACAGCCTGCAACGCCTAGCCATTAATCAGCCAACCTGCAGCACTCAGCCACCAAGCAACCAACAGTCATCCCGACCGAAGCGGGCCGACGCCTTTTCCTCTTCTTCGCTCCTGCGAAGAAGTCCGCCCGCGCAGTGGAGGGAGCTCTCTTCGATCCATCGCGCAAGCCTCTCATCACTCTCATAAGCCCCGCAGTTTTATCAGCCAACCCATCACCGCCCGCCCGGGCAACAAATCTTCCCCAACACCGCCGGCCCGCTTGCCCCCGTAGCAGAAAAAACATTCCCCGCGCGCTGATGAAACGTTTCGTAAGCCAGCAACGCAAACGCAAAAGCCTCCTTGCCTTCCTCCGGCACCCCGAGCCGCGATGAGGGAAGCGCCTCAACACCCGGCAACGCCGCGCCCAGTTGCGCCATGAGCAACGGATTCCGCGCGCCGCCGCCGGAAACAATCAGCTGATCGATCTTCGTTGTGCGCGTGACAAAGCGGTTCAACGCATCCACCACCGACAGCGCCGTAAAAATCGTCACGCAACGAATCAAATCATTAGGCTTCGCGCGGTATCGTGGTCCCAGCGCCAACACCCGCCTCACATAATCGGCGCCATAATATTCCCGCCCCGTAGATTTCGGCGGTTTCAATTTCAAATATGGATCGCGCATCAACTCATCCAGCAGCCCCGGAATCGCCCGCCCCGCCAGCGCCAACCTCGCCCCTTCGTCAAACTTCTTGCGCCCGCGCGTGAAATGCGCCGCCAGCGCATCAATCAACATATTTGCCGGCCCAGTATCAAACGCAAACACCTTCTCCCGCGCCGCGCCCGCAGGAATAACCGTAACATTGGCGATCCCGCCCAGGTTCAGCGACGCACGCCCCAGTTTCCCATCGCTAAATAGAAGATAGTCCGCGTACGGTACCAGCGGCGCGCCTTGCCCGCCCACCGCCATATCCGCGGGACGAAAATCCGCCACCGTAGTAACGCCAGTCCGCGCCGCAATTACCGCCGCTTCGCCAATCTGCAAAGTCGATGCAGTCAATGCGCCCAAATACTTCGTCGGAACCCCCTGGTGAAAAATCGTCTGCCCGTGGCTCCCAATTAAATCCACCGAGGAAAGTGCCACGCGAAAGCGTTTGCAAGCAGTTTTCGCCGCCTCCGCAAATAATTGTCCCAGCCGAAAATTAAGCTGGCTCAACTCCCCCGCGGTAATCGCCCGCTGTTCCGCCACACGCAAAATCTCCGCACGCACTTGCGCCGGAAATTTCACCGCGGTGTGATTCAAGAGCCGCGCCTTCACTCGTGGAGGCGCCCCCGAAATCCTCGCCAGCGCAATATCAATTCCATCCGCCGAAGTTCCGGACATCAGCCCCAGCACGAGCAACCCACGTTCTTTCGCGCGAGCGCTCATGAAATCTGCTTCTTCAATTCCGCCAACAGATTCAACGCATCCAACGGTTTCAGTTGATCCAGATCAGCGCCGCGCAATTTCTCAATCACTTCGCGGTCCAGCGCCGTAAACAGCACCGCCTGGTCCTCGTTATGATTTCCATTTCCGTTGGCCCCCGGCGAAAGCGTTTCGCTCAGCTCGTGTTCATTCTGCTCGTGCTTCAAAAGCACCTCGCGTGCCCGGGCGATCACGCTGCGCGGCAGCCCCGCAAGCCGCGCCACTTCGATTCCATAACTCTTATCCGCGCTTCCGGGTTCCACTCGCCGCAAAAACACAATTTCGTTCGGCGTTTCCTTCACCGACACATGCACATTTTTCACCGCTGAAAGCAGATCCGCCAATTCCGTCAACTCGTGATAGTGCGTGGCGAAAAGTGTTCGCGCCCCGGTGTGTTGCTGCAAATGCTCCACCACGGCCCACGCGATCGACAATCCGTCGAATGTCGACGTCCCGCGCCCAACTTCATCTAGCAGCACCAGGCTCGACGGCGTGGCGTGATGCAAAATAGCCGCCACCTCGCTCATCTCCACCAGAAATGTGGACCGCCCGCGCGCCAGATTATCGCTGGCTCCAATCCGAGTGAAAATTCTGTCCGTCACCGGCAATTTCGCTTGCCTCGCCGGCACGAAACATCCCATCTGCGCCATCAACACAATCAGCGCGGCCTGCCGCAAATAAGTCGACTTGCCACCCATGTTTGGTCCGGTGATCAGCAACAATTGCTGTCGCTGCGATTCCAGATACAAATCATTCGGGACAAAACGCTCGCCACGTTGCCGCAGCAATTCCTCAATCACCGGGTGCCGTCCATCAACAATCAGCAACTCCCCGGTAGCGCTAAATTCAGGCCGGCAATATCCGCGCTCCGCAGCCAGCTTGGCAAACGAAGTCAGCACGTCCAGTTGCGCAATCGCGCTGGCCGTAACGCGCAGCCTGGCCGCATGGGTCGCCACTCCCGAACGCAATTCCACAAACAGCCGGTTCTCAATCTCCGCGATGCGTTCATCCGCCGCCAAAATCTTCCGCTCGTACTCTTTCAATTCCGCGGAAGTGAAGCGTTCCGCATTCACCAGCGTCTGCTTGCGTTCATAATCCGCCGGCGCAAGATGCAGATTCACTTTGGAAATCTCAATGTAGTACCCAAAAATTGAATTAAAGCGAATCTTCAGCGAGGCGATTCCAGTCCGCTTTCTCTCCCGCTCTTCCATCGCCGCAATAATTTCTTTGCTGTGCTGGCTCAGGTTTCGCAGTTCGTCCAGCTCGCCATCAAACCCGCTGCGAATCATTCCCGGCGTGGTCGCCAGCGCGGGTGGCTCGTCGGAAATGCCGCGCTCCAGCCGTTCGCGAACATCACTCAGCTCATCAATCTCCGTAAAAATACGCCGCAATAATTCGCTCCCGCCTGCGGGAGGCGGCGTTAAGAAATTCTTCAACAAGGGAAGTCGTGCAAGTGATTTGCGCAATGCCACTAATTCGCGTGGCGTCGCCAGCCCAAGCGTAATGCGGCTGGTAATCCTCTCCAGATCGAGAATCCCTTTTAATTCCTTGCGAATTTCTCCGCGCACCATGGTCTGCTGCACCAACTGCGCCACCGCAGTCAATCGCGCTTCGATCGCCGCGGGATCGATCAGCGGCCGCATCATCCACGACCGCAACAGCCGCGCGCCCATCCCGGTCACCGTCACATCCAGCGCCGCGATCAAAGTGGTCGGCCCAACGCGTCCGCTCTCTTCGGTAAAAAGTGGATTGATTAACTCTAGGTTGCGCACTGAAACCGGATCAAGCACCAGCGCATTCTGTTGCTCGTAATAGCGCACGCCATCGAGGTGACGGAGGGCCTCCACGCTATGCGCATCGTCTCCACGGGCGGCGTTTTCGCGCAGGTAATGAATGATCGCGCCGGCGGCGGCCATCGATTGTGGGTGCCCATCCAGTCCAAATCCGGTCAATTCCGCCACGCCAAACTGTTCCCGCAAAATTCGCTCCGCGTAATCGTGTTGGAAAATCCATTCATCGAGCCGCGACTCAACGCCGCCCGCCCCATCCAGCAGGGAAGTCTTCGCCGTTTCAAACAATTGCTGTGGACGAGGCAGCAGCGTTTCGCGCGGCCTCAGCAGTTGCAGTTCATCGCGCAGCGCTTCGGCAGCGCCAACGCCGCTAAACTCCGTGGCCTGAAATTCTCCGGTGGACAAGTCCACACACGCCATTCCCAACGTCCCAGCCGTGTCCTTCGCTACCGCCGCCAAGAAATTATTCTCGCGCGCTTCCAGCACTGCGCCATCTGTCGCGGTACCCGGAGTGATAACCCGCACCACCTCCCGCCGCACAATTTTTTTGCCCGGCCCGGGCAATTCCATCTGGTCGCATATGGCAATCTTGAATCCCGCGCGAATCAACCGCGCGATGTATCCATCCGCGGCATGGTAAGGCACGCCGCACATGGGAATCGGCTGGCCCTTTTCCCGGTTTCTGGAAGTAAGCGTGATTTGCAGTTCGCGCGCGGCGATGATCGCGTCTTCGTAAAACAATTCGTAGAAATCACCGAGGCGGAAAAGCAGCAGCGCGTGCGGATACCGCGATTTGATGCCTTGGTACTGCTGCATGAGCGGGGTGGTTGCTTCGATCATGGAAGTAAGCGGGGTCTTGCGCGTCGGTCTAACACATGTGTTTCTCGCGTTTGCGCAGCCGCAGTCCGACCGCGCGCAAATCCCTCGCCGTAATTCACTCGCGGATTCCCGACTGCGTCAATACGAACGCGTAGTCCAACGCCACCTCGCGCAAATAATCGTATCTTCCCGAAGCCCCGCCATGTCCCGCGCCCATATTCACTTTAAATAGCAACGGACTCGTATCCGTCTTCATGGCCCGCATCTTCGCCACATACTTGGCGGGCTCCCAATACATCACTTGGCTATCATTCAATCCTGTTTTCACCAGCATCGCCGGATAAGCACACCTCGTCACATTCGTATAAGGGCAATACGATTTCATCACCCAATAATCTTCTGCCACCTGCGGATCGCCCCACTCTTCATACTCGCCCACGGTCAGCGGCAGGGAAGCGTCCAGCATAGTGTTCAACACATCCACAAACGGCACATGTGAAATCGCCGCATGAAACAAATAGGGTCGCAGATTTACAACCGCGCCGATCAGCAGCCCGCCCGCGCTTCCACCTTCGATAATTAATTTCTCCGGTGACGTGTACCGCTGCGCAATCAAGAATTCCGCCGCGTTAATAAAATCCGTGAAGGTATTCATCTTCTGGCGCATCCGCCCGGCGTCGTGCCACGGCTTGCCCAATTCGCCTCCGCCCCGAATATGTGCAATTGCAAAAACGACGCCCCGGTCCAGCAAGCTCAATCGATTTGAGCTAAACGTCACCGGAACAGAGATGCCATAACTTCCATATCCATACAGCAATAGCGGCGCGCCGGTGTTGCGAACTTCCGGCCATCGAGGCTCGTTAGCAAAAATATCTCGCCGGTACACCACGGAAATAGGAATCTGCGCTCCGTCCGCTGCTGTAGCATGCAGCCGCTCGGTGACATATCGTCGCGCATCATATTCACCGAGCACCGGCTGCTGCTTCAACAAAACGCGCTCCCGCGTGCGCACGTTGTAATCAAACACCGAACGCGGCGTAACAAACGACTCGTACTGAAACCTCACGAAATCGGTTACAAATTCAGGATTGGTACCCAGCGAAGCGTGGTAAGCCGGCTCCCCAAATTCAATGCGGTGTGAGTCGTCCAATAAATCACGGTGGTGACTGCCGCCTTCATCGCCAACATTTTCCAGATTCACGACTCGCAGGTACGGCAACCCGCCCTCGCGCTCCAAGAGCACCAGGTGATTTTCAAAGGCGTCCGCACCCGCCAGCATCACGTCCGGCCGGTGAGGAATAACCTCGCGCCACAGTTCGCGCGCCGGCTCCTTGGTGGAAACTTCCATCAGCCTGAATGTCCGTCCGCCCGAATTCGTACGGATATAAAACACCCCAGCATCCCAGGCTTCTCCATAGCCCGGATGATGATCGACATAATATTCATGGTTATCTTCGCGTGCCGCGATCACAGAAAAATTACCGCTTGCATGCTTTGCGGACAGGAACCGCACTTCGCTTGCCGTGTGACTCGCGCTCGTTAAAACTAAAAAGCTCCCACTCCGAGTACGCTCCACGCCAATGCGGAACCGCTCATCCTTTTCTTCATAAAGCAAAATCGGCGCCTCGCCTGAACCCAGCACATGCCGGAACAACCGATGCGACCGCTTGGTGGTGTCATCCTCTTCTGTAAAAAACAGCGTGCGATTGTCCGCCGCCCAAGTCACGCTAGTCACGCGCTCAAATCGTTCTTCCAGCGTCTCGCCACTCGACAGTTTTTTAATCTGCAGCGTGTACTGCCGGAATCCAGTAGTGTCCGTCGAATACGCCAACAGATCGTTATCGTCGCTCACCTCAAAAGAACCAAGCCCCAAAAACGAATGGCTTTCCGCCAGCGAATTCAAATCCAGCAACAATTCCTCCGGCGCACCCTCCACATCGCGACGCCGGCACCGCACCGGATACTGCTTGCCTTCTTCCGTGCGCGTAAAATACGAGTAGCCCCGCAGCCGGTAAGGCACTGACAAATCCGCCTGCTGAATCCGCCCCAGCATCTCCTGATAAAGTTTTTCTTGCAGGCTTTCCGTTGGTAGCAACACCTCGTCGGTGTAGGCGTTCTCCGCCTTCAAATAATCAATCACCTCGGCGCTTTCTTTATTGCGCAGCCACGCGTAATGATCCACGCGCCGGTCATCATGGAGCACCATCTCCAGCGGTTCTCTTCGCGCAATTGGAGGTCTCGCCGCACCGGCGTTCACGCCGGCCCTGAAAATATTCACTGTGCTTTTCTCAGCTGTTGCTGCGCCATTCGCCGCTGTGATTGCAAGAGTTGTAGTCGTTGTTTTTAAGTCTTTATCCATGCGCCCCAATTCGTGATTCCGCGCAGTCTAACCACGCGGCTAGATCCACGCAGCCCATAATGTCTCGTTCAGATAAAAATTGGCTTCGTACGCTATACTATCGGAACTTCGCACTCGTAGAAAGCCGCCACCTGGTGAGCCATCTAGCCAATTTCTCCGAGTGACGGAATACCATGCCGGACGAAACTGAAATTAAACTCAAAATTCGCGACCTCAAAGCCTTCCAGCGAATCTTGAAGCGCCTGCGCGCCAAGCCCGTTGGCTCTGCAACCGGCCGCGTTCACGAAGAAAACCTAATTTTCGACACGCCCGATGGCGGTCTCGCCAAACATGGCCAGCTTCTTAGGCTCCGCACTGAATCAGCAGCGCCGGCCACCAAAAAATCGCCCAAAGCCAATGAGGCCAAAAAGTCGCGCAAAGCCACTCCAGCCATCCCTACGAAGTCCCCGACTCTAACTCGGCAAATCCTGACCTTCAAGCGCCCCACCGCGCAGCAAATGGCAACCCACACGAGCCGTTATCCCTCCTTCGGCTCCCACAAAGTCCGCGACGAAATCGAAGCGCAGGTCACCGACTCCGCCAACCTCGTAAAAATCTTCGAAGGTCTGGGCATGCGCGGCTGGTTCCGCTACGAGAAATATCGCACCACCTACCAATTACCGGCCAAACAGTCATGGGCGCGCGGCTTGCTAATCGAAGTCGACGAGACGCCCATCGGCACGTTCGTAGAACTAGAGGGCCCTCCCGCCGCCATTGATCGCGCCGCCACCGAGCTTGGCTATTCAAAAAAGGACTACATCCTGACCAATTACCTCTCGCTCTATGCCGAAGATTGCCGGCGCAAGGGTCAACAACCGCAAAACATGCTCTTCCCCAATAAAAATAGCTGACGCTCTTTCAAAAAAGTTCACATTCTGAAAATTTTCTGCCGCAAACGTCATTCTTTGCTTGACTTGCGGCGCGCCTCGGCTTATCACTGCTCAGGGCATCGCGCGTGCTTTTTATTTCCCAACGCGTATGCCTCGCAGCATGCCCGATCTTTAATTCCGGGTCGTCAGTACGGAGCAAATTCTCTCTCGATGTACTTAAGCGGCGAACTCGAACCTGAGCCTGGCGGCGGCGTCCCTGCCAGCCAGATACGAAGATGTTTCGGCCATAACCACATCTTCGTGAGTTTTTTGGGCCTACGTTCGGCCCCGGTGCAAGCCGCCGCTGCAACACGTGTCGGGAAAAATTCGCCTGTCGGGAGGGCTGCCCGGGGCTAGTGGCAAGTCCATTTCGTCCAGGAACTTGCCCGCAGCCTGTCGTCAGGTTTGCGGGTTTTTTGTTAGTCAATTCGCGGCACGCAACGCAAAGAAGCACAACAGCACAAGGAAGACGTTATGGAACTGTACGCAACCGAACTGATGGGCTCCAAAGCCTACGATCTCCAAGGCAACTACGTCGGGAAGGTGCGCGAGTTCTTCGTCGAGCCCGCGGACCAACCCAATCGTATTTCCCATTTTTTGCTGACCCGCGGCCATTTTCCACCGCTGGTAGCTCGTCACGACCAGATTGCTTCCGTTTCGGTCGGCGAGATTCGCCTCAATGTCAGCGAACGCGCGCTCCAGCTCTATGAGCCCAACGAATCCTGGCTTGCCGTACAAAAAGATCTACTCGACCAGCAAATCATCGACATTCGCGGCCGCAAAGTCGTGCGCGTCAACGACGTCGACCTTGTTGAACTACGCAGCAACGGCAACACCGAGCTTCGCCTCACCCAGGTCGATGTTGGCCTGCCCGGCGCGGTTCGCCGCTTGCTGCATGGTGTCGTTTCGCCCGCCATGATTCGCCGGCTGCAAAGCGGCCTGCCGCAAAGCACCATTCGCTGGGAGTTCGTCAACCTGGTGGAACCCGATCCCCTACGCCGCGTAAAGCTGCGCATCACCCACGAAAAACTGGAAGACCTGCATCCCGCCGATCTCGCCGCCATAATGGAAGACCTTTCCGCCGCCGAGCGCCAGGGCATCATCGCCTCTCTCGATGAGCAAACTGCTGGCGCCGTGCTCGCCGAGCTCGACGAACGCCTCACCACCCAAATCGTCGAAAAACTCGATCCCGGCAAGGCCGCCGACATCCTCGAAGAAATGGCTCCGGACGCCGCCGCCGACCTTCTCGCCGACCTGCCCAAGCAGACCTTCGACGAAGTCCTCGAAGAGATGCCCGGACAGGAAGCCCGGGAAGTTCGCGAACTATTGCAATTCGATCCCAGCACCGCAGGCGGCATGATGAACCCCGATTTCGCGTATGTGGGCGAAGAAACCACCCGTGACGAAGTAATTCAATGGATGCGCAATCAGGATCTGAACCTCGAGCAGCTCGATACCATCGTGCTGCTCGACAAATCCGCTTCCTTCGCGGGAACCGTTACCGTTTCTCGCCTGCTGCTGGCCGCCCCGGAACAGAGCGTCTCTGAGCTGAAAATGGAGCCGTTGTTGAACCTCGAGCCTGACGCCAAAGGCGAAGAGGTCTTCGAGCTATTCGACAAATATAATTTGCGATCTTTGACGGTGATCGACGAGCACAAGCATCCCATCGGGGTAATCACCGTGGATGACGTCGTCTCACGGCTGGTCAAAAGTCAGTAATTTTTGTTAACAAGTCGCCGCCACTAAAAATTTTTGAGGGAAGGGAATCGTAAAGTACCAAATGGACTGGAGCGCCATCTCCGAAAGGTTCGCCACTGTCCGCTCCGGCGGCACGGACCTGCAGAAGCGCATCCGCAGTCTGCGCAAGCGCCTCACCCTGCTGCTCGCGGTGGTGGGCCCCGGCCTGATCACCTCCAACGTGGACAACGACGCCGGCGGCATCTCCGTCTACACGCAGGCGGGCGCGCACTACGGTTATGCGTTGCTGTGGTCGCTGATTCCCATGACCATCGCGCTGTACGTGACCGAAGAAATGTGTGCGCGCCTGGGCGTCATCACCGGCAAAGGCCTCTCCGATTTAATTCGCGAAGAGTTTGGCTTCCGCCCCACCTTCTTCGTGATGGTCACCGGTTTCTTCGTCGATTTGGCAAACGTGGTCGCCGAATTTGCCGGTGTTGCCGCGGCCATGGAGATTTTCCACATCAGCAAATACGCGGCTGTGCCTATCGCCGCGATTCTTGTTTGGGCGTTGGTATTGAAAGGCACCTACCGTCAGGTGGAAATCATCTTTTTCTTCGCCTGCGGCTTTTATGTCACCTACATAATTTCGGCGTTCTTGGCCAAGCCGGACTGGCTCGTGGCCGCGCATGCCACGGTCGTTCCCAACATTCGCTTCACCTCCGATTATTTGCTCATGCTGACCGGCTTGATCGGCACCACTATCGCCCCGTGGCAGTTCTTTTACCTGCAAGCTGGCTTCGTTGAGAAAAAAGTCGGGCCGCGCCAATACCCTCAAGCCCGCGCAGACGTGCTGGTCGGAAGCATCAGTTGCATGGTCATCGTTTTCTTCATTATCGTTTGTACCGCGGCCACTCTTTACGCCACCGGCCATCGCGACATCAACGAAGCCAAGGACGCGGCTCGCGCCCTGATCCCGCTCGCAGGCGTGTGGGCCGGCTACCTCTTCGCCTTCGGTTTGCTGAACGCCTCGGTCTTCGCCGCCTCTATTTTGCCGCTCTCCACCGCGCACGTGATCTGCGAAGGCTTGGGTTTCGAAGCCGGAATCGATCATAAATTTGAAGACGCCCGCATTTTCTATGGCCTATACACCATTCTCATCGCAGTCGGCGCAGGCGTTGTCCTGCTCCCGCATGCCCCGCTTTGGAAAATCCTCATCTTCTCCCAGGTAGGCAACGGCATCTGGCTTCCCGTGGTCATCATTTTCATCCTCTTGCTTGTGAATCGGCGCGACCTGATGGGCGACTACGTCAACACCCTGACCTTCAATATCATCGCCTGGGTTACGGCCATTTTCATGATCGGCCTCACTCTCTTTTTGTCCTACGCATCGCTCTTCCAGGGCGCTCCTGCGTCTCAATAACCTCACCGGGCGCGCCGCACCCTACTGGCAATCCGGCATATTCCTACTCGTATCGCCCTATCGAGCCTTAGCCACGGCCATGCTAAAAGAAATCATCCCCGCCAGACCAAAGTTAGTCGCCTTACCCATTACGTAAGCGCAAGAGTTCGCGAAAAAAAACGGAGGAAGCAAAATGGAGATGAAACTCGTCCTTGGTACCGCGGTGATGATGCTCCTTGTCGGCGCCCCTAGCTACGCCCGGCAAGAACCCGATAAAGATAAACCTCAACAAGAAGAACCAAAAAAGCAGGAAGAACCCAAGAAGGGCGAAGAACCGAATAAAGGCAAGCAGAATCAGCCGGCCGACAAATCCAAGCAGGAACCCGACAAACAGCAACAACCCCAGGATCGCGCCAAACCCGCGCAGCAAAATGATCGCACCCAGCAACAGCAGCAAGATGACCGCAATCGCAACCAGGCGACAAAGCCTGCGCAACAGAACGATCGCGCGCAACAGCAACAGCAAGACGAGCACCGCAACGACCAGTCCAAGCCCGCTCAGCAGCAAGATCGTCCGCAAGACCAGCAGCGCGCCCAGCAGACCGGGCAGCACAACGACCGCACCAACGCCAATGACCGCGGTAATGCTGGTAATGCTAACGAGCGCGGCGCTACCCGGCGCGTTCCGGACGAGCAATTTCGAGCCAGTTTCGGTAGCTCACATCATTTCCATGTGCAGCGCGGCGACCGCCGCTTTAATTATGGCGGCTATTATTTCCAATACTCCGAAGCGTGGCCGTCTGATTGGGACTACAACGATGATGTGTATATCGACTACATCGACGGCAACTATTACCTGATCAATCCGCGCCATCCGGGCGTCCGCTTGCTGGTGGTAATCGTCGACTAACTCTTAACCATGCATGATCCTGATGTAGCATTCCCGCCCCACGCGCCACGGTTGCGCGTGGGGATTCATTTTTATTTTTGAATTGAAGCAGCCAGCCCTTAAACTCAGGTCAGAAGGCTGGGCAGTTAATCTGGAACCAAAAAATAACACCGTGGCATCTAAGCTCAGTCAGCTGAAACACTCATCAAAATTTCACTCGGAGGCGCGCATGAGAAAGCTAACGGGTCTGCTTGCAGTTCTTTTGATTTTGCCGCTTGCGGCATTCGCCCAGGAAAGAGGCGGCGGGCATCCTCAAGGCGGAGGTGGGCAACATCCATCTGGAGGCGGTGCCCATGCTGGCCCGCAGGTTGGCGGCGGTCACATCCCCGCTCACGGCCCAACTGCATCTCGAGGTTCAGCTCCGGTCCAGCACGGCAATCAAGGAGCCGGCGCACGTCCCGGCGGCGAGCAAGCGCGTGCATCCTATCGCGACCAGCAAGGCCATCCCGAAGCTCCTCACGTGCATGCTCAAAACGATCAATGGGTCGGCCATGAAGGGGGCCGCAACGATGCTCGTTACCATCTAGATCGGCCTTTTGAACACGGACATTTCGGCGGCGAAATTGGCCGCAACCACATTTATCGCATCGAAGGCGGAGGGCGCGACCGCTTCTGGTTCGGCGGCTTTTACTGGGGTGTCGCGCCGTACGACTACGACTACACCAACGATTGGCTGTGGAACAGCGATGACGTCGTGTTGTACGACGATCCCGATCACCCAGGCTGGTATCTCGCGTACAACACCCGCCTCGGAACTTATGTCCACGTGCAGTATCTAGGCAACCAGTAGCCGTTGTCTTGAAATTGCCGCATCCGCAGGTGAAAAACCCCACACGCTCAATTCGCGTGTGGGGTTTTTTGTTGCCCCAGAAAAAGATAGTCCCTTCCCGCCGTGGACTGAGTTATGCCTGGCAGAAAAGTCCTCGAGCGTCTGGAAGAACTCATTTGGTCATCGCCTGAATTAACAAAACTGCTGCAATGCCGGCCAGGCCAGCGTAAACATATTTGAGGTAAGTTTCCTCCCGCAGACGATGATTTACCAGCCTGCCGAGCAAGATCGCTGGGATCGCAGCAGGTAACGATATCAGGTAGTAGTGCGTCACGGCGGGCACCCACAGACCTGCCAACCAATATCCGGCCATCCCGATGATGCTTGCCGGGAGAAAGTAACCTTGCAAGGTCGCGCGGAAGTGTTGAGGCGACCATCGTCGCATAGCTCCGTAGATCGCTAGCGGAGGACCGTTCATTCCATAGGCTCCTCCGAGGACGCCAGCGAAGAAGCCGCAGCCCAAAAGCCAAGCTAAATTGTCCGTTTTGAGCTCTAGTGGTTTGCTGCCAAAGAGGGAGTACGCGGAGAACGTTATGAGTACAATGGCCAGCGCCACCTTAGCCGTCCGTTGATGGCTACTTGTCAGCAGCAAAAGACCCAGAGGGATTCCAAAGAGCGTGGCGAACATGAGCCATCCCGTGCTGCGCAAGTGAATTTTCTGCCAGTCCTGAATAACGATAATGCCAGCGATGGTGATCGATAGTAGTACCGCCAGTGGGGCGGCAACTCGGAGGGGAAGAAGCAAGGCAAGCAAGGGGACAGCAAAGAGTGCTTCGCCAAATCCTAACGCAGATCGAATGAGCGTTGCGAGAAATACCACTAGGACCACATAGACTGTCGTGCCGTCCATCACTGTACGGTCATCTGCTGACGCGCCAATTTATTGCCTAGAGTCCCTCGGCCTGCTTGTTGGCGATAAGAGAAATTATCTTACATCCTTGCCGGCTAGCACTTCACTTGTCTGACAAAGCCATTTCCAGGCCTGGTGTTTCTTGGCCTCTGTCAACAGCTCCCGCCGCACTTCCTGACGTACCGTCCGCAGCGCATCGAGTTGTTGGTAGTAAAACTCCGCCCGCCGGCGCACTCCCGGTTCGCCGATCTTCCCGAGCCACTCGGCACGATGGCGCGCTGCATAGACCTGCTTGCCGGTGCAAGGAATAGCCCAACTGCGATAGATGGCCTTCACCCGCGTCATGACCCGTACCAGATCTTTGGTGATGGTGAGATAACTGCGCACCAGTTCCTTCAGGGTTCGGAGGCCGTGTTCATGTGCACAAGGAAAGCATTTCGATTGCGGTGATGAATGGCGCAGGAAAGATCGGGGTGGAATGTGTCATCGAGACGAAAGCGAGCATAATTCTGCAGTTTATCGATGGGCTGCGTGGAGACGTACAGGTCACATTTGCAGAAGGAACCTCCGCGGCCTGGTTTTACCCATACCGACTATACTTTTTGCTATCCATTGAGGGCGTTCCTTTCCGTAGGGATTGAGCCAAGCACCCAAACCCTACTCCAAAAGGGGCGCCCTTTTATATTGTGTCGGGTACTCGGAAACCGATCCGATACTCTCGCGACACATCGTTTGCATCCCCACAATCCGTATGTTAACTTTGCGCGGTAAAGGGAAATCGCTCGAGAACCTCGCGACGGTCGCCGTGCCACACACCAAACAACTCTCGCCATCGACTATTGGCGCTCCAAAGACCCTCGGTCCCTTGAGCGTGGAAGAGTCCGAGCTGCTCAGACTGCTCGATCTTTCGCGCATGCCACGCCACGTGGCGGTCATCATGGATGGCAACGGCCGCTGGGCGCAACGCCGCCATCTTCCGCGAATCGCCGGCCACCGGTACGGCACCAAGACAGCTCGCACCACCATTGAGACTTGCGCGCGGCTCAATATCGAAGCTCTGACGCTCTACGCTTTTTCCGTCGAAAATTGGCGCCGCCCCAAAGTTGAGACCGATTTCCTCATGCAACTCCTGCGCGAATACATCCGGAAAGAAATGCCGCTCATTCAGCGGAATAATATTCGGATGCGTTTCCTCGGCCGCATCGATGAGCTTCCCCTCGGCGTGCAGAAAGACGTGCGCCAAGCCACCGAGCAAACCGCCGCAAACACCGGCATGTGCCTGTGCATCGCCTTCAACTACGGCGGCCGCGCGGAAATCGTCGACGCCATGAACGCCATTCTCGCGCAGCGCGTCGGCAACGGAACAAATGGTCACGAGGCGGGCGGCCATGCGACTAACGGTCACGCCGCCACCAGGCGCAACGGTCATGTGCCCGCGAAACAGAAAAACGGGGAAGCGGGCGAACACCCGCGGATCGACAGCAACGGTCACTTTCAGCGTATCACCGAAGATGAAGTCTCGAGTTATCTGTATACCGAAGGCCTGCCGGACCCCGATCTGCTCATCCGCACCAGCGGCGAAATGCGCGTAAGCAATTTCCTGCTCTGGCAAATCGCCTACGCCGAAATGTACGTCAGCGAAACACTCTGGCCCGACTTCAACCGCGCCCGCCTGCTCGAAGCGCTCGTAGAATTCCAAAAACGCGATCGCCGCTACGGCGGCCTGAATCACCCAAATTCCCCCGCCAACTCCGGCGCCGACGCTCTCGCCGACTCTCCCCACGCCGCCGGCAAATAAGGCTTCTCCGTCCGCTTTCTCGCTTTGAATAAAACAAGAAAGAAAAACGCCTGGCCTGCGAAGGTGCAAGAATTAGCCACTGAAGAACACCGACGCTCGGCTACTTCACCGAAACTTCACGCGCCAGATGGCTCGCAATTACTTCGCGCAAATCATTACGTTTTTTCCCGGATTCGATCATTGCCTCGCGGCTGCCATAATGCTTGCTCGCGATGGATGCGCCCTTCGTGTCAAGTTGGTCGAGCGCCGCCCAATTTGGATACAACAGACCAACAGCCACATCCCAATCGTGCGGGTGATCCGCCACCGGGTTCGTGAAGGCTTTGTACTCCAGGATATATCCCGCTTTCTTGAAGTCGTCGTAGATCGGTTTAAGGTTTTCCCGGAAGTCCTTCCAGAATGCGTCTCCTTGGCCAGGCTTGATCGAGTAATAAGTCACCCGCCAGACGGGTCCTACTTCGTAGTTCGGGTTTTGCGCCAGCATCGCGCTAGCCATCAGCAACGTCGCCGTCAAAACAGCAATCGAGAATACTTTTCGCATAGGTCGCTCCTTGCAATCAAAAATTTAGGATCTTGGTGCTAAGCCCAGGGTCCGGTTCCAGTGAGAGGCCGCGAATCTACCACCCGTCCCACCCTTCGTCAATCTCACTTGTCGCATCGCGCCCGCATGTCCCCACGCAGGTCACAACTAGCCCGGAGGGTGCCCCACCCTCGATTTTCAGGGCGGGTCTTGGTTCTTTTTCTTTAAGGTTTTTGTATTCCTTCTCGCGCTACTTTGGACCGCCTGGATTTCTTCGCCTTTTTTCCCAGCCGAAATTTGTCCCTTAATATTTTCGCCACGCAATGTGATGTAATGTTCCGGCACTAATACAGGGGACTCGTCTTTCATGACTTGGAAAAGAGTGGCGACCGCCGCGGTATTAATTCCCGTGGTTGTTAGCCTCGTTTTGTGGGGCTCAACCATTGTTGTAGCGCTGGTGTTGGCGCTCGTGATGTTGCTCGCGCTTTTTGAATATTTCGCACTGGGCGACGCCATGGGTCATCGCGCGTATCGTTTCTGGACCGCCACCTGCGCGCTGATTATTTTGTATCTGCAGTGGCTGACCACCGCGGTCCGCTGGGGAGAATTTGGCGGCATTATTTACCCCGCCCGGCTAGTCTGGCTCCTTCACAGTTTTTTTCCTCGCGCCGAAGACGTCATCTTTCTGTTCGTGATGGGAATTGCATTCATCACCATTGCTACGAAACGCCCTATCGTCGAAGCATTGCCTTCAGCAGGTATCAGCTCCAGCGGCTTGCTTCTCGTGGCTTTCCCGCTTACGTACGCAATTCGCCTCCATGCACTCGGCAGCGAAGGGCCGCGTCTCCTGCTTTTCGTGCTGGTGCTGATCTGGACCAGCGATTCCGCCGCCTACTTCGCAGGACGCGCACTCGGCAAACATCCCTTTGCGCCGCATCTGAGTCCCAAAAAAAGCTGGGAGGGCTCCATCGCCGGCTTCGCCAGCTCGATTGTTGTAGCTTTCGCGTTTATGCGCTGGCTCTCGGTGCCCATCGTGATTTTGCTCGGCGCTGCAGCCGTCGGCAACATCGCCGGTCAGATCGGCGATTTGCTCGAATCGGCCTACAAACGCAGCGCAGGAGTCAAAGACTCCGGCGCGCTCTTGCCCGGCCACGGCGGCATGCTCGACCGCATCGACGCCCTTATTCTGGCCATCCCCGTAGTCTGGTACTATTTTGTTTTGGTCTACCCGCCCAGCATCTAGCGGATATTCACGGCGAAGCGCGATGCCCTCGGTCGCTCAATACCCATAATGCAGAAAGAGGGCAATGTCCTAATTGATCTCGATTCAGTTTTCGAGATTTCACCGAACATGCAGCCTGCTGAGGTCTCGGTGCATTTCTTTAGGAGGGTCAAATGATTTTTGGGGCTCACGTGATTGTTTACAGTAAAGACCCCGAACCAGACCGCGCATTTTTTCGCGACGTTCTTGGGTTCAAATCTGTGGATGCCGGTCACGGCTGGCTGATCTTCGCCCTTCCGCCCGGAGAAGCCGCAGTCCACCCATCCGATGAGAATGGCGCCCACGAACTCTATTTCATGTGCGACGATCTGCAAGCTGAGATGGCTTCACTTGCGAAAAAGGGCGTCAGCTGCTCTAGGGTTCACGAAGCACGCTGGGGTTCAATTGCGAAAATGCGACTTCCCAGTGGCGGTGACGTCGGCCTCTATCAACCGAAGCATCCTACGGCCCTAGGCTTGGAATGAACCGCTCGTGAAATTAGAACACTTCCAGAAAGAGACTGCGTGAATCATTTAGCCATCCTGGGTTCCACCGGCTCCATCGGACGCCAATGTCTCTCCGTGGTGGAATCGCTCCCCAATCAATTCGTCGTATGTGGACTGGCCGCCGGCTCAAACCTCGACGAACTCGTCTCTCAAATTGAGCGCTACCGCCCAAATGTTGTTTCCGTCGCCAACGCACAAAAAGCCGATGAGCTTGCCGAACGCCTGCGCGCCAAAAGGATCGCGCCGCTGCCCAGCATCCATCACGGGCGCGAAGGAATGCTGACCGTCGCGACCCTTGCGCGCGCCGCAATTGTTGTGTCCGCGGCCGTTGGCATCGTTGGCCTCGAAGCCACCTACGAAGCTGTCAAACTCGGCAAGACCGTGGCGCTATCCAATAAAGAAGTCCTCGTCGCTGCCGGAGAACTAGTCATGGCCGCCGCCAAAAGAGCCGGCCGCGAGCTCCTTCCCGTCGACAGCGAACACAACGCGGTTCACCAATGCCTTCGCGGCGGTAGGTCCACCGAAGTTCGGCGCCTGGTCCTCACCGCCTCAGGCGGACCTTTCCGCAAAACTCCACTTTCAAAATTCGATTTCATCACGCCGGAACAAGCCTTAGCCCATCCCAACTGGCGCATGGGCAACCGCATCACCATCGATTCCGCCACCATGATGAACAAAGGCTTCGAGATTATCGAAGCTCGCTGGCTTTTCGGCATGCGCCCCGACCAAATTGACGTGGTCATCCATCCGCAATCCACGGTGCACTCCTTCGTCGAATTTGTTGACGGCAGCGTGCTGGCCCAGCTGGGTCCCACCGACATGCGTATGCCAATCCAGTACGCGTTAACCTATCCCGAAAGACTCGCATCTAACCAGATAGCGCTGGACTGGAAGAAACTAAAGCGGTTGGATTTCGCGTCGGCCAGCACCCGGCGTTTCCCCTGTTTGAAATTAGCGCGGGAAGCCATGAAAAAAGGAGGCGCTTTGCCTTGTGCTTTGAATGCCGCCGATGAAGTTGCCGTGGCTGCTTTTCTGGAGCGCCGGCTTTCCTTCCCGGGCATCGCTGAAGTGATTGAAAGCGTGCTGGCGCGCACGCCGCGCGTGAAGTTTGAAAATATGTCTGACGTGCTCGCGGCGGATGCTGAAGCCCGTCGAATGGCTAAGGAAGAAGTGGCTCGGTTGTCAGTTGCCGCGGTGGCATCTTAGGTCGAATTTAATTACACAATAAAATCCACCGTCGTAGAATAAGAAGACTGCAAGGGCAAAAAAGTCGGGAGAGAAAGTCGCATGAATTTGCTGCTAGGCGTCGCGCTGGTTCTCGGTTTGATGATCATGATTCACGAGTGGGGCCATTTCATTGTGGCTCGACTCTTCAAGGTGCGCGTCGATGTTTTCTCCATCGGCTTTGGTCCGCGCCTTTTTGGATGGAAAAGCGGCGCCACCGATTGGCGCGTCAGTGCGCTGCCGTTTGGCGGATACGTGCGCATGGCGGGCCAGGACATGTCCGACGTGGACGCTGGCGACAAACCGCCCACCGGTTCTTCCGATGAATTGATGAGCAAGCCGCGCTGGCAGCGTGCGCTGATTTCGTTTGCAGGCCCCGCGGTAAATTTGATTTTCCCCATCCTGGCGTTAGCCGTTCTGTTCATTGTGTTCGGGGTGCCCCATTCCGCTTATCTCGACCAACCCGTCCAGGTCGTGGCGCTAAGTTCAAAGTCCGACGCACAAACCAGCCCGTTTCGTCCCGGCGACAAAATTCTCAGCCTGAACGGCGTTGCAAACCCCACTTGGGAGCAAGCCGCCAAAGCAATCAAGGATGAAACGCCTGGCAGCGCTCTCACCGCCGAAGTAGAAAATGGCGGCGTGAAGCGCTCAGTGCAAACCACGCTCGGCGATTCCGCCAGCACGGATCGGTTGCTCGGTTATCCGCCGCTGCTCCCTGTGCTTGACGAAGTCGCTCCCAGCAGTCCAGCCAACCACGCCGGATTGAAGGAAGGCGATACCATCCAATCGGTGGATGGTCAGAAAATTCAGTACTGGGGACAATTCGTCGATCGCGTGCGCGGTTCGGAAGGGAAGCCCGTGCAGTTGGATTTGCTGCGCAACGGTCAAACCATTCAGACCCAGGTAACTCCTGCGCAAGGTGTGACCGAATCTGGCGAAAAACTTTATCAAGTTGGCGTCGCTGTTCGTGACCAGACTTCTTACCGCCGCGAAAGGCTTCGCGAAGGGTTGCACGACGCGGTGGTCATGACCGGCGAACGCATTTCGGAAACTGTGGGAGTAGTCGCCAAATTATTCAGCGGTCGCGTTTCTGTGAAGCAGCTTTCAGGTGTCGTGGGCATTTCTCGTGCCGCCGGCGAAGCGGTGCGCAAAGGCGCGCTCGCGGTCCTCTCCCTGATGGTGCTGATCAGCGTCAATCTCGGCATCCTCAATCTTCTACCCATCCCCATCCTCGACGGCGGCAACATTCTGCTGCTGGCCATTGAAGGGGTAATGCGCCGTGACTTAAGCATGGCCTTCAAAGAACGCTTCGTGCAGGTCGGCTTCGTCTTCCTGCTCGCCATCATGGCTTACGCCGTCTACAACGACGTAATGCGCATGCTCCCCATCCACTCCTAAACTATGTACGTTTCCTGCTAGTCGGCTACCATTGACCTAGAAGTGAATCCATGGGGAATCGTCGATTTCGTGCAGCTATCAAAAGGCCCGAGCGCAAAGATCTGACCTGGAGCGAGCGCTCGGGCTTTGCTCTGGCCGGCGTCTTTATTATCGCTTACGGTTATGGACAAATCTTGCGCGGAAGAGCTATCTACACGAATTGGCGAGGTTTGGATATTTCCGCGCAGTTCGTCATTTTTCTCGGCGCGCTTTCTCTGCTCGTTGCCATTTTTCCATGGGCTCGCATTCACTTCCTCTGGAACATCGAAAAGAAGAACCACCGCCGCTAACTCTTGCTGGCCACCCCTCTAATGGTCCGTTAGCGGGAAACTCGTTCAGCAAATGCGGCTCATCATGCGCATGCTCCCCATCCACTCCTAAATTTTCACGCTTCTCTTTGTTCCTTTAGAGGTCTGCTAGGAGCCGATCTTTACCTCGACTTGGTAGAGATGATAGTGGGAATACAAGTGCCGCTCTAGGTAGCGACCGGAAGCCACGGTTGGCGATAAGTCCACCGAGTTACGCGGAATGGTTTTCCACTCCACGACTGCCATTCGCGGAAGCCACAGGCGGAGCTTGCTATGTGGGATTCGCACTTCGGCGAAGTCGACCGTGGTAGTTAGTTTCTCCAGTTGCGCCTCTGGCTGCGGAGCCAACAGGTCGGTGCGCAAACGAAGGATGCGAAAGGTAGACTCATCAATCCACGCAATGCCCTGATGCAGCATCGGGAACGATTCGTCCCCAACACGGATCTCGCCGGGCGCGTGGACCAGGCCAGGTGTCTGGCTAAAGGCTACAACATCGGCATTGCGGCCATCGATTTTTTGCCTTCCCAAGTAACGGAATTGAGATTCCGCGCGCACCGTGGGATGGAAGTATGTCCACGCCAGGACGAATCCGTGCGCGGTCGGAGCTCGCGGATCTTCACTGGGCTGACCGATGCTTCTATTCTGCAGGTCGGTTCTGTACTCGCTCATTTCTGCGCCGGCGGTGGTCCGGTGAACAAGAATCAGGTAGTTGAACTGTTGATTGCTTGGGTGGTCCGATCGCGAGCCAGGTCTAGTCTGAGTGACGTCTTCCCGGGAGATGAGGTTCGGCATCTGCTGGGACAACGTTTCTATTTCTTGTCCAATGCGAGTGAGCAGCGCGGGAAGGTCTTTCTCGTCAGCTTTGAGACCGCGCAGTTCCGGCATGGCTTTCTGCAATTCAGAAAGAGAATCATTCAGATATGGTTTTGCTTCGTTGTATAGACGCCGCTGCCTCGAGGCCGATGTTTCGTCGGACGGGAACTGAAGATCTTGGGGAGGAGCCGCACTTTGTACCCAGGCAATCACCGCAGCGAAGAAAAATATATGTAAAGACCGATGATCCATCAAGCCTCCGTCGGCTTGGCCGGTCCATCCCTCGAGTAGGACGAAGAATTTTATCTTATAGTTCCACTGTTTCGCTGAGTTGCACTACTTTTCCAATACTGGGCTGGCCTCCGTCATGAACAGCCTTTCGACGATGCGGCACGCAGCCTCTGTTAGAGCGGCTGGACGCTGCCTCGCCACAACTGTTTTGCTGAACAACTGAGAGGTGCCTCAGTATTGAGAAACCTCGGGCCACTTGTGAAGGAGCGTTTCGAGTCGCTCTTTCTTCAAGAAGTCGTCACCCGCTATGAGCGCTTTATAGCAGCGCGCCGGGTATTCCTTCGCCACTTCAAGTTCGCCTTCTGCTTTTGCAACGTCCGCTAAGCCTGACAAAGCGCGAGGATTCTCTGGATTAAACTTCAGAGATTCTAGGTAGTCATACTTGACTCGTGGCAAATCTTCGAGAAACCTTGAGATGTTGGCAGCGTGGTGGCTGAGAGTGAGCACGCATCGGTTTTCATTTTCGCTCTCGGCCATTGCAATGGCGTCATCCAGCAATCGCAAAGCTTCTCTTTCCTTGTCCTGCTGGGTTAACTCGGTACTCGCGCTCATCGCCTTGCGATAACGCTCCCACGAGTTGCTGTCAGCAGTTTTTGACATCTGAAAAGCGTAAACGAGCTCTCCGATTGTCGTCAAAGGAATCCAGTTGGCGTCGCGGGACGCGTTAGGGAACAGACACGCCAGCGGAGAATTTGTCTTGGTCTTCGATTTGAGCCAGCTGAGCACGCAGGCGTGCCGCCTCGGCGCGATCCTTTGCGGCCTCTACGTGGTACTTCACAGCGGGAACGCTGCCGACCGCATTGAAAAGCTTGGTCATGGCATCGTTTTTGCCTTTGCCGGTATGTTCTAGTTGGTTGGCAAGATCATCTTGGTCTTGTGCGTCGCCCTCTAATCCGGCAATGCGGCGCTGCAGATCCTGGATGGTCGCCCAGCGCTCAGCCCGCGCGATCGCAGCGTCGGTGGCGGTGGCGTTGGCGGCTTCCCACTCGCCCGAACCGCGGTCCTCCAGCACTTCTTCGAAAGCGTGGAGATTGTTGGCGGCACGCTGATTTCCCAGATCAGCAGACAAGCGGTACCAGGTCACCGCCTTAGCGTCATTGGGCTCGACCCCTTGCCGGAACTGATACATCCAGCCGAGCTGGTTTTCCGCGTTGCTGTTCCCCTCTGCTGCAGCTTTGTCAAACCAGAACATGGCCTTGGCGTAATCGGTTGGCATGCCGAGGCCATTTTGAAACATATAGCCGATGTTTTCCTCGGCGTCGTTGCTGCCATGTTCCGCGGCCTTGTAAAACCAGGAAAGAGCCTCGGTGTAATCCTTCGGTTGGCCCCATCCTTCCTCGGCCATGAAGCCCAACTGGTTTTCGGCGTCAACGTTGCCGTGGCCCGCGGCGCGAAGATACCAGGAATGGGCTTGGGCAAAGTCCTGCTTCACTCCATATCCGCACTGGTAAAAGTAGCCGACTTGCTTTTCAGCCTGCGAGAGATTCTGGTCCGCCGCTTTGCGGTACCAATCGAGGGCTTGTTTGTAATCACGCTTGACGCCGACACCATCCTCGTACATGCCGCCCACATTATATTGCCCCAGCGCATAGCCCTGGCTCGCTGCGGAACGATAGTAGGCTATGGCTCGCTTGTAATCCCGCGGCACGCCAAACTTATGTTGGTACATGTAGCCCAGTTGATTTTGAGCCGGAGCAAAGCCCTGGTTCGCGGACTTCGTAAACCAGAGGAGAGCCTGACCGTAGTCTTGAGGAACGCCGGCGCCGCTAAAATAATGGTTCCCGAGGGCGAACTGCGCCTGCGCGTCTCCCGCGGCAGCGGGCTCGCGAAGAGAGTAGAAGTCTTGGTCCTGTGGCGTCCTCGCCGCTGTCGTCGCCCGAGTTGGCGTCTGGATCGGTCCCTGCGGTCGCGCTGCGGAAAGCAGGCTGAACATAAAGAATGCTGCAATCGGGGCCCTAGCTCGAAAGCTCATGGAGATTTCCCCTTCGCGAATCTTCAAAAATAACCGGGAAGGATGCGACTGGAAATGGCTTAACTTACTTCTGCAACTCCAGCCCCTCGCTGCAATCCACTTGACGGCATCCAACCACGATCAACTGCTAGCTTGCAGTAGCCTGCCATCCGGAAGCTCATATAACGATAGACCGCCTGTACTAAAGCGACAGAATGTGCTCAATGCTGTATTTGCAGGAAGGCAGCTAGAGTTAAGGGATTAAGGCCAGTCTCCCGATATCGTCTACACCCTCGCTCGTTGACGCGTTTGATAGGGCGGATACTCCCACACCAGTCTTCGGGTCAAAGCCAATGAAGGAACGGTAACCACCTGTGCCGCCGTTGTGCCAAATAATCTCTCTGCCTTTCGCGGTCGATATGTGCCAACCGAGAGCGATTTCCAATCCGGGTTGGGGGGTGGGGCGGCGCCCCTCAAGCATTTCGGCCATCGCGGGAGCGAGCGGTGACTCTGTATAGCCAAGACTTGCCGCCAGGAAAATCAGCAAGTCGTTGGTGGTGGAGCGCAAGGCACCGGCTCCCGCGAGTGTCGGCAAATCCCAATTGCTAACTGTCTTCATTGATCGATTGTGTCCGATGGCGAGTCGCGCTTTCAGCTCGGGTGTGAGCGTGATCGACGTGCTTTTCATTCCGAGCGGGTCACAGATGCGAGACCGCACCAACGCTTCGTAGCTCATGCCGGCCCTCCGGGCTAATACATAGCCAAGCAATCCACCTCCGAGATTTGAGTACTCATATTGTGAGCCAATGTCCCGCGTCAATTGATAGCGTGAAAGGAATTGGTGCAATTGCTCGATGGAATAGTCCGCATAAGGATTGGAGGCATCCTTGGGGGTCATGTTCGTCGGAATTCGCGGCAGACCCGAGGTGTGCGTAGCGAGATCAACAAGCGTAATCGAACGGCCCTTCCGTTCCGGCGATTCCACTTTGGGTGGTAGGTACTCGACTACTGGATCGTTCAGCGTTACTTCGTCGCGTTGGACCATGTCGGCCAGTAGCAACGAAGTGAAAGCTTTCGTTGCCGAGCCGATCTCAAAAATCGTGTCCTCATTGAGCGGACGCGGATCGCCTTTTTCTAAACGGCCGTACTCAATAACCCTTTGCCCACCTAGCCCGATGATGCCCACGACAATTCCGATGCTCTGATGTTGGACATCGATCCGATCAACAAGTATTCGCCGAATATCTGAGTCCGATGGCATTGCAGCTTGTCAAAACGATCGCGTAGCGGCGCCGGCGGTCAAAACGCCTCTTTGCTGGATATCCTTTCCAAACGAGACAGCAGAAAACATACGCGCGCTCCGCTGCAACGTCCATCGCCATTCGCGAACGCAGAGCGGGCATTTTTCCCGCTACTATATGGGACTTCTGATTTGCTCGCTAAACCGGTCTCATTCCGAATGGAAAACCGTTTTCCGGAATCTGGCCCAATAGGCATGTCTCATCTTTGGCGCGTGCGCGGCGATTGGGTACAATGAGGTGATACGAATGCTTCCCCGGCACTCGTAAATCCGCGGTAACGTTCTCCGGAGGGCTTAGCATGGCAGCATCGCCGTCCCGCCGCGTCTCCACCGGGGAACGCCTCAACACCGCGGAAACTACCGGCAAGCTTCAGCAGATTTTAGCCCAGCGCGGATTGCGCATGACCAAGCAGCGGCGCGTCATCCTGCAGGTCATGGACACTGCCGAGCAGCACCTGGACGTCGACCAGATTCTGGCGCGCGCGCAAAAAATCGATTCCGGCGTGCATCTGGTCACCGTGTATCGGACCATCGACCTGCTAAAAAAACAAGGACTCATTGATGAGCTGGACTTGCTGCACCTGCGCGGCGACCGCCATTACTACGAGAGTCACGGCCCGCGCGACCATATTCATGTGGCCTGCCTGCGCTGCGGCAAGGTCCGCGAATTTGAGAGCCGCCTCTACGAACAACTCAAAGAGCAGATCGCCCGCGACTTCGACATGAAAGTAACCATCTCGCGCACCGAAGTAGGCGGTTACTGCGGCGCGTGCTTGGCCGCCGATCCAACTCTCGCGACACCGTCAAAAAGCGCGCCGCAATCTGCTTCCTCAGATGGCCGCGAGCACCCTCGTTCACATTGACCACAGTTTTGTAGGTTGCAGCTTCAGCCAGCCCGCCGCAGGCAGGCCGCGAGCACACCCGTTCGCACTGATCAGAGTTTTGTAGGTCGCGGCTTTAGCCGCGACATAAATGAAGCGGTAAACATATGGGCTTTAGCCCCTGAAGGCGGCACGGTGACAACCGAAGAAGAACGGATATTTCGCATATCCCAGAACAGTGGCTAAACCAATTGCGCCGATCGAAGCCTTCGCAAGCGGTTGAAGAAGCGGTTGGCGCTGTCGATGTCTCGCGCAATCTGTTCTCGCAACTCTGCAGCGCCACTGAATTGTTTTTCCTGCCGTAAGCGCTTCCAGAAGCGCACCTCCATGCGCTTCGCAGGAACTTCCCCGCGAAAATCCAGTAAGTGCGTCTCCACCGTCAACGCATTTCCATTGAATGTGGGCCGCATCCCGATATTGGTCACCGAGCGGTGACTGCGCGAATTGCCGGGAAAACACGTGCGCGTGATGTATACACCGCGCGCCGGGAGCAACTCCTGTTCGGGTACAAGGTTCAACGTCGGGAAAGTAAACTTGCTTCCTGTTCCCGTGCCGCTCACCACTTCACCGGTCAAAACAAACGGCCGTCCCAGCAACCGGCCTGCGTGGCTCACGTCGCCTTCCACAATTTCCCGGCGAATAATCGTGCTGGAGACAATTTCTCCGCGGCAAACAACCGGCGGAACAATCACCACTTCAAATCCCAGTCGCTCGCCAAGTTCCCGCAGCAGTTTTACGTTGCCCGCCTGGCGATGCCCAAAACGAAAATTCTCTCCCACTAGAATGGTGGCCACGTGCAACTCGCTCACCAATATCTGCTCTACAAAATCTTCGGGAGTCAGCCGCGATAGCTCTATCGTGAACGGCATCACCACCGCCGCTTCCAGGCCCAGAATGCTGCACCACTCAACGCGTTGCGTATTGGTGGAGATTCGCGGAGGAGCCGATTCGGGCCGCAAAACTTTTAATGGTGGCGGATCGAAAGTCAGCGCCGTTGACACCGCGTTGGTTTCCAGCGCGCGTTCGACAGTCGCCCGCAAAATCGCTTGGTGACCCAAATGCAGACCGTCAAAATTTCCAACCGCCAGCACGCTGGATCGTTTGGGAGAAGAATAATGAGCGTTCCACGCCGTGGGCGATGCAAACGTGCTTACGCCGGCGGCACGCTTCGGCGCAGGCTTGCAAGTATCACGATTCTGGTTTTGCGTTTCGTCCGATACATCTACGCTGACATCGAACTGCAATCCGTCGTAGGCAAGTTGCACATGGGGAAATCCTGCGTCACGCAAGCGCTGATTGGTCTCCGCGTGCGACAAATCGTGCGCGATATGCGTGAACCACGCGCGCTTTGGTCTCAGCTGTTGAATCAACGCCAACGCCTGCTCCACGGTCTGATGCATGGGATGCGGAACATCGCGCAGCGCATCAATAATTAAATCGTCCAAATCCTGCAGTAGCGGCACGGATGTTTCAGGCAACGAACTAAAATCGGTCAGATATGCCGCTTTACCGAAGCGATAGCCCAAAACTTCCAGATCGCCGTGCGCGAGCGGCACAGGAATAAACGGCACGCCCAGCAATTCAAACGGACCTGTGACGACATGCAGATCCACGATCGGGACGGTGCTCAGCGTGGGCTTGCCGCTAAAGACATATGAAAAAGCTTGCCGCAGTACCACGAACGTCTCTTCGTTCCCGTACACCGGCAGCGCCGCTCGCTGGCGAATGTTGAACGGACGGATATCATCGAATCCCATGATGTGATCGGCGTGCCCGTGTGTCAGCAAAACTGCGTCAAGGCGATCCATGCGCGCACGCAGAGCCTGCTGGCGAAAGTCCGGCGTGGTATCAATAACCACGTTTTGCCCGCAACGCGATAGGAGCAGGGAAGGGCGCAATCTCTTATCGTGAGAATCGCGCGAACTGCACACGCGGCAGTGGCAGCCGGGCGAAGGAACACCCATGGAGGTGCCCGAGCCGAGCACGGTAAGTTTTATTGGTTCCTGTTGCGATTCAGCGGACATAGGCAAGAACGGAGCCGTCAGCGAAGCCATCTTGGAAGTGTGCGCTCGGAAAATACCTTAGAAAAATCCCCGCGCCTCGGGCTGAAACCAGGCGTCAGGGAATTAACGCTTGCTGCCGACCTTGGCTTGTTGCGCCACTTTGGCAGCCTGCGCGGCCAGAGCCTGATTCACTTCCAGATAGGTCATTTTCAATTTGCCGAGCAGATCGAGCAGCAAATTTTCTTCTTCCGTCGCCAGATGTCCTTTGGTCTTTTCATGCAGCACATCCAGCATGTCGATCAGTTCACGTGCCGCTTCCGGATCGATCACCGGCTGGCCAGTTCGCGGATCCGCGTAGGCGCCCAGCACCATCGCGGCATTGCTGCCGATCATGCGAATCAAATTCTCAAACGCAGGTGAAGCCTTGGGTGTGTCCGCCGGGGCCTGCGCGTTCGCCGGCGCCTCTAGCGGTGATGGTGGGGCAGGGTGGCGCGCCGCTTCCAGTTGCGCCTCGCGTTCCGCTTTGCGTTCTTCCGCTTCCACTACGTCTTTGCGAATATCGCCTTCGGCCGTAAAAGGCCGCCGGTCAATTACGCGAAATGCTTCTTCGTGCTTATCTTCAGGCAAAGTAGTCCCTCTATCGTTAATGTGGCTTGTAGTTTATCACGCCAGTTCTGTTTATCCATTGTCGCGGCTGGCTACTAAGTCGTTCGATCCCGTGGAATGCGTGATGAGACTCTTGTCAAAAGTTGTAAGCCGCCGTAAAGTGGAAACCCCGCGGACAAAGAAATTCTGCGGACACCCGATGCGCTCCCCAACAAAAAAATCATCCAAGTCCAAGAAGAAAACTTCAGTAGGTAAGGTTTCAGCACGAAAATTGGCCCGCGCCAACAATTTGTCTGCCGGCGAGTGGTTCGAGAAGCTTGTCGCTGTGCAAAAGCGCCTGCGTGCGCCGCAGGGCTGCCCGTGGGACCGCGAGCAGACCCACGCCACGCTACGCCCTTACCTGATCGAAGAAGCTTACGAAGTGATCGACGCTCTCGATTCTGGCGACGACGCGAAGTTTGCCGAGGAGATGGGCGATCTCCTACTTCAGGTGGTTTTTCATTCCGAAATAGCCCGCGAACAAGAACGTTTCACTGTCGCGGACGTACTTCGCGAAATTCACGACAAGATGGTGCGGCGCCACCCGCACGTATTCGGCGACGTTAGCGCCAGGAATTCCGCTGAAGTTTTACAGAATTGGGAACGAATCAAGGCCACCGAACGGCTCGATAAGGGTGCTTCTTCTAAAAATGGCGCTGCAGATGTGCAGCAGAAACCCGCATCGTTGCTCGATGGTGTTTCTCGCGGACTACCGGCCATGTTGCAAGGCCTGCAGCTAACGCGCAAGGCAGCACGCGCAGGTTTCGATTGGCAAGACGCTGACGGCATCTTCGAAAAATTGCGTGAAGAAATGGCCGAGGTTCGCCACGCGCTGGCCGAAAAGGATTCCAGAAAAGCCGAGGAAGAACTCGGCGATCTGCTTTTCGCAGCGGTAAATCTCGCGAGGTTTGTGCGAGTCGATCCAGAAATTGCGCTGAAAAAAGCCAACGCAAAATTTCAGCGCCGCTTCATGGAGATGGAGAAAGCCGCGCGACAGAGCGATCACACCTTCGACGGGATGCCGCGCGAAGATAAAGAATCGTTGTGGGACGCAGTGAAACACGGCGAAAAAAAGAGTGCCGATGCCCGAAAATCGGCCAACGGCGAATCGCAAAACGCGAAGCCGCAGCCTTCCCGCATGAGCGCGTCCAACGGAAGATGACCGGTAGCATCGTCATCCGCAAGTGCCAGACGCTCGACGAATTTCATCGTTGCGTAGCGCTGCAACGCGAAGTCTGGCAGGAAGCGGATCTTGAAATCGAGCCGGCCACTGCCTTTGTGGTGGCGGCCAATACCGGCGGCCAGGTACTCGGTGCCTTCGATGGCCAGCGCCTGGCGGGCTACACCTTAGCGGTCGCCGCCGTCCGCGACGGCGTTCCGTATCTGCACTCGCACATGACCGGCATCCACGCCGACTATCGCGACCGCGGCATCGGCAGAATGCTGAAACTTTTTCAGCGAGATGAAGCACTCAGCCGGAATATCCGCCTCATCTGCTGGACTTTCGATCCGATAGAATTTCGCAACGCCTACTTCAATCTCAATCGCCTCGGTGCCATTTCCAGAACATACTTGCCGAATTTCTACGGCGTCACCAGCAGCCCTTTGCATCGTGGCCTGACTACCGATCGCCTGTTGGCCGAATGGCATCTTGACTCGCCACGCGTTATGGCTGCCACCGCGGGTGTGCCGGTGCGAACTCCCGACTGTGCCGCAGTAATCGACATGCCTGGAACTCTTGATGATGGACCGTCAGCGACTCCAGAGCAGTCCTCGGAACAGCTCGCAGAGTTGCAGGAACGACTGCGAAACCAATTTACGAAATATTTTCAGCGGAACTATGCGGCGGTAGCGGTGCGCCGGGAAGTCTCGGGCCGCGGTTATTTGTTGTGTCCCTGGAGCGATTTTTAAGAACGAGAGAGGTCAGAACTTCCGGCATGAAGATCAAGGAAGTAATTCTTCGGGAAGTGCCCATTAAGCTGGTCACCCCTTTTGAAACCAGCATGGACCGTGTCGAGTCGCGCCGGGTGCTGCTGGTTGAAGCGAGTGTCGACGGCGTCATCGGCTGGGGGGAATGTGTAGCCGGCGAGGATCCTTACTACAGCCCAGAGACGGTAGAGACCGCCTGGATCGCGCTACGCGATTATCTGTGGCCGCTGATTAAAGGGAGAGAATTTACTTCGGCAGCCGCGGTTTGGCCTCTGCTGTCGCGCGTTCGCGGGCACAACATGGCTAAAGCTTCACTTGAAGCTGCTGTTTGGGATGCTGAAGCGCGGCAAAAAAATCTGCCGCTCTGGAAATTGCTGGGTGGCACGCAACAGGAAATTAGCTGCGGCGTCTCCGTGGGACTTAAAGAATCACTTGAAGTATTGGTGGAGGTGGTAAAAAAGGAAATCGCTGCTGGCTATCAGCGCATCAAGATAAAAATTAAGCCTGGTAAAGATCTGGAATTGGTTCGGCGCCTGCGCCAGGATTTTCCGCGCATTAAACTAATGGTCGACGCCAACTCCGCCTATCGTCTGGACGACTGGCCACTGTTGAAGCAACTCGAAGGCTTTTATTTGATGATGATCGAGCAGCCTCTGGGGTGGGATGACCTGTACAGTCACATCGAATTGCAGAAGAAGTTGGACACGCCCATCTGTCTCGACGAGTGCATCCACAACGAAGATCAAGCACAAGCAGCGGTCAGCTTGGGCGCCTGCAAGATCATTAATATTAAACTGGGCCGTGTGGGTGGATTTACAGTCGCCAAGCGAATTCACGACATTTGCCAGCGCGCCGGAGTGCCGGTGTGGTGCGGCGGAATGCTGGAAACTGGCATAGGCCGCGCGCACAACATTGCTTTGTCCACGCTGCCAAACTTCACACTGCCAGGCGATGTCGCCGCCAGCAAGCGTTATTGGCATGAGGATATCATCGACCCTGAAGTAACTGTGTCTTCCCGCGGAACGATCACCGCGCCACAGGGCCCCGGCATTGGCTTTACGCCGCGGCGTGAGCTGATCGAAAAACTAACCACGCGGACGGAACGCCTTAAGTAAATTGCGGAATGGAGAAAACTTTGCAAAAGCCGCCAATGCGCCGGGGTGGTAACGCCGCGAGAATCGCCGTCATTGCCGGCGACGGCATCGGCAAAGAAGTCACGCCCGAAGCGCTCAAAGTTTTAAAGGCGTTGACCGCCGCCACGGGCCGCTCCATGGAATTTGTGGACTTCGACTGGGGCGCGGATAAATATCTTCGCGACGGGGTGAGCCTGCCGGACGGCGCGGTGGAAATGTTACGTAATGAATTCGACGCGATTTTGTTCGGAGCGCTCGGCGATCCACGGGTGCCTAGCAATCAACATGCCGCAGACATCCTGCTCGGCCTGCGATTCAAGCTGGATTTGTATGTGAACGCGCGACCGGTGGAACTTCTTCACCAACGGCTTACGCCGCTGCACGGGCGCACGGAAAAAGATATTCGCCTGATGGTTTTTCGCGAAAATACTGAGGGCTTGTATGTCGGCGTCGGCGGCTTTTTTAAGAAGGGCACTGCGGACGAAATTGCCGTCCAGGAAGACGTCAACTCGCGCAAAGGCGTGGAGCGCATCATACGGTTTGCGTTTGAATACGCGCAGAGTAAGGGTTTGAAGCGCGTGTGCATGAGCGATAAATCCAATGCCATGACTTTCGCGCACGACTTGTGGCAGCGCGTTTTCAAGCAGGTACGGCAGGAATACCCGGGCATTGAATCGCGGCATTTATATATTGATGCGCTGGCGATGGAAATTGTGCGCGACCCCAGTCAGTTTGACGTGATCGTCACATGCAATCTTTTTGGTGACATTATCAGTGATTTGGGAGCGCAACTTGCCGGCGGCCTGGGCCTTGCACCTTCAGGGAATATTCATCCTGGGCAAACGTCGCTGTTTGAACCGGTCCACGGTTCCGCGCCGAACATTGCGGGCAAGGGAATTGCGAATCCGCTCGGTTCCGTTTTGGCCAGCGCAATGATGTTGGAGTTTTTGGGATGGAGCGCGGAAGCCGCGGCTTTGAATAGCGCCGTGAAAGCGGCTGTACACGAAAATTTCGTGACGCCCGATCTCGGTGGCACCCACAAAACTAACGAGGTTGGAGACTGGCTCGCGAAATCTGTCTCCGATGGGAGCAAGGCACGTCCGCGCGAACAATCGAAGTAATACTTTAACTACCAACTCCACTGCTGCGCGCTGCCCAGAATCTCAACAAAAATAATTTTGCAACCAAGTTGTCGGTGTGCCGACAACGCAAGTGGCACTTTAACGTCGGCGCGCCGACAATCAAAGTCTCACTTGAACATCTTCAATAGCCACGTGGCTGGTAAAGTGGAACTTTAGTTCGCGACTTGATGATCCAAGTGAGAGCCATCCCAAGAAGAAACCCACCGACGTGCGCCCACCACGCGACCCCGCCATGGGTCACATCGCCAATACTCGTGACCCCGGCGATAAATTGCAGAAAGAACCAGTACACCAGAATAAAAAAGGCTGGAATCGGAACCAGGAAAATAAAAACCAAGGTCAGGATGCGCGAGCTGGGGTAAAGAATTAAGTACGCGCCCATCACTCCGGAGATCGCGCCGCTTGCACCTAGCGCCGGCAAGGAAGAATTGAAATTGAAAAGCACGTGCAGAAGGCCAGAACCGATGCCACAGACCAGATAGAAGAATAGATAGGGGATGTGGCCGAAGAAATCCTCCACATTGTCGCCGAAAATCCAAAGAAAAAGCATGTTGCCCGCGATATGAGCGATACCGGAGTGCAGAAACAGGCTGGTCACCAGCGGCAGAAACGCGCCAACGAAATCGATGTTTCCCGCAAGAAAAGCCGGGAAGCGCGCGGGAATCACGGCGTTGGCCATCAGGAAGGCTTTAAACAAGTGCGGAGGCAGCGAGATTTCGTGCAGGAAAACCGCGACGTTCGCGCAGATGAGCAGAACGTTGACGATAGGGAATCGCCGGTGCGGGTTAAGATCTTTGAGTGGAATGAACACGGAGAGCCGCGGTCAGAGTAACCAAAAGCAACAAAAAGATAAAGCCTCGCGAACGCTTATAAGTGCCGCGGATCAACAATCCGTGTGTCCCACCGAAGCGAAAAATGTTTTCCTAATTTTTAGAGAATGTGAATTTACCCGGCGATTCGTCTTTTCCGTGCGCAAACATTGCGTGCGCGTTGCGGGTGTGATAATTAAACATGTTCGCGTGCTTGCAAAGTTCTCGCCTATAGTAGGGCCGGAGATGATAGCGGCGCGCTAGAAAAGTTCATGCCCGCCCGGGAAACGGAAGCCATTATTCTAAAAACTTTTCCGCTGGGCGAGGCTGACCGGCTGGTCAGTTTTCTGGGGCGCGCCACCGGCAGGATGCGTGGGGTTGCGGCCGGCGCGCGGCGCATCAAGAACCGCTACGGCTCGACGCTGCAACTGCTGTCGCATGTGCAAGTTTGGTATATCGAAAAGGAAACGCGCGATCTGGTGCGCATTCAGCAATGCGAGCCGCTGGAGTCGTTCAACAAGTCGCAAAGTGATTATTTCCTAAGCACCGGGATGGCGGTGGTGAGTGAAGTAGCGGAAATCGCGCTACCGGAGCGCGAAGTATCCGAGCCCATGTTCCGTTTGATCCTGCTGACCGCGCAGGAAATCGAGCGAACCGGCGAGTGGTCGTTACCGCTGAGCTATTTTGCGTTTTGGACGGTGCGGCTGGGCGGTTGGTTGCCACGCTTTGATCGTTGCGCAAATTGCGACACGATGTTTGGCGCGCGTCCGGGGTATTTTGCGAGGTGGGAACCGGGACTGTTATGCGAGAAGTGTCGGCGGCAGGGAATGTCCGCAATGCATACAGCAGCGCGTGAACTCGCCGAACGCTTCACGGGGGAACGGTTGGATCGGATTGCTTTGACTGAGTCCATGAAGCCGGCGCTTAGAGAATTGCGCGAAGCGTCTCTCGGATGGATCGAGCATCACACCGAAAGAAAACTGGTAACCAGAGAGCTTTTGGAGAAAATTTGAAAGTTAAAGTAAAACTTGAGAAAAAAAACGTCGGCCTGAATTTTCAGGATTTGATTTTGCGTCTCTCGCAGTTCTGGGCGAATCAAGACTGTGTGCTGCAGCAGCCGTACGATGTGGAAGTCGGCGCCGGCACGATGCATCCGGAAACTTTTCTGCGGGTTCTTGGACCGCAGCCTTATCGGGTGGCGTTCGTGCAGCCTAGCCGGAGGCCGGCGGATGGGCGTTACGGCGAGAATCCCAATCGTCTTTATAAGCACTCGCAATTCCAGGTGGTCCTGAAGCCTTCACCAGCCGATGTGCAAGACGTTTATTTGAAGAGCCTCGAAGCGATTGGCATCGATTTGCGCGTACACGACATTCGCTTTGAGGAAGACAACTGGGAATCGCCCACGCTGGGTGCGTGGGGAATCGGTTGGCAGGTTCTGCTGGACGGGCTAGAGATTACTCAGTTCACCTATTTTCAGCAAAGCGGCGGCATTGACCTCGACCCTATTTCCGTGGAACTGACCTATGGATTGGAGCGCATCTGCGCCTTTTTGCAAGGCGTGGATAGCGTTTATGACTTGCGCTGGTCCGAGGATAAAACTTACGGGCAAATTCGCTTGGCGGAAGAGCAGCAGTTTTCAGTCTACAGCTTTGATAAGAGCGACGCGGTGGCGATTCGCGCCGAGTTTGATTTGCACGAGAAGCAAGCTAAAGAATTACTTGAAGGTTTCGCGGCGTCGAAAGGCGACGCTCGAACAAAATATCCGGTGCTTGCCGCTTACGATCATTGCCTGAAATGCTCGCACCTTTTTAATTTGCTGGATGCTCGCGGCGTAATCTCTACCACCGAGCGCGCCGCGCTGATGGCGAGAGTGCGTGGAGCGGCCTGCAAAACGGCCGCGGCCTACCTGGAGCAAATCGGTGGGCCTGCAAAGCGGCGGGAGTTACGAGCATGACTCCGGCGGGGAATCACGGTGCAAAGAAGTCCGGTAATAGATCTGAATCGAAAGCGGGAAAGAAACTCGATCTGGTGTTCGAGATTGGCTGCGAGGAAATTCCGGCAGGGATGTTGCCGCGCGCAACGGACGAGCTGGGCACCAATATCACAAAATTGTTGACCGCTGAGAACTTGATTGCGGGTGTGAGCGTCGAGACTTTCAGTGGGCCGCGGAGGCTCTCTGCGTGGGTGCGCGGGCTGACCGCGAAGCAAGAGGACGTCACCAGCGAGGTCACCGGGCCGCCAGTATTGGTAGCATTTGATAAGGCTGGAGCGCCGACGCGCGCGGCGTTGAGCTTTGCGGAAAAGCAGGGCGTTCGTATCGAGGACTTGCATCGAATACAGACGCCGAAGGGAGAATACCTTGCTGCGCGTCAAGTCCGGCGCGGCAGGACGGCGGAAGAAATCCTAAACGAGATTTTACCGCGAGCGATCCACGATCTGACGTGGCCGCGCTCGATGACCTGGACGGGGATCGATGGCGCGCGATTTATTCGCCCTATTCGCTGGCTGTTGGCGGTGCTGGATGGACGTCCGCTGAAGTTTTCTTATGGCGGTGTTTCGTCTGGCGACAAAACATTTGGGCACCGCTTCATTGGAAAAGGCGAATTGACGGTTCGCAATTTCGAGGAATATGAGAAGAAGCTCGGCTCTAACGGAGTGATCGTACGGCCACAGGTGCGGCGCGAAAAGATTGAAAGGGAATTAACGCAGCTAGCGCGCAAGAATGGCTTTCAAATCCATAAAGACGCGGCTCTTGAAAACCTCGTGTGTTACTTGAATGAGTATCCGACGGTCATTGAGGGCGGATTCGACAAGGAGTTTTTGAATTTACCCGACGAGATTCTGGTGACGGTGATGCGCGATCATCAGAAATATTTTGCGGTGGAAAATAGTCGAGGGGAATTGGCTCCCAACTTTTTAGCGGTCATTAATCTCGCCAGGGATTCGCGGGGTTTGGTGCGCGCCGGACATGAACGCGTGCTGCGGGCGCGATTTGCGGATGCGCAATTTTTCTGGGCGGCGGATCAGAAGCATCCGCTGGCAGATAATCTGGCCAAGCTGGAACGCGTAACCTACGAGTCGCGGCTCGGGAGTTATCGCGACAAAGTGGAACGGGTGCGCTCAATCGCGCGGTGGCTCACGGAGCAGTGGTACAGCAGCGGCATGATCGAGGCGCACGTGGCAGAAGCGGACCGGGCGGCCGAATTAGCGAAGTGCGATCTGGCTACGGAAATGGTGCGCGAATTCCCTGAATTGCAGGGGATCGTTGGCGGGCTTTACGCGCGGGCGCAGGGCGAACCCGATGAAGTAGCTGACGCGATTTATGATCACTACCGGCCGGTGGGACTGACAGATCCAATTCCGCGAAACGTGACGGGCTGTGCCGTGGCGCTGGCGGATAAGCTTGATTCCATCACCGGATGTTTTACGGTTGGCGTGGTGCCTACGGGATCGAGCGATCCTTACGCTCTGAGAAGAGCGGCGCTGGGCATCGTCAAAATTATTATGGAGCGGAAGCTGCCGGTTTCGTTGTCGCTGGCGGTAGGGGCCGCAGCCAAGGCTTTGTTAGTGCACAAGCCGAAAAAGGGAATGACGACCGAGCAGGAAGCGCAAGTGTTAGAGTTCATTCTCGAACGCGCACGATTCATTCTGCGCGACCGAGACGGATTCGCTTATGACGAAGTAAATGCTGTGTTTCGTGCGGGAGCAGAGGACCTGGTGGACGCGCAGAAGCGCTTAGTGGCGCTGAAGTCGATCCGCAAGTCCAAGAATTTCGAGCCTCTGGCAGTATCGTTCAAGCGTGTCCGCAAGATTCTGGAAAAAGCGGAACTGGGCAAGACGGAAGGGCGGCGAGTGCAAGCGGAGTTGTTCGATCACGACGCGGAACGCGAGCTGTACGCTGCAATGCGAGAGGCGGCGGCTCGGGTACAGACTGCCAAACGGGGCGGGCGGTATCAAGAAGCACTGGAGATTATCGCGGGATTGCGGAAAGCGGTGGACAAGTTCTTCGAAGAAGTGATGGTGATGGCCGAGGATGAACGGATTCGCGCTAATCGTCTGACACTTCTTTCCGAGCTGTTGAAGGAGTTCACCACGGTAGCGGATTTTTCAGAGATCGGAGCAGAGGAGCGTCGCTAAAGAATCAGTCGTGTAGGAAATGTCGACTCGCCGACACTTGAAGTAATTGTCTAACGTCAAATTGTCGACACGCCGACATTGAAAGTGACAGGTGAAGTCGATAATCGCGGTTTGTGGAATGTGAAGCGACCCATGAACATCGACCGTGACGGAGCAAAGGTGCAATCTTTGTTCCAATTGTCGACGCTCCGACAACTGAGGTAATAGTTTAGATTTCGATGAACAGCGCAAATGACACGAAACGGAGAAACACTGACATATGAAGTAAGAGTAGAAGTCCGGGTCCGCAGTTGAGGCGCGGAAGAGAAATGTAATGCTAAAAATTAGGTCTGTGAGCAAGCGCCATAGTGTTGTCGGCAGACCTAAAGTACAGCTTGAACTCAGGCACGTTGAGGGTGTTGGTTGGTTGTTGATGACGAAACTCAAAAACGCCCGGGCGAATCGCACTTAAAGTAAAAGATTAGATATCGGCATGCAGGCAAATTGTCGACACGCCGACATCTTGGGTAATGGTTGAAGTTTCGGTGAAGAGTCGTCGGGTGCTTGAGTGTCGCGACTGGACATGTAAAGTTGTAGTTGATGGTCCAAGTTTTGACAGCGACGGTTCGCGGGCAAAGAAAAGTCGACGTGTCGACATCGTAAGTAATGGTTGAATGCTGTATCGGTTGGCGTGCGGCGCTCGAACAGTCGAGGTTTTGAATTAAGGCGATGGTTGAGGTTTGGATTTGAAGCCGAATGGTGCAGGCGGCGGCGAAAATGTCGGCGAGCCGACAATGAAAGTAACGGTTGAGGGCGAGCGGTAGCCGCTCGGACGGGATGCGGCGATTCGAATGGATGCTGCCACTGACAGATTTTTGGTTGATTGATTTTGAAACAAAGTTTGAGAAACACAAAATCCTACATCGAGGGTCACAGTGAAAAAATGGGTATATTTTTTCGGAGCTGGTAAAGCGGAAGGTAACGGCGAATGGCGCGAACTGCTGGGAGGCAAGGGTGCAGGTCTGGCAGAGATGACCAAGATCGGGCTGCCGGTCCCGGCAGGCTTCACGATATCGACGGAGGCGTGTGACTACTACTACAAAAACGGAAAAAAGTATCCGGCGGAGTTGAAGAAGGAAGTGGCGCAGCATGTGGCACATCTGGAAAAGGTCACCAAGAAGAAGCTCGGCGATCCAAAAGCCCCGCTGCTGGTGAGCGTACGCTCAGGTTCCGCTCGATCCATGCCCGGGATGATGGAGACCATATTGAATTTGGGGCTTAACGATCACAGCGTCGAAGGCTTGGCGGGCGCTACCAAGAATGAGCGGTTTGCTTACGACGCCTATCGCCGCTTCGTGCAGATGTATTCCACAGTAGTGATGGAAATGTCCAAGGAAGATCTGGAGCACCGGCTGCGGGCGCTGAAAGAACGGCTAGGTGTGCGTGAAGATACCGCTGTCCCTGCGAGCGGCTGGAAAGAATTGGTGCGCGAGTACAAGCAATTGTTCAAGGAAAAGACCGGAAAAAATTTCCCGGACGATCCGATGGATCAACTGTGGGGAGCGATCGGCGCAGTGTTTGGTTCATGGATGGCCGAGAAGGCAGTCACCTACCGTCGAGTCGAAAAAATTACCGGGGTCATGGGCACGGCAGTAAACGTGGTGCAGATGGTGTTCGGGAACACCGGCGACACTTCGGGAACCGGGGTGTGCTTCACGCGCGATCCAAGTTCCGGCGAGAAAGTCTTTTACGGCGATTATCTTGTCAACGCGCAAGGCGAGGATGTCGTGGCTGGAATTCGCACGCCAACGCCGCTGCGCGAAATGGCTACAGCTATGCCCAAGGTTTACGCGCAACTCGATAAAGTTCGAGTAAAACTTGAGAATCATTATCGCGACATGCAAGATATGGAATTCACCGTAGAAGATGGGACGTTATATATGTTGCAGACGCGCACCGGCAAGCGCACGCCCGCAGCAGCGTTTCGCATCGCTGTGGACATGGCCAACGAAAAGTTAATCAGCAAGGAAGAAGCGATTACCCGCATCAAGTCGGAAGATATCGAGCGGCTGTTCTATCCGGTGATTGACGTAAAGGTGGACAAGAAATCGCTGGAGGCGCGCATCCTGGCACACGGCATTGACGCGGTGCCAGGTGCGGCCGTGGGGAAGGTGGTGTTCTCGGCACAGAAGGCTGAAGACTGGGCCGAGAAGGGCGAGAAAGTCATTCTGGTGCGCCGCGAAACCAGTCCAGAAGATGTAGGCGGAATGGCGGTGGCGCAGGGAATTCTGACCGCGACGGGCGGAAAGACGAGTCACGCGGCGGTGGTCGCGCGCGGCTGGGGCAAGTGTTGCATCGTGGGCGCGGAGAAATTGCAGATTGATTACAAAACTTCGTCGATGGTGGCGGCGGGAAAAACGGTAAAGGAAGGAGATTGGATCACCCTGGATGGCAGCCAGGGTGTAGTGTATTCCGGCGAAATGCCGCTAGTATCGCCGAAACTGCCGCAGGCGTACGCCACGCTGATGAAGTGGGGCGATGAAGTGCGGCGGCTGGGCGTGCGCACCAATGCGGATACACCGCAAGATGCACGCAAGGCCCGAGAGTTCGGAGCCGAAGGTATTGGGCTGTGCCGCACGGAGCACATGTTCTTTACGGACTTTGAGCATCCGGAACGGAGCCATGAGCGGCAACGCGCGATTCAGGAAATGATTCTCGCCGAGACTCGCGAAGCGCGTGTGAAGGCATTGGACAAACTGTTGCCATTTCAACGTCGGGACTTCGTGGGAATATTTCAGGCGATGGATGGATTCCCGGTGACGATTCGCTTGATCGACCCGCCGCTACATGAATTTGTTCCACACGACCGAGCGAAGCAAGAGGAGTTGGCAAAGGAGTTGGGGCTGGGCGTCGAGGTAGTGGCGCGCCGCGTGGAGCAATTGCACGAAGCCAATCCGATGCTGGGTCATCGCGGCTGCAGATTGTCTATTACCTATCCAGAAATTCTGGAGATGCAGGTGCGGGCGATCATCGAAGCGGCCATAGAATGCCAGCGAGGCAGAGTTAAAGTATTACCTGAGATAATGCATCCGCTGGTTTTGGACAAAAAAGAGTTGCAGATACTTGAGCAGGCCACTAGGAGAGTTGCCGACGAGTTGATCAAGAAGGCGGGCGTGAAGTTGCCATATTTAGTGGGCACGATGATCGAGTTGCCAAGAGCTGCGTTGCTTGCTAATGAGATTGCCGAGGTCGCAGAATTTTTCTCGTTCGGCACGAACGATCTGACGCAAACGACCATGGGGCTCTCCCGAGACGATGCGGGGCGATTTCTGCCCGACTATGTGGATGAGAAGAAAGCCGGGGTGTTCAGCGCCGACCCGTTTCAAACGCTGGATATCAAAGGCGTCGGAATGTTGATGCGCTGGGCTACGGAGCGCGGAAGAGAAACGCGGCCAAAGCTGAAAGTGGGAATTTGCGGCGAGCATGGCGGAGACTCGGAAAGCGTGAAGTTCTGCCACGCATTGGGAATGGATTACGTCAGCGCCTCGCCGTTCCGAGTGCCGATAGCACGCCTGGCCGCGGCGCAAGCGGTAATAGAAGAAAACGTGCGTGGAAACAAGAAGGCCAAGAAGGCGGCAGGTTAGTTCGCCGATACTTTAGTTTTTCAGTCAATTAAATCGCGGCATCCCTAGCTAAAGTATCGCTAGAGATGTCGGCGTGACGACATTTTTCAAAAAAGCAAGCGGGCAAAATACGCGAGCGACTTGGTTACGTCTGCGTTTTTTCTGCCGCGACATTAAAAGTGTGACGCGCGAGATACCGGGTCCCGGGAACGACAACAAAATCTCATAACAAAAGGGTTACTTGAAGTATTGGTGTGGGCATAACCGGGCCGGCTGCCAGTAAAAGTAATACGTTGCGAAATCCACAGGGGAATAAATCTCCAGGCACCTCTAACAGCAGTGTTAGGAATCAAATAACCAAGAGCGGTCTCAGGACGTCTTGAGTTGGACCGCGTAGAGTTTAATTCTCCAGAACGATCGTTGGAACCGCGTTGATTTTTCTGAGTAAGTCGCATACAATTGGGGTGGGTTTGCGGGTGCCTAAAGTCCCCGTGCACTTCCAGCAAACCCGTGCGGGCGATATATGGCCCCCCCGGAACCCCAGCGGCCGGAGTTGACGGTAATGCCCCCACCGTTACACTGCTTGGCCCGATAATAGTGGTCTGCCAGCAGTTATACCCAGCCTCACCTGCACTTATGAATGCGTCTCAGGAGTTCCAGCGTGCAGCATAGATTCAGCATTTTGATGCCGGTCTATAACCGGGAGAAGTTCGTGGGTCAAGCCATTGACTCTGTGCTGGCGCAGACCTTCAAGGATTATGAGCTTTTCGCTGTCGATGACGGGTCCACGGACCTGTCTGCGGCCGTTCTGGCCTCGTACGGAACGCGCATAAAGTTTCTGCAACAATCCAACCAAGGACCAGAGGTGGCACGCAATAAGGCTGCGGCGTTGGCCTGCGGGGAATATCTGGTGTTTTTCGACAGCGACGACTATTTATTTCCGTTTGCACTGGAGACTCTCGACAAAGTGATCTCGAGTTTTGGCTCGCCGACGCTGATCATGGGGAGTATGGAACGTTTTAGCAGTGCCGACGGACAGCCGCCCGCGGAGCCGGTGGATCGAACGATCCGGGTTATTAAATACGCGGATTATCTTTCCAAAACGCGGCCCGTGGGGACCATGGCGATTGTGGTGAGGAAGTCTGATTTTGACGCGGTCGGAGGGCTTCGCAACACTACGGCTCAAACCTGGTACTGCGACGACAACACTTTATTACTAAAGGTGGGCGTGCGCGGTCAGTGCATCTTGATCGAGAGTCCGTGTACTTCTGCATATCGGCAGCATGGCGAAAACAGTACCAAGAACGCAGAGGCGTTTGCGAATGGGTTAATCAAGCTGGCGGATTCCGAACGCCAAGGAGCTTTTGGCGGGAAAGAAAGAAAAGCCGACCGCTACGCGTACATCGGTGGGCGGGCAGCAGCATGGGCGTTTTACTACTGCTGGAAAGCTGGTCACCGCAAACTGGCGCTTAAACTGTTAAGTGAGACGGCTCCGATGGTGTCCATGGCGGTGTTACGGAAATTCTTGCGACCGTTTCGGCATTCGGCAGAGCCGATTGTGCTGGAAGGTCACGGCGCGAAGTAAGAGCAAGGTCGGCTGGAGTCCGGAAACAAAACCTCGGTTGACGGTTTGAGCTGAAGCCTCTTTTTGTCCACCTATCTATATAGTTGATCGTTGAAGAATCCCTCTGGCGCATATCAAGTAATGAATGAAATGTCGGCTGTTCGACATTTTTTCTTCTCTGCATATCTCAAGTGTTACTTGAAGTTTGCTAAGTTGGTATTTTGAAGAAAAAGTAGAGTCCGATAAAAAAGAAGATCAAATCCGGAGACCATCCTGCTAAGAATGGTGGGAGTTGTCCGACGCCGCCCATGGCTTCCATCAGGCGGGCAATGCTCCAGTAGCCTATTCCTATGGCAATGCCGATGGCGACTCCGCCAATCGCGCCGCGGGAACCCACCAGGAAAGCAAACGGGATAGCGAGGAGCATACTCACTGGCGCAATGAGTGGGTAGGCTATTTTAACGTGCCATTGCACGGTTAGACCGGCAACATCGAAACCGGCGCGACGCAGATCTTCAATGTAGCGGTTGAGTTCGGACCAATTCATCTGAAATGCCTGGCGAACTTCGCGATTGAAGTATTCCGGCGGCTCGGTCAGTTCGGGGAAGGCCTGCACGCTAAACTGATCGAAGCGGGTGATAGAACCGCCGGAAAAATCGCGAACCCAGCCTGATTCCAACAGCCAGATTTTTTGTGACGCGGACCATTGCGCGCGGTTGGCGAAAATACGGCGGCGAACATTGAAGGTGGCGGGATCGATTTCCAAAACGCTGAGGCCGCCGAAGAGATTCTGCGGCGGGCTGAACAGATCGTAATTATAAATCTTGGAATTTTCCCCGAAGATCCAACGTTGGGGATGAGTGTAGGTTTGCGGCGGGCGACCTTTGATCTGGTTGCGCAAAGCGTCCTGACGCTGGTTGGCATAAGGAAGATAAGTTTCGTTGACCAGCAGCATAGCTCCGGCTAGCACGATGCCGGCAACCAGGAGTGGAATAACCAAACGATGCAGACTGATGCCGCTGGCCTTGATGGCCACGATTTCGTTGTTCTTGCTCATGATGCCGAGAGTGACCAGCACCGAAACGAGCGCGCCAAGGGGCGCGAGGTTGTAGACGAGATAAGGCGTCAGATAGCGAAAATAATTGATGACGATGAGAAACGCGACGTGGTGGCGCGCGATGTCGTCAAGCAACTCGAAGAAGGTAAAAGTCTCAAATAAAAAGACGAAGACGGCCATGATAAGCGCGAAATAAACCGTGAAACGGCGAAGAATATAAATGTCCATCAGACGGGGAATGCTGCCGCCGGGAACCGGTTGATGAGGATCACTGTTGAGGCGTGAGAAGCCGTTGAGCGGGTGACCGAGCTTGCGAAACGCCGCGGTGCGCGCACGCGCTTTACGGCGGAGAAAACGCAAGCGGGTTCTGACAAAGCCGGTGGGATGCAGCCAGCGGCCCTCGCCGCGGAATTGCTCCATGCGCGGCAGTAAGATGAGGCCGAGGGCGACGAGAATCAAATTGGCAATCCAAATCCCTAGCGCGGGCGGAACGCTGCCCTGACGAGCGAGGCCAGCGCCGGTAACAAAAAGAAGGTAATATCCCGCGATCATGGCGACAGCGATCAAGGAGCCGGCGGCACGGCCACCGCGACGGGGTTGCGCGCCGATGGGTACGGCTACCAGCGCAAAAACGAGGCAAGCGAAGGGAAATGCCAGGCGCCGATGAAGTTCCACACGAGATTCGAGCCAGCCAGGGCCGTGATCCGCTATAAGACTGCGGAGAGAACGTTCGGGATTGCTGATCTGCCGTTGCGTGGTAGGAATGAGATTGTTAACTTCTATGGGCCAATCGCTCTGTCCAAAGGCGGTGACGGAATAGCGGTCCGGGCGGTCGCGATAAAATTCGTGGGTAGTGCCGCCTTGCAGATGTAACTCAAGCGTGCCGTGATTGGGATCGGGGATAACAATGGCGCGCTCCGCTAAAGTTAAACGCGAACCGCTCTCAGCACCAGTATCGGCCAAGAACACCCCATGCCAGAGAGTGCCGCTGGCAGCCACATCAGAAATGTAAAGTATTAGTTGAGGAAATCGTTCGTCAAATACGCGCGGTTGCACCTGGAAAGAGATTTGCGAAGTGATTAAATTGGCTTCAATGGAACGAAAGGTTCGCAGCGCCAAAGGCGAAAGCCAGAGAGTCATGATCAGGCTGACCATCAAGCCGGACACCGCCAGCACGCCTACGGGAAGCAGGATGCGGCGCCGGCCAATGCCCAGGGCGGTGAGTGCAATTATTTCGCTGTCGGCGGACATGCGGCCAAGCCCGAGGAGCACCCCGATGAGCACAGCCATGGGAATTGTAAAAGTGAAGACCGCTGGGAAGATGCAAAGGAACAGCTTGAGGATTTGGGAGCCGGAGCCGGTGTGGCGGACGAATAGCTCCATGAGGCGGACCAGCTGAGGGACGAAGAAGACAAAGGTGAAGACGATGAGTCCAAGGAACGCGTGGCGAAAAATTTCGCGGACAATGTAACGGTCCAATATGCGCATGAGCGAACGGTGAGTGTAACACGCGCGAAGCATTGAGACAGGAGCGGTGTAGAGGATGAATCGAGTGAATCTGGTGGTGTTGTGGCACATGCATCAGCCGCAATATCGCGACCCGGAAACCGGGAGGTATGTGCTGCCCTGGACGCGGCTGCATGCCACGAAGGATTATTTTGGAATGGTGAAGGTCTTGGAGGAATTTCCAGGATTCCACGCCACGTTTAACGTGGTTCCAGCGCTGGGAATGCAGCTGGAAGAATATGCGAGCGGCAAATTCAAGGAGCCATGGTTTTCACTGGCGTTTAAAAATGCCGACAAGCTGAGCAGGGAAGATAAGGTGGAGATTCTGGCGCGGGCGTTTCAGGTGAACCACGAGCGGTTGATGTCGCGATGGAAGCGCTTTGTGGAGTTATATGAATGGTCGCGACCGGCGGATGGCGCGCAGGCGCTGGTGACATTTATGGCGCGCGATTGGCGGGACCTGCAAGTGTTATCGCAACTGGCGTGGATGGACGAGTCGTGGCTCGAGAAAGACGAAGTGGTGAGCAGGCTGGCGTCGAAGGGAAGAGATTTTTCAGAGAGCGATAAAGAAGCGCTCGCGGCTAAGGAAATTGAGCTGATTGGATTGGTGCTGCCTGCGCACCGGGAAGCGGCGCAGCGTGGGCAGATCGAGCTGAGCACAACACCTTTTTATCATCCGATTCTGCCGCTGATTTGCGATTCGGATATTGCGCGGGTGGCGAATCCATCCACGCCGCTGCCACGTCGAGCTTACCGGCATCCAGACGATGCGCGGGAACAATTGCGGCGCGCGCGCGAGTATCACGAACGCGTTTTTGGAATGAAGCCCGCCGGGTTGTGGCCGTCGGAAGGATCGGTATCGGATCAGGCGCTGGCGATTGCTTCGGAAGAAGGATTTAAATGGTTTGGCACGGATGAGGGAGTGTTGGGGCGCACGTTGAATGTCGGATTTTTTCGCGATGCGACGGGAATTCCGGCGAATGCGGAACGTTTGTATAAGCCCTGGCGAGTGCAAACGCCGAGTGGCGGCATCACGGGATTGTTTCGCGATCACCATTTGTCGGACTTGATCGGGTTTGTATATAGCCGCATGGATTCAAAGGCTGCGGCGGCCGATCTGCATGGGCGGTTGCGACACCTGGGTGAAGCGGTGCAAAGCGCGCAGCCGCTGACCATTTCTATTTTTCTGGATGGCGAAAATGCCTGGGAATATTATCCGGGGAATGGCCGCGAGTTTTTGCGCGAATTTTACCGGCGGGTGGAGAGCGATCAGGATTTCCGTGCGTTGACGGCTTCGGAAGCCATTGCGGCGGCGGGCGACGTGCCAGTCACGGCGGGAATTTTTCCGGCTTCGTGGATCAATGCGAATTTTGATGTGTGGATCGGGGACAGCGAAGACGTTACCGCGTGGGAATTATTGTGGGATGCGCGGGAGGCTTACACGAAGGCGGCGGAATCAGAAAAAACGGGCCGCGCCGACGCTCCCGGCGCCACGGCGCTAAGCGCTGCATACGAATCGCTGCTGGCAGCGGAAGGCAGCGACTGGTGTTGGTGGTTCGGTCCGGAGCACAGCACCGCGAATGATGCGGAGTTCGACGCGCTGTATCGCAAGCATTTGACCGGCGTTTATCTGGCGCTGGGGCGGGTGCCGCCGGCGGAGTTGGCCAAGCCTATCAAGCGCAAACCGGAGCATGCGCTGGAACTAGCGCCCACGGGATTTGTAAATGTGCGCGTGGACGGGCGGGACAGTTCGTATTTCGAGTGGCTGGGCGCGGGCTTGTATTCTCCAGAGCGGCGCGGCGGATCGATGCACGGGCGGATTTTTTATCTGCACGAATTGCGTTATGGATTTGAGGAAGAGCGGTTCTGCGTGCGGGTCGACCTTTTTCCCGAGGTGCTTGCGGATCTGGAAGATTCGGAATTTCGCATCAACATCGTCGGCGCGGAAGAATTGACGGTGGTGGCGAAGATCGAGCGCGGACATTTGAGCGAGTTTGCGGTGGAGCGAAAAAATCTTTGTTTGCTGAATCCGAAAGATATTGTGGAAGTGGCGTTTGATCGAATTTTGGAAGTGGCCGTTCGGCGCGAGGCGCTGGACATTGCGGGGAAGAAAAGCTTGCGGCTGGGAGTTGCGCTGTGGCACTGCGGGCTGCCGCTGGATGTGTTGCCGGCGTCGGGATTTTTGGATGTGAGTTTCGGCGAAGAACACGCCGCCTGGGACATAGAGACGGTCGAAGCAGATTCAAAGAAGTAGTCCGCGTGTTAAGTGGCTCTTCGCAGCAAAGCATTTTTGGAGCTATCCGGTAGTCGTGAATGTTTGGTGCTTTAGAAATATTTTCGCGTCGTCTTCGTTGAAAAAAACGAGACGGACATGTTCCACCGGCGAGCCGGCGGAGAGAACCGACTCGATTGCTTCAGATACTACTGGAGCAGCGAGGTCCGGGGGATAGCCGTACGCTCCTGTTGAAATGGCTGGGAACGCGATGGAACGAAGGCCGTGCTTGGCCGCCAGGGCGAGGGAGTTTCTGTAGCAGGCCGCGAGCCTTGCTGCGTCAGGTTCCTTTCCTATTGCTGAAATCGGGCCGACGGTGTGAATCACATGGCGGGCTGGGAGTTGACCTGCGGTAGTCAGAGCGACCTCGCCAGTTGGCAGCCCGTTTGGAAAGCGAGCGCAGCGTAGTTCGCGGCATGCTTCGAGAATTTTTGGGCCTCCTTTGGCGTGGATGGCGCCGTCGACACCGCCTCCGCCTAATAGGGTGCTATTTGCTGCGTTCACGATTGCGCCCACGTTTTGTTTGGTGATGTCGCCTACGACGATTTGAACTTTTTCATTTAGGAAACTGGCTAAAATTTTTGATTGGTCCATTACCGAAGGCTCCCCGCGGGGTCGTTATCTCCAGGTGTCCGCACCGGATGATGGCTTAGTCCGAGTAATCGGACATTGAGACCTAGTTTCCGGGTAATGCTCTATAAACACGAAACATTATCTATAACCACGATTGGCCTTCTTGTTCGCTTTTCGTTGCGCCTTCGAGGCTTTCTTCATGGCCTTCCGCTGCTTCTTGGCGGCCTTCTTATTTATCTTTTGCTGCTTCTTGGCCGCTTTCCGGGACCGGCGCGCACCTTCTGCGACACTGATGCGTTGAGCTTTGACCGGTATCGACCATGGAGCACTCAAGACGACCAGCAATGTGAAAGCGGCAATGCGTTTCATCTGGAATTTCATTCTGACTCCAAACTCCGAAAGTCCAGTGTATTACATCGCTGTACTATACTGCTGGCATGCGTGGCTCTGTCCTTCTATTGGCCGCTCTGTTGGTAACTCCCCTCATTGCAAGTGCGCCGAGTCCCAATGATTGCGCTACTGTCGAAAAAAACGGGGATGAGATAACGCTTCGAGCTGAATCCTGGGACCCTGTATTGACCGTTGGTGGCATGCTCGCGGATCGCTACGGAATTAAGGTGAGCGTCGAAGCTCCAAAGTGGGCCTTTTCCGGCGATACCGAAGACGTTGCTGTTGCGGACCCTGCGTTTAGCGAGCAGCACGACCACATTCACTATGAGGTCATGAGGCGCCACGCCATCGAAGTCCGCTTTTCGACCACTGGAAACGGGCATCCAGACGATGTCGCGGGTCTGCTGCGTCAGTTGGCAGATGCCGCAAACAGGGAAATGCCTTACGAGTATCGGCTGGATGTGAGCGGTGATGACTATGCACTCGTCCCCACAAGGACGCGGAATTCAAAGGGTGACCTTGAAGATGTATCGCCACTGCTGGATCGCAACGTCACTATTTCCTCGGGTATCCGCAGCATTGCTGAACACGCAAATCTGATGGCGGACGCACTTACCAAGCAGACCAGCTGGCGCATCGGTTGCTGTCAATCGCTAGTGGCAGGAGTTCCCTGGGGTATGGCGGAAGTCAGGTTTGAAGCCGACCACAAGCCCGCTCGTGAAGTTTTGAAGTCGCTCATCCTCATTGAGCAGCAAGCGAACTCCCAAGGATCCAGTAGGCACCCCGATTACGACCATTGGGTCGTCAGATGCGACGGAACTGGAGCTCCATGGTGTTTCATAAACGTCGAAGGTAAGTCCTCGTCATGGTGCCCATAGCGTCAGTCATACCAGTCATATTCGTTTCAATGATTATTGACGTCACCCGATTCACTCGGTCCCCGGTGTCGATTCTAAGGGCGATTCACGAGCAAGCCGGAAGAATCGAACATGCCCGGGAAGTCGTTTTCGGAAAGTGACGCACTCCCCAAATGCGATTAGAAAAAATTAGAAAAGTTTGACGGCGAGGTCGGTGGGGTTGTCGCCGACGGGGATCATGGTGACGAGGTAGTTGGTGCGGACGCGGATGATGGCGATGTCGCCGGAGTCGTGGTTGACGGCGAGGAGGAGATTTTCCTGGGGATCGAGGCGCAGCGCTGAGGGGGATTGGCCGGCGGGGACGGGGAAGCCTTTGCCGGGGTCGCGGTCGAGGTGGCGATCCACGATATCGACGGGAATGATGCGGTTGGCGGCGGTGTCGCTCACGTACATCAGGCTGGCGTCGGCACTGAGAATGGCGCGCGTGGGAGCGGACCCCAGCACCATGTAATCGCCGACTTCGTGCGTAGCAGTGTTGATGACTTGCAGGCCGTGAGCTTCGGGCGAGATCAAGTAGAGTTCACCGCCGTCGGGCTTGAGCAGCATCTGCGTGGGGCGGCCGGCCAGTTCGAGATGGGTGAGAAGAACGCCGCGACGCAAATCGACGACGGAGATGCGGGCTTCGCTGGCGCTGCGCACGAAGGCGATGGAGCTGTTGGCCATGATGGCGATGTCTTCGGGGCGCGCGACGACCGGGATGGTGCCGCGTTGGGCGAGAGTCGCGGCGTCATGAAGAGAGACGGTGGCGTCGCCACGATTGGCGACGACTATGGTTTTGCCGTCGGGAGTGCTGCGGGCGAGCACCGGTTCGCGACCGGTTTTCGCAGTGCCGAGGATGGCGCGCGTGCGGCAGTCGATTGCGACCAGGGTGTTGTTGCCGGAAGAGGTGACGTACGCTCTCGCGCCGTCGGGGGAAAAGTCGAGCGCGTAGGGTAGCGAGCCCACTCGGATTTTTGCGGTGAGTTGATTGGTGCGTGTGTCTAACACCCAGACGAAGCCTTCCGCGGTGCTGACGCCCCAGACTTCTGGGCGGGTGGGGTGTTCGCGGACGCCGGATAATTTTTGGCCGATGGGGATGTGGGCGATGGCGCCGAGTTTTACCAGGTCTACTACCGTGAGGTTTCCGTCGGAGGTGGTGACGTAGGCGTTGAGGCGCAGTCCGGGGCGGAGGAAGGAAGGGCGATGCTCGAAGAGCAGAAGAATCAGGGCGGCCGCGAGGAGGATGCCTAGGAGTGAGAGGACGCGGTAATTGCGGGGGCGGGTCATTTAGATTTGTGTGGGAGCTGATTCGTTGTTGAGCGGCGTGGCGGAGCGGCGGTGTTGTGACGGATAAAGCGAAGAGAGATTCCACGACTGCGCAGACCGGCTACTTCGCAGGAGCGAAGTAGGAGGAAACAGCCGGTCTGCTCCGCTCGGAATGACCGATTTTTGGTGTTTTTTAATTTAGTAATGTGCGGGGCGGTTATTTTTTTGCTCCAAAACTTTTTCTCGAAGCCTTTTTTCAAAACCATTTCTATTTTTGGAACCGTTTTTTTTGAAGACCTCCTCAATGGTTGAAGTCTTTGCTTAGGTCTCGCCATTGTGGATTAACACGTTCTATCAGGGCGATCTTTTTTCTCTGTGCTAGCGTTTCCATTGTTTTTCGCGGGCGATCGCGTTGCGAATGTCGCTGAAAGGTTCGAAGTATACAAGTTTGGTGGTGTTGTAGCGGCTGGAGAATCCAGGGGTCTGCTTGCATTGGTGCTACACGGCGTTCGAGATGATTGGTTACGCCTACGTACAGCACGCCTGAAGCGCTGGCCATCATGTAGGAGTGATAGACCATGACGGGGAGAGTTTGGCACGCCGATGCAGCGGAGAAAAGTAAAACTGCAGGCATTCAATGGATGCGATCAATTGACTTCGCGGTGGAGGACGGCGGCGATTTGGCGGACTTCGCCGACGAGTTCGGCGAGTTCAGTGGGGAGGATGGATTGCATGCCGTCGGAGAGGGCCTGGTCGGGGGCGTGATGAACTTCGACAAGCAGGCCGTCGGCGCCTACAGCTACTGCGGCGCGGGAGAGGGGCAAAACTTTATGGCGCTTGCCGGTGCCGTGGCTGGGGTCGACGAGGATCGGCAAGTGGCTGCGTTTTTTTACCGCGGGGATGATGGTCAGGTCTAGCGTGTTGCGGGAATGGTCGGCGAAAGTACGCACGCCCCGCTCGCAGAGCATTACGTTGTAGTTGCCTTCGCTCAGGACATATTCGGCGGCCATCAGGAATTCGTCGAGAGTGGCGGACATGCCACGCTTGAGGAGGATTGGTTTTTTGGCGCGGCCGGCGCGCTTGAGCAGCGAGAAATTCTGCATATTACGTGCGCCGATCTGGATCACGTCGGCGTATTCTTCGACGAGGTCGAGGCTTTCGTTGTCGATGGCTTCGGTGATGATGCCGAGGCCGTAGTGTTTGCGAACTTGCGCGAGAATTCTGAGGCCGTCTTCGCCGAGACCCTGAAAACTATACGGCGAAGTGCGCGGTTTGTAAGCGCCGCCACGAAAGAGTTTAACGCCGGCTTTTTTGACGCCTTCGGCGGTGGCGAAGCACTGTTCTTCGGTTTCTACCGCGCAAGGGCCGCCAACCAGGCCCACGTGTTTGCCGCCGAAAAGAACGTCGCCGCTCGGGGTGGGAATGCGCAGGATGGTGTCTTCTTCTTTGACATCGCGGCTGACGAGTTTGTAGGGCTTGCTGACGGGAATGCATTCGATCACGCCGGGGAGGGATTCGAGGACGCCAAGATCGAGCGCGCCTTTGTTGCCGGTGATGCCGATGGCGGTGCGGAGGGCGCCCGGGATGGGATGCGCTTTAAGGCCGAGGCTCTCGATGCGTTCGCAAACGGCGCGAATCTGCGGCTCGGTGGCGTGAGACTGCATTACGACTAACATGGCTGCTCCGGGCGAGGATGAGGAATAGTGCAGTTTACCTGTTGGGGAGCGGAGGGAGCAAATGCAGGCGGTAAAGAAATTGATAGAATTCTGTTAAATATTTCGCGGTCTTGAATGCGGTCACGCGCTGAGGTGCGGCGGTCAGTTCGTCGTCTCTGTGTCTTTCACATCGAGAAGCCAGCGGGTCAAGCCTTTTGGCAGGAATCCCAGTCGAGCAGCGGACCCAAGAACGGTGGTGGTCCGGTAGACAAGGCCAAAAACCAAAGCGAGGAGGCAGCCTGAGCAAGTGATGATAACTGGGAGTGAAGGTGAGCTAATCATATGCCCTCCAGATTCTGATGGTACTTCGCAGCGACGTGACGTTCAAGCTAAAGGAATTTAACCTCAGCCCATAGTAGCGGCATTGACACAGCGTTCTGTCCGCATATTGCCAAATACTACTGTAAGCATCACATTCATAAAATGGCACACTTTTGGTTGACGTTTTGGACTTACTTGCGTTGAAGTCTCGAATTTCTCTACGCGCCACCGTTTGTATACGGCACCTTGTTATTCGGTCTAAGTTTGGTCGCGTCCGTAATTCGTCAACGGCCGTTCCACAAGCCGATTTGGAAACAGACCTACGCCATTGTCGTTCAGCAGTTCTTATTCTTCCCGGCGGTGCTTACGATTGCTGTCCTGGGTCGGGTTGATTGGGAGCAGCCTCACTTCCCTGGACCGAATTATTGGGCGCTTCGAGCAGAAGACCTCATTGATTTTGGTTCTCTAATCCTCGGCAGCTACTGGGTCTGGAGGATGAAAGGATTGCGTTGGTTTGCCTTGAGTTTAGTCATTTTGCAACTCTGGCTGCTGGCCGCAGCCGGTTTTATTGCAGCAATGTCGTTGACGGGGACCTGGCTATAAATATCAAGCCACTTAAGAGCGATTATCGGAAATGCCCGACCATTAGGTTTTCTGGCCGAATTGGCGGGGTTGGCGCGTGTGTTATAATTGATGGTTTATGAGTGAGCGAAATTTTACATTGAGCATTCCAGCACAGCCCCTAACGCGGCTTACCGAGTTTGATCCCGAAGACGAGTACCGGCCGGAACCTGAGCCGGAGGCGCAGCCGCCGGCGTGGCTGGACGGCAGCACGCGGATTGGGATCCATACTTCCATAGCGGGCGGGCACCGGAACGCGCTGGAAACGGCGCGCAAGCTGGGATGCAACGCGCTGCAGATATTTTCAGCCAATCCGAGGCAGTGGCAGGGCGGGTCGGCTCGGATTCCGGAAGTGGATGCCGCGGCGTTTCGCGCTCGGCGGGCCGAACTGGGGCTTGGGCCCCTGGTCATTCACGCTAATTATTTGATTAACCTGGCGTCGCCGCAACCTATGTTGCGGGTGCGGTCGATACAGGCGTTTCACGACGAAATTGTGCGCGGTATGTCGCTGGGGGCGGATTTTCTGGTGGTGCATCCGGGGACGCGCGGAGAAGCCACGTGCGCGCAGGCGGTGGCGACGGTGGTTGAGTCGGTGAAGCAGGCGTCGAAGCGGGCTTCACTGGGCGGGATGCGGATACTGCTGGAGAATACCGCGGGGATGGGGACTTGTTTGAGTTCGCGGCTCGAGGAGATGGCGGAAGTCTTGGTGGGATTGAATGGGTTTCCGGTGGAGGTGTGCCTGGATACGGCGCATCTTTTTGCTTCGGGATATGACATTCGCACGGAAGAGGGCTTGGCTGCGACGATTGGGCAGATTGAAAATACCATTGGGCTGGAACGCGTGCCGGTGATGCATATTAATGATTCGAAGATTCCGCTGGGCGGGCGTGTGGATCGGCATGAGCATATTGGAAAGGGCAAAATTGGCGCGGAGGCGTTTCGTAGGATTTTGCAGCACCCGCGATTGAGCGCTACGCCGCCGGAAGGGCTGGCGGGGCGGGTGTTTATCGCGGAGACGCCTATTGATGATCCGGGAGACGACCGGAAGAATGTGGCGGCTTTGTGGGAGTTGGCGGGGTTGAAGGATATTGCGCCGGTGGCTGAGAAGGGATTCTCGATGTTGACGGCGGCGCTGAAGAAGAAGATGGATGTGCAGCGGGCGGTGGAGAAGCGGAATGCGGCGGTGGCGGCCCGGCGGGAGGCGGAGGAGGGTCGGCGAAAAAGCGAAGAGAGATCCCTCCACTTCGCAGGCCGGCTGCTTCGCAGGAGCGAAGCAGAAAAGCAAATGCACCGACCTGCTTCGGTCGGGATGACCGGTCTGGGTGGTCGCGCGAAGGGTACCAAGGTCGCGGCGACGGGTGTTCCTGGTGGCGTGAGTGGAGCCAAGGTCGCAGCGATCGCGACGAACCCCGCGAAAGGCGCGTCGACGGCGAAGCGCGCGGCTGCGACGAAAGCCGTAGCGACGACAAGACGTACAGCTAGCGCGAAACCCACGGCGAGGACAAAACGCACACCGAGGACAAAACGCACACCGAGGACAAAACGCGTAGCGCCGATCAAGAAGGCGAAGAAGGGGAAAAAAGTGAGTGGGGCGAGTGGGAAACGAAAAAGGGGATAGTTGGGCAAAAGGGGATAGTTGAGAGTGGCGGAATACAACCCACAAGCGATCGAAGCAAAATGGCAAAAACGCTGGGCAGATGCGCGGGTCTTCGAGACGGAGGCAGATCCTTCGAAGCCGAAATACTACGTATTGGAAATGCTGCCGTATCCGTCGGGTACGATGCACATGGGACACATGCGCAACTACACGATTGGCGATGTGGTGGCGCGGGTGAAGCGCATGCGCGGATTCAACGTGCTGCACCCGATGGGCTGGGACGCTTTTGGCCTGCCTGCTGAAAACGCCGCGATAAAAAATAAAACCCATCCTAGAGTCTGGACCAACAACAACATTGCGGAATTTCAGCGAGTGCTGCGCCGCTTTGGGTTCAGCTTTGACTGGCGGCGGGAAATATCTACGTGCGAGCCGGAATATTACCGGTGGAACCAGTGGTTTTTTCTGCGCATGCTGGAGCGCGGACTGGCCTACAAGAAAAAGAGCCGCGTGAACTGGTGCCCCAAGTGCTGCACGGTGCTGGCCAACGAGCAGGTGGTGAACGGGTATTGCTGGCGGCATGAAGATACGCTGGTGGAAACGCGCGAGATCGAGCAATGGTTTTTGAAGACTACAGCGTATGCGGAGCAGTTGCTGGATGATTTGAAATTGCTGGAGGGCGGATGGCCGGAGCGGGTTATCACCATGCAGCGGAATTGGATTGGGAAGTCGACCGGTGCGAAGGTGAAGTTCGCGTTGGCGGATTTTGGGAATAGCGAAACAGGTCGCGTGGGACAGGATGGTTCCGGGTCCAGGGAGGGAAAACCCCCACATGCACAAACGGCATATGGGGCACCCGCAGGAGTTACGGGTGGCGCTGGCGACACGATTGAAGTGTTTACGACTCGCATTGACACGATTTATGGGGCGAGCGCGCTGATTCTGGCGCCGCGGCATCTGTTGGTCGCGAAATTATTGGCGGGCTCGAGTGAAGAAGCGACGGCGGGCGCGAAGTTGGCGGAGATGCAGCAGAGTACTGTGAAGGCGGAAGAACTGGAGACGGCGGACAAAGTAGGATTTTTCACCGGGCGATACGCGGTGAATCCGTTCAATGGCGCGGAGATTCCGGTGTGGGTGGGGAACTTCGTGCTGATGGAGTATGGAACTGGCGCGGTGATGTGCGTTCCGGCGCATGACGAACGCGACTTTGAGTTTGCGACGAAGTATGGACTGGCGATTCCTATTGTGGTGCAGCCGAGCGACGGGGAAGCACTGAGCAAAGATGCCTTGAAAGAAGCGTTCACGGAATACGGGAAGAGCCTGAATTCGGGACCGTATAGCGGGCTGACGACGGAAGAAGCGCTTGCGCGGATGTCGGCGGAAGCGGAAGCGAAGGGATTCGGCAAACGCGAGACGGTGTTTCGATTGAAGGACTGGGGAATTTCGCGGCAGAGGTACTGGGGCACGCCGATTCCGGTGATCTATTGCGCGAACGATGGAATGGTGGCGGTGCCGGACGCGGATTTGCCGGTGGTGCTGCCTGAAAATGTGAAACTGACAGGCGAAGGGGAGTCGCCGCTGGCGGCCACACCAGAATTTGTGAATGTGAAATGCCCGAAGTGCGGCGGCGATGCCCGTCGGGAAACCGACACGATGGATACGTTCGTGGATTCGTCGTGGTATTTCTATCGCTACTGCGATCCGCACAATGACAAGGCGCCGTTTGATAAGGGCAAGGTGGCGTACTGGTTTACGATTGACCAGTATATCGGCGGGATTACGCACGCAATTCTGCACCTGCTGTACTCGCGATTCTGGTGCAAGGTGATGCGCGACCTGGGGTTGGTCAATCATAGCGAACCGATTGCGCGGCTCTTCACGCAGGGCATGGTGCAAAAGGGCGGCGTGGCCATGTCCAAGTCGAAGGGCAATGTGGTGGGCGCGGAGGAGATGGCGGACAAATATGGCGCCGATACCGGCAGGTTGTATACGTTATTCGCGGCGCCGCCAGAAAAAGATCTAGAGTGGAGCGAAGAGAGCATTGAAGGCTCGTGGCGATTTCTGAATCGCGTATACCGGCTGGTGGAACGGCATGCGGAGGCGGTGCGCGCGTTGAAGAGCGCGAGCGGGGCAGCGGGTGCTAAAGCGATTGCGCCAAATTCCGCGAAAGAAAAACAATTACTGCGCAAGACACATCAAACGCTGAGGCGTGTTACGCAGGACTTCGAGACGCGTTGGCACTTTAATTCTGCGATTGCGTTGATCATGGATTTGACCAACGAGATTTACGCCATGGAGCCACTGGACGAAGGCGTGCGACCGGAAGTGCAGCGCGAACTGCTGGAATTATTGACGCTGATGCTGGCGCCGATGACGCCACATATCGCGGCGGAGCTGTGGGAAATGCTGGGTCACGAAGATGGGCAATGGACCGCGGCTTGGCCGGCTTTTGATGCGGAACTGGCGCGCGAGACAGAAGTGGAAATCGTGGTACAGGTGAATGGACGGGTGCGCGGAAAATTGAAAGTCGCGGCGGGAATGCCGGAAGAGCAGGTTATTCCGCTGGCGCAAGCCGAACCAACCGTGACGCAGCATCTCGACGGAAAGCGCGTGGTAAAACATATCTTCGTGCCAGACAAACTCGTAAACCTGGTGGTGGCGTAATGGCGAGCACAGCGAAACCAGTGCAGGAACAGGCGGGCAGGATGGAAGCGGAGCTGGGCGGCGTGGTGGTGCTGGATTTTGGCGGGCAGTACACGCAACTGATTGCGCGGCGGATTCGCGAGCAGCAAGTGTTTTCGTCGATTCTGCCGTGCACCACGTCGATGGAAGAGTTGATGAAGCTGGAGCCAGTCGGGGTGGTGCTGTCGGGTGGGCCGAGCTCGGTGTATGACCCGGAAGCTCCGAAGTGCGATCCGAAATTATTGGCGCTGGGCGTACCGGTGCTGGGGATTTGCTATGGCATGCAGTGGATTACGCATACGCTGGGCGGCAAGGTGGAGCGGGCCGAACGGCGAGAGTACGGACGAGCGCAACTGAATATTGAGAGTGGCACTGGCGATGGCCCTTCAGATTTGTTTACTGGCGTGGCGCCGTCATTGAGAGTGTGGAACAGCCACGGCGACCACGTAATGATGCTGCCGACGGGATTTCGCACTGTGGGGCGGACGGCTAATGCGGTGGCTGCGGTGGAAGACCGGGCACGAAAGATTTATGCGGTAGAGTTTCATCCGGAAGTGAATCACACCGAGCAAGGCACGGAGATACTGCGAAACTTTCTGTTCCGGGTGTGCAAGGCGGAGAAGAAGTGGAGCGGCGCGGCGTTCATCGAAGAGACGGTGAAGGCCATTCGCAAGAAAGCGGGCCCGACCAGCAGAGTAATTTGCGCGTTGAGCGGCGGCGTGGACTCGACGGTGGCGGCGGCGCTGGTGCATCGGGCGATCGGCGGCCGGCTGACTAACATCTTTGTTAACACCGGTATGCTGCGGAAGAATGAGTTTGCGGACACGCTGGAGATGCTGCGAGAACGGTTGGGCCTGCGGGTGATCGGGATCGATGCTTCGGACAGATTTCTGGCGCGGCTTGAGGGCGTTAGCGACCCGGAGATCAAACGCAAGCGGATTGGCGCGGAATTTATCGCGGTGTTTGCGGAGGAAGCGCAGCGGCTGCGGCGTGAAGAGGCCCACGGGGAGATTGGTTTCCTGGTGCAGGGTACGCTGTACCCCGATGTGATTGAATCCATTTCGGTTCGCGGACCTTCGCAGACGATCAAGACGCACCACAATGTGGGCGGTCTGCCGGCAAATATGCCGTTTGCCCTGATTGAGCCCTTGCGGGACCTGTTTAAGGACGAGGTGCGGCGGATTGGCAGAGAACTGGGTTTGCCGGAAGAAATTTTAGTGAAACATCCGTTTCCAGGCCCTGGATTGGCGGTTCGGTTACTAGGCGAGGTGACTCGGTCACATCTGGTGATTCTTCAGGAAGCGGACGCGGTGGTGGTGGAAGAGATCCGGCGGGCGGGATTGTACGAAAAAGTGTGGCAGGCGTTCGCGGTGCTGCTGCCGGTACGCAGCGTTGGAGTGATGGGCGACGGACGTACGTACGGGCTGACGGTGGCGGTGCGGGTGGTGCAGAGCGACGACGCCATGACCGCGGATTGGGTGAGATTGCCTGGGGATGTCCTGGAACGAATATCGACTCGGATCGTGAATGAGGTTCCGGGGGTGACGCGGGTGGTATATGACATCAGCTCGAAGCCGCCGAGCACGATTGAGTGGGAATAGGTTGTCGGGAAAAGAAAAGCGTTGTGAATAACTTGGCCGGGAACTAAAGCAGACAAAGTCGGGAATGGCTTGCGGGAGATGTTGTGGGTTGCGAAAAGTGGATAGGAATGCATTGACCGCGCAGCCGGGGTGACTGCGCGGTCCTATAGCACCAGGTAATTCTAACCGGTTAGCTCAGAGTCGATAAAAAAGCTAACCGCTATAAACTACCTATTGGCCATTTTCTGAGCCATATACAGAATCAGCTTGCGGTCTTCATCTTCAACTTTACTGAGAAGACGGCGCAGCTTATTGAGGAAACGAGCTTCTTTCCCAACGCTGCCCCAGGCGATATCGTCGGACGATTTGCGCTTGGGTAGATTGGGAAGCTGAGGTGGCTCTTCACCGTCGTAGAAGAGTTGATAGAGTGGGCACTCGAGGGCACGAGCCAGTTTCTCGAGCGTTTCGATGGCCGGAACAGTGTGGCCATTTTCAACGCGGGAGATATAACAACGAAGTAAACCGGTTCGCTTTTCGATGTCGCCCTGGGAGAGTTTCTTTTCCTCGCGCATTACACGGAGGCGGTCACCTATAATCATGTGGGCATTATTCCATCTGGTATGTTATTAGGCAAGTAGAAAGTTGCTACTAGGGGAAGTGAAACATTTGATGCATTTTATAGCAGGCGTGACGGAAACCTCCGCAGCGTGTAGCGTAACCAAATCAGCATGGCAAACGTCCCAAAACTAGCCCCGCTTGAGCCCAGCCCCAAGCGCTCCCCGAAGGCGGCGGATCCGGGGAGTACCGGGGCGGCGGCGCAGGCCAAGGGCACCTACGATCGTGAGCTGGTACGACGTGCGCAAGCGAACGACAAGGAAGCTTACGAAGAGCTGATCAAGCGGCACCAGCAGCGGGTGTTCGCGGTAGCCGCGGGTATCCTGCGGCGGCATGAGGATATTGAAGACATCGCGCAGCAAGTCTTCATAAAGGCGTACTTTTCGCTGAAGCGATTTGATGGCCGGGCTGCATTCAGTACGTGGCTTTACCGCATCACACTGAATGAGTGCTGGGACCTGTTGCGCAAGAAGAAGGTGCGGCCGCTGCTGTATGAGTCGGACCTGAGCGAAGAGCAGGCGCAGCGGGTGGCGGATTCGGAGTCCGACGGTCCGGGGCCGGACATCCGGCAAAGATTGGAGAATCAGCAAAGAGTTGAACAGCTTTTGGAAGGTTTGGAGGAACGGGACAAACTGATGCTGATTCTGAAAGAGGTGGAGGGTTTCTCCATCGAGGAAATTGCCGAAGTGCTGGATTTGAATGCGAACACTGTGAAGGTGCGGCTGTTTCGAGCGCGTGGGCGGGTAGTGAGGCAGGCGGCGGAGCGGGATAAAAGAGCGAAGAGTGCGACAAGCGCGAAGAAGTAGGTGAGAGCGGCAGGCGGTTGGAACGAGAAGCAAGGAGATACAAATATGTGGGACAAATTTAGGAAAGAGAACCGGCTTTGCGAGCAATACCGCGAGGCGCTGGAGGATTTGCCGCCGGATGTTGAGCAGAATATTGCTGTCTCATCGTTAAGTAATAGCTTGCCCGCCGAGGTGCTGCAGCATGCGCGGGAGTGCGATGCCTGCGAAGAGGCGGCGGAGACATTCTGGGCATCCCGAGAATTATTGGCGGGGCCGCTAGAATTGGCGCGCGAGTGGAACAGCTCGGCGAGTGATGCGAAGCCGTGGTTTGCGGCGCGGGTGATGGCCAAGATCGCCGAGCGCGAGACGGAAGGTCGCAGGGCGTTGACGGAATGGAGCGGGGCGGTCGCGAAGTTGGCGTCCAGGCTGGCGTGGGTTTCCGCGTTGCTGCTGTTGGTGGGAACCACGTGGTTTTACGGGCCGCACGGTGGACAGCTGAATAACGAATCAGTGGAGTCGAAAGCGCAAGCCACTCAACAATATTTGTTTGATAGCGCGGCAGGGCAGGGCACGGTGGACGATGCCCTGGTAAGTCCGCCGGAGAAATAAAAATGACAGAATCGTCGACAACGCGTAAAGCCGCTCTGTGGGTGGGATTGGTATTTTTGCTGGGCGTGGCCCTCGGAGGATTCGGCGGGTACATATTTGCGCACCAGAAATATACGGTGACGAATGCTAGCGTACCCCCTTCCGATGCCGCAAAGCGGGCGCAAAAGGTGCAGGAACTGACTTCGCTAGCTAACTTGACGCCGGAACAAAGTCAGCAAGTCGATGCGGTCATCGCTGATGTGCAGTCACAGATGAAGAGCATCCGGAAGACGCTGGACCCGCAACTCGGCGAAGTACGGCAAAAGGGGCGCGAGCGCATACGCGCGATTTTGAGCGCGGAGCAGAGGCCTAAGTTTGAAGAGTACATCCAGAAGATGGATGAGGAACGAAAGCGCAACGCGCAGTAGCTTTTCCTAGCTGATTTGAACTCTTAAAACTCTCCACGTCATAAGAAACGCCGCTCCTACGTCGGCCGCTCCCGGTGTCGGAAGTACAGTTCAAGACAGGGCATAGGGATGAACATATCTACGATGGATTCATTGACCGGTGCCTAGGCGGCTAGTAAAGTTTTTCCTTGCACGCAAAATCGTTGAGGCCAACCAGGAGAAATGCATGACGCGGATCGGTGTGGGTATAGGGGTGGTCTGTCTGGCGGTGGCGAGTTACGGTTCCGCATACGCCGGGGCTCAGGCGAGCCAGGATGCGGTCGCAAAGCAGAGCGCGCCGGGTTCATCGGACGCGGCGCAAAAAGACACGGGTAAAAAAGATGGGGCTACAAACGAAACGAAGCGGCCGAAAAGCGTTACCGTGGATGTGGTGTTTGCGGGGGACACGAAATTCGTTGATGCAGTGAAGACTATCTGCCAGGACCCGCATGCGGATAAGTTGCAGGATTGTTTTGCCACAGAGATGAAGAAGGCTGGCGCATCGGCCGTAGCAGTCGAATTTTCCAGACAATTGGGCGAGCCGGGATTTGTGCGCGACTTTAGAGCGGCTGGACCGGTGGATATTGCTTATGTGCTTTATCCGTATCGCGCCAACGAAAATCAATCGTGGGTGATTGTGAATGGAACTCCGCCGGCGATCGATGTGGACAATTCCAAGCTGGTGACTATCGCGGCGCGGGCGTTGAAGAACAACGCTTCCTATACCGGGCTGGCAAAAGCGCATCCGGACCTTTCGCCGTGGCCGGGGGACCGCTACTCGACGGAGATTCCGGATGTGGAAATGGGCGCGAATGGCGGCGTGCATATCATTGTGAATTACCGGCTGCGGGAGAAGTGCCACTCTTGCGCGGTGTTGGGGCATGCGTGGTATTCGTTCGAGTTCGATGCGAAGGGAATTTTCGCGGGAGCGAGGTTGATGGCCATTTCTGTAGCGCGCGAGAAGGGGCCGGTGGTGCGCGCAACGAGCAAGATGGTAGGGAGTTCGATAACGAGTTCGGTTGGAGATGAATTGACGATTGCGTTGCCTTTGAAAGATGCGGCGGGTTCAGAATGGATATTGGCGAAGGCCTTGGATACTGCGAAGGTGCGATTGATTGAGCACAGTCATGTCGCGCCGCCTTCTGGAAATGGCGCGGCTGGGACTGAGGAGATGTGGAAATTTGCGGCGTTAGGTGCGGGTACGACGCAGATTTCCCTTCAAAGAGGCACGGAAAGACCGATCACTTTCAAAGTCGTTGTCAGGAGTAGAGCTGCAGGCCCGAGCGGTTCATCCGCGAAGAAGCAATAGTTCAATTTAAATTTCAGGACCAGGCCGAATCAGAAGGGGATGTCTTCGTCGGAGATTTCGGGGCCTGCGGGTGCGGCTGAGCCGGCTCCGAATGGGTCATCGGGCGGGGCACCGTGAGCATCGAAGTCGTCGGAGTGACGAGCACCGCCGCCGGCTCCCGCACCTGCGCCGGCACTGGCCGCAGCGCCGTCACCGCGACCGCCGAGCATACGGAAATTGCTAGCCACAATTTCAAAGCTGGTGCGCTTCTGACCTTCCTTATCCTGCCATTCGCGCGATTGAATGCGGCCTTCGACAAAGAGGAGCGAGCCCTTTTTCAGATATTGCTGGGCGATTTCGGCTTGCTTGCCCCACACAACGATCTTGTGCCACTCGGTGCGTTTTTGTTTTTCTCCATTGCGATCTTTGTACGTTTCGTCGGTGGCGATCGAGAAATTTGCCACCGCCTGACCACCGCCGGTGTAACGAGTCTCGGGGTCGCGACCCAAACGGCCGACCAGAATAACTTTATTTACGGACATGAATTCTCCCTTTGAAGTGGAAGATAGCATGCGGCGAATGAAAAAGGAAATGTGGCAATACGATGGCTGCTGAACAAAATCGGAGGAAGTGGCGTATGTAAATGAGAGACGTTTTCTTCCGAGGTGCGAGTGTGCGCGGATGGCTGGCAAATTTGGCTGCAATTTTTGTGACGCTGACGGGCGGGGCTGCTGGATCAGCTCAGGAAGCGATCCGAGTGGACGTGAACCTGGCGACTGTGGCGTTTACGGTCCGCGACGCGAACGGGGCGCTCGTCGACAATTTGACGAAAGAGGATTTCGAGATTGTGGAAGACACCGTGCCGCAGAAGATCGCCTACTTTGCGCGCAGCGCGGACGTACCGCTGACGCTAGGATTGATTGTCGATGCCAGCGGAAGTCAGGAACACTTCGCGAAAAAGCACCAAGGCGATCTGGAAGTTTTCTTGAAGGAAGTGCTGGCGGCGAAAGATCGCGTGTTTCTGGTGGGATTTGGGAATCACATTCGGTTGGTGAGCGATTTTTCTCATTCGGGCAGTGCATTGCTGGAGTCATGGAAGCGATATGAAAAAGAGACGCAAAAGTTTCCGGAGATTGGGCCGCTAGAAAGCCGCGATTTAGGCACGGCGTTTTATGACTCGATTTATTATCCGGTAACGGAAAAACTTGGGAAGGAAGACGGCCGAAAGGCGTTGCTGATGTTCAGCGATGGAGAGGATAACTCCAGTTCTCATGACATGATGACGGCCATTGAGACGGCGCAAAGTGCAAATGTGGTGGTCTACACCATCCGCTACACGGAGAGAGCGCACGGAAAATTGACGGCGCGGAATCAGTACGGGATGCGAGTGATGGACCGCATCGCGAAAGAGACGGGAGGAGCGGCGATCGATGGAGAAAAGACCGATCCGCACACGTACTTTCACCAAATCGCCGAGGAACTGCGAAGCTCGTATGAGCTGGCGTATTACCCCACGAACGCTGCAAAAGATGGATCCTTTCGCAAAATTGTAATCCGTGCGAAACGCGAAGGGCTGAAGGTGCGGTCGAAGACGGGCTATTTCTCACGGTAAGCTCGCGAATTGCTAGGTTTGGTGAAGATTGACCGGTTTAGATTCGCAGCAAAAACGACGTCAAAGACCCCAGGTGCAAAACCGGCACATGGGGCGCCCAAAGTTTATCTCAATCATCAATGTCTGGGCCACGCGGCCTTAAGAGCGAGTGGCTCCTTCATACTCCAATCGTTGTGGCGCTATGACGGTGATCGATCCCGTTGTATAACGCTTGTTGCATCCTGACGATCGGCTCTCGCGCGCGTGACGAACCTGCGTGAACGGGATTGAAAACAAATGACCGTATCAACGCCTAATTTGAAACTCGGCGGTCACGTGTTTGGAGTAGCGGCGTTGGCCCATGGCATCATCACGCTGGCTTGGCACGACTCCAACGACGGGCACCAACTGCGTTACGTTGTCTACGCCGCGGCCGCCGCGCTGATCCTGGGTGGCGCTGCGATTCAGTTTCGTCGGACCGCGAAAGTTGGGGCAGCCATCCTTGGTGCGGCTTATCTTGTCTCCGTCCTACTGTGCGTGCCGGGAATTGTTGCCGCACCGCAAATCTACAATAGCTGGGGCAACTTCTTCGAGCAGTTCTCGCTGTTGAGCGGAGCGGCGATCGTTTATGCGTGGTTGTCATCAGCGTGGCCGTTGGAAACGCTTACGCGGATCGGCGGCATTCTTTTGGGCATCTGCGCCGCTTCGTTTGCCCTCGAACAGGCGTTTTATCTCGACGCTACCGCCAAGTTTGTTCCGAAGTGGATTCCGCCCACTCAGATGTTTTGGGCGGTAACCACAACTGTTTTGTTCGCACTCGCGGCTGTGGCTCTGCTTACGAATCGCATGGCACTTCTCGCGAGTCGCCTGCTGACACTGATGATCGTGAGTTTTGGGCTACTTGTGTGGGTGTCGTTGATTATTTCGAATCCCCACAGTCATACGAATTGGAGCGAAATCGCCGAGACCTTCGAGATTGCTGGAGCAATATGGATTCTCGCTGATCTCCTGGGCGAGTATCGGACTTTACCGAGGTGAAAGTAACTCGTTACTGAGTGCTCGTGTCCTGCCCTACCGTCTCAATCACAGCGGCATGCCCGTCCTCTGATCGCTTCTTTGCCTTCCCACAACAAAAGAGGGATGACTGCTAACGCGGCAATGGGGTCAGCCCAGCTGAAATGCCAAACGGCGTTCACCACCAGGCCTATAAGAGCAATCAGGGAAAGATAGGCACACAAACCAGATTGGACGGCATCAGCGCGGAGTGCGGAGCTGCCACTAGCTGCTGACAGCTTTCGCTTTTCTGTCGCAAGCCACGGCATAAGCACGGCAGCGACGATTAGAATCGCAATACCCAGGTAGCTTGTTGTTGGTTCGTTATGCCCCAGTAAGCTCAACGCCGAAACCACACTCAGGCACACGACTAGTGCAAAAAGCAAAATGCCGGCGATTCGCGACGCGGTTCTCTCCGCGCGAGGCTGCACGAGACCAGAGCGAAAGCGCCAAAGAACGACAATTGCTGAGAGAAGCTCGACTGCACTGTCGCCGCCGAAAGCGAGTAATGCGGGGCTGCGTGCCTGCCATGCCGCACATAGAGAAACGACGGCCTCGATACTCATCCAGACGATGGTGATTACTTGAATCTGCTGAATTCGACGGAGCGTGTCTTGTTTGATGGTCTGGGAGAACGCAAGCATATGCCCCGATTATGCCATTAAGGATTCATATCGCGGGAACCATGGTCGGGCAGCTCAAAGCTGCTACAATCGTGAGCGGCACTGAACAATGAACGTCCTGCGACATTTGACCGCTACCATGCTTGCTTTTTGGTTAGGATTTTTGGCGTGTGTGCTCGGTTGTGTGCAGCCGGTTCTCGCTTCCACCCCCTCCAACGCTGAAATTTTCGGATCCAGAACAATTGCGAATGAAGACGACAGTAAAATGGGCGACGCCGGCTCCTGCTGCCATCATCACCACGGAACTTCGGATGGGAACAGGCCAGGTGTTCAGACGATTTCCTGCTGTCCTTTGGACGCTACGCTGATTCAGAAACAAGACCCGGGGGCAGCTAACAGCGGTCATCACTATGCAGTTGTGTTGATGATCTTCGTAGTCAATCCTTCGTTTCGACTTTCTGCCAGCAATGGGATAAACACACCACCCCTTGGTCATGCAGGAAGAGATGTTCTTCTGCAAACTCACATTCTGCGCATTTAGAAATCCGAACCAATCACGGCGCTCTTTCATGCGGATGGTTTCATCCGCCAACAATAACTATTTCTATTTCAAAGGAGAAAATCATGAAGAAGCTAAAAGTAATGTTGTTGATGGCAGTCATCGCGCTAGGTCTGGCAGGAGCGGCATCCGCTGCTCAAGCAGGCTGCTGCGCATCAGAGGACTGCTGCGCTTCGTGTTCTGGTAGTTGCTAAGAGCTAGCAGCTGGAAAGAGAGGCGTGGGCGATTGCCTGCGCCTCTCGCTGTTTTGAGGTGCGAATCGCGAAATGCATTTATCGGGCAGGAGTGGTCTCAACGCCAGGCCGGCTGATGTAGACTAAACTCGCTCGCTGCAATTGTCGGAGTTCCCGCCAGGCACATATGAGCCAAACCCAAAGAATCGCCGATTCTTACCGCGCCGCGACGGTCAAAGCCGCGTGGTACGGGCCTTCGCTCGCCGAGTTGTTAGCGCAGATTTCGCCTGAGCTTGCGACGACGCGGCCCGTTCCAGGATCTCATTCAATTTCCGAGCTGCTTCAACATTTGCTGCTTTGGAATGAAAGAATCCGCAATACCTCCGACCGTAATTCGCTGCCGCCTTGGGAGCCCGAGAAGGACTGGGCCGAGCCGCCGATTCCTTGGAAGGAACTCGTCACGAGATGGAGCCAAAGTCGCGAGCTGCTCGAAGAGAAGATTCGGAATTTTCTTGTCGAGGATTTGGCGAAACAGGTTCCTGGGCGTAAATATCGTTACGAAACTTTGTTTCACGGAGTCGTGGAACACACGATTTACCATTCGGGGCAGATCGCGATGGTAATGAGCATGCTTCGGTCGCAATCCTTGTAGCTGGCTGCTCGCGGGCACGATAGTTCACTAGATTTGTATACTGCTTCGGTATGATTCTTTCCGCCTCAATTCGAGGAATCGATGGGCCCGAAAAAGCTCGGTACGTACTTCGATACTATTGTCAATTGATGACGACGCCAGAGCGGGTCGCACATAGGCATCTGGTGGGTACAGCAAAAGCAAAAGCCACACATGGCCGCACCGATGCGGTCGCCCAACGTGAGGCTGAAAAGAGTTCACATATTGCGCCTGAGTTGCTATCGAATGACCCCAAGGCATTGCAACTAGCGAGCGAGGGACTTGATGCGTTTACAGTGCGAACCGCTCAGAGGATTCTCGATGAGCACAGCGGGGAAGTCGCCTTTAATTATTGCCCTCGATGCGGTGCGCTGGCCAAGACACCAAAGGCGCGACAGTGTCGAGCCTGTCATCACGACTGGCATTCAGCCTGATAGACAACGCTAAAAATATTGAACATCGGTCCGGTCAGGGGTCTGTAATTTCGCGAAGACGTCCACTGGCGACGTCGTAGACGAAGCCGCGGACCGCGACACTGGCGGGAATCCAGGGATGGGTGCGGAGCTTTTGCAATTGGTGGCGGACATTTTCTTCGATGTTCTGGAAGGCGTAGAAGAAGGCGGGGGCAACAGCGGCGGTCCCGGTGCGATGCTGGATTCTGGTGCGCAAGTCCTGCTCGCTAGTGTGCATCAATCCGCAATCGGTGTGATTGATAACCATGATTTCCTGAGTGCCGAGCAGATAGTGCGATACGACCAGGGAGCGCAGGCTGTCCTCGGTAACGATGCCTCCGGCATTGCGGATGATGTGCGCGTCTCCCGTTTTCAGTCCGAGAGTGCGAATCGAAAGCCGGGTATCCATACAGGTCAGAACGGCGAGGTTGCGCTCTGGGCGCGGGGTTAGTTTGCGCAATTCATGGGTGCGCGAGTAGATTTCGTTTGCTGCGAGCACTTCGTCGATGACGCTCATGGCCCGCATAGTTTAGCCCAGCCTCATCCATGGCGCACGATGAAGCCACAGAATTGGCGCAACTTTAGATTGCTCGCGTAACCTGGCACCTGATTTTGACGAGATTTCTCCGGTTTCGGCGTTTACTGCGCGTTGCGCTAGGTTGAGTTAAATTATGGTCTCGATGAACGATAGAGAACAACTCATCGAGAAGCTAGTGACGACCATGCACTTAAGCGTGCCGGAACGCCTCGCACTTTCTTCCAACAACGTTCGCTATACAGAGGTGGCCGCAGTCGTGGCACGCGTACTGGAGAACTCTGGTATTTCCCACCTGGTGCGCGGCCGTGGCAAGAAGGAAATGTAGTCCACGAGGGAGCAATCCTGCAGAAATTACCCAGGGGAAGATTTCGTCTTACCCTCCAGCGCGGCCACCCGATTGCTCCCACTATTCTCGCAGCCAAGAAAGAGTCCGATTTTCGGTCTGCACGGGCTGCGATTAGGGCTTTCATTCGGTCGGAATGGCCAAAGGGGATCGACGGAATTGCCATTAAGCGGTTTGGAATTTTGTCTTTTTGACCTCCGACTCGTGCCCACTTTTCCGATTACGGCTGCGTTTATCGGGACTTAGGCAATCCGGTTTTTGAGCTGGCAATAAGGATTGCTTTTTGCGCGTGGCCACTTTAGCTGAAGCTTAACGCGGTTTCCTTTTGACGCGCTAGGGAATCACTACCAGCCTGCGGGCTGGTACGTTGCGTTCCCAGGCAGCCTCGATTTCGGAGAGTGGAATCCGCTCGGTCTCGATGCGCAGCTTGCCGCTCGCCGCGTGGTTCATTACCTGTTGGAACGCCTCGGTGAGCACGTCCCAAGGCGGAATGCCCGCCGTTCCTAGAATCGTGAGCGCTGTGCTGCGCAACACTGCTGCGGGCAGCGTGATTGTAGGCCCCGCGCTCTCGCCTGCCTGAACCAGTCGAGTCTCCGATCTCGCAACCACAAATTCTGCGCCAGTAATGGCCGTCAGCAGTGCTTCTGTCGGAGAGCCCCAGAGGTAGTCTATGATCACGTCGAAACCTTTTTTGCCTGCCTCGCGGCGAAAGGCTTCGATCAACTCTTGATGCGGCCTGTCAAGGGGAATCGTCGCGTCCGCGCCAAGTTCGAGTAGTGTGCTCAGCACGCGTTCGTTCCGTCCCGCCGCCACGACGCGCCCCGCGCCGAAGATTTTAGCGATTTGCACTGCCAGCTTACCCGTGACCCCGGTCGCCCCCAGGATCAGCACGGTTTCGCTCGAAGCCAGCTTCGCGCGGTGCTTGAGCGAAAGCCAGGCAGATACTCCAGAATTGGGAATGGCCGCGGCCGTGTCGTCGTCCACATCGTCAGGGACCAAAAAACATTGCGCTCGCCGCACCACAGTGCGCTCGGCCATCGCACCGTACGGTCGCCGTGGCCCACCAAAGAACATTCGCGTTCCGTCCTCAAGCCGCCCCACGCCATCCATTCCGCAAACGACAGGAAATTCGTGCGGGCTGGCATAGTGCTTTCCGGTCGCCATCTGTTTGTCCACAGGTTTCAGCGCAGCCGCGCAGACATGTATGAGCACTTCTCCTTCGCCCGGAGTTGGGTCAGGAAATTCCTCGAAGAGAGGCCTTTTCCCCAGCGCGTGCAGCACGGCGGCAAGCATTGATCTCCTCCTTCCAAAGGTTCAGGAATGCGGATTGCCCATCACCAACATTTTACGGTGATCGATTATGGCAGCCGGATGCTAGTTGCCGGATGGCTTTGCAGGGGGCTTGGGGGTAACGCCAGCGGGAGCGGCACTTTTTACTGGGTAGGTTTGATCGTAGAGGCGGACTATATTTTGAGTGATGTCGGAGGAGGCGAAAAGGACAGGGCTGTTCTGAGAGGAATTGTCCAAGATGGCGCTATAGCCGTTGCTTGGTGCGTAGCGTACAACGACGTCCAAAAGTTTGCGGCCGATGGCGTTGACTACGTCGCTTTGGGCGTTGTTGACGTCTTCTTGAAATTCATTTTGTTTGCGTTCTAGCTGCTGGGTAAGCCGCTGCCCTTGCAGAGTCAGGCGAGTCTTTTCTTCGTCGCTGAGAGTATTTGCGCCGGACGCAAGGCGTTGCTGAAGATCGTTGATCTGTTTAGTGAGGGACTCGAGTTCTTTTCGGCGGGCCAAGAATTGCGATTCTAGCTGGGCAGAGGCCTGCTTGCCCTCGGCCGTACTGGCGATAGCCTGGCGCATGTTGATGGCACCGACTTTTGAGCCTGACTCAGCGGCGGCAGTGGGATTTTGCTGAGCGGGCAGAGCTGTTACGGCTAACGCACACGCGAGTATTGCGGTCGATATGCGGACGACAGACATGACTTTTCCCTCCTGGAGACGAAGCCGAATTCCTTGGCATGAAACGAGCTGCCCAATGAATTCCGCCGGACCTGTGCTGGCGTTGCGATGCATCGGATCGTGCAGCGCGTTGCCTGTGACGCGCTGCTGAAAACACGAATCGGCTCAAGTGCCTGGTAAGTTCTGATATGGAATGACCTGTCAACTACGGGCAACTGTTTTTTCTTTGTTTCTTCTTCTCGCTCTTAGGAGGCAGCGCAAGTCGTGGTCGAGGTAGTCTTCGCGACGGTTGATCACTCTGATATTCGCGGGTCGAAACCGCATAATCGTGATCCGTCGGGAGCTGCCTCGGACTATAA
>DATHRB010000035.1:0-8803 GCA_035482155.1 Verrucomicrobiia bacterium | reverse complement strand
CGGCTGCACGGCGTTACGCGGTGATCGCTCCCGCCGCTCCTCATGCGTTGCACATGCCCTCGCATATTTTTGCTCGGCTCGGTTTGTGGCAGGACGATATTGATTCGAACCTCGCTTCCATTGCCGCCACGCGCAAAACTGCCGCTATGCACATGGGCGGCGGAGGCCATCAATTTCATGCCATGGATTTTCTGGTGTACGCATATTTGCAATCGGGACGGGAAGCGGATGCGGGAAAAGTGATCGAAGAAGTTAAGGCAACGCCTTCGATGAAAAGCAATATGTATGGTATGGATTTCGACCCTCGTACGGATGCGCTGGTAACTCTTTCCGCAAGATATGTGCTTGAGATGCACCACTGGGTGGATGCTGCTTCTCTGCCGCAAATTCCTGACGCGGAAACTGGAGACACTGCAATTATTTACTGGGCCCGGGCAATTGGCGCCGCTCGCACTGGTAATGTGGACGACGCGCGCAAGTATGTGGCCGAAATCGAATCGATTCACGCCACCTTGCTCAAGCAGAAGAAAAAATACTTTGCCGAGGCGGTCGATCAGGATCATCAGGAAGCCGCCGCATGGTTGGCTCACGCTGAAGGAATCAACGACGAAGCTATCAAGACATTGCGCGCGATTGCGGAAAAGGAAGAGGCTGAGGGCGACGAACCCTTGGCAATTCCCGCGCGCGAAATGCTCGCCGACATGATGCTCGATATGAACCGGCCCGAGGAGGCATTGGCAGAGTACCAGGCAGACTTGAAGTTTAATCCCAATCGCTTCAATGGCCTCTACGGCGCCGCGCGAGCAGCGGAGATGGCGGGCAAGAGCGACAAGTCGAACACTTACTACGCCCGGTTAGTGAAGATATGTAGTGGATCGAATTCGGACCGGCCGGAACTCAGCCACGCCAAAGCGCTCTTGGCGCAAAAATAGTCTCGTCATTGTTTTTCTATTCGCTGCAATCGAAATAAGACCGTTCCCCACCCTAATTTCGATCGCATCTGCACCGGAGTGTGGTTGGCGTCATCGGTGAACCATGCCCACACGGTGCCTCTGCCCTGCAAAGCGCCGGAAATCGCTTCAGCCTTGACCCGCACCGTCTGAAATGCACCGGCGGGAACTTTCACTTGATCACGGGCTTCGACCCGCGCCCTGACTTCGGTGGTTTTGTTTCCGTCGTTGACGGGAAAAGTGTAGGTATTGCCGGGCTGCAGAGGCAACGAAGCCACGTAATAGAACCCAGTAACTACATCGGAAACGCACCCGGGTAGATCGTTTTCGACGTGTTTTTGTTCGCCGGTCTTCAAGTTCTTTTCATCGAGCACGCTCTTGTTGCGGGAATAATCGAAACGCAGATCGGTTTGGCGCGAGTGAGAACCTTCTTCCGTATGCTTTGAAACACGCAACGAGCAAAACGTGCGCGGATCAAAGAAAGCCTCGAAATGATCCTGCACTTTGTACAACGCGTTAGCCACGCCTGCAGAGTTTGCAGTCGCAGTCACATGCTGCTGCCCTGCATCGGTGCCCAAGGCCACACGAGCCGTTCCTGCATTGAAAAGATGCCATTCCACACCGTAGACGTAAGTCTGTCCGTTCGGATAAGCATAGTTCGCCGGCGGAGGAACGACTCGAGTGGAGGGAGCCGCGCTTATCGTAGGAAGCGGAGGTGTGTTGGACGGCGCAGCGGGATGAGTCTGGCCCTGCGACAAGGCGACAGAAAGTAACGCGAGCAAAAAACGTGACGGATTCAGCTTTAAGAGATTACCCATGGACGAGCGATTCCAATATTTACTGAGATACCGAATGCTACGTGAGAGATGTATCGGAATCCCTTATCGGCTCCAGAATAATTTTGCTGCCAATGCCGCCATCAGCGCCGCCGCCCCCAACGTCGCATTGTATTCTCGATGCTTCAGGAACAAGGCCCAGGAAAATGTTCCCGCGTTGCCGCCCAATGAACGAATCCCAGGCAACAGCCGAGGTACGCGCTGCGCGTATTCTGGGAATTCGGGGAAATGTTCTTTCAGAAAAACTTCTTCTCCATAAATTACGGGCAAATAGATGGCCAGAAACATCAAAACCAGACCCACTCCAATCCACCAGCTCCGGGCACTGATGGCAAAGCCCACGGTCAGAATCAGAGAGCCAAGATAAAGCGGGTTGCGTGTATAGGCGTACGGGCCCGTCATCGTGAGCTCTTCATTTTTCTTTACGTGTCCAGATGCCAGCGCGCGAATTGCGAGTCCGGGAATGACAAGCGCTAAGCCAATTAGCAAGGACCTTGGAGTCGGCCTGGCAAGCCACAAAAAGATCGCGGTAAAAACGAATCCCAAAGGCACGCGAATGCGGCGCGCAATTCTTGTCCAGGTAAGCTTAATCACGAGCGCTCCTCAACAAGGTGCGAGCGGCAGTAAAGACCTCATCAGCGCCGATTTCCAGCAATCCGGGGTCGGCTTGCGCACGGCGGGAGTGCGAGGTAGGGCTGATCGGGCTGCGCAGAATGATGCTGCGAGTGGCAAAAGGACCGTTGCGAGCGGGATTCGTGGGACCGAAGATCGCAACGACGGGTATCCCGAGCGCCGCGGCCAGGTGCATTGGTCCAGTATCGCCCCCAATGAACACACGCGCACGCCTCGTTAGCGCGATCAGTTCCGTAAGCGAGCATGCAACACCGGTGGCCGCGCCGCCGCTGGCAGATTCGACCTCGCGCATCAGATGCTCTTCGCCCGGGCCAAAATTGATCAGCGATTTCACGCCCGTCTCGGCTAGCCGCTTCGCTACATGTCCGTAGCGTTCTGCCGGCCATCTCTTGGCGCCCCAGCCCGCGCCGGGGTTCAGAACTGCGAAGTCTCCAGAGTTCGATCCGAAGCGTTGGTTACATTTATCTTCGACCGCCTGATCGCGAGGGAATTCTATCTTCGGCAAGTCCAACGGGTGATCTGCGACTCCCTCAGCGAGCGAAAGATTCTGCTCGACAATGTGGCTCCCGTGCGCGCTTACCTGACTCGTATAGAACATGCTGGCAACATTTTCGCGTGGCTGTGCGAATCCATATACGACGGGCGATCCCGACCAACGCGCGATCAGTGCCGACCTGACTGCGCCCTGGAAATCGACTGCCACTTCGTATCGCTGCGCTCGCACTTCGCTGAACCCGGCGGCAATTTGCTCCCATGTCTGTGTGGAAAGCGGGGAAGCGCGCCACGCTTTCGTGTTTACCGTATGGACTCTGTCCACGAGCGGTCTGCGCAGCGAAAGGGGGCCCGAGCGCGGCTCGGGCAATGTGCACAGCAACTCCGCCCAGCACTCTTCCACCACCCAACCCAGGATTGCCTCAGGAAATACGCGACGCAACGCGGTGACGGCAGGGAGCGTGTGAATAATATCGCCCATTGAACCCAGCCGCACGATCAGCAATTTCCGTGGAGCGAATGACTCAGTATTTTGCGGAAGCGCTGGGAGCGATTGCATGCTCAGGAGCGGCGCCCAATTCGTGCGCGAATAATTTCGCTGGCGGAATGATCTTTGGGATCGCCCACGATTTCGACGCGGCCGCCGACCTCCATGACCGCATCCCGCTCCGGGACGGTATCCACAGCATAGTCCGTTCCCTTGGCGTGAACATCAGGACGAAGCTCGCGGATCAAGTTTCGCACGTCGTGCTCAGGAAAAATGACGACAGCGTCCACGTCCGCCAGTGCCGACAGAATTTCCGCGCGTTCTTCTGCTGGCATCAATGGACGGCCCTCCCCTTTCAGCGCTCGCACCGAATCATCGGAGTTGATGGCCACGATCAAGCGTCCGCCGAGTTGCCTGGCTGCATGCAGGTAGCGAATGTGGCCCACGTGGAGCAGATCGAAGCAGCCATTCGCCAGGGTAATCGAGTCGCCAGCTTTGCGCCACGAGGCAGCGCGCTTGTTCAATTGCTCGCGGTCTAAGATTTTGTCCGTCGACATTCAATGGGCTCTCGTTATCGGCGGTGATTGTTCAAGCGCAGCCAGCAGTTCCTGCCGCGATACCGTAGCAGTTCCTCGTTTCATCACGACAATTCCGCCCGCATAATTCGCTAGATGAGCAGCCTCCTCGGTGCTTGCGCCGGCAGCAAACGCGGCCGCGAAAGTGGCAATCACGGTATCGCCGGCGCCGGTAACATCCGCGACCTGGTCGGAACCAAAGATCGGAATGTCCACCGGTTTGTGTTTGCCGGGGAAGGCAGTCATGCCATCGCGCCCTCGAGTGATTACAAGCGATTGCAGCTTCATGCGCGACATTACTTGTTCGCCAGCGACGCACAATCGCGGCCAATCGTCTCCGATCCGCATACCGAGTGCCGCTTCAACTTCCGGTTCATTGGGCGTGGCCGCAATTACTCCCGAATACTCCAGCATGCGGTAGCGCGAGTCGAGTATGACAGGAACGCCATCCAGACGCCCTCGTTCGCGGATCGCGTTAAGAATCGCAGGGCTCGCCGCGCCATAACCATAATCAGAGATGAGCAACGCATCCGAAGCGCGCACATATTGTCTCGCCGCCAGCACGAGTTCGCGTTTCAAGTGACGGTTGGGTTCCTGTTCGGGCTCACGATCGATACGCACAACTTGCTGCCGCGCAGTATGCGTCATGCCCGCCAGAATGCGGGTTTTAGTCACGGTGGTGTAACTTTTATCTTTCAAAACGCCGCTTACCGGGATGTGTTTATGACGAAAACTTTTCAAGAGCAAGCGGCCAGCCTCATCGTCGCCCACCACTCCCACCGGCAAAACATTGACGCCCAAGTCCGCAAGATTATTGATCGCGTTGGCCCCTCCGCCCGGCATGAGGCTGCGCTCCCGATGCTTCAAGATCAGCACCGGCGCTTCTCGCGAGACGCGCGAGATTTCCCCAAAAACGAATTCGTCGGCCACCAGGTCGCCGATCACGGTGATGGTGACCTTGGGAAAGGCCTCAACAATCTTTTTCAACCGCTCCTTTTCTTTGGAATGTTTCGTCATTTAGACGCGGAACTCCGCTCAGCCTCGGCACCGATTTTCTCACGCCTTGCTCTTCGTTCCGAAATCATCCGCAACATGGTATCGACTGCGTTAGCCGCGTCCACCAGTTCCATCTTGACTGGAATGACCGTCAGAGGCTGGAGCGCCTGCAGATATCCGCCCAGGTTGATCGCGTCCTTTTCGGTAGTGACAAAGCTCTTAGCCTCGCTTTGCTGCCGCAGTTTCAACAGGTCCTCGATATCCCGTTTCGTGTAGGCATGGTGGTCACGAAAAAAAGCTTGCGCCACAGCTTCCACGCCCGCAGTGCGCAGTTGCAGCACGAAATTCTGTGGCCGCGCAATTCCGCAGAAAACGGCAGGGCGCGCCGGGATACTCGTCAGTGAAATGCCGCGGCGTACTCGCCATACTAACTTGCCGTATGAAGGAAATGAATCGGCGGAAGCGCCGCTGGTCAGTACAACTGCATCGGCGCGCGACAAAGAGGTGAGCGGCTCGCGCAGACGCCCCGCAGGAAGCAGACGATCACGCGTGTCTTCAGGAGTGACCAGAACGATGTCGAAGTCTCGCGCCAGGCCGCGATGCTGGAATCCATCATCGAGCAAGTGAAGCTGCGGCCCGAAGCCTTTTTCCGCGAACAGTCCAGCTTGATGGCGATCTTCTCCCACGATCACTGGCACTCCTAAACGTTGCGCCAGGAGCACCGGCTCGTCACCATAGTCCCGAGGCGATCCTTCTGGATCCACTTTAGCTACGCCGCGTTTGGTGCGGCCGTAACCGCGAGAAAGAATGTCGAATGGAACCTCGCGCTTCTTGAGCAATTCTCCTAAAAGCAGGACGAGGGGAGTCTTCCCAGACCCTCCAACCGACAAATTGCCTACGCTGATGACGGGGCCACATAACTCCCGCGCATGAATGACGCCGCGGTCATATAGAGCATTGCGGGCCCGCACACCCGCGCCGAATATAGAGGAAAACAGGTTCACTTGTTTTTCCGAGATTTTGTCATTGCACCGACCAGGCGTCTGCCGCCGGAATCAACAGATTTTCCAGTGCCTGCATCGTCCGCAGCGTTGCCCCCATTTGCGCGCGCAGAGTTTCTGCCGCCCGGCGGCCGAGCGCAATCCGCTCCGCCGGGTCAGAAATCAGTTCCATGAACGCAAGCGGAAGCTCCGCTGGACCAACCACCCGGACGGCATCGCGGCTTTGAAACAAGCTCACAATGTCACGGAAATTCTCCATATGGTTGCCCACGACGATGGGAACTCCGTGCAGCGCGGGCTCGATTATATTGTGTCCGCCACGTGGAACGAGGCTGCCGCCAACAAATGCGACATCGGCGAGGGCGTAAAGCGCAGCCAGTTCGCCAATCGAATCGATCAACAGGACGCCAGCCATAATCGGGTCGCCGCTCCACAACGAACGTCGCCAGAAACGGATACCAAGCTGGCCCAGCAAGTCGGCAACTTCGTTGAAGCGCTCCGGATGCCGCGGCGCCAGAATCAAAACCGCGCGAGGATGGCTGGCCAAAATGTTCACGAAAGCTTGCAGCAACAGCCGTTCTTCGCCCTCAACCGTGCTTCCACAAACAATCACCGGGCCAGCATCTGCTTGCTGGAACGCGGCGCGCACACTGGCAATGATCGGCGGCGCCACCGCTGCAGGCACATCAAACTTTAAGTTGCCAGTGACCTGAATCCGTTCCTTCGGAGCACCAATTTGCGCGAGCCGACGAGCGTCCTCTTCCGTTTGGGTTAAGAACAGGTCCACCTGCCGCAAAACGCGGGCAAGCAGGTGCTGAAAGCGCCGGTATCTGGGCCAGGAGCGGTCCGAAATGCGGGCGTTCACGATAGCTATTCGACCGCCGACTGCCTTGCCCAACCGCAGAAAGTTTGGCCAAAGCTCAGTTTCCGCAATCACAATTAACTCAGGCCGTAACCAGCGTAAGTACGGGCGAATGGCGAAGGCGAAGTCCAGCGGGAAGTAGAAAACGTTCTCCGCCCCGAAGCGAGTGCGTGCCAATTTCTGGCCAGTATCTGTGGTCGTAGAAATGACTATTCGATAGTTCGGAAACCGCCGCTTCAGTTCCGCCACTAAACCGCTCACCGCGAGAACTTCGCCGACCGATACGGCGTGGATCCATATTGTTGGTCGTCCAGGTTGTTTTGTCAGGCGCTGAGGAATTCTTCCCAAGCGCTCGCTCAAGCCAGCGCGGTATTTTCCGTGGCGCAATCTCTGCATCAGCCAATAGGGCAGGGTTAGGAGCAACCCTGCGGCCAGCAGTGCACTGTAGATCAAATACATGAGGAAGAAAACATTCTACCTGCTTAGCTTGATGCGCAAGGTACGCCGTTTCCGAGGTTCGCATCCTATAATCAACAATCATGCCCTGCTCGTTTGCAAGTCTATCGCTGCCGCGAAAGATTGCCGGAGTTTCTGTTCTACTGCTGTCTTCTATAGTTTGCCTGGCGGGAAAGCACTTTGTGATGCCTTCTGCACAACCTGCCAAAACTTACCCCGCGCACGACGAACATCCCAGCGAAGGCGTCACCGTCGCGCTTGATCCGTACGATATGGCCGACAAGGCCAGCATTTTTTCGGTCCACTACAACGACATTGGCCTTATGCCAATATTCATGGTTATTACGAATGACGGCAATCAGCCGGTCTCGTTGTCGGGGATGAAAGCTGAACTCATCACCGCCGATCGCACCAAGATTCCGCCTGCCACGGAAGATGATATTTACCGGAGAATTGGCAGGCCGCCGGGGAACATCTCACAGAATCCGCTGCCCTGGCCGAAGAAGGCAAAAGGCAGCGTCAGCAAAGAGGCGATGGAGGAGGTCCAGAACGCCCAATTCGCGGCCCGGGCTGTCGAACCACATAGTACGCAATCCGGTTTCATGTTCTTCGATGTGTCAGGAATTTCGGCACCACTTGCGGGCGCGAACTTCTATTTGACTGGCGTACACGATGCCAAGGGGAACGAGTTGATGTATTTCGAAGTTCCGTTGGAGAAATATCTAAGCGCGCCTGCCAAGTCGAACTAACTGGGTGCCGCGCGCCGCGCCGGAACTACAGGCCTTTATAATTCCTTGATATGGCCACTACGCCGGAAACCTCCATAGCCGCCCGCGCCAAGTATGAGCCCGTGATCGGCTTGGAGGTGCACGTCCAGCTTTTGACTGTGACGAAAATTTTCTGCTCTTGCTCCACTCGCTTTGGCGATCCTCCCAACACCAACGTCTGCCCAGTTTGCCTCGGCCTTCCCGGAGCTTTGCCGGTACTGAATCGTAAGGCGGTGGATTTCGCGGTGCTGGCGGCGATGGCGCTGGGCTGCCGCATCAATGAGACATCGATCTTCGCGCGCAAGAATTATTTTTATCCCGATCTGCCCAAGGGCTATCAGATTTCGCAGTATGACAAGCCGTTGGCCGAGTTTGGTGGCATCGACATTACGAATGCAGGCGGACCTAAGCACATCGGCATTACCCGATTGCACCTCGAAGAGGACGCTGGCAAGAGCCTGCACGAAGGTTTCGCCGGTTGCAGCGAGACTACCGCCATCGATCTGAATCGCAGTGGAGTGCCGCTAATCGAAATTGTCAGCGAGCCCGATATTACTTCGTCAGCGGAGGCGTACGAGTACCTTACCCGGTTGAAGGAAATCATCCTCTACACGGGCGTCAGCGATTGCAATATGGAAGAAGGTTCGCTGCGTTGCGATGCCAACGTCAGCGTGCGTCCGCGCGGACAAAAACAGTTTGGCACAAAGACTGAAATCAAAAATGTGAACTCATTCCGCTTCATTCGCGA
>DATHRB010000034.1:0-237847 GCA_035482155.1 Verrucomicrobiia bacterium | reverse complement strand
AATATCTTAGGGCAGGATTCGCTTGTCGGCAACTTCATAAGCGCCAATCCTAAGATTGGCGTTCGCGATGCCGAAGATTAGCGGCGCACTACTTGCGTGGCTGAGACGTTCAGTACCGGCGGCCGCGTAGAGAAAAACTTAACCGCGTTTTTGCCAATGGTTTTGGTCGTGCGCTTGTTCCATACTGCGCCCATCAACATGGACACGCCCGGCACCACTCCATTCACAAACGATCGGCGCAAAAGCTTGTAACCCAGTTTTTTCGCGAAACGCTTCAGCACCGCGAAGGACTCCCGCTTTGCGTAATACCGCCCGACGAACGCCGCCGATATTTTCGCCCCGGACTTAGCCGCCTCTTTGCTCAACCCTTCCGCTGCCGCCCCGCCAAACGCGAAATTCATGATGGCCAGTAGGTCGTCGGGATTTTTTTCTGGATCGAGCGTCACGCCATACAAGGCCGCTAGTCGCGCCACTAATTGCAACTGAATCCGCGCGGTAAAAAACACTTCCGAGCAAATCGCCGTAGCCGCCACCGCTATGTTCACCGGCAAACCGATCACGCCTTCTCCAGCCGTGAAAAGTCCCACCAGCTCATCGGCCGACACAGCAGCGCCCGTGATTGCCCCCGCTAGCGCCGCTTTATTGCTCGCTGAAGTAATCAGCTTGTCCGCAATCTCGGCGCGTGTCTGCCCTGGAAATTCTAGAGGGAACGATACCTTGGTAGCATTCTGCGAATAGTGGCGAAATGTTTTCTCCATCAACTGAAAAAGCCATTCGCCACTCTTAAATTCGGACCATCCGCCCATTTGCTTTACTTCTATCGCTACTTCCTTTAACTGCTGGCGAATGGCATCTGTCGCGGCACTTTTATTCATTGCCCACCCAATTAACGCAACGTGGCGAATGGAAAACTAACCAATTTTTACACCTACACGTCACCTCTAAGCATACGGCTCTTTCGCGTATCGCAGATGTGGAAAGTTTGAACGTACTATCGCATCACCACGTTTTGATTCGCGGTACACTTGGTTTGGTTCACTTTTATGGCCGCGATAGAACAAACCACTCCAGCTACTCCTCCCGCCAATAAGACTTTTTCGGTAGTGAAAGGGATTCTTGCCGGCAGCCTCCTGACCATCGCGTTCATTGGAGCTGCGGTGTGGTTGTCTACCGGCGTAGGTCTTCTACACTTGATGGGATTTATGCGCAATGGCGGAATGCGCATAAATGTGGATCAGCCCACCGTAGTGCGTCAGATCCAGCAATTACAGAAACTGGAAACGGTCAGCTACACCATGGACAAAATCATCGGCGGCGCACGTGATAATCCTTACTTGCCAAAGTTTTTGGCTGGCGACCGCATCCTTCTCGTCGTGCATGGTGAAGTAGTGGCTGGCGTGAACCTCGCAAACATCAAAAGCAGCGAGGTCAGCGTGCAGGGTCATAACATTTCCTTACGTTTGCCGCCTGCCGAAGTCTTCAGTACCCGCATCGACAATGCCAAGAGTCGCGTTTATTCTCGCGACACCGGATTATTTTCATCTCCCGACCCTAATCTCGAAAGCGAAGTGCGTGAAGAAGCCGAACGCCAGTTGCAGCAATCAGCATTGGTGGATGGGATCTTGAAGTCCGCGGACCAGAATGCGCGCAATACTGTTACAGGAATGCTGACCGGGCTGGGCTTTACACAGGTAGCGCTGCAATAATTTAATCCGAGCCTTTAGCAGAGATTTTCGATTTTCCCAATTTATTAAAATCTTTTACAAAAATTCGTAGCGCGGAGTTTGAGGAAATCTTCGAATAACCCGCCGCAATCTGATCTTTGTAGCGGTCCAGAAAGAAATCGAATGGATCCGTGGGATCCATATCGATCAGAGTCATATCCACATCCGTCATCGTTAGTTTCCCGAAGCGTAGCCGGTTCCCTCGAAATGAGATGTAGTTGCCCGCCTGACGCGCTTTCGGCGCGCGATTCTTGTCCCCAAAGGTCAGCACGATCGTATTGCCTTCGATTCGTGTCTCCGTGACCCGCCCCTCCATGTGTGGAGTAGGAAAAACCAGCGAAGGATCGAGCACTAAATCGTCACCGCGAGCTTCGACCCCCGGAAGTTTGCCGTTTTTGATTAAGTCCGCGATCTCTACACCAAATAAATTCATAATGCCTTTCACCGGAACATGCAGCGCCTTCACCTTTCCCATGCGCAACAAAATCTTCCCATCATCGGTCGGACTCAGCGTGCTTTCCGTTTCAAACGGAATGGTTCCCACATCATGCAGGTTGCCCTTTATCTTCAAATGCCCATTCTCGATGCTCATCGAAACGCCCTTGAGTGGACTGCTAGCCCGCGCAAATACATACCAGTTGAATACGCTTGCGAGGTCTCCAGCAGCAATGTCGATTTCCGCATACCCAATGCGCAGCCGAAACGATTCTTTATTATCGAAAACAGGGAATTCAGACCCCTCGTTGGGCAGCAGTTCTCCACTCAGCGTCTTGATATATGCCGTCGCTGCTTCCGAAAAGTGAAACATCACATTTTGCATTTGAGTCTGCACCCCGCTGCTGCTGTCGCCTGGCCGTGCATTTGACTGCGCGCCAACCAGGGCCGACGCCGACGACATGAGCACCAGAAGTACGCCGGTGCAGCAAGCGCCCGCTAAAATTCCTCTCAACAAAAATGACGCAGCTTGCCGCCAGTGCTTCTTCAATGCGAAGTTTTGTGCGATCTCCACGATTTTCGCGCCCCCCTTTTTTGGTTCATGACCAATAACATAGTGCCAAGAAGTTTGACTTCGTAGCGATACCGATATGAGTCTGATAGACTGTCGCGACTTTGCGCGATAAAACACGAAGACGTTTTTTGCTCGAAGCGGTTTCGACTTTTGCTGGCGCAGCCCTGCTTCCCAGCATGGTTACCGCATCGGTCGACACCCCACAACCCAGCATGCGCTTTCCGGAGCAACCGCGAGAGCGCATCGCCATCGCTTCGTACCCATTCAGGAACTACCTAGCAGGGCGAAAAGATGCGCTCGGCGGCCACAAACTTGAACTCAAAGATTTTTCAACGCATGTAGCTGAGAAATTCAATATCAGTAAAATCGAGCCCTGGAGCGAACACTTCCGCTCACTGGACCACGATTATCTGCAGGAAATTCGAGCCAGCGTCGAAAAAGCCGGCGGCATGATCGTCAATATCGCAGTCGATGGAGAGCATAGCCCATACGCCGCAAACAAAGCCGAGCGCGAAAAATATGTGGCCTTCAGCAAGCAGTGGGTAGACGCCGCCTCTACCATGGGATCGCCTAGTATTCGTAGTAACATGCCCAAGCCCAGCGATTCAGAACCCAACGCTCAACGCGCCGCCGATAGCTTGTCGCAGGTGGTAGAGTACGCCGCCACAAAAAATATCGTCGTAAATCTGGAGAATGACAATCCTCTCAGCGAGGATCCTTTTTTCCTCGTGCAAGTAATCGAAAAAGTGAACAGCCCCTGGCTGCGCGCGCTTCCCGATTTCGCCAATTCCCTGGTAACCGGCCGTGAGGATCATGCGTACCAAGGAGTGCAGGCCATGTTCGCGCACGCCTATAACATCAGCCACGTCAAAGCCCTTGAAACCAATGAGCAGGGCAAGGAATTTCACGTGGACCTGCCCAGAACATTTGGCATTCTACGCAGCGCGCATTATAAAGGTTACTGCTCCATGGAATTCGACAGCCCCGGCGATCCTTACAAAGGAACCAGCGAATTAATCGAGACCACGCTAAAATATCTCTCCTAGCCCCCTGACCATGCCCACTTCGCAAACGAAACACCCAACACAGGAGGTCTGTTGGATGATTGTAGGCGTGCCCCGTGAAAGTTATCCCGGGGAAAGACGCGTGGCCCTGGTCCCGGCCGTCCTTCCACTCCTCACAAAAGCAGGAATCGAAGTGGTCATCGAGGCGGGCGCTGGTGCAAGTGCCGGTTATCCCGACGCAGATTACACTGCCAAAGATGGGCGAGTTCTCCCTGATCGCGCAGAAGTATTTCGTACCGCCGACGTCATTGTGCAAGTGTTGTGCTACGGCGCTTTTTATTTTGTCGGTGAAGTGGATGAGTTCGCCCGCCACTGCCCGCCGCGGCGTGTGGGCCGGCGAATTCGGCATGCTGCTGGCCGTCGCTGGAACGCTCCTGCATCGCGGCATCGTCGATTACGAATGGCTAGCTGCCGCGCTGGTTTTGGGCACCATCATCGGCGTCCCCCTCGGCAAAGTAGCCATGACCGCCGTCCCACAGCGGACCGCACTAAGTCACGCGTTCGGCGCATTGTGCGTCACCCTTGTCGGCACGGCTGAGTTTTATCTTCATCGCCGTAATTGTCGCAATAATCCTGGTCTTGCATCCCGAGCGCGTCTATCTCTACCCGCTGATCGTTATTCTGCCGCTGATCTTTGGCCTGCTCATGATCATCCCCATCGGCGGCGCGGACATGCCCACCGTAATTTCTCTCTTGAATTCCTACGCCGGATTTGTCAGCTGCCGCCATGGGCTTCGTGCTCGATAACAAGTTGCTGATCATCGCTGGCGCACTTGATGGCGCCTCCGGCTTCATCCTCTCCGTAAACATGTTCAAGGCCATGAACCGTTCCTTCTCAAATGTTCTGTTTGGCGCCTTCGGTCAAGAACAAGCCAGCGCCGCCGCTGGAACCGAAACCCGTGCAGTGCGCAGCGCCAGCGGGGAAGAATCCGCCGCAATCCTGGGAGCCGCCAATAAAGTTGTCATCGTGCCCGGCTACGGCATGGCCGTTTCGCAGGCGCAGCACAAAGTCCGCGAACTTTACGATGCGCTCACAAAACGCGGTGTCGACGTGCGCTTCGGAATTCACCCCGTTGCCGGACGCATGCCCGGCCACCTGAACGTGCTGCTAGCCGAAGCGGATATCCCCTACGACAAATTGATGGAGATGGACGACGCCAACGGCGACTTTGCACAGACCGATGTCGCCCTTGTGATTGGAGCGAATGACGTAACCAATCCAGCCGCCCGCAGCGATGCCAGCAGCCCGATTTACGGCATGCCCATCCTGGCGTAGACAAAGCTCGCACCGTTATGGTCATCAAGCGCGGTATGAGCGCGGGCTTCGCTGGTATCGATAATCCACTTTATTATTCTGATAAGACGCTGATGTTGTAAGGCGATGCCAAGTCCTTCGTCGGTTCGATTGTGCGGGAAATCACAGGTGGATCTGGGCACTAGCCTCTTATAAAATATTCACCGCGCGGGCCGCGATCAAAACAATAATCGCCAGCGAAATCAGCGCCTGCGCCATCATCCCCAGTTTCGCGCCACGCGACAGCACCGCCGTATCTGTAGGGGAGAACGCCGTGCTGGTATTGAAAGCCAGAAAAAGATAATCGACAAACTGCGGTGACCAATCGGCCCGTGCTTTCCTGTCCTCCGCCGATTGCTTGCCAGTCTCCTGTTGCAACATCTGCGGAAACAGAAACGCGCTGTTCAGCATCCCTTTGGGCCGTGCGCGCTCATGTGGTCCGCCGGCGTCGAGCCGCCAGTACCAAAGCGCAAAAACCAGGATGTTGGTTAGCCACAGTCCCACCGCGGAGCGCAAAAGCGCCTCCGAAGCCTCACGATGTTTCGGTAATCCTTCAATTAGAAAAGCCAGCGACGCGATCATCGCCGCCGTAATAACGCCGTTGGCAACCAGCGTAAGTGCGCGGGTGATTGCCATATTTCCGCGCCAGTGTGCGATCACGATGGGGATCAGTAGAAAAACAACCACAGCCAATAACAGCCACGGGGGTCCAACAGAAAGCGCTGGCGGCAGCGCCAGATAAAGACAAGCGTCCGCCAAAATCGCAATGATCGCAGGCCAGTGCGGAACTTTAGGCAAGTCGCTAGGTGTTTTCGGGGCGCCGTGGACTTGAGCCATCGCGAAAAGTATACGCGAACCGCCGTAACTGCTAGCTCGTTCCTACATCCCAAATCAAAAAAACGCGGAGGGTCCCCCGCCCTCGATTTTCAGGGCGGGTCCTGCAGTTTCCATGGTCCTGCAGTTCTCCGGCATTTAGGTAACTTTCGGCCCCCGGTTGCCGCGGTCTCAACAGCCGCAACGGAAATATAGTAAAAGTACTGTAGCTATCTAGTTGCGCGCGCTCATCCAAGAACCAAAGAGGGAGGCTGGGATGGACGGAACCTTCGGAATCACCACAACTCATTCACCAAAAGTTAGTGCCGCGCTCTTGGCGATTCGCATCGCCAGCGCGCTAGCGTTCTTGTATCACGGCGCCGCTATCACGTTTGGTGCTTTTGGCGGGCCTGGCCCTGAGAAATTCGCAGCGTTCACGCATATGCCGCTCGTCGCAGCTTACTTCGTGGGACTGGCGCAGCTTGCTGGCGGCCTAGCCATGTTGACTGGAGTTTTAATTCGTGTGGGGGCCGTGTGCATCATTATCGTGATGCTGGGCGCGATTTTTCTGGTGCACCTGCCGCACGGTTTCGATATCGGCCACGGCGGGATAGAGTACGCGCTCACGCAACTTCTGGTGGCTTTTGCAATATTGCTAACTGGGCCAGGCGCGTATTCGCTGGCTGGTTTCTTACCGCCATCGCTGCGCAGGTTATAATTTGTTCAGTGACGTTGCCGCTGCGTCCGAATAACAATTTTCTACCGCCACGACATCCTCAAAACACGATCTTTTCTATGTCGGCGCTGGGAATGACGCCCTCGCGCACGATTTTCCACTCATCGCCCCGCAGCACCACAATAGTTGACGAGAGAGAAGTCCCCAGATCGCCGACATCCAGGATCAGTGGCAAACGGTTCCCAAGCTGCTCCTGAACTTGTGCCCCGCTGACGCATGAAGGGTGCCCCGAAAGGTTCGCGCTCGTCCCGGTAATGGGCCCCTCGAACTCGTCGATGAGCGCCGCGATTATCGCGCTTCGTGGCAAACGCAAAGCCACGCGGCCGGTGTTGGCGGTGACTTTCAGCGGCAGACGATGCCCGGCATCCACCACCAATGTCAGTGCTCCCGGCCAAAATTCATGCGCCAGTCGCAGAAAATTCTCCGGCACGTCGCGCGCCAGCAGCAAGGCCTGATCGATCGAATTCACAAGAATCGGCAGAGCGCGAGTTTCGGGCCGGCCCTTCACTTTGTAAATTTCTTCTACCGCCGACAAATTAAAAGGGTCGGCGGCCAGGCCGTAGACCGTATCCGTGGGCACTGCCACCACGCGACCACGCGTTAGAAAATCTGCCGCGTAACGCAGCAGGTTGGGTTCCGGGGAGTGCGCGTTGACGCGCAACAATTCTGACGCCAATTTTTGGCCTTGGGCGAAGTTAAAAATCCCCGCGCAGCGCTTCGCGTCGCTGATATTGCTGCCGGGGACGCTACCACAGGGTGTACGCCTGTGCAATAAGTACGGGTTCGATAAGGACAAATTGTAGATGCTAGGAACGGTAGTTCAGACCTTCCAGACCGTCACGAAGACCCTTTCCTGTAATGTAGAATCACCCACTCATGCGCATCGCCATCGACAGCGGCGGCACTTTCACCGATTGCGTCTTCGTACGCGACGGAAAATTACAAATCATAAAAGTCGCCTCACGCCCCAATGCTCCCGCGGAAGCCATCGTCGAAGCTGTCCAACTGGCCTCCGCACTCGCTTTCTCACACGGCGAAACTCACGATCTTGTCTGCGGTACAACGGTAGGCACCAACGCATTACTTGAACGTCGCGGTGGACGCGTAGCGCTCGTAACCACTGCAGGTTTTGAAGATGTACTTGAAATCGGCAGGCAGGCTCGCGCGAAGTTATACGACCTGTTCCTGCAGAAAGCCGAACCGCTGGCACCCTCCTCAAGACGTTTTGGTGCCAAGGAACGACTGGCTGCGAACGGCTCGGTCGTCCAGGTCTTAACCCCTGCTGAAATTCGTCGTCTCTTGCGCCAAATCAAGAAAATAAAACCGGACTCGGTCGCGCTCTGCTTACTGTTTTCATTTCGCAATCCGCTGCACGAAAGGCGCATCGCGCATGAGCTAAGGTCCGCGGGCTACGCCGTCTCTGTCTCGCACGAAATTCTTCCGGAATTTCGCGAATACGAACGCACCTCCACAACGGTCATCAATGCTTACCTCGCCCCAGTGATGAGCAACTACCTTCGCGACACAATTGTCCGCATCTCCGCGCTCCTTCCACATCAAGCTCAAAAGAAATCTAGAAAAAATCATTCGCGAAATTCCCAAGCTAGCGTGGGCATCATGCAATCCAATGGCGGAATTGTTTCCGCCGAACAAGCTGCGCGAGAGCCCGTGCGCACCATCCTCTCCGGCCCCGCCGGTGGCGTGATCGGCGCAGGGTACGCCGCCAAATTGGCCCGCCTCGACAAATGCATCAGCTTTGATATGGGCGGCACCTCCACGGATGTGGCCTTGCTCACCGGAGAATTGCGCACCACTAGCGAGGCCATCGTCGCGGAACTTCCCGTGGCCGTGCCCATGCTTGAAATTTATACCGTCGGCGCCGGAGGAGGTTCCATCGTGCGATTCGATGAGGGCGGCTCGCTGCGTGTCGGCCCGGAAAGTGCCGGCGCCGTCCCCGGACCGATATGTTACGGCCGCGGATTGCATCCCACCGTCACCGATGCGCATGCCGTGCTCGGTCATCTCGGGAACGCAGGACTTCTCGGCGGATCTTTTGCGCTCGACATCCAGCGCGCTCGCTCGCAAATGCAAAGAGTAGGTAAACAGTCTGGCGAGCGGTTTCACACCGTGGAAGCTTTCGCGCAAGGCATCATCGCCGTTGCCAACGCCGTCATGGAAAAAGCTATTCGCGTCATTTCCGTTGAGCGCGGACACGACCCGCGTGACTACACGTTAATTGCCTTTGGCGGAGCTGGCGGCCTGCACGCTTGCGAACTCGCCGCCGCGCTTGAAATGCGCGCCGTGCTGATTCCTGTATTTCCGGGCGGCTTGTCAGCTTTGGGAATTCTGCAAGCCAACGTAGTGAAGGAATTGTCCCAGACCATACTACTTTCTGCAGAGGAACTGCTTAAGGAATCGCAGCGATTCCGAGCTATTGCGGACCGCCTTGAAGAACAAGCCAAGCGCGTTCTAAATGCAGAGGGATTTGTTCCCGACAAAATGCGCTTCCAACACACTCTCGATATGCGCTATCTCGGCCAAGCCTACGAACTGAATATTCCGGTTAGTCCACTTGGCTCAACTGGGCGAAACGTCATCCTCGCGTTTCATCGCGCCCATGAAATGCGTTATGGCTACCACCACGAAAATAAACAAGTAGAAATTGTAAATGTCCGCTGCCGCGCCACCGGAATCACCGAGAAACCCCCAAGCCAGAAGATCGCTTCGCGTCCCGGCACTCAGCCTTTGTTACGAGGCCAAATTGTGGAGCTTTCGTCTTACGGCCGCACAAGAAAAGCCGCTTTGTATTGGCGAGATAATCTGTGCGCCGGCGATATTCTCTCCGGCCCAGCGATTGTGGCCGAGTACAGCGCCACCACGCTGATCCCTCCGGACTGGAAAGCACGTGTGGACAACTACGGCCAACTTTTGCTGACGCCAAAATAGCTGGAGCGTGCCCAAAAAAGTTTATGCGCAAAACGATTCGTAAACCTGACCCCACAAGATTGGAAATATTTAAAAATATCTTCCATTCCATTGCCGAAGAAATGGGCGCCGTCCTTCGGCGCTCCGCATTTTCGCCGAATATAAAAGAACGCCGCGATTATTCCTGTGCCGTTTACGATGCCAACGGCGAAGTGCTCGCTATGGGCGACCACATGCCCGTGCATCTGGGCTCCATGCCTGCATCCGTTACAGCCGCTCGCTCCGCCTTGGCGCTGGAGGCCGGGGACATCGCGGTGCTGAACGATCCCTTTGCCGGCGGCACGCATCTCCCGGACATAACCATGGTGATGCCCGTCCATTTGCAAAACAAAAAACACCCCGCGTTTTACATCGCCAATCGCGCGCATCATGCCGATATTGGCGGAGCGCTGGCTGGCTCCATGGGCCCAGCGCGCGAAATATTCGAAGAAGGTTTGCGAATCCCCCCTGTGCACCTGTTTCGACGCGGAGAAATGAATCGCGATGCGATGTCCATCATTCTCGCCAACGTACGCACTCCCGCCGAGCGTGAAGGCGATTTGGCTGCCCAAATCGCCGCTTGCAGAACCGGCCAGCGGCGCCTGCTCGAAGTTTTCCAAAAATACGGCGAAAGGGAATTGCACGCTTACGGCAATTTCCTCTTGGAATATTCCGAAAAAATGATGCGCTCCGTTCTTCGCGCCCTCAAACCTGGCATATACACCGCGGAAGATTTTCTTGACGGTGACGGTGTCAGTGCCGTTCCGCTGAAAATCAAAGTACGCATAAAAATAAATCGCAATCGCGCAGAAGTGGATTTCTCCGGCTCCGCACCGCAGTGCGCCGGAAATGTGAACGCTGTCGAAGCCATTGCCGTTTCCGCCGTCTACTATGCATTCCGTTGTCTCCTCGCCGAAGATGTGCCCGCCACTTCAGGCCTTATTCGCCCCATCAGGGTGATCGCCCCCGCCGGCACCGTGACGAATGCCAAGCAGCCCGCAGCCGTCGCCGGAGGAAATGTCGAGACATCGCAACGCATGGTAGACACGTTGTTCCGCGCGCTGGCCAACGCCGCCCCGTCGCGTATCCCTGCAGCCAGCCAAGGCACCATGAACAATTTCACTCTCGGCGGCCGCCACCCGGGAAATAACAACGCCCCATTCGCCTACTACGAAACCATCGCAGGCGGCATGGGTGCCCGCCCCGGCCTCGATGGCATCTCTGCCATTCACACCCACATGACCAATTCCTGGAACACGCCCATTGAAGTCTTTGAACAAACTTATCCGGCGTGCGTGCGCAGCTATTCCATCAGGCAGAATTCCGGCGGCGCAGGTAAATTCCGCGGCGGCAATGGCATCATTCGTGAGATCGAGCTGCTCACTCCCACCCAGGTGGCAATCCTAAGCGATCGCCGGGAGCGCGGCCCGTATGGTCTGAGCGGCGGGTCGGCAGGTAAGCCCGGCAAAAATGAACTGCTACGGAACGGGAAAATAACAGCACTGCCGGGGAAGTGTGCGTTCCACGCCAACGCCGGTGACGTTCTTAGGATCGAAACGCCAGGCGGCGGAGGTTGGGGCAAAATCTCAGAGCGCCACCATTCCACCAAAAACGATTAATTCAGCGTTTCCAAAACGGCCTGCCACATAAGAAAAATATAATGTCGCGTTAATGAAACAGGGATCGCCAGCCGCCTGTCGCAAAATATTCACCCCAAAAATAAAAAGCGGGCAGCAAATACGCTGCCCGCGGAAGAAAACAAAAAGAAAATCTACTCGAATTTTTCGGTCAATACCGGGAATTGCAATTTGGCCTTGGCCAGCGACTTGACGACGGTGGCTTCCGCATTTTCGGCTGAAGTGTTGCGCGCCGTGGCCATTTCGCTTACCAGCAGATACTTAGCGCGTTCTAACATTTTCTTTTCGCGGAAGGAGAGAGGTTTACTGCAGCTCAGTGATACCAGGCTTTTGAGGACTACGGCGACTTCCAGCAACGCGCCGGTGCGCATCCGCTCGGAATTTTCTTTAAAGCGATGTTTCCAGTCGTGGTGGGAATTCAGCTTACCTTTTTCCAGGAACCCCAATACTTTCATCGAGTCCGTGGAACGAATTACAGATCTAAGGCCTACGGTCATCGCGTTTGACTGCGGAACCATAACGCGCAATCCGCTGGAGACGATTCGAATCATGAAGTACCGCTCAGTCCTGCCATTTAATACGCCGTAACTGATTTGCTCGACTATTCCAACGCCGTGGTTTGGGTAAACGACCTTGTCGCCGATTTTGTATTCCATGGATGCGGTTGCCCCCTCCGAGGTACAGGATTAACTGTACGCAGATGTGTCGCAAGAGTCAAGATATATCCTCTGGAATGAGGCAGTTAGCCAAAAAAAGTTGGTAATTTGGCACTCCAATTGCTCCAGGGAAAATCTGGCAAAAACTGACTGTAATTCTCGAATCTTGTGCTTCAGCCGGGATTTCCACATCACCAGCGGTTCAAAACGAAACCCTTGGACCTTGGTCCTGTGGTAAAACTGCTCGTATATGATTGTTCTGGCAATAGATACCTGTGAGGCCAGAGGTAGCATCGCGATTCTTAAAGATGACGCGACGCTCCAGGCTTTGCCCCACACAGTCCCCGAGGAGTACTCAAGTTGGCTGTTACCCGCTGTAGACGCGGCTCTTGAATTCGCGAAAATCACGCTTGCCGCGGTGGACTTGTTCGCGGCGGCCTCTGGCCCCGGATCATTCACCGGGGTACGAATCGGCCTGACCACCGTTAAAGCTTGGAGCGAAGTCTTCGGCAAGCCGATCGTAGCGGTCTCAAGACTCGAAGCCGTGGCCGCCCAGTTGCAAAGCACGGCCCCTTACGTGGCGTCCTTCATTGACGCCCAGCGCGACCAGATATTCGGCGCCCTGTACCACAGAGCCGAAGGCGGACTGGCGCTCGTTGAAGAGGAAATGGTCGCGTCCCCCGAAGTGTTCGTGGAATGGGTTGATGAGCGAGCATCAGGAAATGAAGTGGCTTGGATTTCGACGGACCCAGACAGCTTGGCCAAGCACCCAGCATGGCAGCCTAGAGCGGCACGAGGCGACAAAATCCACGGCGTGCCATGCGTCCTGGCTCCCTTCATCGGAAAAATGGCGTTTCAGCGAGCATTGAGAGGGGACGTATTAGACCCCCTGTCAGTCGATGCCAATTATGTCCGGCGTTCTTACGTTGAAGTTTTCCAGAAGGGTCCGGCGCGTATGCCCGGAAAATGAGCCAGGACTCGCCCTTTACGGTCAGGCGGTACCAACCCGGCGACGGTGAAGCGGTCTCCGAAATTAGTCGCCAATCCCCGCAAGCCGCGCAGTGGTCCAAAGAAAGCTACGACCAAGCGCATTCCTCTGGCCAAATCGTTCTGACAGCTGAACGCAACGGCCAGGTCTGCGGGTTCCTGGTTGCGCGGATCATTGGCGAGGAAGCCGAGATTCTAAATATGGCGGTCGACAAACTGCATCGCCGCCACGGGATTGGATCTGGCTTACTTACTGCGGCAGTTTCGGCGGCGCAGGCGCAGAATGCCCAAAACATTTATCTCGAGGTTCGTGAATCCAATTCCGCAGCCATCTGTTTTTACCGGCAGCACGGCTTTGAGAAAGCATCAGAACGTCGTGGGTACTACAGTCGTCCTACAGAGAACGCCGTAGTCATGAAAAAACTAACAGGCTAGAACTAAGGTTCCAGCGGTTCCCCCTTGACGTGGCCGCGCGGAGTGCTATCTTTCGTTTATGTAGTCTCATCTAAAATTCGGAACGCAGTATTGTGGGAGGAACGCATGGCAAGCATGGCGCGCAGCCCTCGAGACATACTCCTCGAAACAGACGCCGAGTATCAGCGTCTGGCAGAGCAGCACTCGAAATATCAAGCCGAACTAAATCGCATCTCCACCGCTACCTACCTCAGTTCAGAAGACCTCCTCGAAGAGATCAGACTTAAGAAATTAAAGCTCCACATAAAAGATGAAATGGAAGTTCTGGCCGCGCGTCTCCGCTCTACGCCGCCTAAACGCACGCAATAGCGACGCACTCAGTTTAAAACTCCAGCGGAATCTGTCGTAGAATGGCCATGCAACGCGTAGACGCTTGAGGTCTACCTCACGCATGGTTAAAGAAGGCTATTATTTCGGAGTGCCGCTACTTCTCATCGGGGGTGCGGCTTTCTTTTTGCACTGGCGCATTGCCGCCTACCTGTTACTGTTCCTGGCCCTGTTCGTTTTTTCCTTCTTCCGTGATCCAGACCGCGTGATTCCCTCCGATCCCGGCGCCATCATCTCTCCCGGCGACGGCCGAGTTGTAGTCGTCCAGGACGAAGACTACGCAGGCAAGCCCGGCAAACGCGTCAGTATTTTCCTCGCGGTGTGGAACGTACACATCAATCGCTCCCCGGCCGCCGGACGCATTACAAAAATGGAGTATCGCCCAGGCAAATTTGTTGCCGCCATGCGTGCAAACGCTTCGGCGGAAAACGAGCAAAATATATTTACGCTTTCCACCGAGGCGGGAGAGCTGGTCTTCAAACAAATCGCAGGCCTCATTGCCCGCCGTGTGGTCAGTTGGAAAAAGGACGGGGATGCCGTGGCCCGCGGCGAACGGATCGGTCTAGTACGCTTCGGATCGCGCGTGGATTTATGGGTGCCCCGAGAGGCGCAGATCTTGGTAAAGGTCGGACAAAACGTAAAAGGTGGATCATCCATTCTGGCTAGCTGGCCGGCTCTAAAAAATAATCCCGTGCCAGATCGAAATGCAGTGGATGATAGGAACACAGTCGCAACCGGGAAACGCGCTTAATGCTCGACCAGCAAACTCAGCAGCAGCAGATACCGTCGTTTCGCAAGCGGCGCATAAATAACCCGCGCTTGCGCCGGGGCATTTTTTTGTTGCCCAGCCTGTTCACGGTGGCAAATCTCCTGTGCGGGTATTACGCGGTGATTGCTTCGCTCGTCGGGGGTGCCACCGAATTCGACCGCGCAGCCAAAGCCATCGGGTTGGCCATTTTATTCGACTCCATGGACGGACGCGTAGCGCGCATGACCGGCACAAACACTGAGTTCGGCGTGCAGCTCGACTCACTGGCAGATGTGTGCAGCTTCGGAATTGCTCCCGCGGTGATGGCCTACGCTTGGGGCGTTCATGGTCTGGCCGACTTGGGCGGAACGCGCTTGCGACAGCTCAGCGAATTTGGTTGGGTTTGCTGCCTGGCATTCTTGGTCTGTTGCGCATGGCGCCTCGCAAGATTCAACGTGCAAGGCATGGCGCCCGGAAGCTCAAAGTATTTTGTGGGCATGCCCACCCCAGCCGCGGCGGCGGTGATAGCTTCCATCGTGCATGGATTTAAAGATCCTCTGCAAGACTGGCGCTATGCGCTGGCGTGGTTTGTGATGGCCGCGTGCCTTGGCGCATTGATGACCAGCACGGTGCGCTATTACAGTTTCAAAGACATCCCGTGGACTCGTAAGCAACCGTCTCTCGCCATTGTTTTGTTGTGCATGACCGTCGCGCTGGTGTGGCTCTATTCCGAATATGTATTAATACTTTTCTCCTGTGCCTACGCTGCTGTTGGCGTGGTCCTTCATGTAGTGCGTTTGTTGCGACACCGGATGGTTTCCCGGACTGCCTGATTAAATGGCTTCACTAGAGCGACCCTCCAATCGAATCGTTATCGCAGGAGCTTCATCGCTTTTGGGCGCGGAGTTACGAACTGTGCTTGGTGAAAGCCGCTTCGCCGATGCAGACTTTTCACTGGTAGACGAACCAATCGTCGCCGGCACACTCACTGAAGCGGGCGGTGAGCCTGCCGTCATTCAGCCAGTTGAAGAAGGCAGCTTTAACCGCGCGCAATGCATTTTTTTCAGTGGCTCGAGCGAGTTCACAAAAAGAAATTTATCCGCAGCTCTCAGTACCGGTGCAAAAATAATCGATTTGTCGGGGGCCGCCGCCGAACGAGAAGACGCGGTGCCGTGGTTTCCAAAACTCGACTGGCTGCGTGGCCGTGAATTCGCTACGGATGCAAAAGTGTTCGCGATTCCGTCCACGTTTGCGACCGCGGCTGCGGGACTCGCTTTGTCGCTCTCGCGTGTCGGCCTGCGGCGATTAATGCTGATCGGATTTGAGCCTGTGTCGGAAGCCGGCCCGGCTGGTATTGAGGAACTCGAAAGTCAAACCACGCAGTTGCTTTCCTTTCAAGGCCTGGGGCAACCCGTTTTCGACACCCAAGTCGCATGTAACATGCTTGACCGCTTTGGTCCCGCCAGCTCGCATAAGCTGTGCGCCGCCCGCGAACGGGTGCGCACCGAAACGAAAGCCTGCATTGACGGAAAGTGCGCCATGCCTGCAATCCAGGTAGTGCATGCGCCGGTATTTTATGGCTCCGTTTTCTCGGCCACGGGAGTTTTCGACCGGGGTAGCCTGGCAGAAAATATTTCCAACGCTTGTCTGGACGCCGGCTTTTCCCTTCCGCCGGATTCTGGAATCGGGCCAAGTAATGTCAGCGTCTCGGGTTTAAATTCGATACAGCTTTCTTTACCGGAGCCGGACGCATCTAACCCGGAGACTTGGTGGTTCTGGGGCGCCGCGGACAATATGCATCTACCCGCCGCTAACGCCGTGAAGCTTGCGGAGATGCTTTTGTAATGGCTGCAAACCTGGCGCGCCGGGCGGCGCTGTTCATTTCGCTCGTGGCAATGCTGCAATCTGGATGCGGCTATCACGTTGCGGGTCACAGTAACGCTCTGCCGAAAAGCGTCCACGTCATTGCCGTGATGGCACTGGAAAACAAGACCAGCAGCTACCGCATTGAGCAAAAGCTCACCTCCGCAACGGTCCACGAATTCCTGGCCCGCACGCCGTACAAAATCGTATCCAACGCCGCGGATGGAGACGCGGTTCTGCGCGGTAAAGTCGTGAGCCTCGAAGCTGTCCCGTTGCTTTTTGATACTCAGTCGGGAAGTGCCACGACGATGTTGGTCACCGTCAAATGCGAAGTTTCTCTCACGGAGACTGTCACCGACAAGGTGCTCTACCACAGCGAGAATTTTGTGTTCCGCAATGAGTACGAAATCTCCACCAATGTCCCCAGTTTTTTCGAAGAACAGGACCCCGCGTTGGATCGGCTGGCACAGGACTTTGCAAAGAAGTTAGTAGCAGCGGTAATTGAGAATTATTAATCGGGGGCGTTTTTGATGGCCAGGGTTTCTCCACAGGAATTGTTGAGCCGGCTTCAAAAAGGAAAAATCATCCCGGCAATCCTTTTGCTTGGCGACGAGCCCTACCTGCGCGACGCTTGCCGCGAGCAACTCATTGAGAGATTTGTACCCGAAGCCTCGAGGACTTGGGCGGTTTCGCGTTATTCGGCCGATCGAGGGGAAACGGAAGCCGCGCTCTCGCAGGCGCAGAGCTTGCCGATGCTGTCGCCGCAACAGGTAGTTTTTTTGGAGGATGCCGAAGCCATCGAGAAGTTGGGAGACAAAAATCGCGAAGAGACCGTAGCTCAGTTGGAACTGTACCTCGGGGATCCTGCGCCCTTCACCGTGCTGGTGATTGAAACGGCCCGGCTCGACGAGCGCATGAAGTTGGCGAAAATACTTTCGCAGAAAACTCTCGTGGTGGAAGTCGGTCTGGGCGAAAACCCCGAGCAGCGGCAATCTGCCGCCGTGTTACTGGCGGAAAGCTTTGCAAAAACGATTGGCGTGCAATTCGAAAAAGGCGCTGCCGAGGATCTGGCAGAGCGCGTTTCGGCGGATTTGATGCGCCTTAAAACGGAAATAGAGAAGCTGACAAGCTACGTAGGTGAGCGCAAAAAAATTACTCGCGACGATGTCAATGCCATGGTCGCATCGGAAAAAACGACCAACGTTTGGGCCTTGGCGGACTTGCTGGCTTCACGGCAGAGCCAGAAATCCATGGAATTTCTGGATCGCTTGCTGCGCGATGGAGAGGCGCCACTGGAAATGTTGGGCGCGCTGACCTGGATGTATCGCAAATTGATCGAAGCGAGCGAAATTCGAGGCGCCATGAATGGCTGGCAGGCGGCGCGCACTCTCGGAATGCGCCCGGAGCAGGCGGATATAGCCTTGCGAGCCGCACGAAAAACTTCCAAGGCTCAGTTGCTGTCCGGATTGCGCGCGCTCGAAAAAGCCGACGACCGCTTGAAGAGCAGTAAAGATTCACGCATGGTTTTGGAATTTTTGGTGACGGAATTGACCAACTCAAACGCGCTGGCGGCGTCCCGCTAATTCAATACGCATACGCTCGCAGAACAAGGCAACGTTGAGGCGCACTTCGACAGCTCCAAAATCAACGCCCGGCCGTGTTTGAAATACTTATTTTACGGCGTTAGCTTTGAGTCCGTTATGGGCCAGCGCCAGACGGGATTTGTAGCGGTTCCCGGTATTTTCGTGCAGCACGCCCTTGCTGATGGCGCGATCGATCGCGGAAAGCGTGGGTTGCAGCAAATTCCCGGCGGCCGTGGCATCGCCGGCGCTAACCGCGGTGCGGAGCCGCTTCATCAGTGTCCGCACTCGAGTGCGGTTCGCGCGGTTCACATCAGCACGCTGTCCCGATTGCGCTGCGCGCTTTAGAACTGACTTTTTCTTCTTCTTTATTTTGGTACCTTGACCTGCCATTTAAAGTGCTCCTTTTTATTCGTCCATGAAATTCTACCATCAAACACCGGCCAGCACTTTGCGAAAGTAAGCGGTTCGCTATGAAGGGTCGAATTTCTGCGCTGCGGCTATCGGCGCGGCCATTATTACAAGCTCCGTATGTATCAAAAAAGCCCCGCTTCGCGGGCGCGAAGCGGGGCTTTTTGCTGGGCAAAGTTGTGTTTAGTTATCGTGATTGAAAGAAAGGGGAAATTCGTAAACGAGATCACCAAGCGGCACGCGCAGAATCATTTCCTGCTGCTTGCCGTCTCGCTCAAACCAAGTGGAGCCTGAAATATGTCCACTTGGCAATATCGCCGCATCCTTCAGTGCCACCGTGTTGATCTCTGAGTGCGGGTTAAACTCCGCTTTGTTCGCAACATCCACTTGATGTTGTGCAAGGTAATTTTGCGTTCTGTTCAATCCATCACTGTCGGAAGTTCGATAGCCGGCATTTACCAGGTATCCGCTGGCCGACGGTGCTGCATCGGCTTCTGTCCACAGTATCTGATGGTTGACCGCGGTCCTTAGTTTTTGCGGCTGTTGGTAAGGCAACGACTTCTTAACCTGCCCGAGAGTAACAAGGGTGATTTGCGACGGAACGACATGGACCGCCTGCAAGCCGCCGTTGGCCACCGCGATGTTAGCCAGCAGCTTCCAACCTGTGTCCTGCAACGATACCTGTACGGTCACTCCATTTACGGTCAGAGATTCCGCCTCTAGTCCTTCGCTATAGAATCGCTGCGAGCCCTCCGTTCCCGCGAGCCACCGGGCCTTGCCATCTTTTATAACCGCCCGCTGGCGCACACTTTTCGTTGTTGCGATTACCTCGTCTTTAGCGACATTCATCCACACCACGTAGCCACTTTTGCCATCCGCAGTGCGCACCTTGACGGTGTACCCTTCGGTGCTGGAGAGCAACGAGACGGGCTGACCGCAATCTAACTGGGCGACAAGTTTGAGCGGCAGAGCTTGTTCCGCGTCAACCGTCATCGGAACTTTCGCGCCGCCGCGGCAAAGGACGCTGCCAGTAATTGGCTCGCCGGTGAAGGTCGACAGAGGCTTGGAAATTTGTTGACCTGAAACGGCGTTCGCGAGTGCGAGACTCACCACAATTGCGGAAAATCTAAGTTTATTTGTCATGTTTGATCCCAACGCCTTTCGCTACCCTCAGATTTGGAAGCGCTAATGTTCCCCTGGCATATTTTTGCCGGGTCCACAGTTTGCGTCGATAGGAAGTCAGTCATGCTGGCATCGGTACTAAAGTCACGTATGGCTTTGGACACCTTGGCCCACCAGGCCTCATCTGCGTCCACCGCAACCGCACAGACAAATTTCATCAATGACAGTGAAGGGGAAAAACAGTCAGCGTCGGTTTAAACTAGGTGTGGGCATGGGCGCAGCAAGAAGGCTGCTCCTTTTGTTGTGTGCGCGCTTTAAAGTTCAAATGACTTGGCGCAAATCCCAGCGGTGACTCGCTCCAGGGGATCTTAAGAATTGTTGCCGATGGGAATCAGCGTCCTCGACCTCTCAGCTTATGTCGGTCTAGTTGCCGTCGCAGCCGTGACCTTGAACATGGTCCTCGGCATAATGATGGCTTTTCGCTACAGCCCTGTTCGTTTCTGGCCTCATCGAAGATTCAATTATTTTCGTCTGCACAATTGGTCGGGATATGTTGCGCTTTTCGCATCATTGCTGCATCCCGCGTTGTTGCTACTTAATAAAAAACCAGCCTTCCGCATCCGCGATTTGCTCTTTCCGGTGCATTCACCCAGCCAGCCATTAGAGAATACTGTTGGCGCTGTTGCCCTGTACCTGCTCGCTTTCGTAGTGATCACGTCGTACTTCCGGTTGCGACTCGGACGCCGCCTGTGGAAAGCGTTTCACTTTGGAATTTATATCGCGGCGCTGCCGCTGTTCTTCCATAGTCTGTTGACCGATCCCGAACTGAAAAATTCCGTGGATTGGCTTGATGGAGGGAAAATATTTATTGAGCTGGCTCTTCTAACGATCATTGTCCTAACGGTACTTCGCTTTCGCAAAGCGCGTATTCATCTTTGAACGGGAGTCTGTGGCGTGATTGCTTTACAGCATAATCAAGCCGTGGCGAATTCCAGAAGTAACTGCTTCAGTGCGGCTGGAGGCGTTCAACTTACCCATTATCGACGCCACATGGAATTTGACGGTATGCTCCGAGATGCCTAGACGCGTGGAAATTTCCTTATTTCCCCATCCCTCAACCATCATGCCCAAGACTTCAATTTCGCGCGGGGTTAACGCCTCAACCAGCGGCGGTGACACCGCCCGGTGCGATGCGGTGCTTTCTCGCAGAAGAGTGTCGACGCCTTCGGGCAGCAGTACAGCCAGCCCTGCGCCAACAGCTTCCACTGCCGCGACGATTCCAACCGAGCTCATGTTTCGCGGCAGCACGGCTCTGACGCCGTTACGCAAAGCATCCAGGTCCCGCTCCGAATTTGCATCGTCGACCAAGAGGACGATCGCCACCGGAACTTCTTCCGATAGCTTCAGGATTTCCTCCGGCAGTGTTCTATCTTGACCCGTGACTTCGGCGATCAGCACGTCGGGTTGCAATTCTTCGAGGTTCTCGGAAAGCTGCCCTAAGTCCGAAAGAACACCTACAACCTGCAAGGACGTGCTGGCCCGCAACAAATTCTCCAATCCACGCTGTGAAATAGAAGACGACGCAACGATCAAAACGCGAATCATGCGGCGACGCGACGGGCCATCCCGAGTCTGACAGCAACCCGGCGAATATTTCGTCTGTCCCCCCGAATAAAGAGCAGATGCAAAATGCGTTCAGCGGTGCCCTGAAGGGCGATCTGCAGGTCGCTGGCGGAACGGAACAACTCACTTTCGACCCCAATCAGGATGTCGCCGATCATGAGTGACGCCATGTTCGCGGGTCCTCCAGGAGTGACTGCCATTACCAGCAATCCAATTCTGTTTTCGTCGCGTACAACCATCCGAACCGGACGGACTTCGACGCCGAGTACAGAATGCGAAGGCCCGTTGGCAAGAAATCGCGCGAGGTCATTACTGGGGATGGCGAGCGCCAGACCACCTGCCACCATCGTATTGATGCCCAAGACTTGACCTTGGGCATTTGCTAGCGGCCCGCCCGAATTTCCGGGAGCGAGTTTTACATCGGCCTGCAACCACGAGCTCATGCCCAGACCGTGCACCGAGCCTGCAGCGTGAATTATCCCGGTGCTCAAAGCGCCGACAAATCCGAGCGGATTGCCAACCGCTAACACCAGTTCTCCCACTCGGGCTTTGCTTGAATCCGCCAGAGTTGCCGCCGGCAGACCGGAGGCGGAAGCAAGCAAGGCTGCCAAATCTCGCGCCAGATCACGCGAAGTTACGGCAGCATCCAAAGTGCGCCCGTCCCAGAGTTTCACCTGCGCGTGCGAAGACCGCACCACATGTGCGTTGGTGACGATTAAACCGTCTGCACCGAGGATAACGCCGGATCCGAATCCTCGCCCGCCGCTGCTCACTTGCACCGTGGTGCGCCGCAGAGCTTCGGCGACTTCTCCAAATCCCGCTTGTGCCATGACGTTAGCTCCTGCGCGGCCGTTCTGCGATTTGGACGGACAACTCGATGAGTTTGCCGCCTCGTATGGCTTGAACTTTCCTGGACTTTCCTACCGCCTCGGCATTCAAGACCGCCTGCAAGTCGTCGGTCTGTTCCAACGCATGGCCTTCCAAGGTTACGAGGATGTCGCCGATCATCAAGCCTCCGCGTTCCGCGGGACCGCCCGGCTCGACGCTCAGAACAATAATTCCATTGGTGTTGCCCAGCGAGAGTTTGGTCTTCAGTTCGGCAGGAATCGAAACCGGCTGCAAACCGATCCCCAGATACCCGCGCGGAATGTGCCCTTTTTCCAGCAACGTCGCGGCTACGCGGTTCACCGTCGAGACAGGAACGGTAAGAGGCGCTACGCGCGATAGTGCCGCCGTGGCCATACCAATAATTCGACCTTCCACGTCAACGACGCTGCCTCCGGACGAGCCGGGATAAAGCGCGACATCCAAGCGGATGTAACGATCAAGCGTTCCTCCCGCCCAGGTTCGGCGAGAATCAGCAACCAGGCTCACCGCTCCGAGTGAGGCCATCAAGCCATTTTCCTGGTGGCGGCCCAGCACCAACGCCAGATTGCCGACGCGAGCTGCCGACGCGTCGCTAAATTGCGCGGGAGATTCACCGAGCCCCTCCACCTTTAGTACCGCGACATCCGTGCCACCATCACGGCCTACCAGTGTGGCCTTCGACGACCGCCCGTCCGGCAACGTCACGGCGATATCTTCATCGCGCTTCACGGTGTGATTCGCGGTAACAACCACGTCCCGCCGCCAATGGATTCCGCTGGAACTTCCGTGCGATCGCCCGCCAACATTGACTACCGAAGAACCGGCGCGCTCTGCGGCGGCCGCTAATTGGTTAGAAATCTCTACCAGTGCGCTTCCCATTTCTAATTCCTCCTGAGCCCAGTTTGCAGAACTTTATGGGCGCGCACATCAGTCGAATAGCTAGGCAGGAACCCGGGAGAAAGACTGGGCAGCAGGGAAGTAATGCATTAATTCGATGCTCCGAACGAAAGTCTTATGGAAGACCCGCACCGCCCGCTGCACCTTCCGCAGCCGCACCAGCTTCGCTATGTTCCCTAGCACGAACAAGTTCCCACGCTGGCGTGGCGGCAATTGCGGTGAGCAGGCAGAGCACCGGATCAATGGGGTGGCGATAGCGAAGGTCCGCGTGCGTAACGTAATATAAGCACGGAAAAATTAACGGGAATACCGCGAGTGGAAAAGCTGCTGCGCTTCGTCTTCGCCACAAGACCAGTAATCCGCCAAACGCTCCGACTGCAGTAAGCAAGCTGCACAACAATATTCCCCTGACTAAGTTGGAATCCGTTTCGCGGAATGTTTTGAATGGAGATTCCACGCCGGTCCAAAAAGTAGCGAACTTTCTTCGCGTTAATCGCAACTCCAAGTCAGGATGTGATGCCACAAAAGAAATGGCTAATTGCCATTTCTCTTGCATATACGCCGTCTCTCCGAGCTGCGCATATCTTCTTGTTTCTTCCGTTCTGGTGATCACCTTTCTGCCGTTCGGGGCGTGCTCATCGAAAATGTCATTGTTGCCGAGCCACAGCTCGAACGGCAGGTTCGAGCGCAAGGGGATAAATCGATGAAAAGCGGAGTAGTTGCGGACTGTCCACGGCACGCAGCATAGAATGGCGACGCCGGTTGCCAACGCTACACGCACCCATCGCTGACGGCTTTCGCCCAGACCGCAATAGGATTGCCCACCGCGGCAGGCAAGCCATCCCAGCAGAAATGGCAGCAGTGTGCCCAGCGCTGGATTGGTCATCAGCGCGAATCCCCACAACAGCCCGTATGCACACCAATTGAGAACGCGGTTCGATTCCGTGAGCGCCAGAGTCGACCACAAAATTGTGGCCGCTAGGAGCGCCGACAGGGAAGTATCCCAAATCCATTCGAAGGGCATCATGATGGCATTCGGAAAAAGTGCCCACAGCCACGCCGCCAAGCTGGCCACGCCCAAACCGCCTATTCGTTTCCCCGCAAAGTAAATCGGCACGCAAGCCGCCGAGGAAAAAATAATATTCAGGAAGGCTACAGCGAAAAACGCCCGCGTCGTGAAATTTCCAAAAATCTTAAATATCCCTCCAAGCAGCGACGGATAAACGGGCGCAAGCCAAGCGGTTGGGCCGGTATCCGTGCGAAACACCGAGCCGAAGCCTTTGCCTTGCGCCAGCGAATAAGCGATGTTCCCGGTTTCCTGCTGGAATGGAACAATCGCCAAAACTCCGGGCGGAATTTTGCGAGCCTGATCCCACGCGAAGGTAATCCGTGCAACTATCGCCATCAGCAGGATGAACGCAAGCGAGGTCGCGACCCCTCGAATGGCCTTTTTCATATGCACTTTCCTTGGGTCAGCATTATTTGGCCTAAGGTGAAATTTTTATCCCCGTTCCCACGTATCATTGATTGAAACGAAGATTGACGCCAAACTCGTGCCCCTTCCCGTCCCGGCCATCCAACTCGATCATATCTCCCGCTACTACGCCATGGGTGCGAGCAGCGTGCGCGCTGTCGATGATCTTTCTCTGGTCGTTGCCCAAAATGAATTTCTCGCTCTTCTCGGCTCTTCAGGTTCCGGCAAATCAACATTGTTGAATTTAATCGGAGGGCTGGATCGCCCGACCTCCGGCTCCATTGTTTCGAATGGGCAGGATATCGCCACGCTTTCTTCTCTGGAGCTGGCGCGCTATCGGCGCAATACCGTCGGAATGGTTTTTCAGTCCTTCAATCTGCTCACGCGCATGACACTGGAAGAAAATGTCGAGCTGCCGCTTCGCCTTGCGGAAGTTGATCGCACGGAGCGCCCCGGCCGGGTGCGGGAAGCACTCGAACGCGTGCGGCTGATGCACCGGCTAGGCCACCGCCCCGTGGAACTCTCCGGCGGCGAGCAGCAGCGCGTGGCAATTGCGCGCGCACTGGTCAATCGCCCGAAAATCCTTCTCGCCGATGAGCCAACCGGGAATCTTGATTCTGCCACCGGCGAAGCCATTTTGACGTTGCTGCAGGAACAAACAAAGTACGGCATGACCATCGTGATGGTTACCCACGAGCGCGCGCTGGCGGAAAAATTTGCGGACCGCCTGGCCATCATGGGCGACGGCAAGCTGCTGTCCACATCGACCGCGACGGGTTTTGCGCAATGAAAGCCCGGGACCTCACCGATCTGGCGCTGCGCAATCTGCGCGAAGCGTTATTTCGCAACGCCCTTACCACTCTTGGCGTCGCTGTAGGAGTAGCTTCTCTCGTGGCGATGCTTTCGCTTGGCGTAGGCCTTCAAGAGCTCGCTTCCAAGCGGCTTTCGCAGAGCGGACTGTTCGATACAATTTTGGTAACGTCCAAAAACAATTTTCGCGGAGCGGGCCGGCCGCAACGGGAAGAGCAGCCCGGGAAACCTGTCCGCGCGCTTGATGAAGATGCTCGCAAAGAAATCGAGAAGTTTCCTAATGTAGTGGAAGTCTATCCGCAGATCCGTTTCTTCACGGAAGTGCGCTTCAACAATAAGCCTTTCGCGACTGTAGTCGCGGGAATGCCGGAGTCGTCTAGAAATTCAGGCTCATTTGATGGCATGAAGGGCCACTTTTTTTCATCGCCGGCCGCCGATGAAGCTATTCTGCAAATTGAATTTGCGAAGGAGCTTTCTGAACATACCGATTCGCTGATTGGGCAGGATTTGGTGCTGCGTTACGCAGAACGCCAAGCGCTGCAAGCGAATGGCGCCAGTTCTGCGGATCACGCGGCGGAGTCTTCGGGCGGTTTTTCTGTAGTTCCAAAAGAGCTGCGCCTCAAGATCATTGGCGTCGTGGAAACTGAGCCTGCTGCAGGATACGGCGGCTACGGCAACGCGCGCCTGCTGATACCTCTCGAGACTGCGGCAACGCTGCGCGCTGCGCAGGTGAATGATCTGCGGGACATCGTGCGCGATTCGGCCGCCAACAAAACTACGTATGCTTCGCTTTCGGTTCGCGCCAAGTCTCCGTCGCAGGTTGAGGCTGTCGAAGCCTCCATCAAGAATCTCGGCTTCAATGCGTTCTCTCTACTGGATGCCTCCAAATCACTACGGACTTTTTTCTCCGTCTTTGATTCACTGTTGGGAATATTTGGCGCCTTGGCGCTAGCAGTCGCCACCCTCGGCATCGTCAATACCCTAGTCATGTCCATTCTAGAGCGCCGGCGCGAGATCGGCGTGTTGAAAGCTCTGGGCGCCGCGGATTCCGATGTGCAGCGGCTTTTCTTTGTCGAAGCTGGGGTCATGGGTTTGCTGGGCGGAATACTTGGCGTGATTTTTGGCTGGTTATTGGGTCGCCTGGTCACCTACGGCACTAACGTGTATCTGCACCGCCAAAATCTCAATTCGATAGAGCTCTCTTCGGTTCCGTGGTGGTTGGTGCTGGCTGCGCTTGTCTTCGCGGTGCTTGTGAGTCTCGCTGCTGGGCTCTATCCTGCTTCCCGTGCAGCCAAGCTCAATCCTGTCGACGCTCTTCGTTATGAATAGACTGCCGCGACGATGCGTCGAATTGTGCTTACTAATTTGCTTCGTCTTCCTGCCGCGCCCGACACTGGCAACCGGTCGGGTTGAATGCAATTCTCTGCCCAGCAAAATCCTGGCTCGTTCTGTGCCTTACTGCATCGTTCTTCCAGCTTCGTTTGATGCTGATAAAGCGCGGACTTTCCCTGTCTTGTATTTTTTTCACGGTCTGGGAGATAACGAACAATTCTTTGTCCATTCCGGCGCATGGAATCTGTTGGAGGACATGCGCGACAAAGGCGAGCTCAAAGATTTTCTAATCGCCACGCCCGATGCTCGCTCCACGTTTTATATCAACGCCCGTGATGGCAAAGAGCGTTACGAGGATTTTTTGTTGCAGGAGTTTTTTCCCTACGTGGAAAAGCATTATCGAGTGGCAGCAGGCCGGGCCAATCGAGCCATCTCCGGAATTTCGATGGGCGGTTATGGTGCTCTGTATTTAGCGGTTCGGCATCCACAACTTTTTTCGTCAGTAAGCGCTCACAGTGCCGCACTGATCGAGAAACTTCCCAATTTCCTTGCCGGGGCGCTGCCAGATTCGCCCAGGGCTCGCGTGCTCGGTAACGCTTTTGGAAATCCGCCCGATCCCGTTTTCTGGCAGGCGCACAACCCGATCGTCATTGCACGAACGGCAAATGTGGCGCATCTGAATATTTATTTTGATTGTGGAGACCAGGATGACTTTGGCTTTGAGGCTGGAGCGATTGCTTTAGATAAAGTACTGGCGTCTCGACAAATTCCTCACGAATTTCACATCTACGCAGGCCGCCATGACGCCTCGTACTTCGCCGAACATCTGCCAGCATCGCTGGAATTTCACTCGCGTCATTTTCCGAAGTAGCGGCACCAATGTTTAATTGACAATTTCTTCCAATTGGCGGGTTATTGTGGCTCGGGAGCATGCGGAGTTTCTGATGGCCCGACAGCGGGTGTATCCGTGCCGCCTTTTGGCTTGCCTACGGTGGATATGCTTTGCACGTTGAATCTCTTGTAGTCCGAATAGCGGATCACGGCGTTTACCTTAAAGCCTTTCACCAGCAAGACGCGAACGCCAACATGAACTTCTGCGTAGGTCGGCAGCCATACTTCGTTGTTGGTAAACGCTTGCTCAAAAACGAAGCTCGTACCTTTCTGCAAATTGGCCAGCATACCTGCGGCTAACTTGAAGTCGCCTACAAAATAAGCTTCGAGGCGCGCCACGTCGTGGCTCTTTTCGTCGATCCAAACAACGCCCGCGAGCTTCTGCACCAGTTTTTCCGCGAGTTTGTGGGGCTTAAACTCTGGATTCGGCTCGAAATCAAAAACAAGTACGTCCTGTCCGCGGAAGCGCTCGCGTCTGGGATTCACAAACTGGCATGCTCGCAGGAAGACCTCGATGCCCGGGTCATCATCATCTTTCTTTGCTTTTTCTTTATCTTTGGCGTCTTTCTTCTCGTGCTCGCGAATTTCTTTCTGCGTTTTTTCGTTTTCCTTCTTTTGTTCTTCTTCACCGAGGGGCTTGCCGTCTTTGCTGATTAGCGTGGAAATCTCGTCGCCGTCCAAATAGAAGAAGGTGTACTCCTTGGCCTCGCGTTTGGTCACTTTTCCGGTTTTGTCGTATTCGGTTTCTTCTTCCGCGCGGGTGCCGGTGTAATTTTCCTTTATTTTATCGATGGCTTTCTGATTGTCGTCGATTTCCTTGAACAGCGCTTTCAGATCAGGCAACTGTACCTGTGATTTCTTAGGAAAATCGAAAACTCTCTCGCCCACGTTGCCGTTGACAACCGCGCGAGTGACAGTGATGTAGTAAACATCGTTTCCACGGTGTAATTCGATTTTGAACGGAAGCTTCACACCATCCTGGGTGCGGTAATCGTCGTACAGCATTTGCTCATCGATGCCACCGATCATGGCGGCTTCTTTCACGATAAGGTGGGTCTGTGGATCGAAGAATATTTCGCGCTTCAGCCCCCCTGACGTGGTTACTTCAATCTGCAGCGCGTCCTTCCCACGCACCTGCGCATGCCAAATAAAAGCGATTCCCAGTTTGTTCTTTTTTGCATTGAGCAGCCGCGAATTGTAGTACTGGCCTGCAGCTTCCAGTTGTGCGCCTTCCGGCCCCACCAGGGTCGCAAGTTCGCCGGCGTTCTGGTGCCAGGCGGATTTCCCGTTGTAGGCCTCGATTGAGGTTCGATCGCCATCGACGAGTTCTGAATAGTAGCGGTTTGATTGCTTGGTAATCAGGGTGTACGTGCCAGCCTTGTCATTCGCGCTGTTGGCAAAGGTACCTTCGAGGGTGAGGGTATTGAGCCTCGTTAAAACTTTTGAACCGCCCTCGGCTTTAATGTACTGGTCTACAATCTTGGCAGCGTCCTGCGCATGGGCAGGAATGGTGATACACGCGGGAATGAGCGCGATAATTGCCTGAAGCAGGTGCTTGCGCATAGGTCTTACTGGTATGAACGCAGAAACGCGTGAAAGGTTTCAGTCCATGCCGACATCAATTGGTTAGGAGGCCAGATTTATGGCAACCGCGACAAACAACGGAATAGTCAACAAACCCAGTAAACACTCTGTGGAACAAACGGTTGAAGCGCTTCAGAACATACTCAAATCCAAGGGAATCGCGGTGTTCGCGTTGATCGACCACTGTGGAGAGGCGGAAAAAGTGGGATTGAAAATGCGGCCTACCAAGTTGCTCATTTTTGGCAACCCCAAGGCTGGCACCCCGCTGATGTTGGCGTCGCCCAGCAGCGCCATCGACCTTCCGCTGAAATTGCTGGTCTGGGAAGACGCCCAAGGCAAAGTCTGGGTGTCGTACAACAGCCCCGAATATTTAAGGGAGCGCCACGGACTTCCTCAGGAGTTGATCCAAAATATCGCGGTCGTAGAAGGTCTAGCGACTAAAGCCGGGGAATGAATCCGCGAACATGCGGCGCAAAATGTCAGACGCAGAATGTCAGAGGGCCGACAATTTGTACTTCTGTATCCAGCAGTCGGCAGAAGTACGACAAAATTCTTGTTTCACGTGAAACAGAAATCATTCGAACGGGACTGTCATTCGAATGCGCCAGTCGTTCGAACGGGCGTCGCAGTTCGAAGTGCGGTTACTCGGCGTAGTTAAAAGGGCGGCGACGCTGAATAGCCTAGCTATCGAAATAGCGTCCGTTTGCTTCATCGCCGATGATGGCAAAGTCACATTTGGAGGTTTCGAGCGGATCGGACTTCCACGAGAAACCCGCGGAGGGCACTTCAACATGTGCTTCCAGTTGGCAGCTCGCCGCCGTGCCGGAAAAACGGAAATGCCGGGAAGCGTCTTCATATCGCACGGTCTGTCCATTTGATTTCCAAACGATTTTGAAGCTCATCCGTGCGGGAGTGGCTACCGAGTCGAGCGCCGGCCAGCGCGGTTGATCCACGACCGCGACGTCACGCATCTCTACGGTGCAGGTATTACCATCGGGACTGAATTTTGCACCACCATCGGGAACGGCAACAACCCAGTAAAGTCCTGATGGCGAGATGGGAGGATGAAAGTCATGAATCTGATTGGCAGGGGCAGCCTGTCCCTGAAATAGCGTAAGTCAAATGTGTGTGAAGGCCCCTTGTTGCGTTACTCGCCCGGCCCAATATTCGCCCTGCATCAGGCCATAATCGGTAGTAGCGCTACCAAAGGCGATTCGATTTCCCTTGTTATCCGTGCCCATTCCGGTGAAGGTGCTGCAGCGTGCTACCCGACCCTTGAAATGATATATGTGTGACGGTTCGAGGTTGAGGGCCGCGGGCTGGTTGTGACTGCCGTTTTTATCGAGCCAGGGAATTGGATATGGATCGGTTCCACCGTTCGCGGTGGACAAAGATTGAGCTTCAAGAGCATGAATCGCGCCAGGAATTGTGAGCGGCAAAAGCAGCGCTCCGCTCGCTTTAAGAATTTCTCTACGACTACATAAAACACACGAAGTTATAGACGATGTCATCATGGACCTCCCGTTTTGGGCTAGGCGGGTGCCACGATAGCGCACTGCAAACAACGGCTACAATCTGTTTGTGGTTCGAGACGTGAAACGGGCCGGACTCCTTACCGAGAGCCCGGCCCTTCGTGGTTATGTAACAAGTGATTGAACTTGAAGTGTGACCGGTGGTTCCGGCCACGCTTTTATTAGCGACCTAGAACCCCCTGCGAGCCTCATCGGCTTCTTCAGCCAAGCGCATGAGCACATTCACAATTCCGGTATTTTGCCCGGTAGCTGGGTCGAGGAATAGTCCATCCTTAACAAAGCTGACGACGGACGCTACGGCTCCGCCCTGGGCTGTGGACGTTGGACGGATGATTGATACTGGCCCCAACTTGGGATCCAGGAATAGCGTCGGTTCGGGCATGATTAAATTGGTCTGGAACGAATTAGCGGCATCGGTACTGGCCACTCCCGTATTCGGATCGACCCCGATGTTGAGCTTGGGGAAGGTCAAATTACCGTCCGTGATGTTAGTGGCGTTGCCCGCTTTGTCGTGCCAGGTTTGGAAGTGCATGATTTCGCTACCACCGATGCTCAGCAGCACACGCAAGACTTCCAAGTCGGTGACTTTTTGGGCCAGGGCGGGATACAAGCTGCTGCCGCCTTGCTCGATAAACGCAAAGTGGAACCCCGCGGTAAAGGCAATAGCCTGAAGGTGGTTGGAAATGTTGCCGTTGCCGTCCACACCGAGGTCGGCGTTGCTTACGGGGATAGCTGAATGTTGTCCCTTGGCGAGGTCTGGAACGGCATTCTCGAAAGTTCCTCCAAAATCCGGGTTCGCGCTGTCGCTGCGATAACGGGTCCACCATGAGGTGTCAATGGTCAAATTCTGCAAGTTGGTGAGGCGGCCCGTCTGCGGAACTCCGGTTACTTGGCTAGGCGGGAGACTGGCGAAACTGCTCAGATCGATCTGTTTTGCGCCTTTGGACTCCAGGTAATTATTCAGAAATCTGTGGTGGCTGATTTCGTCGTCGGTGTTGTCGGCAATATATTGGGGCATATCGCCGTCTAACACTAGAAGGCCGGTAATGTAGTCGGGAGCCAGTCCGGTTTTGAATGGGATATCGATCGGAGACGAGTTTTTTTGAGTCGTGGCTCCGCCAAGTTCGGCGTACTGTATCCAGAGATCGGCTTCGACCTGCTCGAGGGCGCTTAGAAACGTGAGAATGGCAATATCCCCTTTTGTGACACGGCTTTTGCTCTCGTCGGCGAACGCGCTCGTGGCGGTACCCGCTAGGCCGGCTCCGATGGCGACGGCGCCACCTGCCAACGCGCCGGTCTTGAGGAGCGACCTCCGATTCACTGAACGGTTCATAAAACTTTTTTCTTTCTCCATTTCATCCCTTCCTTTGCGTTGTTTAAATTTGTGCTGCGGAGGAGATACGGTAATTGGGTCTGAGCGCAGAAGTGCCACGGAGAGGTCACGCGATTGTCCAACTTGTGTAACGTTTTTGGCACTGGGGTGCGCTGGTGGCTTAGGTATTCAAGTTGAAGAGCGAGGCGAATTTCAGAGTTTCGGCATCCTATAAACCCAGATGATGTGATCTGCTGGCCACTTTGATATTGGATTTGTATACAGACACGGCAGTGTTGGGAGAGGCGGCAGTAATACACCCCGCTGCTCTGTATTCCGGGAAAATAAATTTCGTAGCGATTGTCAACGAGCAATCATCGTCGACAAAGAGGATCACCATGCAAAAAAAACGGGGCTTCCAACTTCATTTCAAGATCATTGCGATGACAGGACTTTTTGCCTTTTTGCCGCTTGCGGCCAGATGTCAAAGCGCTGCCGCTGCTCCAACTCCAGCGTCAACAGAGATGGCCGCGGACATAAAGGCTTTGGTAGCGTCGGTGAACCGCTTGCAGTCGCAGGTTGAAACTCTGAATTCACAAATGAGTCAGTTGCGGAATGCGCAGCAGGAAGCGCTGCGAGAGGCCGAACAGCTGCGGACCGAACTTAGTCAAACCAAAGAGCAGCTGGCGGCCAAAACCGGCAGCACCCCGGCGCTTTACGAAGCGGGTCCGGCGGGATCACAGGTGTCGTCTGCATCCCAGCCGTACTCGTCATCGTTGTCCTCAGCTTCGGCAAGTTCGCTGGGGCAAGGACGGTCAACTGACGATTCTTCACATGGAGATCTGCAACGGAGAGTCTCCAAGTTGGAAGAGGACCAGGAATTGATGAACGACAAAATTGTTGAGCAAAGCCAGACCAAAGTGGAAAGCGGTTCAAAATATCGCGTGCGGTTGTCTGGCCTGGTACTTCTCAACACCGCGGTCACCCGCGGCTCGGTGGATAATCTCGACATCCCTCAATTTGCCGTGCCACCCGTGGCCCCCGGAGTAGCGGGATCCTTTTCGGGCTCACTTCGTCAATCGCAAATTGGAGTTGAAACTTTCGGGCCGGATATTGCCGGGGCCCGCACCAGCGCGAATGTGAAATTCGATTTTGCCGGGGGCTTTCCGAATGTACCGAATGGCGCGGCATTCGGAGTGGTCCGTTTGCGCACCGGAACGGTGCGCCTGGATTGGGCGAATACCTCTATAGTTGCGGGACAGGATGCCATTTTCTTCGCGCCGCTTACTCCCACGACGCTCAGTTCTCTGGCAATTCCCGCGCTGTCTTATACCGGTAATCTGTGGAGCTGGACTCCGCAGGTGCGCATCGAACATCGGTTCGCGCTCTCTGAAAATTCAGGGATTCGAATCCAGGCCGGCATTCTGGATTCGTTGACGGGTGATATTCCGCTGCAGAGCTATCGTAACCCCAGCGTGGGAGAAGAATCGGGGCAGCCTGCTTTCGCCACGCACATCGGCTATAGCCAGCGCATTTTTGGACGGGATTTGAATGTTGGAATCGGCGGCTATTATGGACGTCAGAACTGGGCCTTCGGCCGAGCGGTTGATGGGTGGGCCGGCGTTACTGATGTAACTGTGCCACTCGGAGAGTTCCTTGATTTCAGCGCGGAGTTTTATCGCGGACGCGCAGTCGGCGGATTGGGCGGCGGAGTCGGGCAGAGTATTCTGCTCTCCGGGTCCCTCTACAACGCAAACACGGAGATTTATGGACTGGACTCTACTGGGGGCTGGCTACAATTGAAGTTCAAACCGAAACCCAATTTCGAAGTCAACTTCGCCTACGGGGAAGACGTGCCGTTTGCCGGGGAATTGAAACGATTCCCGGCGACTGCGGTTTATTACGGTTACTCGATTTCCAGGAACCAGAGTCCATTTGTTAATTTTATTTATCGAGTGCGGTCGGATGTGCTGTTTTCGATGGAATATAAACGGCTGCAAACCAATCCATTGAATGGCAACGCGTACATTGCCAATCAGGTGATTATGAGCTTAGGGTATGCGTTTTGACGCGGGCGAAGAAATGAGCAGGTTTTTCAAGGCGCTCGGCAGCTTGATCCTGTTGGCGGCAGGTCTGGGCGGGTCGCAAATCCGCGCGCAGCAAAAATTAGTTTCCGCTACAGTGGAGATTGCGCGGCCCAACGCGACAGATGCCGCGAAAACCTCGGGAAGCAAAGCGCCGGATGCCTCCAACGCAGCGATCTGGCTGGTGCCTCTTGATCCGATGGGCGCGGCTGTCGCGGTCTCCAGCAGGTTGCCAAATTCCCCGCAACTGGTGCAACGGAACAAGACTTTCGAGCCGCATGTGTTGATTGTGCGGCTGGGGACCATGGTGGAATTCCCGAATCAGGATCCCTTCTTTCACAATATTTTTTCGCTCTACGATGGGCGGCGTTTTGATCTGGGGTTGTATGAATCAGGGACCAAGCGCAGCGTCAAATTCGATCGACCCGGCGTGAGCTTCCTGTTCTGCAACATCCACGCGGAAATGAGCGCGGTGGTGTTATCGGTCGATACGCCGTATTTTGCGCTTTCGGACCGCAACGGAAACGTGACCATACGCGACGTTCCGGACGGGCGATATGAAATGCACGTGTGGTACGAACGGAGCGTGCCGGAGCAATTACAAGAGTTGACACGAGTGGTAACGGTTTCGGAGTCTTCGCGGAGTCTGGGGTTGTTACATCTTACCGAGGTGCCTAATTTCACGTTGGCGCACAAAAACAAATACGGACTGGATTACGTTCCAGCTCCTAAACCCGACTATGACCATCCCTGATTTCGAGCCGTAAGTCCGAGCAGGCCAAGCGCCGCAGAGCATTGTAAGTTCTTCTAAAATCGCGATTTTACAATTTGTTGACAATCTCCTAACACCGTCCTGACAAGGCGTCAGGCGGAATATCTTATCTTTCCTGTTGCGGCAGCTATGACGCCCGCGGAATAAATTTACCTGCTTAGCCGTCTAATTTAGATGACCGAGCGGTATTTGCGGGCAATGGTGTGAAACTAGAAGGGAAACGAAGGCTGGTCTGGAGCGTAGTTGTATAATAACACTACCGTTCTACCGCATAGCGTAGCCGCTCGACGGGATGTTTGCCGTCCGGTCCAAAGGAAAACCATGGATACGGTACTGGTAGTCGAAGATAGCCGCCCGATGCAACGAACTTTGCAGCGTCTGTTCGAAGCTGACGGTTTTACGGTGCAGATTGCTTCGGACGGTGTCGCTGGTCTGGAAAGCTTTCGAAAGCAAAGCCCCAACGTGGTGGTGCTGGATCTGAAGCTTCCGTACATGCCCGGTAAAGAAGTTTGCCGTGCGTTCAAGGCTCACTCCGCATCTGTCCCGGTGATTGTGCTGAGCGCCAACAATGAGGTGGAAGACAAAGTACTACTGCTGGAACTGGGCGCGGATGACTACGTGACCAAGCCGTTCAGCCCCAAGGAACTACTGGCGCGGGTGCGACGCGCGATGCGCCGGAGTGGCCAGCCGGCGGAGGCTTCCAGTCCGGGAAGCCAACATGATGTACTGGCTTTTGACGAAGTGTTGGTGGACTTTACCAGCATGGTGGCTACCCGCGGCGCAAAATCGCTGACCTTCACAGCCCAGGAATACAAATTGCTGAAATACTTCGCAAATTTCCCGTCGCGGGTAATTTCCAGGGAAGAATTGCTGAACGAAGTGTGGGGCTATCAAAATTATCCGACCACACGGACCGTGGATAACCACGTACTGCGTCTGCGCCAAAAACTCGAACCCGACCCGGCTAATCCGCGGTACTTCCTCACCATGCATGGCTCTGGCTACAAATTCTCACCCAGCGATTCGGGGCTCTCTTCCGAGAAGTAATGCCGCCCGCTTGGAGACTCATGGCGCGCCTGCGATTGCGCACCCAGCTTCTCGTTGGCACCCTGCTGATCATCTGCGCTCTATTGGGATCGCTGCTGGTAATCGTTCGTCACATTGTGCGCGCGGAGATTGCCGATGGCGTGCAACAAAGTACGGACGCCTCACTGCACGCGTTTGAGAATGTGCAACGGCAGCGTGACATTGAACTCTCGCGGACGGCAGCCTTGATGGCTGAACTGCCGCCCCTCAAAGCCGTGCTCGCAACGCAGCATGCGCTGACTATTCAAGACGCTTCGGAACCGTTCTGGAAGCTGGCTGGCAGCCAACTCTTCGTGTTGTCCAGTCCGGATGGACAGATCTACGGTTTTCATGTGTCCGAGCACGGATGGAATGCCCGGCTCGCTGAAGCTAGTCTCAAAAGATCCATCGAACAGGGCGACGATTCGGCGTGGTGGTACGGTCAAGGCCAACTCTACCGCGTCTTCCTCCATACCATTTTTGCGGGGGCCGGGAATAACCAGAGACAGGTTGGCATCATCGCCCTTGGGTATCAAATTGATTCGAGTGTCGCGGCACAGTTGTCGTTGGCGGCGGGTAGCCAGATCGCGCTGGTTACCGGCGATCAAATCATTGCTACAACTCTCTCTCCCTCGGAACAAAAGGCGCTGGGCCGAATGCGAGCGGAGTGGTCCGGTTCCACCAAGTCTCAAGAGCTGGAGTTGGGCTCAAGTTCCTACCAAGCTGCGGATGTGTTGCTGCACGCAGGGCCGCCGGCGGATGTGCGGTGCTATGTACTTATGTCACTCGAGCCTGCCAATGCCTATCTCCGGCGGTTGAATCGCACCATTATCCTTTTGGGCGTGTCTGCCATTGTGCTGGCTGGACTGCTGCTGAGTTTCGTTTCGCGCACCATCACCCATCCTTTGGATGATCTTGTCGCGGGCGTTCGAGCGCTGGCGGGTGGCGACTACGTTTACTCCATTAATCCCCGTGGCAGCAGCGAAGTCGCGGAACTTGGAGAAGCTTTTTCCAAGATGCGTGGCGAATTGCTCGCTGCGGAGCAGAGACGTTTTGCGAACGAGAGAATCGCCGCGCTTGGTAGAGCGGCGAGTTCCATTTCTCACGATTTGCGGCATTACCTGGCCGCCGTGGTGGCTAACGCCGAATTCCTTTACGAAGCGGAAAAGTTAAAGCTCAATCGCGACGACATCTACAGCGAAATTAAAACCGCTTCCGAGCAAATGACTGACTTGCTGGATTCGCTGCGCGAACTTTCTCGAGGGGAAGGGTCGATTTCGCCACGCCCCGCCTCCATAGACAATACGATTCGTCACGCCGTGGACGCCGTGCGCGCGCGGCCGGAAATGCGCAACCGGGAAATTGTGATTCGAACCACCGGGGATATGCGTGGCACTTTCGATCCGCAAAAGATTGAACGTGTCTTTTTTAACCTGGTGCTGAATGCTTGCGAGGCTACCGTCACCACGCAAGGTGAAATCGAGATTGAACTACACTCCTCGCCCACGTTGTTTGAGATTCGCGTAATCGATCACGGCTCCGGCGTACCGTCCGCCATTTGTCACACGTTATTCGATCCATTTGTGAGTTCCGGGAAATCAAATGGCACCGGCTTGGGACTAGCCATAGTCAGCAAAGTAATTCATGACCACGGCGGTTCCGTGGCGGTGCAAGAGACTTCCACGTTAGGAACCACTTTTTTGGTCAGGCTGCCGCGCGCGCCACAAGTCATTCACGAAGCCGCCCACGCAATCAGCCTTTGAGATTCTTTCCAGCGTAAACATTCGAGTTTTTGCATCTTTCGGCCCGGCGCTCCTTGAGACAATTTAGGGGCTGCTTGTTGACAACGTTTTTGCGTTACCGCGACAACCTTGGTCTTCCCGCCAGGCACAATTCCCACTCAAGAGAGCCGGTAGTTGAAATTGTTTCTGGCCTCCAATCAATCTCAGAGAGGAAAAAAGTGAATTATGTTTTCACGATCATTAGGCAAGGTCTCAGGCGTCGTTTTGTTTTGTCTCGCAGTGGGCACTACCGCATCCGCTCAATATGGCGGCGGAACTCCCGGAATGCCCGGAGCTACTGGAACCGGCAACATGGCGGCCCCAGGAACTAATTACAGCTACGGCAATGGCAAAGCGATTGGTATCGGCGTAGGAGCTGCAGCGGGCGCCGCGGTCGGCGTCGCGTTGTACATCCATCACCGCCACGTCAAGGCTAACGAAGCGGCTCAGGGCGTTCAATCACCCAAGTCCGAAGCGTCGATCATCGGCTGCACACAGTCTTCGCTAACTGGAGTCACGTTGAAGAACGAAAATGACAATCTGACTTACACCATTCTTTCCAGTGGCAGCACGAAAGTGCAGCCTGGGCAGCGCGTTGAATTGCAGGGCGCGGTGTTAAACCAAAAGTCTGGTGTCAACGCCTTCAGCGTTCATCAGCTGGTCGATAATTACGGAGCTTGCGGATCGTCCGCGGTGGTCGCGCAGAAAACCGGCGACGACAAGGGCATATTGGCGTCAAGGTTGAATTAGTAACGGCAGCGATCATAGTGCAAGTTTTACCCTGCCCTGTGTATCACATCGACTGTTCTTCAGAGAGGGATGGATCTAGAATAATTATCTAAGTCCATCCTTCCTGAACGACAGTCGTATTGTTTTTACTCTTCTTCCAAACCGGGCACTCACTCTCTCTTCCGCATACTCACTCATACCATCCTCCAGTTCCGTCGAAGTATTCCCCTCATGCTTTTCTGTGGGCGACCTGATATGTAAGGCGCTGACTAGCGGTGCGCTCAGTGGCCAAAAAAATGGACGGCCGGGAAGACTCTCCCGGCCGTCCGTACACGTTGAGTAGTACGTCTGATTATTCTACGGAACCGTCCTGCTCCGCAGGGACGGGGGTTAACGTTCCGAAGAGTCCATGGTTCTCATGGTCTGGCCCAGCGCTGAAAAACAGAGTTGTCGACGGGCTTGCGGCTCCTTCATTTCCGAAGGTCAAGGACCAAAGTCCGTCGATGAACAGCAGGGAATCGTCGGGAGCCTTGACGAAACCTTCAAACTTGTGGTCGAAGCCGTTGAACGCAGCGACCCAACCGCTTCCAAAGTTTCCCACCAAGATCGAGTTGCTGAAGGCGCCGAAATCTCGCGGCGTCCACACCACTCCCCACGGGGAATTGAACCAATCGCCGTGTTGGAGGCGGCCAATGTGCTTTCCTGCAGGTGTGAAAATTTCAACGAAGCCCAAACCGGCGCCCGGCACATTATCGTGCCGATCGGCGGTCTGCTTGGCGTAAGTAACAAACAAGCTGCCGCCGATGTTCTGTACATTGAACGGCGCGAATCCCTTGGGAATGCGATCGGCGCCATCGTCGTCGTCGCCGTCATGGTCAGCGTTCACAGTGAAGGCGTCAGAAGGCAAATGCACCTGATTGAAATTGGCGTCGTAGACTTCGATAGTGGCGGCACGAAAATTTGAAACGTACAGGAAGCGCTTTCCATTGTTGACCGCTATAGTTGCGCCTTTATAGACTGCTCCGTTTGCAGAACCGTTATCGTTGTTATCCACCGCGAGGAGGGCCGACGGTCCGCCATTCCATCCGGAGATGGTTCCGTCCTCAGTGACAAAAATGAACAGTGCTGCTTTCCCATCGGAAAGCACAAAATCAGCGCTGCCATTGAACACCGCGCCTGTCGGAGCCGCGAGGGTGCCTGCGGGCGCCTTCTTAGGGGGCGGAATGATTACGGTTCCGTTCCCGTTGATGGGAATGATTTGACCCGTTCCGGTGTAGAGCGTGGAGACTCCGGCATTATTGTCACTGACCCACCAAGGAGTGGTGGTGCTGCGAGTGATACCCCAGGGATTGATTAAATTGGGGTCGTGGACTGCGGCGTTGCCCACGATGTCGGAAACCAGGTTGGTCTGCATGTAATGCTGCGCAGAAGCGTTACCTGGATACAGCAGTACAGCGGAAACCATTACGAACAGCACTTTCATAGATCGGAACATAAACTCCATGATTGGTGTTGCCTCCTGATTGAGATGTTGGATCGCGAAAACCTTGGGATCGATGGTCCGTGCTTGCATCGAGTAAGCGTGGCTAACGCTTGAGGATTGCTCGCTGGATAAGGGAACTAGCGGCGCGCGTGAATGACGCGCGACCTGAGCGAACTTTCACGCACTGCGTCGATCCGATGTACCGATGCAAATCGGGACCTTTACGATGATCGAAGCTTGCGGAGAGTACTGCCAGTGCGAAGTTGTAACTTCTTAAGTGCGTTGGAGTGACAATGTTTTTGCAATTATTTGCTGGCAATTCCTTATCGGTTGGCTTGGAATTACAGGTTTAACGTGTTTCGCGAACTCCGCACGCTGAGTGAGTTCAAATGTGTTGCGGGTGGGCAGTACAATCCGCAACATTGTTAGGAGCTAAACTCCTAGGTCGGGGGTTTGTTACCAACTCAGTTGCGTCCGGAAACGGCCGCCAGGATTAGTTAGAGAAGAGACCCTGAAGCTGTTGGAGGTCAGGGGTTGAGGCGTCGGAGACGGCATAGAATTCCATGCCTTGCTTGCGCCAATCGATCCACTGGTAGCCTTGTATCGAGCCTGAACGCGGAGTTGCGTCCTTTTCAGAAGTAGGCCAAATAAAAACGTTCACGACATGTTTGCGACGGCCGTACACCAGCGCCGCAACGGTACGGTTGTCCACCACATCGAGACGTCCGCCCTGTAATGGAAAACCCTGCTCGGTAAAATCACGAACCGGCGGAGCAAAGTCTACCTTACCGTCGAACCACGGTTTTACGGTGTGTTGATCGGTGGAAATGACATCTTCCAGGTGGCCTGGTTGCAGCGATCGCAAGTGGGCATCGACAATCTTGCTGGCCATCAGGGTTTCACGGCTATCCATTCGGTTAAGAGATGCGACTCGCCACCCGCCGTAAATCAACAAGAGAAGTGCGGCCGCAACGGCTAGCCATCGCCAATCCGTTTTCGCACGCGCCGGGAACGACCCCATCGCAGCCTTGACATGAAGGTCGGCCAGAATCTTCTTGCGGAACGCCGGAGACATCTTTTCGTAGGGTTGCGCGACGTTTATGGTGGAGCGCAGAGACTCCAGAGCATCCAGTGCGGCAACGCATTCTGGGCACTGTTCGAGATGACTCTCAAATTCGGCGGCCCTGAGGGCGTCCAATTCATTATCGAAGTAACCGTGAACCAAGGTATCGGCGCGTTCACACCCCATGGGTGGCCTCCTTGGGCGCAACATTACTTAGTGCCAGCTGAAGCTGCCTACGGGCGCGCGAAAGCGTGGACATTACCGTTCCGATGGGAATCGAAGTGATCGAGGCAATTTCTTTGTAGGAACATCCTTCGAGCTCCCGAAGCACGATGACCTCGCGGTACCGCGGCGGCAAAGACTTCAGCGCCTCAGACAGGCGGTCGCGGTCATTGCTGGCGATGGCCAAGCTTTCAGGTGAAGGGCTTGGCAGCCCGTGCATTTCTTCATTGAATTCGGTCATATCTTTGACCTTACGATTTTTGTCTAGCCAGGTGTAACAAGTATTCCGGACGATTTGCAGGAGCCAGGCCCGAGCATCCCCGCCATGAAAACCATAAAAGAACCGGTACGCCCGCAACAGCGCTTCCTGCGCGGCGTCCTCGGCATCGGCGCGGCTGCGCAATAGCCAGCGGGCCAGATTGAAAGCGGCATCGAGATGCGGCAGCACCAACGTCTCGAAGCGCACCTGCTCCTGTGAGTCCAGCACGTCCGAACCTTTCCCTTGGACAGGATTGCTCACTATTAGGAACTCCCCGAGCCCTGACTTTATTCCCATTTCGTCATCATTTCTTGAAATTTCTTGAACTTTGCAAAAAAGATCACCAGAGCGTCGATGGAATAAAAGGCGGACCTCACAGGTCTGCATACATGAAACACGTCCAAGGGCGGCGCAGAAAACCCCTCGATTCCAGAACCCTGCGCCGCTCGTTTCACAGCGATGCAACCGGACGATGCCGAAATTGAGCAAGACCAAAAAAATTATAGAAACGTAGGTCCAGGAGGAATTGATGACTGCAAGGTCTAAAGATGAACTGCTGCACGATCACAACCACGATGGCGTCGACCGGCGTGGGTTCTTGAAGTGCATGGCGTGGGCGGGAACAGGCGCCTTCTGCATCATGCAAGGTGGTGTTTTGAAGTCCTATAGCATGAGTCAGATGTCGCAGATGGCCGGCAAAGTAGGAAAGGGCGAGCTGAGCTTCGTGCAGATCAGCGATAGCCACATGGGCTTTAACAAGGCCGCAAATCCGGATGTAGTGGGGACGCTCAAGACCGCGGTGGACAAAGTTAATGCCTTGTCGACACCCGCAGAATTCATGTTGCATACCGGCGACATCAGCCACCTCTCAAAGCCGGAAGAATTCGACACCGTGGACCAAATTTTGAAAGGCGCCACTCCTAAAGATATTTTTTACGTCCCCGGCGAGCATGACATGTTGAACGACGACGGCAAGCAATACATGGAGCGCTACGGAAAAAACACCAAGGGCGCTGGATGGTACAGCTTTGACAAGAAGGGTGTCCACTTTATCGGTCTGGTCAACGTGCTGAACTTGAAGGCAGGCGGCCTAGGGACGCTGGGACACGATCAACTGGAATGGATGGAAGACGACGTCAAGCATCTGAAGAGCAGCACGCCGATCGTGGTGTTCGCGCACATTCCGCTGTGGTCCGTTTATCCGGAGTGGGGTTGGGGGACGGAAGATAGCGCACAGGCCCTCGCGTATCTGAAGAAGTTTGGATCCGTGACCGTTCTGAATGGACACATCCACCAGACCATGCAAAAGGTGGAAGGCAACGTAACGTTTCACACTGCCGCATCGACCGCGTTTCCGCAGCCGGAACCTGGCAAGGCGCCGTCACCTGGACCGATGAAAGTACCTGCCGAGCAATTGAAAAGCGTGCTGGGAATCACAGATGTGAGTTACGTGCACGGCCAGCATGCGTTGGCGGTAGTGGATTCTTCGCTGGCATAAGAAGCACCACAAAAAAGTTCCAGAAAAGTAGCTAAATAAAAGAGAGGAAAAAACATGAGGAGAATTGTGTCTACTGCAGTCTTATTTGCGACCACGTTTGGAGTTGCATTCGCGGGTCTGCGCGCTGGAGAAAGGAATTTACCTGCCGCCGCCGCGCAGCAGAAACCCGATGCGACAGAAGTAAAGATCGACAATTTCAGCTTCGGACCCGCGGAGCTGAAGGTTCCAGTGGGGACAACAGTCACCTGGACAAATCGCGACGATATTCCGCATACCGCGGTCAGTACCGACAAAAGTTTCAAATCCAAAGTGCTGGATACCGACGAGAAGTTTTCGTTCACTTTCAGCAAACCCGGCACTTACGAATATTTCTGCTCCATTCACCCAAAGATGACCGGCAAAGTCGTAGTGCAGTGAGGGGTCGATGAGTGTAAATCCGTTCGACCTCAAGACTGTTCTGCTGGCCAAGCATGCGCAGCATGTGGTGCTGATTCATTTTCCCATCGCGCTGTTTACCGTGGCCGTGGCCTTCGACTTTCTCGCTCAGTGGGCGAAGAGTCGAAGCCTGGCCGCAGCGGCGTACTTCAATTTGTTGCTGGCCGCGGGCTTTACCATCCCGGTGGTAGCGAGCGGCCTAGCCGCTTGGCAATTCGCATTAGAGGGCCAAAAGCTAAAAGGAATTTTGCTTATGCATCTGGTACTCGGTTGCATATCCGCGGTGGTTATCTGGGTGGTGTTCCTGATTCACTTGCGGGCACGGCGCGCTCCCGAGAAATCTTTGCCCACGTATCGCCTATCGCTGGAAGCCATCGCCGTCCTTCTGGTGGTGGTGACCGCGCATCTCGGCGGCTTTCTCAGCGGCGTGAATGGGCCCGGCTAGCTCTGCGAGACGTAAAACTCACTATTCGGCTTTAAGCATCGAGGAATTCGTTTACAGCTACAAGTGTCGGCAGAAACTTAAAAGTAAAGGAGAACAGTTATGAAAATGTTATGTGGAATGATCGCTCTGGTCACTGCTTCCGCGGCGGTAGCAAACAATACGGCGTCTTATTCCAAAGGCGAGGTGACAAAGCTTGTAGTTGAAAAGCTAGATGTAACTACTTTGCCATCCGGGTTACGACCAAAACGCGATCACAACAAAAAAACCTTTAGCGACTATGGCTACATGACGAACTCGCTGGACGAGAATCAGGCGGTTGTCGCCACTCCGGCGGGAACGCAAATCAACATCAAACTTTTGGAGCAGAAATCCTCCGGAGTCTACGTGTGCGTTGCCGGCCCGGGCGAGAACGCCAGCAGCGGCAAGATTCAGCGGGTGTTCCTGGTAAAGCTGAAGAACTCAGGCAGTCTTTTAAAGGGCAGGGAATCGTGGAAGGAATTTGACGCTTGCCCTGTGACGGGTGGGACGGACCATGATTCAACGGCCGATGCGTACGGCGGAGATTAAGGGATTTCGCGATCGACACCGGCACAGGTTTCGCGATATTCGAATCGGACTAACCGCGGCCAGACTCGGAATAGTCCTTTGAGCGGCCTGTCAACTGTCGCTCCTCCGTACGCCAATCTCGTTTTGTTTTTGGAACTGCTGATGGGCGTTGGACTGCTTGTTGGAGCGATTCTGGCGCGACTGAAGCGCTTCACGCAACACGCGTGGTGTCAGTCGGTCATCGTGCTCGTCAATCTTTTATTGATTGTGCTCACGATGCTTCCGTCATTTCGTGCTCACGTCGCTCCGCGTATTCCCCTGAGACTTGGCAAGGCATATTACGCCCTTGCGACTGCGCATGCCACCTTAGGAACCTTGGCGGAAGGCGGAGGTTTGTACATCCTGCTGGCCGTGGGCACGAGCCTGTTGCCGGCGCGATTATGCATCAGGAACTACAAGCTGTGGATGCGAACGGTGTTAGCGCTGTGGTGGGCAGTCCTAGTGTTGGGCGTGGCAACGTACGTCCGCTGGTACGTTCCGCATATGTTCCGGAAATAATCCGTGAACACCCGTGGCGATACAGGTCGGTCCTAATTGTGACTCTGAACTGAAATAAATCCGCGCCGTTCTGGTCTATGTCACTGCAGGTGGGGTTACTGCTGGTGCGCGCCCGCGCTATTCGCACACGTCGCTTGACAGCAGGCCGCCGACAAATTCGATTCTCAGGAGATCAAGGTGAATAGCACATTGCGAATTACATTTCTATTTATGTTGAGTGCGTTTGCACTCAGTTCAGGTTCTGCCACTCCACCGAATGGCCCCCAATCGGATCAGAGCGTACAAGTTATAGAAGTGACCGCGAAGAAGTATGAATATTCGCCCGCGCCGATCCGCGTGAAAGTGGGTTCGCCAGTGCAGCTGAAGTTCACATCACTCGATAAGACTCACGGCTTCAAGATTAACCTGTACCCCGACGGGGCGGACACCAAGGGTGAGCCCGGGCTGGTTTTTAATTCGAAGGAAGACTGCTTCAAACTCGAGAAGGGAACTCCCACCGTAGTGCAATTTGTGCCGCGCACGGCAGGAACCTATTCATTCCACTGTTGCAACCGTTGCGGACTCGGTCACGGCGGAATGAAAGGTCAACTGCTTGTCGAACCGTAGGGCAATAAGGCTTTGTAGCTTGTTCTGCCGTCGCATTCACGTCGCGCGAACGATAGAAGCTGTCGTTCTTTAGCGGAATAAATCGCGCTGAACTTGGTCTATGTAGCTGAAGAACGGATGTTAAACCGGACACGGAAGTGGGGACGAAATCCATGGCCGAATATCGAATGACTTTAGTTGACCGTCAACAAATTGCTTCGGGCACCATGGCTTTCTGGTTCGAACCCAACGACGGCTACTTTGAATTCCGAGCCGGGCAGCATGTTGATCTTGTCTTTGCTCAGCCTCAGCAAGGATGCGAAAACGACAATTTCAGGACCTTCTCTCTGGCAAGCCGCTCCCAAGAAAAGAAATCGATCATGATCGTCACGCGTATGCGAAAGACGGTCTTTAAAAACGCTCTGCAGGCTGCCGCTCTTGGTACAAAGTTCGTGGTAAGCCGCGCCAGGGGATCGTTCACGCTGCGCAAAGACGTGACCAGGCCCGCGGTATTTCTTGCTGGCGGCATTGGAATAGCTCCTATTCGAAGCATTCTGCAATATGCCGCTCAGGAACGTTGGGGGCACCAACTATATTTGTTCTACTCCAATCGAGCCACTGATGGCGCGGCTTTCCTGGAAGAGTTGGAGAGCCTCGGCGCACAGAATCGCAATTTCATCTTCGTTCCGACCGTCACTGGACAAAGAACGCTGGCTTGGCCGTATGAGAAAGGCCACATCAACCATGAAATGCTGAAGCGTTATTTGGTAGGGCTCAAGGGACCTGTTTACTACATCGCAGGGCCTTCGGGAATGGTCACCGCCATGACCAGTCTGCTCAACGGCGCCGGTGTAAGCGAAGACGATATAAAGACTGAAGAGTTTGGCGACTACAAGTCATACGAAAGCGCTGCGCAGGCAGCTCAGCCAACAGCCGACCACCACTCAGACTTCCGGTTATAAGTTGACAGTTACGTCGCAGTAACCTCGGTTTCACAGCGGACGAAGTTGAGTCTTCACAAACACACGCATATTGCACTCTTCTAGGCTGTGCAATAGTTGGCGTGTTAGCTGACTTGTATTCTTCACGTCTTGCCCAAAAACTTATTTGTCCCCACAAAAAAGCCCTGATCGCGGAATTATCCAGCGACTTCTCCGGTCTTACATCTTGAAGACACGAGAATGTCTTGACATCTAAATACGAAGGAACAAGGAGATCGCACATGAGTTCGGCTCGCTATTTGAAAGTGGTTTCGAAGTTAGGCCTCGCCGCGCTGGCACTGGGTATTGTGGCTAGTGGTGGAAATGCGGCAACTGCCTACCAGGGCAAGTTCACCTTGCCATTTGAAGTGTACTGGGCAGGTTCCACTCTACCCGCTGGCGACTACACCTTTGAGCTGGCATCGCAGAGTTCGCCTTATACGCTTTACATTCACGGCCAAAAATCCAATGCCATTATCCGGGCTACTTCAGCCGACACTGGAGTTGTCGCAAGCAGTGCGCAATTGGATCTGGTGGACATCGGGGATGTGCATACCATCAAGAACTTCGAAGCGCCGGAACTGGGAGTTACTTTCAGCTACTACACTCCTAAAGAGAAGCATATGGCGCCCAAGGAAGTACGTCACAAGGGCCTGTCACAAACGGAACCCGCAACACAGGTAAGCCAAAACAAAATGTCTATCGCGGTTCAATCCTCAGGTCGCTGAGAAAACGCCATGCCAGCTACTGCAAACGCCAGGTGCAGGAATACAACAGCGCAATCGCTGGCGCCGCACACTATACCAAAGCGGCGCAGCTTCAACGGGAGCACGCGTTCCGCGGCGGAACCGGCCTCGAGGAAGTCTGCGCCGATCATTTCTGGCACAGACAAAAACAAGTTGACTGAAGCAGAAATTATCAAACGCGCCCAGAATGGCGATCACGCCATGTTCGAACAGCTGTACCGGCTGCATAGCCGGCGTGTGTATGCCGTTTGCGTGCGCATGGTAAAAGATTCCGTCGAGGCTGAAGATCTCACGCAAGAGGCGTTCATGCTCTTGTACCGCAAGATTCACACGTTTCGGGGCGAATCGGCTTTCTCCACGTGGCTGCACCGCTTAGCCGTCAACCGCGTGTTGATGTGCTTGCGCAGGAAGTCACTTCCTGCGGTGTCACTTGATGAGCCACTGGATGCGAACGAACTCAGCGGTCCGCCGGCCATCGACCTTGGTTGCCGCGACTCACTTCTGGAAGGAGCGCTGGACCGCATCAATCTGGAGCGTTGCATCAAGCGCTTGCCGACCGGCTATCGCACCATATTTGTTCTACATGACGTGCAGGGGTATAAGCATCAGGAGATTGCAGACATCCTGGGACGCTCGGTGGGTGATTCGAAATCCCAGTTACACAAAGCACGCGCACAATTGCGCGACTTTCTCCATGAGTTTCAGCGCGCCAAGGCACGCGATGGCCGCTTAGCTGCCAAAGCTTCACCGCGAGAGGTGCGTGGGCTTGCTGGCGATCTTTGCAGTAAGGTGCGTCAGGAATGCCTGCTGCACGCGGCTGAGGGACCGGCCGTTTAAGGTAACCGCGCCGATTGCCCGCGTGGCGCGATCGTCGGCGAGCGGAACGAACTGGCAGCCATTTCGTTTTTCGAGCGCCATGGCCGGAATGATCGATACACCCAGTCCGGCGCATACCATGCTGAGTATGCTGCTGAATTGTCCGCTTTCAAAAATGATCTTCGGTTGTACCCGCGCTCGCTTACACGCCGCCACCGCCGTTTCGCGGAAACAATGCCCATCGCGTAACAATAGAAAAGGTTCGTCATGCAGCTCTCCGAGCGTGATGCTTCGCCGCTTGGCCAGCGCGTGCTGCCTGGGAAGCGCGGCGTAAAGTTTTTCCTCGATCAACGGAAAAGTCTGAAACTCGTGCCCACGGGTCTGCAGCGGCACAGCCACGACTGCTACATCCATGGCCCCGCTTCGCATTCTCTCCAGCAATAACGGCGTGATCTCTTCTACAACGGTTACCCGCGCTTGCGGATATCTCCGGGAAAATGTAGCCAGCAACGGAGGCAGAAAGTACGGCGCGATGGTGGGGATCACGCCCACACACACTGAGCCGATGATCGATGTGCTGCTTTCCGCGACAGCGCTGCGCGCTGCTTCCAGGTCAGATAACAATGCCCTGGCGCGCGGAAGAAACGCCCGACCGAGTTCCGTAAGGCGAACGGTGCGCCCGATGCGATCAAAAAGCTGGGCTCCCAGCTCCTCTTCCAGTTTGTGAATTTGTTGCGAAAGCGAAGGCTGCGACACGTGTGTTAGACGTGCCGCGCGGCTGAAGCCGCCACTGTCCGCGATGGCGCAAAAGTATCGCAGTTGGTGAAATTCCACTTTACAGTCCTATAGGTAATACCTATCCATTCTATGTGAACAATGTATTGGATGTATAGATCGCCACGGCCTACTATGCAGGCGGAAGGAGAAACAATGTCAGAAAACAAAAGAATGACCACCGACGCAGGACGCCCGGTAGGCGACAATCAGAATTCCTTGTCTGTGGGGCCGCGTGGCCCAGTAGTGTTCGAAGATTTTTTATTGTTCGAGAAAATGGCTCACTTCAACCGTGAACGCATTCCCGAGCGCGTCGTGCACGCCAAAGGTTCGGGGGCTTACGGACACTTTGTCTGCACCAATCCGTTGACGCAATACACCACTGCCAAACTTTTTTCCAGCGCCGGAAAGAAAACCCCGACGTTTCTGAGATTCTCGACCGTAGGCGGCGAGAAAGGCTCAGCGGACACCGAAAGAGATCCTCGCGGATTTGCCCTGAAGTTTTATACCGAAGAAGGGAATTGGGACCTGGTGGGAAACAATACACCGGTCTTCTTCATCCGCGACCCGCTGAAATTTGGCGATTTCATCCACACCCAGAAGCGCGACCCGCAAACCAATCTCAAGTCTCCCACGATGATGTGGGATTTCTGGTCGTTGTCTCCTGAATCGCTTCATCAGGTGACCATCCTGTTCTCCGATCGCGGCACTCCCGATGGTTACCGGCACATGGACGGCTTCAGCAGCCATACGTTTAGCTTGATCAACGCGAAGAATGAATTGTTTTACGTGAAATGGCACTTCAAGACCAAGCAGGGCATCAAGAATTTTACCCGCGAAGGCGCCGATGATATGCGCGGGCAGGATCCGGACTACGCGCAGCGCGATCTTTTCGAAGCTATCAAAAATGGTGAGTTCCCGAAGTGGCGCGTGGGCGTGCAGGTTATGCCCGAAAAAGATGCCGACACTTACCGCGTCAATCCGTTCGACCTCACAAAAGTGTGGCCGCACGGAGATTATCCGCTGATCGAAGTGGGTGAACTGGTTCTTGACCGCAACCCAGAAAATTATTTCGCGGAAGTGGAGCAAGCAGCGTTTGATCCCAAGAATATTGTGCCCGGCATGGGCTATTCAGCGGACAAAATGCTGCAGGCGCGCTTGATTTCTTACCCCGACGCGCATCGCTATCGCCTGGGTGTCAATTACGATTCGCTCCCGGTCAATAAGCCGCAATGTCCATTTCATACCTACAATCGTGACGGCGCCATGCGCTTCGACGGGAATTCTGGCGCATCCGTGAACTACGAACCGAACAGTTTCGGCGGCCCCACTCAGGACCCGGCATTCCGGGAGCGTCCTAGGCCTGTCAGCGGGACTGTTGACCGGCACAATCACCGCCTGGACGCTGACTACTACACGCAACCGGGCAATCTGTTCCGCCTCATGAAGCCTGATGCTCGCGAACGGTTGATCGGTAATATCGCGGCGAGTCTGAAAAACGCCCCGCGGCGAATTCAGGAGCTGCAGGTGCAGCACTTCTTTCAGGCGGATCCTGCGTATGGCGCTGGCGTAGCAAATGCGTTGGGCCTGAGCACGGCAAAAGCGAACAGCGCCGAAGATAAGTTTGTGGCGGCTGATTAACAAAACGAAAAACTGAACACAAGCAGTTCACAGGTTGGCGCCTCATCTCAAATTACTGGGTGAGGCGCCGCTCTATTTCGGGACAATCAAAAAACTAGACTCTTAGGCAGCGTGGAAGGGATACGCACCGGTACGCCCTGTCCTCCGTGCATAAGTCCCTCCGGCGTCGTGGCAATTTGATTTGTGGCGGCTGAGTAACTTATATTTCCATTGCTTTGGAAATATGAAGACATCAGACGCTATCGATTCGCTCGCTGCACTGGCGCAAGCCACGCGCCTCGACATTTTTCGTTTGCTGGTCAGACACGCCCCCCAAGGCCTTCCGGCAGGGACGATAGCCCGCCGACGTCGCTTACCCGGTCCAACACTGTCGTTTCATCTGAATGTCCTGGCGGCGACAGGCCTGGTGCGGGCGCAAAAAAACGGACGGTCGATCTCTTACTTTGCTGACTTGGCGGTGGTGAACCGCCTCACCGAGTTTCTTACGGAAAATTGCTGTGGTGGACGAGGCGGGTGCGAGCCGGTGGCGAAGAAGATCCCATCCCGAAGATGACAACTCCCATGCCACGGCACTACAACGTTTTGTTTTTATGCACTGGAAATTCGGCGCGCTCCATCATGGCGGAGGCCATTATGCATCGCAAAGGTGCGCCAAACTTCACGGCGTATAGTGCCGGGAGCCAGCCGAAAGGCGCAATACATCCCGGCGCGCTCCGGCAACTGGAACTTGCCAAACTTCCGACTGCGGAGTTGCGCAGCAAGCCATGGGAAGAATTAGCGCGACCCACAGCGCCACGTATGGATTTCGTTTTCACCGTTTGTGATAACGCCGCCAAGGAAGTCTGTCCCATTTGGCCTGGTCAGCCCATGACCGCGCACTGGGGCATCCGAGACCCTGCAGCCGCCGGGGGCACCCCGGAACAAATCGAGAAAGCATTTCGTGAAGCGTTCTTTATGCTCGACAGAAGAATCAGCATTCTGCTTTGCCTCCCGCTCGCCAGTCTCGACACCCTGGCCATAAAGAAAGAAATCGACTGCATCGGTCAAGAATGAATAAATCACTCCCGCGCCGGGCCGTTGCGGAATTCACCGGAACGCTTTTTCTTGTAGCTACGGTGGTCGGTTCGGGGGTGATGGCAGAGCGTCTCGCAAACGGCAAAGTAGCCCTGGCACTGCTTGCAAACACCACGGCCACAGGCGCGGTTCTGGTAGCGCTCATTTTCACGTTTGGCGGAATTTCCGGCGCGCATTTCAATTCTGTCGTTACGGTCATGGATGCCCTGGAGCGCGGTTTGCCGTGGCGAGAAACGCCTCACTACATCGCTTCGCAATTACTTGGCGGGATAACCGGAACGGTCGTCGCACATTTGATGTTTGGACTCCCGCCGACTTCTTTTTCGCATCACACACGCAGTAGCGGCTCGCAGGTTTTTAGCGAATCTGTGGCAACGTTCGGCCTGATGTCCGTAATTTGGGGTTGCTCGCGTTTAAGGTCCAACGCCGTTCCATTCGCGGTCGGCGCGTACATCACCGCCGCTTATTGGTTTACGGCTTCCACGTCGTTCGCGAACCCGGCTGTCACGATCGCGCGGTCTCTTAGCGACACCTTCGCTGGAATTCAGCCAATCGATGTGCCGGGGTTTATAGGCGCGCAATTTCTGGGCGCCTTTGTGGCGACGCTGTTTTTCCGCTGGCTCGTACCCAATCTTCAAGCTGGAGCCAAGGAAATTATTTTGCCTCGACAATCAGAATAGCCTGTAACGAGACCCTCTAATCGTTCGGGGTAGGAACCGGCGTGGGATACCTCTACAGCTATCGTTTCTGATGTAAACGCCCTACCGCCGAAGCCCTCCGGTATGCAGTAAACTAAGAACTGCAGGACAGCGGTTTCAGGGACCCACCAATTATGAGATTGGCGTCCCCGGATAATTGTCAGGAGAAACTTGTGGACGGTGCTGTAAGTCAGGATGTGCAGGTTAAGCCGGAGCTGGTGGATTTCCAGACCGAACCGTCGCGCTACAAGCACTGGCGTATGTCGTTTGATGGGCCAGTGGCTACATTGACGATGGATGTAAGCGAAGATGGCGGGATACGGCCGGGCTACAAGCTGAAACTAAATTCCTATGATTTGGGCGTAGACATTGAGCTGCACGACGCGCTGCAGCGGATTAGGTTCGAGCACCCCGAGATTCGTGCGGTGATGATTACCAGCGCCAAGCCACGCGTTTTTTGTTCTGGCGCGAACATTTATATGCTGGGGCAATCGCCGCATGCGTGGAAAGTAAATTTCTGCAAGTTCACCAACGAGACGCGCAACGGAATCGAAGACTCGAGCCGGCATTCGGGTCTGAAATTTCTGGCGGCTCTGAATGGCACGACAGCCGGAGGCGGTTACGAATTGGCGCTGGCCTGCGATGAAATTGTGTTGGTGGACGATCGCTCCTCCGCGGTCAGTTTGCCGGAAGTACCTCTGCTGGGCGTGTTGCCGGGTACCGGCGGATTAACGCGGGTGACGGACAAACGGCGAGTGCGTCGGGACTTGGCTGACGTTTTTTGCACTACTTCGGATGGAATTCGCGGTCAGCGGGCCAAGGACTGGGGATTGGTGGATGAGGTGGTCAAGACCCAGCAGTTTGGGGAGCACGTGAAAAAGCGCGCAGCGGAGTTGGCGCAAGGGAGTGACCGCCCGGCGGATGCTAAAGGTGTTGTTCTTTCGCCTTTGAAACGGACGATCGATGAAGATGGGTTGCACTACGAGATCGTCGACGCGGTCGTCGATCGCAGCAGCCGAACAGTCACGATTACTGTGAAGGCTCCCGAGCGGGTTTCGTCGCAAACCGTCGAAGGGGTCACCGAACTCGGGGCCGAGTGGTGGCCGCTTAAAATGGCGCGCGAACTGGATGATGCGATTTTGAGTCTGCGCACTAACGAGTTGGAGCTAGGGCTTTGGATATTGAAAACCAGCGGCGATGCAAAAGCAATGCTGGCCATGGATGAATTCATTTTAAAAAATGCGCAGAACTGGTTTGTGCGCGAAGTTCTAGGAATGATGCGGCGGACGTTCGCGAGACTGGATGTGACTTCGCGGTCGATGTACGCGGTGATTGAGCCGCGTTCGTGTTTTGTGGGTACGTTGCTGGAGTTGGCGATGGCGGCGGACCGTGTGTACATGCTGGACACGCAGGAGGGTGAAGAGCGCGCGACGGTCATGTTGTCGGAGATTAACTTTGCGCCGTTGCCGATGGTTAATCACCTTTCGCGCTTAGAAGCGCGTTTCTATCAGGATGAAGGGCGCATCCAACAATTGCGCGCTCATGTCGGCAAGCAACTTGCGCCCGCTGAAGCAATGGAAGCCGGCCTGGTCACGTCCGCACCTGATGATCTGGACTGGCAGGATGAGTTGCGTACCGCGATCGAGTCGCGCGTGGCGCTTTCGCCGGATGCATTGACGGGGCTGGAAGCAAATTTGCGATTTGGTTTGCCGGAGACGATGGAAACACGCGTTTTTGGAAGACTGTCGGCGTGGCAGAACTGGATTTTTATCAGGCCGAACGCGGTGGGGTCGAGCGGAGCCTTGAAAGTGTACGGCAGCGGTTCGCCGGTGAAATTCAACTGGGAAAAAGTTTAGGGCAGTTTAGTGATACGGAGAGAGCAGCAATGATCGACTATACGGAAAAAATTCCCAATAACGTGGACCTGGGGCGTGACCGGGTGTTGCAGCGCGCGCTGGAACACTGGCAACCGGCGTATATGAGCTGGTGGTACGACGCGGGCCCGACGGAGAGCCACAATTACGAAGTGTATTTGCGCACGGCGATAACCGTGGAACCGGATGGCTGGGCGAAATTTGGTTATGTGCGCATGCCGGAATATCGCTGGGGGATTTTTTTGCAGCCGCGGAGTGCCGAGCGCGCGGTAAATTTTGGAACGCACAAAGGCGACCCCGCGTGGCAGGAAGTTCCGGGGGAATACCGGTCGACGCTGCGGCGCGTAATCGTGACCCAGGGTGACACTGAACCTGCTTCCGTGGAGCAGCAGCGCATGCTGGGGATGTGCTGTCCTTCGTTGTATGACTTGCGAAATATTTTTCAGGTGAACGTGGAGGAAGGGCGGCACTTGTGGGCGATGGTGTATTTGTTGCATCGCTATTTTGGCCGCGATGGCCGTGAAGAGGCCGAGGCGCTGCTGGAGCGGCGGTCGGGGGACGTTGATAATCCGCGGATACTTGGGGCTTTTAATGAGCCCACGCCCGACTGGTTGGCATTTTACATGTTTACGTTTTTTACCGATCGTGACGGCAAATTTCAATTGAGTGCTCTTGCGGAATCGGGATTCGATCCCCTCGCGCGTACTTGCCGGTTTATGCTGACCGAGGAAGCGCACCACATGTTTGTGGGCGAAACCGGAGTGAGCCGTATTCTGCAACGCACCTGTGAAGTGATGCGCGAGCACAAAGTGGAAACTCCTGGCGATGTGCGCGCTCTAGGAGTGATCGACCTGCAAACGATGCAAAAATATTTGAATTTTCATTACAGCGTGACCATCGATTTGTTTGGGTCAGACGCGTCTTCGAATGCGGCAACGTATTACACCACGGGATTGAAGGGCCGCTACGACGAAACCAAGATCGAAGACGATCACGTGCTGGCCGATGAGGTTTATCCGGTGTTCGAGGTGGTGGGGAACAAGATCGTGGAGAAAAAAGTGCCCGCTTTGACCGCGTTGAACGAGCGGTTGCGTGACGATTACATTCATGAGATTCAAGCGGGAGTGGATCGCTGGAACCGGGTGATTGAGAATGCGGGCATTTCGTTTCGTCTGCGGTTGCCGCATAAGGGTTTTCACCGGGCGATTGGAAATTTCGCTGGGCACTTTATCAGTCCCGACGGCGAAGTTTTGACCAAAGAGGCCTGGCACAATCACCAGCGGGATTGGTTGCCAGCGCCTGAGGATCATGCGTTTGTGCAATCGTTGATGACCGGGCGTGTCGTGGAACCGGGGAAATTTGCGAATTGGATTGCACCGCCGATCCGCGGGATTAATGGGCAGCCGTTGAATTTTGAGTATGTGCGGTTTAATTAGCAACCTTCGGAAACTAGATTGCAAAAAAAGGCCGCTCGAATGGTTCGGGCGGCCCGACTAGCTAAAAAATATTATTTGAATGGCTAGCTGGATTTTCTTGGAACTTTGGCGCCTTTCTTGCGTGCCTCGGAGAGACCGATGGCGATGGCTTGCTTGCGGCTCTTCACCGTGCCGCCTTTCCCGCCTTTCCCGGATTTCAGGGTGCCGCGCTTCTCACGGTGCATAGCACTCTTGACACTCTTCCCGGCGGCTTTGCCGTACTTGCGGCCACCGGATCTGCTTCGCGAACTGGCTGCCATTTCCCCCTCCTACTATTTAGGATGTGGGCTCGGGGTGGGTTGAGTGTAGCGCAGCGAGAAAATAATCGTTTCAGCAGAATCGTGGAGAGCGGATACGGAGTTGTTGTAGTTCCAGGATCAGGGTCGTACGCGAAATCGTAAGGTACCAATCAGCGGATCGGGCGTTCCCGACGAGAAATCGACCCTCGGAAGAATTACTGAATTCCGCGTAGCGGGACCGGTCGTATTTCTTGATAGTGCGCCGGCCCCGACGTGATCGGCACCTAATGCAAATCTACTATTGACCCTTTGGCGGTTCGCGTGGGATTGTACCGGAACCGACGTAAGTTAAGTGTTTTCTGTTTGAAGGGGACTGTTCATGGCGGTGTCCGCTCCGAGCCTCACGAGTAGTCACGCGCATGTTGCCGGTGACTCGATCTACGATAAGTTGAATTCCAAGTGGCATAAACCGGCGCTACTGGTGTTCATGGCTATCGTCTTGGGGCACTGGGGTGAGCATTTAGTACAGGCTTACCAAATTTATGTGATGGGCTGGCCGCCGGCAAAGGCAGGCGGGATTCTAGGCTTGTGGTATCCGTGGCTGATCAAGTCGGAAGTATTGCATTACAGTTATGCGTTGGTGATGCTTATTGGCATTTGGGTTTTGCGTAAAGGATTTACGGGAACCTCACGCAAGTGGTGGACCGCTGCGTTGGTTATTCAATTCTGGCATCACTTTGAACACCTTCTGCTCATCACGCAAGCGACCATGCATCACAATTTTTGGGGCAAGCCCGTTCCGGTAAGTATTCTGCAGTTAGTAATTCCGCGCGTTGAACTCCACCTTTTCTATAATGCCGTCGTTTTTGTGCCGATGGTGATCGGCATGTATTACCACATGTTTCCGCCGGTAGGTGAAGAGCAAGCGGCGTGCAACTGTTCGCTGCATCAGCATAGTTTCGTCGACGCGCGAGCCGTCTAATGAAAGCTCGGCGGCGAGCCGCGTGGGCAAATTAGCCTGAAGTTATACGGGCGGAACAACACGTTGGTTACCCCTCCTACCCACGACTCTGCAGCAACTCTCCCACTCCCCTCTCAATTCGATTTATTGCGAGTGCCCGGATTGGGCCGTTTTTTGAAATGGCGGCACTCGCGCACGGCGATGCAGATTCCGCTGTTCCTGATCAGCGTGATTATGATCGTGCAGGGATTGTTCGGGCCGACGCTGGCGCCGAAAAATCTTGCCACGGTCTTGAGCTGGGTGCACTTTCGCGGTGCGCTCGTATTGGTGCTGCTTTGCGCCGGGAATCTTTTTTGCCTGGCATGCCCGTTCATGTTGGTACGCAACGCGGCGCGGCGATTTTTTAAGCCCTGGATGAATTGGCCGCGTGTGCTGCGGAATAAGTGGGCCTCCATCGGATTATTTGTGGGCATTTTATTTCTGTACGAGCTATTTGGTTTGTGGAATTCGCCGTGGTGGACGGCTTGGCTGATTGCGGGCTATTTCGTCGCCGCGCTGGTCATTGACGGTGTTTTTAAACACGCCACCTTTTGCAAATTTGTTTGTCCCATCGGGCAATTTAATTTTGTGGCTTCCACGGTGTCGCCTCTGGAAGTAAAAGTGCGCGACCGTGACGTTTGCGTGCACTGCCATACTAAAGATTGCATTCGTGGGCGACGCAATCGGCCGACTAGGCCCGATTTTGTAGTGCTACAACGTGGTTGCGAGCTGGCTCTTTTTCAAGAACTTAAAGTGGGCAATATGGACTGCACCTTTTGCCTCGATTGTGTGCACGCTTGTCCGCACGACAACGTGGGAATACTCAGTCGCGTGCCCGCCGCGGAATTGATGACCGACCCGATGCGTTCTGGAATTGGTTTATTTTCGCGCAGGACAGATATAGCGGCATTGGCGATGGTGTTCTGCTTTGGGGCGTTAGTAAATGCGTTCGGGATGGTCAGTCCGGCCTATGTAGTAGAAAAATGGCTGGGCGGAGTGCTTCACGTGCAGGCGCAAGCGCCGGTCCTTGGCGCAATCTTTGTATTCTTTCTGGTTGTCGAGCCTCTGCTGCTTTTGGGGCTCGCCGGTTGGCTTACCAAACTATTTGCAGGTAGTTCGCGGCCAATCCTTCCGTTGGTAGTGAGGTATTCGTACGCCTTGGCGCCGCTCGGATTTGGTATGTGGCTCGCGCATTACGGCTTTCATTTCTTTAGCGGGCTGTATACGTTTATTCCTGTAGCGCAAAACGCCGTAGCGAGTCTGGGTTGGCCGATCCTGGGTACTCCGGCCTGGCGGTTGACTGGCATACCAGGACGATTTATTCAGCCTATGGAGCTGGGATTTTTGTTGCTCGGGCTGGCGGGATCGCTGCTGGTGGCATTTCGGCTGGCCGAAGAAGATTCGCCGGGGAAAGCTATGCGCGCGTTCGTGCCATGGGCTTCGGTCAGCGTGATTATCTGGCTCGCTTCTGTGTGGCTGATGTATCAGCCGATGGAAATGCGAGCGATGTTGATGGGCGGCTAAGGTAAAAAGCTTTGTGATGACCAGTTTATCGACAGAGGTGCGAAGGGCGAAACTGTTAGCAAGGGTGCGCGAGCATTACAAGATTCCCAAGCCGATGTTTGTCGCGTTCACTTTGCTGTCCCTGCCATTGGCGCCATCCGTGCGTGCCCATAATGGTCCGCCATTTCCGATCATCGTGGATCAGCGCGTTGGACCGTGCATTGTTTCGCTGTGGACGCATCCGGACATTGGTCTCGGAACGTTTTTTGTCATGGTGGATGCAGCACAGGGAACTACGATTCCCAATGATTTGAAGATCGATCTCGGGATACAGCCGGTGAGCGGGCGGCTCGCAGAAGTGATTTACGCGACGCGGCGCGAGAATTTGCGTGGGCAAATTGAATACAAGACTGAAGTGAATTTTGATCGGCAAGAATTTTGGCGCGCGCGACTGATTTTGCATAGCTCGCAAGGTGGCGGCGAGGCGACCGCCAGTGTGGAGGCCACGCCGTTAGGATTCGGCCGCTGGGACTTGCTGTTGTACCTGCTTCCCTTTGCGGGTGCGGGATTTTTATGGTTCAAGGCTGTTACGGCTAAGCGCAGCTACAGAAAAAAACAATTGGAAGTCGGGAAGCCGCCGGTCGCGATTTGCGTCCTGGCGATTTTATGCGGCGCGAGCTTTATGCTTTCTTCCGGATGCGGAAAGAACAAGTTGCCGCGAAAATCTTCGAAAGAATACGTCGCGTTTGTGTCCACTTTTTATACCGGGTTGGCCGCGCTGCAAGTGGGCGACGATGTTCGAGCTGAAAATAAACTTGGGCAGGCCACGCAAATCGCGCCTGGTGAGCCAGCGGGGTGGGCTGATTGGGGAATACTCAAGCTGCGGCAGCGAAACTTTGACGTGGCGGCCCAACGGCTTGGTACCGCGCGCGACTTGGCGCCTAAGAACGATCACATTTATTACCTCCTCGGACTTTTAGAGAGCAATCGCGGGCGCTCCGCGGAAGCCATCGCTGACTGGCGAAAAGCTATAGAGCTCAATCCGCAGAATCTGCGCGCGACGTATCAGTTGGCGGAAGAGATTGAACGCCAGGGTGACGCCGGTAGCGCCGAGGAAGTTCAAAAAGTGGTGGAAAAAATTCTGGCGGTGCAGCCGGATAACCTGGCGGCACTGCTGGAATTGAGCCGGGTCGCGGCAAAGCGCGGCGACGCGGCGACACTAAAGGCCACAGTCGATCGGATTGACAAACAATCTGCCGCTTGGGCGCCCGAGGCGAAACAACAACTGGCCGCATTGCAAACGGCGGTTGCCGGCCAGGACACTCGTCCGGCGGCGACGCGCACTGCGTTTTTGCGAAATGTTTTGATGCGCGATTCGAATTTCCGGCAAAGCCTGGCGGTCATTAAAGCGGCGGCGGGAGAGGAGGCCGAGCCATTCACGCATTTTGTGCGTTTGGAAACGCCAGTGTTTAGGCCTGCTGCTGCGGATACGGCATTGACGTTCGAAACGAAACCACTGGAAATCGCCTCGGATCAAGGCCTTGCAGGGCGATGGGATTGGATCGGAGCGGTGAGCCTGAGCAGTGAAGCGGCTCCAACCGTTGTCGTGGCGAATGGGCGGGAAGTGCGGTTATCCAGCGGAGCAAAATTCCCTTTTCCGGGAGGCGCGTCTAATGAGCCTCCGCTTGCCGAAGGAATTTTACCGATGGATTTTAATTATGATTTTAAGACTGACCTGGTGCTTGCGGGCACGGGTGGAGTGCGCTTCTGGCGGCAGGACAGTCCCGAGAAGTTCGCCGATGTGACGGCACAAACAAAATTGCCGAGTGCGATCGTCAACGCCCGGTACTTGGGCGCATGGGCCGTGGACATTGAGGCTGATGGGGACCTAGATGTGGTGATGGGCTCGAAAGAGGGCGCGTCGTTGGTTCTGCGAAACAATGGGGACGGCACGTTTACCGCGATTCATCCATTTGCGGGCGTGAGTGGGGTGCAAGGTTTTGCGTGGGCGGATTTCAATGGTGACGGGAATCCTGACGCTGCGATTATCGATGGGGCCGGCAGATTGCATGTGTTTATGAACGATCGCGCGGGAAAATTTCACGAGCGAGCACTGCCCGGTAACTTGCCGCGCATCAAGACGATCAATGTCGGGGATGTCAACAAGAATGGAGTTCTAGATTTGTTGGCTGTGCAAGAGGACGGAAACATTGTCCGGTTGGCAGACAAACTGGCCGATTCCGAAAACAATGATGGATCGGATTGGGATTCCGCAGTGATCGCGCAAGTGCCCGAGCCGGGGAGCAATTTGGCGGGCGAAGTGCGATTGCGGGTCGCGGATTTGGACAACAATGGGGCACTCGATTTATGGCTGGCGCGGACTTCCATTGACCCCGCCAAGACAAATCCTGGCGTGCTGGTGTGGTTGGCGGATCAGAATGGCAAATTTGAACTGATGGCAAAGCCGATGGGGCCGGCTAGGGTTTTTGATGCGGCAGACCTGGATGGCAAAGGGCGGATGGATTTTTTGGGCCTTTCCGCGGATGGGCAAGCCATGCGCGGCGTAAATCGCGGAACGCGAGATTATCATTGGCAAGCAATTCGGCCGCGCGCGCACCAAGCTACAGGCGACCAGCGCATTAATCCCTTTGGCGTTGGCGGGGAAATGGAGATTCGCTCGGGTTTGTTAGTGCAAAAGCAGCCCATCACCGGACCGCAGCTGCACTTTGGCCTTGGAGATCAGAACGGCGTGGATGTGGCGCGGATCGTGTGGCCCAACGGATCGGTGCGAGCGGAATTTGATCTGAAGGCGGATCAGCAAGTGGTGACCGAGCAGCGGCTGAAAGGTTCGTGCCCATTTCTCTTTGCGTTTGACGGGCACGGGATGCGTTTCGTGAAAGACGCCGTGCCATGGAGCTCCGCACTGGGCTTGCGTATCAACAACACCGGAACGGCGCGCATCGCGGCCACCGAGGAGTGGTACAGGATTGGCGCGGACGAACTTGTTCCTCACGACGGCGTCTACGATTTGCGAATCACCGCGGAACTTTGGGAAACGTATTACTACGATTATCTGGCGCTCATGACCGTCGACCATCCAGCGGACACGGACATTTTTGTGGATGAGCGCTTTGTGGTGCCGCCTTCGAAGCTGGCCATCACGACGGTCGGGAAACCGCACAAGATTGCCCGAGCAACGGATGACCGCGGGCGCGATGCGACCGACATCGTTTCCACGCTCGACGGGAAATATCTCGATACTTTTTCGCGCGGCCAATATCAGGGTGTGACGCGGGATCATTACGTGGAGATTGATCTTGGCGACGACGCTCCTATCGATGGCCCGCTGTATTTAATTGCCCAGGGCTGGATGCATCCGAGCGATTCGTCCATCAACGTGGCCATCACGCAGGGTCACCACGAGCCTGGTCGAGGATTAAGCCTGGAGGTGCCTGACGGCCATGGCGGCTGGGTCGTTGCTCGTGACAATTTGGGTTTCCCTGCCGGGCGCAAAAAGATTTGCCTCATCGATCTTAGCCATGTGTTTCGTGCAGGGCAGCCGCGCAAGCTGCGCTTGAGAACGAACCTGGAGATTTATTGGGATTGCATTGAGTGGGCGCGAGGTGTGAGCGGCGCATCGATCAAGACTACTCGTCTAGCCCCTGATTATGCTGATCTACATTATCGCGGCTACTCGGCGATTCATCAGGCCAACGACTCTTCGCCGGAAATTCCCGACTACGATCAGTTGGAAGCATCTAAACAAAAATGGCGCGACCTGCGTGGCTATTACACGCGATTCGGCGACGTGCGAGAGCTTTTGGCCAAGATAGACGACCGTTACATCATCATGAATGCCGGCGATGAGATGACTTTGCGATTTGCGGAGCAGGCGCCACCGCCGGCGGGCTGGAAACGCGACTTTGTGATTGTTGGCGACGGGTGGATTAAGGACGGCGATTACAACACAACATTTTCGAAGACCGTCACGCCGCTGCCGTATCACGCCAAACAAGAATATCTGACGCCGCCGGGGCGACTGGAAGATGAGTGGGTGTACAGACAGCATCCTGATGACTGGCAAAACTATCACACGCGCTATGTGACGCCTGAGATTTTTCAAAACGCGTTGAGAAGCGAAACCCAGCAATGAAACGCGGACCAATAGCACGCATAATTCTGGTGATATTTTTTGTGGCCATGGTCGTCAGCCCGCTGTTTATCAAGCACATGGCTGCCCGGCGGGAGGTCGCCAAGTCCAGACTTGATCTCCAAACAGCCTTGGCACGGCATGGTTTTTATCTCCAGGAAGTTTCACACGCCGCCGGAGTGAATTTCATTCACCAAGGACCAACGCTCGACCGCAAGCTGGATCACATCATGCCGGAAGTGGCCTCCATGGGAGCTTCGGTTTCGATTGTGGATTTTGATCGCGACGGATGGCCGGATATTTATGTCACCAACAGCGCGGAAGGCAGTCATAACGCGCTTTATCGTAACCAGCACGACGGAACATTCAAAAATGTGGCTGAAGAGATGGGTATCGCGGATGTAAATAAGCCTGGCACCGGTGTGTCGATGGCGGCGGTATGGGGCGATTACGACAATGACGGCTATGAGGATTTGCTGTTGGTGAAGTGGGGCCGCCCGGAGCTATACCACAACGATGGTGGCCACGGTTTCACGCGGGTGACCGATGCGGGGCTACCCGCGTGGGTAAACGCGAATTCAGCAATCTGGCTTGATTACGATGGCGATGGACTGTTGGATATTTTTATCGGCGGATATTATTCGGAAGATATTGATCTGTGGCATCTGAACAACACGCGCATCATGCCGGAAAGTTTTGAATACGCCAAAAATGGCGGAAGGAAATATTTATTTCACAATCTGGGCAACGGCAAGTTTGAAGATGTGACCGAGAAAATGGGGATTAATTCCCGGCGATGGACTTTGGCCACGTCGGCGGCGGATTTGCGCGGTACCGGGCGGCCCGATTTGTTTGTGGCTAACGACTATGGCGTGTCTGAATTGTATTTCAACGACGGGAAACGCTTTCGTGAAGTAGGCGAGAAGACGGGCGTCGGCTTCGCGCCAAAGAGCGGAATGAACGTGGCCTTTGGGGACATCGGCAATCAGGGAAAGTATGCGATTTACGTGTCGAATATCTCCGAGGAAGGCGTGCTGATTCAGGGCAATAATTTGTGGGTGCCCAAAGAAGGATCGGCCGGAGACGAGCTCAAATACGAAAATCTGGCGCGCGACATGGGCGTGGAGCTTGGGGGATGGAGTTTTGGCGCGCAGTTTGCGGACCTGAATAACGATGGCAACCTGGATTTGTATTTGACCAATGGAAACGTGTCTCTCGATCATTCCCGGAATTATTGGTATGACTTTTCCAAAGTTGCCGGTGGCAACACCGCGATTATTGGCGACGCTAAAAACTGGCCGGCGATGGAAGGACGAAGTTTGTCGGGCTATCAACAAAAGCGCGTGTGGATAAACGATGGCGCTGGGAAATTTGTGGATGTGGCCCAAGCCGTGGGAGTAACGGACACCTATGATGGGCGCTCTGTGGCGATGGCCGATTTGTGGAATCGTGGCGTGCTGGACGTGGTAGTCGCCAATCAACGCGGCCCGTTGCTGATTTATAAAAATACGGTAGCGCCCGAAAATAAGTGGATTGAGTTTGAGCTTACCGGAACGAAGAGCAATCGCTCTGCGATCGGAGCGCAGGTGACGGTGTTCTGGAATGGACAGCGGCAGGTGCAGGAGGTTTCCGGTGGTAGTGGATTTTGCGCGCAAAATCAACGAGCGCTGCATTTTGGCTTGGGAAAAACGGCTATTGTTGAAAAAGCGGTTATTCGCTGGCCTTCCGGGAAAGTACAAACCATCGAGAAGCCCAGCGTGGATGAAATTCACAAAGTGAAGGAGCCCGCTTGAGCGCCTCCGCGGCACGGCCTATGGAAGCGCCACAGTGGAAGCGCTTCTTCAGCCTCGACAATCGTTATATCGCGCCCATTTTCATCACTCTGATATTGCTGGTTGGGCATTTGTCGTTCGGGATTCTCGAGAGTTATCAGAAGACGCTGTTGGCGATCGCTGCCAGCATCGGGACCGAACTGATTCTCTCTCGTTTATTTTTCGGGAAGTGGCCGAATATCGCCAGCGCGTATATCACCGGCATCAGCGTTGGCATTTTGCTGCGCTCGCCGGCCTACTGGCCCTACGCGGTGTGCAGCATCGTTTCAATTGCCTCGAAGTATGTGTTGCGGGTCAAGGGCCGGCACATCTGGAACCCGTCGAATTTTGGCATTTCGGTGATGTTGTTCCTGGCGCCCGAGACGGTGGCCAGCCTGAGCATTCAATGGGGAAATTACCTGTTACCGATGGTGGTGATCTGGGTGTTGGGTTCGGTGATTATTTATCGGCTGAGGCGATTCCATATTAGCGGGCTTTACGTTGCTTCGTTTCTGGTATTTGCTTTTTTGCGCAGTTGGCTGATGGGCAGTCCGTGGCAGTCGGAAATCGCGCCGATCACCGGGCCCATGTATCAACTTTTTATATTTTTCATGATCACTGACCCCAAAACAACCGTGCGTTCAAAGACTGGTCAGTGTATTACGGTGATTTGTGTTGCTTTGCTGGAAATGGTGCTGAGGCTAAATCAGGTGGTGTATGCGCCATTTTATGCGCTCTTCATCGTTGGACCGTCGGCTATGCTGATCGAAATGTGGCTGGATTCGCGACGCGCAAGTGCTGCCGGTGCCACCGTTGCTGCGTGAACAGTTCTTGATTCGGGCAGCCCGCCTTACGTTGCCTTTCTTCCTTGCGTCAATCGTAACGGTCGCCGGTTGGGAAGCGCCTCGTTCAGACGCACAGCAGCCGGTCACGTTGCGTTCACAGCAACGTCCATCCGGTCCTATACAATTCACCGACGTTACCGATCAGGCAGGCATTCATTTCAAACACAACAGCGGAGCGTTTGGAAAAAAGTATTTGCCGGAAACCATGGGCAGCGGAGTCTGTTTTCTGGATTACGACAATGATGGCTGGCAGGACATTTTATTCGTGAACTCCATGGACTGGCCGGAACACAAGACTGGCAAATCTTTTCCGGCGCTGTATCACAACAATCACGATGGCACGTTGACGGATGTGACGCGCGCAGCAGGGCTCGCCATAGAAATATATGGGATGGGGTGCGCGATAGGGGACTACGACAATGACGGGTATCCGGATATTTATATAACCGCGGTCGGATCGAATCATTTATTCCACAATTTGGGGAATGGAAAATTCAGCGATGTTACGGCCAAAGCGGGCTTAAGCGACCCAGGTTTTTCCACTAGCGCAGTTTGGTTTGACTACGATAATGACGGAAAGCTGGATCTATTTGTGTCGCACTACGTGGATTGGTCGGTTGCTAAAGATCAATATTGTTCGCTGGACGGGAAGAATAAATCGTATTGCACGCCGCAGGCCTATAAGGGGCAAAGTTCGTCGCTCTTTCACAATAAGGGAGATGGAACATTCGAGAATGTCACCAAGCGAGCGGGACTATACGATCCGACGAGCAAATCATTGGGCATTGCGCTGGTGGACTATGACAATGACGGTTGGCTGGATCTTTTTGTGGCAAACGACACGGAGCCGAACAAATTGTATCGCAACAATCACAACGGCACTTTTACCGATGTTGCGATATTGTCCGGTGTGGCGTTGAGCGAAACGGGACGAGCGCGTGCGGGAATGGGCGTGGACGCGGGTGATTACGATGGCTCCGGACAACAGAGCCTGATCATCGGCAATTTTACGAATGAAAGTATGTCGCTGTATCGCAATGATGGAAGCGGCCTCTATACCGATGAGGCGACGTCGTCAGGGATTGGACAGATGTCCATTCAGTCGCTGACGTTTGGGTGTTTCTTTTTTGACTATGACCTGGACGGCTTGCTCGATATTTTGGCGGTGAACGGGCATGTTTCGGATGACATTAACGTGGTGCAGCCCAATGTGAAATATGCTCAGCGGCCGAGCCTTTTTCGTAATAAGGGCAATACGAAATTTGAAGAAGTGTCCGGCAAGCTGGGGCCTGCATTGCAAACGGAGATTGTTGGGCGCGGAGCGGCATACGGTGATTTCGACAATGATGGCGATCTCGATCTGGTGATTACTTCGAACAATGGTGTGGCGCGATTGTTGCGTAATGATAATGGAAATCAGAACGATATGCTGCGTGTGAAAACGGTCGGAACGCGCTCGAACCGCGACGGAATTGGCGCGAAGGTTACGATAAAAACCAAAAATGGGATCTCGCAGATGCGGATGGTGAAATCGGGATCGAGTTATCTATCTCAAAGTGAAATGCCGCTGACCTTTGGATTGGGGAAGCCTGAAGAAAGTAAAACTTTAGCGCTGCAAATCGTTTGGCCCAGTGGGAAAACCGACTCGGTGGCCGGGATCAAGCCGAATCAGTTCATAACTGTTCAGGAAGGGAAGGGGATCATTTCGGCTCAACCCATTAGTTTTGCGCGAGCAAGTTCCCCGGACGGAAAATAATGTTTACCGGTGCAAACAGCCAGCAGAGTGATTAGAGAATTCTGGAAATCAAATGCCAGAATAAAGAAGGACCCACCCTAAAAATCGAGGGTGGGGCACCCTCCTACTATTTGTGTTGGTTGCTATTTCCAGAAACCGCACTTATCTAGTAACTGCGATATTTCACGTTTTGTTGATCCCAGTTTGGCCGCAGAATTCAGCAGATCGTTCGCGTCTACCGGATACCAATTGCGGCGCTGAGGATTGTTGAGACCTGCGATGTTGATGGGCTCGATGGCTTGCGCGATTTCCTTGGTTAGTTCGTCGATTTCCGGTTGCGTGCACGCGTTTTCGGCGCGTTGATAACATCGACGCATCGCGTCGCCGAAGTGCGGATCATCGTGCAAAAGGAATGATGAAACCAGGTGAGCTTTGCCGAGTCGACTGGCCGATTCCGAAAAGCTGGCTGCCGCGAAATAAAGCATTGAGAGAGATGCGAAAACTGGAAACCGATCCATGGTGGCGTACAAAGCCGCGATCAAATCAGCCGCAGCAAGTAACTCGTTGTCCGTATGAGAGGCGTAGGACTGCAATCGCTCGGCGAATTCGGGCTTGTGCCAGTCGCGTTCGATGATTTCGGCGAGCCGTGACACTCCTAACAAGGTAAGTGGGAAGCCGGTGGAAAGCAGGGGATCGACAAATCCAGCGGCTGACGGGAGCAGAGCCCAACGTTTACCGGCGATAACATTGCTGCGGAAGGAAACTCGAGGCATGTAGATAAACTGTTGGACCGCTTGGGAATTCGCGAATTGATTTTTCAAAGTGGGAATTAAATCGAGAAGCCGTTGCCAGGCTGCTGATCCTTCTGACAAGCGCAGTCGGTTAGCGAGCGTGTCAGTGGCGGCCACACCGGCGCTGGTGATCCCGTTGTTGAGTTTTAGTACCCAGATCCAGCCCTCGTCGAAAATGTGATGAACCGCTGCGTCGTCCACCGGATAAGGTGAAGGCTCCGAATCGGAGTCTGATATTTGATCGGCGAAAAGTTCGACGCCGGTGAAATGACTGAAAAGCGCTTGTGTGGCAGGAAATTCCTGGAGCGGCGACTCTTCGAGTGCGAGAGCACGGTGTAGAAAACCACGTGGACCAGTCGCGTCGACCAGGAATTTCGCGTGAACACACAAGTCCTCGTTGTGGCGGCGGCCTTGCAGGCGGATCTCGTTTTCCGATTCTGAGACGCTGTGCAACGCGACTTCATCCAGATATTGCACTCCAAGTTTTTGTGCTTCCTTGACGAACAGATGATCGACTTCCGCGCGATACCAATGGGTGTCGGCGATTCGATCATGTGGGCTGGCGGCGACTAGCAGTTGATGTTGATGCTTCGGATCGGGCGTTGCTGGTACGCCGAGGATGTGGTGATAAAAGGTGAAGCCGCGTTTAAGGCCACAAGCCACGTGCGGATACGTCTGTTGCCAACTGCCCCATTTGGATAACGGCGCAATACTTGGCAGGTGATAACGAGTCGCCAGATTCTCCAGCAGGATGTTAGATAACGGCGTGGAAGATTCGCCGATGGCAAATCGCGGGTGTTTGTTTTTTTCCAGGAGAATAACCGAGCGCCCTAGCTGATGAGCGATCATGGCAAGCAGGCTGCCGCCAAAGCCCGAGCCAACTACAGCAATGTCGTAGGTGTCGTTCAATTTGCGGAGTCGCAACTCTGACAGCGCACGGGCGAGAGATTAGCCTGGGATAGGTTCATCCGACGCAGACGTGCGATGCGCGGGGTTCTGCACGCGGGACAGGGCGGAATGTTGTCGGCGTCCCACAAATCAGCAAAGACTCGTCCGCGCTTTAAGCCCAGACCATAATTGAAGGAATTCTCCAGTGTTTCCAGTCGAGGCGGTGAAAATTGCTGGTTCGCAGCGAGAGCTTCCATTGCGCCGTTGCCGCCGCGAGTCGGAATGAGCGTGACCGCGGTGGCGCCGCAATCGAAAGCGAAGTCGACTGAGCGCTGCGCCCAAAGAACAGCCTCTTCAGGTTGCATGAATGGCGGCTGCACAAGGACGAAGACACGGAGATCGATTTCATGATCGCGCAAGAAAGCTGCGGCTGCTGCAAATTGCTCCAGCGTCATGCGCTTATTGAGCTTAGGCAAAACCTCGGGGTGTACCGTTTCCAGGCCCATGGCAATCTCGAAGCGGCATTTCAAGCGATCCCGAAAGCGAAGACAATGGTCATCGACCAGCGCGGGGTGATTTTCGACAATCAGGCGCTCGAAATTGTTGGCTCTGTCAGCGATTGCTGGATGGTCTTCGACAGGAATCGCGCGGGCGTCAAAAAAGCTTGCGCTATTGTAAAGCTTCAATACGCGGGCTGCCGGAAGTTGCGATAAGGCGAAATCGATCTGCGAAGGAATTGCGCCTAGCGGAACCGTGGTAGTCAAGGTATTGCGCCATAAATCGCACATCACACAACGCCACGGACATTCTCGATTGGTCAAAAAAATTGTGGCCACGGGAAGAATGTCGCCCGAAGCGGATAATTCCTGTTCAACAAAAAACAAGTATGGTTTCTGCGGATCCAGGGTTTTACGTCCGGCACGTCGCTCGAGAACCCACGTGTCGCGTTCCAGATTGGTTGCGGGATAAAACGATGTCAGTTCGCTGGAAGACAAGGCGCTCACAAATATAGCGACAAAAATTGTTTGCGGTAATCTGGTTCCTGAGATGGTAGTTGGCGGCGCATATCGGCTTCCGGTAGCGCGCCGTGTTGAAACCGGCGCTTAGGAAACACCGGCATGCGCATGCCCGTTACGGCTTCGACTCCGCGCGAGACGATCTCGCCCTTCAGTTCGTACAGACGCGCCACGTCATAGCCAGTCAAATCGATAAACGGAATCGCTTCCGCTACGGCGATAACGCTGGGCCGCGTGAACGGACTGAAACCGGAGAAGCCATAATGATGCGCCGGTGCATACGTACGCGTATACGACCGACTCAACCCCCCGCTGTAGGTCAGGGAATGTTTTATTTTGCCCACGCCCCAGCCTTCCTGATAAAGCATCTGGTTATTCACGACGCTGCGGATGGTGAGTTCAGGATTCTCCTCGATGGGATAATCCTTCAGGTTTTCGTCTCCTCCGTCGCCGTCGAGGAGATAACGCCAGTCCGGATAGCGTTCGCGAATGCCGCGGCAGAGCGCCAATGCCATCGTGCCCGACTGAACATCGAGAGCTTTGTAGTCTTCAATGATACGAATCGTTTCTCCAGCGTCCAGCGCCGACGGATCAGCTTCGATAGGCTCCAGAAACAATCCGAGGTTTAGAGACTCAAGGAATGCGCGAGCTTGCTCGAGATCGGGGCCGCAGCCGAAATCTAAAACAAAGGCTTTTAGTCGCGAGAGATTCATGCCCAGTTTGCGCATCACGTGATAGCTGGTTAGAAATACACTGCCGCTGTCGATTCCGCCGGAAAAGCACACACCTATAGGTTCGCTGGCAGACACATGCCGAAGCCAAAGGGAAACTTCTTCGGCCAGCGCGGAAATGTAAGCCGTGCCGATTTCATCCACATTCGCCGGCAGGGAATTGCTTTGCGGCGTGAAGAAGCGGGTATAAACCGGATCTGGGTCCGGGCAACCAATCAATTGAAGTTCGACGACGTGATGCGCGGGAACCATCCTCGTATAGCTGGGATGAAATTGCCCATCGAGCCGCTCGTTTTTCAGCCAACTGTAGATGGCGTCGATGCGATGGGCGACGATGAGGACTGGGCCTTCCTGCCGTTTCGCCAAAAAATAACGCATAGGGCGATCCAAGGAGCGGGCCATTTTTACGGTCTTGCCGCAGCAGCCCACCAGCGCAAACGAGCCTAAGATTTTATTTACTTCATGAGCTGGCGAATTGAGGATGATTTGTCGCGCCGCGTCACTAGTCATCCCAAAAAGTTGGTTGGCTTCGGGTTCGGTTAAATCCACAACCCTTTCGACGTAATGATCTTGCATGCGGCCTCGCGTGGATGAGAGCGATTTATTGTGGAACAGAAATTATACGTCAGGAGTAGCGGAGGGCAAGGGACGCACAGGCTGGAGGCCTAGAAGGGGCATCGCTCAAAAAAATGGGCCATTCGAATATCGAGTGGCCCCCGTGAAGTGCAGTTCGCGGCTATTATGGTTTTCCGTGCGGATCCTTTTCCTTTTGTTGAGGCCTGCTCTCCTGTCGGGGTGCGCTGTTGTGCTGCTGCGGAGGCGCGGACTTTTCATAAGTTTGAGCTGGCCTGGTGGCGTTGGAGTGCTGCGCGGTCTGGTGATCGGCTGTATTTGTGTGAGGATTGTAGGCCCGGTCTGACGAACTGTTTCGCGTGTTGGAATGCGAAGTATTGGTTGGCTGCGTGGCATTGGCACGGCTGGCATTGCTTGGGCGATCGGTGGGAGTGGCGTTGCCGCGCGTATTGTTTGAATTCACGGAGTTCCCGGAGTGTCCATTTGACGCACCGGCTGCATTGGCGTGCACCACTCCGCGGTCGTTGAAAGCGCCTGGCCTCGGTGTGGCTGCAACATTCGGGTGGCCGTGATTCACGGAAGCGAATTGGGAGCGATCCGAGCGCGCGGCGCGTTCGTGTTGCGCCTGCACACTAGTGGTCTGAATATGCTGTTCTCGGGCAGCCTGTCGTTCCTGCGCGCTCTCTTGCGCGCGAACGCCGCCGTTGCCCCCGTTATAGCTAACGCGGGTCGAATTGTTATAGTTGTTGGTGATTCTGGTGTTATAGGTATTGTGAATGACGGTCACATTGACGTTGTTCACGGTGCGGTTGTAAGCGAAATGCCCGCCTTCCCAGCGTCCGCCGAGATAGCCAACTCCAACGTATCCAAATCCATAATTCACGCCGCCGTAAAATCCGACGTGCGGTCCCCAGTAACCGGCGTGCCAGAGGTAGCCGCCATCGCCCCAACCCCAGTAGCCGGGAGTCCAAAGAACCCCCACGCGGGGAGCCAACACCCAGGTGCCGGGAACCCAATAATAATCATCATCTCCGTAGGCCCAATAACCAGGCGTCCAGATATAACCTTCACCGGGGCATATCGGTTGCTGATAAACCGGCAATACTGGCGGGGCAACCCGCACCGCAATGCCCACGCTGATTTGCGCGAAAGAGGCCGCCGGTATGGCGAACATGACGGCAGCAAGTCCGACCGTTCTTATCGAATGGCGCATAGTAGTCCTCTCTCCTAAGTATGCTTTCGGCTGCGAATGATTCTATAAAGAAGTGAAGCCACAGCACTGTAAAGATAAACCCCCACCAGCGCCGAAAGTCGCATTTGGGAAGCGGACGAGTTTCGGGCAGCGCGAAGATGTGGGCTAACTTGTAGTTAGCGTTTACAACACGCAAATCGCTGCATGCGAGTTACAAAGCGGGTAACATAGGATGTAAATCAGTAGGACCCTATCGGGTCCCGAAATGGGAGGGGGCCCCATTCTTGCGAATACTTGTTGCGGATGATCACGAAGCTGTTCGAAAAGGAGTATGCGCGATATTATCCTCCCGGGCGGACGTGGAGGTTTGCGGCGAAGCCGAGAACGGCAAGGATACAATCGAAAAGGCCAATGCGCTTAAACCAGACCTGATTATTCTGGATATAACGATGCCGGTATTAAGTGGATTCGAGGCCGCGCGCGAAATTCGAAAAACCCTGCCAAAGGTGCCGATTCTTATTCTTTCGATGCATGAGAGCAACCAATTGGTCGGCGAAGCCAAAAAGATAGGGGTCCAGGGATACGTGACAAAGACTCAGGTAGGGAGCACGCTATTAGAGGCGGTGGATAGGTTACTGCGTCACGAAACTTTTTTTCCAGAGCGGCTTGTTCTTTCGGAGTCAGCGGTTCAAGCAGTCTAGGCCAAATACCTCGTTGTCATTGTCCGCGTTCCGGTTGGTCAACGCCCACTTAAGTGCTATAACAGAACGGGATACGGGACCTAGTAGGGTACTTAACTTGAAAGGCCAGGTTTTTAGCCGTGGATAAACCACCTGTTGGAAGCGAACAGAAGTCGCTCAGGCCGCGTGGCGACGCGATGCAGATCCTGGTTGCTGATGACCATGACATTGTTCGCCGCGGGTTAAAGCAGTTACTAAATTCCAGGCCGGGCTGGGAAGTTTGTGCGGAAGCGAGCACCGGTCGCGAAGCTGTGACCCTCGCAGAGCAACTGAAGCCCAAAGTGGTAGTGATGGATATCAGCATGCCGGAACTGAACGGACTGGAAGCGGCGCGAAAGATCTTGAAGATTTTGCCCAAGACGGAAATTGTGATTTTGACGCTGCACTTTTCGGATCAGCTAGTGCGCGAAATCCTGGCTTCGGGCGCCCGCGGCTACATTATGAAGTCGGACGCCGACCGGGACCTGGTGGCGGCGGTGGAAGCGGTCGCCAATCATCGGTCCTATTTCACGGCACGAGCCGCGGACATGGTTTTGAACGGGTTCAACGCGGGAAGCCACGCACCCGACCCAGGAACGGTGCTACGAAACCGGTTGACGCCGAGAGAGCGCGAAATTGTGCAGTTGCTCGCGGAAGGGAAAAGCAGCAAAGAAGTCGCGGTTTCGCTAAATATCAGCGTGAAGACGGCGGAAACGCATCGCGCCAATATTATGAGGAAACTGGAGCTGCATTCGGTCAGCGAATTGGTGCGTTACGCTGTAAAGAATCAAATTATCGAAGCCTGATATCGAGTGGTTTCTTCTTATCTTCCTCCACATGTTACGAATCAGTTTCTGCACAACGGTTTCGCAGGTGTGTGGCTTTTCCCTTGCGAAGTTGCGTTATCCTAGAAAAATGCATCTGATTCAGTGATTACCAATAAGGAGTGTGGGCGGATGCTTTGCGACCTTCAAATGCGCCAGGCGAAGACTTATGCGATAGGTGTGGCTACGGCTGCGTTGCTGGCCGTGTCATCGGTATGTTGTATGTCGCTTGGAGCGCAGCAACAAGGCCCTCTGCCGACTCCACCGGGTTCCAGCGGGACTCAGAACAAGCCCGACGCGGCGGCTACGACCCCCGCACCGGCGACGACATCCCAAGGCGCGCCGTCGACGATTTCCAATCAACCGCCCGCGCTGCCCGCAGACCAGATCATTCAACGTTTCGCGGCGCGCGAGGCGGAGTTTAAGAAGGAACGAGATAACTACACGTATACGCAAACGTTCGTAATACAAACCATCGATGGTGACGGGATGGCCGACGGCGAGTACCAGATGAGGAGCGATATTCTTTTTACGCCCGACGGGAAACGCTACGAGAAAGTGACGTATGCGCCCGCTTCGACGCTGCAGAGAATTCAGATGTCCCAACAGGACCTGGATGACCTGGAGCACGTGCAGCCCTTCGTGCTGACCACCGAAGAATTGCCAAAATACGATATCAAATATGTGGGACGCGAAACCGTCGATGAACTCAGAACCTACGTTTTCGATGTCGGCCCCAAGAAGCTGGAGAAGAACCAGCGATATTTTCAGGGGCGCATCTGGGTGGATGACGCCGATCTTGAGATCGTAAAGACCGATGGCAAAGCGGTTCCGGACATCAAGAAGCACGGGCAGGAAAATGTGTTTCCGCGCTTTGAGACGTTTCGCGAAAACATCGAGGGGCACTACTGGTTTCCTACCTATACACGAGCGGACGATATGCTGCAATTCAGCACTGGGCCAGTGCATATTCGCATGACAGTGCGTTACGCGAATTACAAACGATTCGGAGTAACTATCAAGGTTGGAGCTCCAATACAGGTACAGCCGGAGCACCCGTAAGTTTCCTGCAATTTACATCTGCATCGGGTCGATGCGCTGACGTCTTAATGCTTGCTGAGCAGCACGATGGTCACACCAGCGCACACGATCAACACACCGATCCATCGTTGAGCGCTGATCCGTTCCCGCAGGAATAGCACCGCGCCCACTGCACCGGCTGCGTAGCTGAGGGCAGTAACTGGAACCACGAAGCTCACGTTGTCGAAGGATAACGCCGCCAAAAGCGCGAAAAACGCTACCGTCATCATGGCGATGCCGATCCACATCCATGCCACCGTTAGGGCTTTTATAATAAACCGCACTAGCGCCACTGGCCGGAAATCGGTGACCTCGCCAATTTGCTTCATGGCGCGCGTCACGCAAAGCTCGCCGCCGGTGCCGGCCACAACGATGACGCAGAGTAAAAGGAATTCGCGCACGTCAGCCTTTGACCGCGGTGGTTCGGGGTGGAGTGTGCCCCACGATCAGTACACCAAGGCAAATCATGGCAATCCCGAACCAACGGAGTGGCGAGATCACTTCACCGAGCAGGAGATAGCCGAGTAGCGCGACCATGGCATAGGAAAAAGACGAAGCCGGCTGTACATAGCTATAATCGGCCCAGGTTAGCACCAGCATGTAAGCCACAAAAAACGTCATTAACGACGCAACGCCGAGCCAGATGTACCCGGAGGAGCATATGCGGACGAAAACGGTCCACAAATCAGCCACCGTCCAGTGCGTCGCCGGGCCGACGGTTTTCATGCCTTTGCCGAGCAATACATTGCCCAGCGGGGCGAACACTACAATCATTAAAATCAGCAGAAAAGTCTTAAAATGTAAGCCAGGTGAATCGGTCATTGATGGGCGATGCCTTTGATTGCTCCGAAATGTAAGAGTCTAAAGTTTACTTGATGTTCCTGAATCTCCCCAATCTTCGAAACGCATTCCTCCGCTCGGCGTCGTTTTTGCGGGATGCAGTCTCGGCGGTATAGAACACCCTTTTTTTGATATTCTTTCTTAGGGTCTGACCAGAACGGCCGGCGTCACGTACCAGGACAGCCTGGTCGCGAAGGAATCGAAATGCGAGAGGTGCGATAATTTCGCCAGTCTTCAAGTATTTCGTTCTGGCCTTCGCGGCCATTCCGTTTATTTATTATCTGATTGCAATTTATAGTTCTATAAAGTTTTTCAAAAGCGTTCCCCGCAATAAGACCCAAGCACCCGATTTCACCCCTCCCATTAGTAATTTGAAGCCGGTTCGCGGACTGGACCCGGAAGCCTACGAAAACTTTGCAAGTTACTGCCGACAGGACTATCCCGACTACGAACTCCTGTTTTGCGTGCACGATCAGCTTGATCCGGCCGTCCCCGTACTTGAGAAACTGGCTCGCGATTTTCCGGAGTGCAAAATCAAGATTTTATATGGCTCGGGGCGCAATGCTATCAATGACAAAGTGGCCAAGCTGGTGCGGCTCGTGAACGAGGCGCAACACGAAGTGCTGGTGATTAACGATAGCGATGTGCGGGTGAAGCCGGACTATTTCAGGACGGTGGTCGCGCCATTACAGGATCCGAAAGTGGGCGGAGTGACCTGTCTGTATGTTTCCGTGGATGACACCACCATGGCGCAGAGTTTTCAATCCATTGGGATGATTTCTGATTTTTATCCGGGGGTCATGGTCGCGTGGTTGCTTGATGGTGTGAAGTTCGCCTTTGGCCAGACCATCGTGACCAGCCGCAAACTGATTGAAGGTTTTGGTGGATTTCAGGCATTGGAGAACCGGCCCGCCGACGATCTGCTGACTGGCCGTTTGATTGCCGCGCAAGGCGTAAGGGTGGAGATGCTTCCTTATGCGGTGCAGACGGTGGCGGATTATCAATCGCTGGGCGGGCTGCTGATCAAGCGGCTGCGCTGGATGACGGTGATGCGCCACATGCGGCCATGGGGGCACGCTGGTTTGATTTTCACGCAGGGGCTGGCGTGGTCATTGCTTGCGGTGGCAGTGCATCCAACGCTGGCGGTTGCAGCATTTTATTTTGGATTGTATTTGTTGCTGCGTACGGTGATGACTTTGTGCGTTGGGACCTGGGGGCTGCGGGAGAAAAACCTGTGGAAGACATTGCCGCTTTTCGTGACCTGGGATGCGACGGCATTTTTTATCTGGCTGGCCAGCTTCGTGCGCCGCGGGATTCGTTGGCGAGGCGTGGATTATATTGTTAAGGGCGGGATGCTGGTGCCGGGTCGGCAGCCGGCGCAAAAGCTAGATGAGGTTGGCGTCCGGATAAAGTAAGCCACGATGCATGTGCAATTCATTCCCTCATAGAGATGGGCGCAAAAATCGCTATAGCTGGGGCCGGGATTTATGGAGCAACGGCGGCAATCTGGTTAGCTGAGCGGGGGCATCGGGTCACGCTGTTCGATCCTCTGGGCGTTATGCGTGCAGCATCGGCCATCAATCAGTATCGTGTTCACTCCGGTTATCATTACCCGCGAAGTCCAGAAACCATCGCCGAGACTCTGGAGGCCAGGCGTGAATTTATTCAAGAATTCGCGCCGGCCATCGTTCAAAACAGCCGCCATTACTATGCCATTCCACGCGAAGGTTCGCGCACGCGCCCCCAGGAATACGAGCAAATCATGCGGTCACACGGGCTCCCGCTGCGGGCTTGTCGCCCGGAATGGATGGATTTCGATTACATCGATCAGTGTTACGAGGTCGACGAAAACATATACGACCCCGATCTGCTGCGTTCGGTGATCGAGTCGCGATTAAATGGCCTGGGAATAAAATTTGAACAGCGCTCTTTTTTGCGGGAGATGCGGGGCGATTACGATTTCGTGGTGTGGGCAACGTACGGAATGGGGCCGAGCCGCGAGGTCTTCAGGATTGCGAAATATCAAGTGGCAGAGAAAATTCTGATCACGTTGCCGGCTGAATTGCAGGGGATAGCCTTGGTGGTCGTCGACGGGCCCTTTACGGCATTTGACCCTTACGGTGGTTCGCATCATTCATTATTCGGTTCGGCGAAGAATACAAATCATTGGACTACCTCCAATCCGGAAGAGCCGATCCCTGAAAGGTATTTAGGCGTATTGAACCAACGTGAATTTGTGCCATTTGTAAATACCAGATTCGAAGCTATGCAAGAAGATTGTTGCCTGACAGTGCCGGCAGCAAAGCGCGCGAAGTACATTGGTTCACGGTTCACTTTGAGAGTGGTGGAAGATAATCCGGAACAGGATCGGCGGATTTTATTTGTCCGCGATGGTCTGCCGGGAGAGATCCATATTTTTTCCGGCAAGGTGGTCGGTGCGCCGAAGGCGGCCAGAATGGTTTGCGACAAGATCGCCGCTCATGGCTAACGCCAACAGTCCGCCGTATCTCATCGTTGGTAGAGGCCGTTGGGGCGCCCGAATGCATGCCATGCTGACCGGCGAAGGGCGACGCGCGGAATTCGCATCGGGTCTGCGCAGGCAGAGCAACGAGAGCAGCGGCGCGTACGAATCACGATTAGCGCAGACTTTGTCAGGCAGCTCCGCGCAGATCGCGTGGCTTTGTGTGCCTCCCGGAGCGCACGTGCCAACTTTGATTCGAGCCGCATTTGCCGCGGGTTTACACGTAATTGTCGAGAAGCCGTGGGTATATACGCGGGCAGAAACCACGGAGTTACAAGACGCTGCGACCAGAGCAGGGTTAAAGGGCGGCGTTCATTTCGAGTATTGTCTGTTATCCGAAATTGAAAATTGGCGGCGGCAGTACGAGCAACAGGATCACTTGGAATTTGGCGGCATATTCAATGTACAGGCCGCCGATCATTTAGGGATTTCGGCCATGCAAAATCTCGGATCGCATCTCATGGCCATGCGCGAATACGCCGTTCCGCATTCACGCCTGTCGGAAATTCATTGCGGCTACGAGTTATCGGATCAACGAATGGCGTGGCTCGACTCTGACAAAAAGCGTGTCGCGGTCATCGATTTTCTAGGCAGCAAGGAGCCTATCGTGCAACGCTTTTTGGCGCGGTTTGAGAATAGTATGAGCGGGAAGCCATTCCCGTTTGATTTCAACTTCGCTCAACGCGTGAACGAAACTCTGCGTTAAGCAGTGGCTAGCGTTTGGCCTTGTCGGTCTGAACTCCACTATTTTCCGCGCCACCGAGTGTGGCACGGGCGGTCATGCTCTTTTGCAGGCGGCGGTCATTGCGCGGTTCCCGCCAATTTACCTGCGGCATCATTAGCGAAGCGTCTACGCGGTCGCGGTACTTCATCGCGATGTTTACCAGAGAATCCAGCAAAGAGTCGGAGAGCAAGTGTGGTTGTAAGCCCAAGTCGATTAGTTTGGAGTGCCGCGCATTGTAGTAATGCTGTTCGGACTCCACGCGAGGATCAGGCAGATGGTCAATCTCTACGTTCATGGAAAGCTTTTTGCCTGCGGCTTCCACCATGCGAGCCAGTTCTAATACCGAGAATTGCTCGGTGAATTGGTTGTAGACGCGGCACTCGCCGGCCTTCGCAGGATTTTCGCAGGCAATTTCAATACAGCGCACCGTGTCGCGGATATCCAGGAAGCCACGAGTTTGTCCTCCTGACCCGTAAACCGTCAGCGGCTGACCGATGGCGGCCTGGACACAGAAGCGATTCAATACCGTGCCGAATACATCGTCATAGTCGAAGCGATTGATCAAGGTCTCGTCCAGTTCGACTTCCTCGGTCATGGTTCCGTACACCACACCTTGATTCAGGTCCGTGGCGCGAATGCCCCAGATTTTGCAGCAAAACATGATGTTGTGGCTGTCATGAACCTTGGAGAGGTGGTAGAAGGAGCCCGGTTGCTTAGGGTAAGGCAACACGTCCTTGCGGCCGTTGTGTTCAATGGTGATGTAGCCTTCCTCGATATCGATATTCGGAGTGCCGTACTCACCCATGGTGCCGAGCTTAATGAGGTGGCATTGAGGGCGCAGCTCGCGAATGGCAAAGAGCACGTTCATGGTGCCGACTACGTTATTTACCTGGGTGAAGATGGCGTGCTTGCGGTCGATCATCGAGTAGGGGGCGGAGCGTTGCTCCGCAAAATGCACGATGGCGTCGGGCTCAAATGCTTTGATGGTAGATTCCAGAAAATCGTAATCGGCCACGTCGCCGACGAATAGTTCGATAGTCTTACCAGTTATTTTTTGCCAGATGCGCAGACGGTCGGAAAGCGGCCTGATGGGAGTAAGAGTCTGTGCACCGAGTTCATGATCCCACTGGCGGCGCAAAAAATTGTCGACAATGGCGACGGCATGGCCTTTTTGCGACAAATATAAAGCTGTGGCCCAACCGCAATATCCGTCACCACCGAGTACGGCGATTTTCATATGGCTCCTAATACTGTGTTTTCAACTTAGACCCGCTGGCCGTGTACCGGATTTTTCCTAAAGCTAGAAATCAAAATATGGCATCAAGAATATAACGTTTGAAAGCTTGGCTCGAGACGAACACAACTATTATTGCGGTTATTCGTCCAAGGTGTAAACACTTGATATCAAAATCGCAAAGAATTATTTAGGGACGGAAAACGCCGCTTTGTCTGGCAAAGGATGATTGGTTAACACGATTTTGCCACCACTGTGTGCCACGGGACTTAATTGCTCCCCGAGTACGGTATTAATACGCGGAAGTTGACCATCTTCCGCGACCAGGTAATAACGGTCCGCAGCGCGCCACAGCGATTGCATCCACGCATCATCGATAAAAATGTTTGGAGCTCCCGGAGCGGAGGAGCCGTATTCCAAATTGTTATAACGGCCGTTCCAGATTAAAGGGTCACGGTTGGTGTAGAACCACACGGATGAAAATTCATAGTACGGGTACGCGGAGATTAGCTTTCCGGGGGGAGAACGCAGAATCACATTGGCGAGCGGCCTGGTGGACAAAAAGGGATCGAACGCCACCATAGCCAACCGCGCGGCGTGGAAGAATACCACCATCATAACTGCAGTGGCTAGAAATGCTCGTTGGCCCTTCCACTTAAGATTTCCAACCACACCGATGAGAAAGGCCACAACAGCCAAGGCTAGCGGAAGCCGGAGATAGGCAAACGAACGCAAGGTCAAGTCTTCCATGTGACCCAGCGAAAGAGTGTAAGCCTCCGGGTTGTAACTGAGCGCTACGGAGATGTCTGCGGGTGTGGGAACATGTCGCACAGCGTACAGAATGCCGATGTCCGCCGCGGCGCAACAGGTGACCAGCACGCCAAGAACTCGGTTGCCCACCTGGATCCATTTGTCATGTGTAGCCATGGCGTAGCCCAGCAGCAACGCGAACGCTGGGTAGCAGGGCATGGAATAATATTCTTGCGTGGTGGAAAAGGAAAAAAATATCAGCAGAAAGCCGATCCAACATAAGGCCAGCAGGCGCGTTTGCCCGGCGCGATCAACGGGCCTGAAAGACAATTTAAAGATCGCCGGGATGTACACGCTCCACGGGAAAAGCCATATCAGATGGAAGAGCCAGAAATAGAGACGCGGGACAGTGTTGTAATCGCGCGGGTAACGAAGATTGAGGAATCGCAGGAACTGTTCATTCATGAAGAAAAACCACAGGAACCCGTGATACTCGCCAGGTCCGCTATGGAGTGAAAAAGAAAAATATGGAGGATTATGAAGTGTAGCCAGCACGTGCCATGGTGCCGCGACTAGCAGCACGATAAGCGTGCCGCTGAGGGGATGAAGACGTCTCCAGGTTTGGCGAACGAATAATTGGTGCGTCACTGCCAAATAAATCAGCGCGGTGAACACCGGAAAGACGATGGCTACCAGGCTTTTCAGAAGCAAGCCAAGACCCAAGCTTACCGCTAAAGTGATGGCCCATAAGCGAGGATTGGTCTCCTGCGGATCGAGGGCTCGAAGGAATGCCCACATCGCCAACGCAATCGTAAAAGTCAGCATTACATCTGGAATCAAAATGCGGGTGAATAGAAATAATCCGGTACAAGTGGCCATGCACAGACCAGCGTAAAAGCCGGCCTTCTTTCCAAACGCCCAAATACCGAACGCAGCGGTGAGCAATGCCAGCGCAATGGAGGAAAGTGCGTAAGGGACTCGCGCGGCCCAATCGGAAATTCCCAACAGCTCGTAAAAAGCGGCATTGATCCAATAATGGAGCGGAGATTTTTCCAGGTAGATGACGCCGTCCAGGCGTGCAGTCACCCAATCGCCGGAGGTCAGCATGTTCCTGGCAATTTGCGCTTGCACGGCGTCCACGTCGTCCATCAGGGAGGGGGGCGAGACGATACATCCCAGATAGATTGTGCCGGCGATCAAAAAAACTATTAGATAGATGAGCCAGTTTTTGCGTAAGCCAATACTTTCTGGGTCGCGCGCGGACTGGTTTGAATCTGCCATTTGTTCATCCACAGAAACAGAATCAGTAAACCCCACAGGTGGTAACCGATATTGGCTTTTCTTTCCAGATGAAGACGAACAAATTTCAGAAGGACTTCAGAGTTAAAAAGTTCAGCATGCTCAGTGGCACCAGCTTGCAAAGTGTCTACCAAGAGGTCGCGAAGCGGGCCGCGAAGCCAGTCATGAGCTGGAATGTCAAAACCAATTTTCTTACGGGTGAGGACGGCCTGCGGCAGCTTTTCGCGCATGAGCTCGCGCAAAATGAATTTTTGCTGTGAGCCTCGGATCTTGAAAGCGGCGGGCAACGATGCGGCAAATTCCACGATGCGGTGATCCAGAAAAGGAGGGCGGACCTCCAGAGAATGGGCCATGCTCATGCGGTCGCTTTTGGTGAGGATATCGTCGGCCAGAAAGTATTTTTGATCGAGCCAAAGAAATGCAGCCAAGGGGTCTTTGCCGGCTGGCAGTTTAGACATTTCCTCCAGAATCTGACGGAGCGAATGGGGAAGTCGCGCGCGCACGAGGGTGGCTTTTTCGGTATCTGAGAACGTTCCATTCCAATAGGTGTGCGAGCGTCTGGGCTGCAGCAGACTGCCCTCCAGAAAACGTTGAAGTTTATATTCGAGGCCGATTTTTTCGTCTGAAACGGGCCACTGGCGAATGGCCGCCAACGCCAGGCGCCGCACAATAGCAGGGACCGCGCGCGCATGCTGCGCAAGATGATTGGCTCGATAGGTAAGGTAGCCGCCAAAAAGTTCGTCGGCTCCTTCTCCGCTGAGCGCCACGGTGGTGCGCGTTTTGCTCAGCTTGGATAAGAACCACACTGGCAATGCGCCAGCATCCGCGGTTGGCTCGTCCGCGTAGCAAGCAAATTCTTCGATCGCACCGCGTAAATTAGTCTCAGGAGGCAAATCCATTTCGTGGTGGTCAGTGCCGTACTGTTTTGCAACTTGATGGATGTATTTCGTCTCATCGAAGCTGCGGCCGCGGAAGGAGATGGAAAAAGTTTTGAGCTGAGAGCTTGAGGCTTGTGCGGCATAGTGCAAAATTGCCGAGGAATCGATGCCTCCACTCAGCCACACGCCCAAGGGAACGTCGGACAGCAAATGCTCGCGAAGCGCGCTTTGCATCAGCCCATCCAGTTCCTCTTTGGCGGAATCCAGGGTCCAGTGGTTCGATGGGCCGAATGGCAAACGCCAGTACGAATCCGAAGTTACCTGGCCATCGCGCCATTCCAGCCAGTAACCAGGTGGAAGTTTGTCGATGCCGTCGACCAGGGTCCACGGACAGGGAACATAGTTTAGAGACAGATAACAATCCAGGCCCGCAAGGCTGATGCTGCGTTCGATTTCCGGGTGAGCGAAAATCGCTTTCAGTTCCGAGCCGAAGAATAGATCTTCGCCCTGATGGCTGATGTACAGCGGCTTAATACCCATACGGTCGCGTGCCAGAACAATTCGCTTCTCGGATTTAGACCATAATGCAATCGCGAACATGCCGCGCAGGCGAGAAAAGCAATCTTTGTCCCATTCGAGAAAGGCATGCAGAACGGTTTCCGTGTCGGAGTGTGAGGTGAAACGATGCCCCCGCTCCTCGAGTTCGCGTCTCAGTTCCAGGTGATTGTAAATTTCCCCGTTGAAGACAATTCCAGTGTCACCATCGTCGGACAGGATGGGCTGATCGCCTCCGTGCAGGTCAATAATTTTGAGGCGAGTGGCGCCCATGGAAAATAATTCGGACTCGAAGACACCGGTCTGGTCAGGCCCGCGATGGATCAGCGTGCTGGTGGCGGCTCTAATGCGATCCGAGGGAGGTTCCCAATTTTTACTGGTAAAGCCGGTTATTCCACACAAATTCTGAGGCCTCTCATGGACAACGGACAAATGTCTCGGTTGGCCGGCTTCATCCAAACCCACGGTGTTCGGAGGTGTTTGGCGAATCGGCGATCGTTCTGCCAGTGATGGTATTGCAGAAGATCAATCGTGATTCGATTCTATCTGTGGAGGTTGCCTGTGAGCAAATCTCGCAATGCTCTTGAACCACGGTGCTATCAGCGTTTGCTGTCGAACCGATCTATGGTCAAAGGGCTGGTCCACGCCGCGCGACCAGAATCTTTGCCGTTGTTATCGCCTGTCCTACATGCCTTTGGGTGTGATCGGCGATATGTACGAGAAGGCCGGCAACGGTGGTGGGCAGATTCTTTCTGCCGACGGTGCGCGGTTGATTCAGAGTATCGGGCTGTTCACCCAGCTTAAGAATTCTAGTGGAACTCACTGTTATGGCTACCAATAACTCCTTAAAGATTGCAGTCTTCGAACACGGAACATCTGCCTCGTTGGTTAGTGCCTGGAGTTGACGTTCGGTAAGTTGGCGCCCTTCTGCATACGTCAATAAGCGATCCAGGCTGCGCGCTATGTGGTGAAGATGAAACGCGATGGACGGCAGGCCCGAAGGCCTGGCCATCAATTCCGGTTCACTCAATTCGCCACACCAAAAGGTTAGGTCTTCCTGGGAGAGTTCGAGAGCGTGGAGCACCGCGCGAGGTACAGCAGGGATTTCCAAATGAGTGCCTCGCAACCACGGTTCACGCTGGGATTTTTGCATGGCTCACGCTCGCGGCGGTTTTTCCTGCAGCGTATCTTACAGTTTTCAGAAACATCGCCCAACTGCGTTCCGGGTCGCTTGAGCACAGAATGAAACAAAATGAACCTGGTTGCGGCTTGCTCTGACAGTGAGGCGTGCGCTAGAGTCTCGATTCGGTTTGAATCCGATCCATGACTACCAAACAACTGAAGACCAATGCTGCGCCGCGTCAAGTTGAGAATGTGCACGAAAGCGTGCGGGTGCTTATCCCCCGGGAGCGCATCAAAAAGCGCATTAAGCAACTGGCGCACGAAATCCGCCGGGATTTTGGGGACCAACCGCTGCACCTCGTGGGCGTTTTAAAGGGAGCGGTATTTTTTCTTGCCGACCTTGCCAGGCAAATACCGGGGGAAGTTTCTTTTGATTTCATCGCGGTATCGAGTTATGGAGACGAAATGCATTCGTCCGGTCAAGTACGGCTGACCCGCGACCTGGACTCCAGTATCGAAGGAAAAATTGTTATCGTTGTTGAAGATATTCTGGATACGGGCATGACCATGCATTATTTGCTAAGTATTTTTCAGCAGCGCAAGCCTAAGCACTTGCGGGTAGCGGCCCTTCTGGATAAGCCGGAAAGACGAATAACCGCGGTACAGGCCGACTATGTGGGATTCAGGATTCCCAACGAATTTGTGGTGGGCTATGGGCTCGATTATGCCGAGCGTTATCGCAATTTGCTGGATGTTGGAGTATTGACTATCGGGAAAGCGGAGAAGAAGCGGAAAGGCTCCAAAAAGTGAGTGGGCAGCCTACAAATTCCAGCAGTGTAGCCGCGCTGATCGATCACACTTTGTTAAAAGCAGAAGCAACGCGAAGTGACATTGCGCGTATTTGCAGGGAAGCACTGCAATATCGCTTTGCATCGGTGTGCGTAAATTCAGTGTTCGTTAAGCAGGTTTTCGAAGCACTTCGCAATTCACCGGTTAAAACGTGTGTTGTGGTCGGATTTCCTCTAGGTGCTAATTTGCCGCAGGTAAAGCTTGACGAAGCGCGTGTGGCTCTCGAACAAGGAGCGCAAGAGATCGACATGGTGATCCACATCGGAGGGCTGAAGGCCGGTGACGATGCGGCGGTACGAAGCGAGATTGAAAGTTTGTCGCGCTTGGTTCACGAACGCCGGGCGATCCTGAAAGTCATCATCGAGACGGCGTTGTTGACTGAGGAAGAAAAAGTGCGCGCTTGCCGAGCGGCGCGTGACGCGCGCGCGGACTTCGTAAAAACGTCGACGGGTTTCAGCACCTCGGGAGCGACGATCGGGGATGTGCAGTTGATGCGGCAAGAAGTTGGACGCGAAATGGGCGTAAAGGCCTCGGGCGGCGTTCGCTCACTGGATGACCTGTTGGCAATGGTGGAGGCGGGGGCCACGCGCATTGGCACGAGCAATGGCGTAAAGATCATGGAAGAAGCGCTGGCCAAATTCGGAAGCTAGCGACGGAATCATAATTTACTGTGAACACACGCCACGCCGGACGGTCGTTGCTGCCTGCTATAATAATGACACGCAATGAATCCAGGACAGGCACGGGTTGAAGTGGCGCCCGAAACGACTGATACCCCGCTTCCCGCCGAAGTGCTGGCAACCCTCACTGAAATTGGGGAAGGCGTCAACTCGTCCCTGGACCTTGACGAAGTGCTGGCCCGCACCGCCGCGCTGATCAAGCGGCACATTGATTACGAAATTTTTGGCGTGTTGATGGTCGAGGGCGGCGGCGCTTATCTGAAGCATTATTTCTCGATCGGCTACCCGCGTGAGCTGGTTGATAATTTGCGCGTTCCGATCGGGCAGGGAATTACCGGAACGGCGGCGGCCACTGGGCATCCGGTTCGCGTGAGTGATACTTCCAAAGACGACCGCTACATCGCCGCGATAGAAAATGTACGCTCCGAGTTGGCCGTGCCACTCATGCTGCAAGGGAAACCGGTTGGTGTGCTCGATATTCAGAGCCGGCACCCCGATTACTTCACGCCCGAGCAGCAAAGTATTTTGACTTTGCTGGCTGGCCGGCTGGCGGTGGCGATCGAAAACGCGCGCTTGTATCAAAAAGAACGCGCTCAGGCTGAAACGCTTCTACTGCTCAACGAGGTCGGCCGCGAAACCAGTTCCATTCTGGATGTGGAGGAGTTGCTGCGTCGCGCGGCCGAACAGATCAAGCGCGTGATTGATTACCAGATACTGAGCCTGATGCTGTACGACGAGAAACAGAAGGTTTTCCGGCACCGTATCGATGTGAAACATGGGCAGCATGTGCAGGGGAAATTACGCGTGGCGGTCAGCGAGGGAATCGTGGGCGCGGCCGCGACGTTGAAGGCGCCGGTGCGTGTGCCGGATGTTTCCTCTGACCCGCGGTACCTGATGGTCAATCCTGAAACCCGATCGGAACTGGCGATTCCGATGATTCACAAAGGACAGGTTATTGGGGTGTTGGATCTGGAAAGTCCGCAGCTGAATTATTTTACCGAGGACCACGTTCAAACGCTTTCGATTTTGGCGGCGAACCTTGCAGTGTCGCTGGAAAATGCGCGGTTGTACGAAAAACTGGCGCGCGACGAAGCGCGGTTGGAAAGGGATCTGCAAGCCGCCAAGCGCATTCAGGGCGCGCTGTTGCAGCCGGTGCCAAGCGAAGATTATGGACTTGATATGGCGGCGCGATATTTGTCCGCGCGGGAAGTTTGCGGCGACTTGTATGAGTTTTTGCGCTATGGACCCCAGCAACTGGGGATAGCACTAGGCGACGTGAGTGGTAAGGGAACGGCTGCCGCGCTGTATGGTGCCGTAGCGATTGGAATCATGCGAAGTTTGGCGCCGCAGAAATTGCAACCGGCGGACATACTCAAGCAAATGAATCAAATTGTTGGCGAGCGGCGTATTGAAGGTCGCTTCATGACCGCTTGTTTTGCGACCTGGCAAAAGGGCAAGCGAAAATTGCGGGTGGCGAACGCCGGGCAGTCGCAGCCATTGCTCTATAAAGACGGACACTGCGAAAAAATAGAGTTGACCGGATTTCCGCTGGGGATATTTGAGGAAGTGAATTACGACGAGTGGAACGGCGTTCTGGAGCCGGGAGACATATTGGTTTTTCATTCCGACGGTATTGCCGAGAGCACCAATCCCGAAGGGCAGTTCTTTGGTACAGAGAAACTGCGCAAGTTGATCGAACAGCACCATGAGTTACAGGCCACCGAGCTGGCCGACTTGATCCTGCGCGAAGTGGATTGGTTTACGCAGAATGCCCCACTGGCGGATGATCGAACGCTGGTGATCGCCAAAGTTCGATGAGCGTTACCAATTCGCGTTCTAATCTGAAAGCTGTAGATCCGACTACATTCAGCCCGCACTTTCGCTGGAAGCGAAAATCTGACCGCATTGCTCACGGGGAAGAGATCTATTGTGAAGGCGTGTCTCTTGCCGACGCGGCGGCGAAATTCGAAACGCCTGCTTATGTGTACAGCCGCGCAGCGATAACCGACGCATTTCGCGAACTGGATCGTGGGCTGGCCGGCGTTCCGCATACGCTGTGCTTTGCGATGAAAGCGAATGGCAATCTTTCCATTCTCAAGAACCTGGCCAAGCTGGGCAGCGGGTTCGATATTGTTTCGGGCGGGGAACTTGAACACCTTCGACGCATTGGAGCACGTGGTGACCGCATCGTTTATTCGGGTGTGGGCAAGACACGCGAGGAAATTCGAGATGCGTTGCAGTATCCCGGAACGCGAAGCCGCGGACGTTCAGGGATCCTGCTATTTAATATGGAATCGGAAGCGGAGTTCGACGTATTAGAGCAAGAGGCTACGCGCCATGTAGACCGCGGTGGCACGCCCCCTAGCCTGGCGGTGCGTGTGAATCCCGACATATTGGCGGGCGGGCATCCGCATATTGCGACCGGACTTCACGAACACAAGTTTGGGCTCGGTTGGCGTGAAGCGCGGCGGTTGTACCTCGCGCACCGGGACTCGAAATGGATTCGCTGGCAGGGGATCAGCGCGCACATCGGATCTCAGATCGTTTCCCCGCAGCCGTTCAAGCAGGCGTTGAAAAAGGTGATCGGCTTCGTTGGGGAATTGAAAAAAAATGGAATTGAGTTGCGGTATCTGGATTTTGGCGGCGGATTGGGAATTCGGTATACGAATGAAAAAGTTCCTTCTCGTGGCGCGTATGCGCGAATGATTGCGAACTTGGTCCGGCCTCTGGGTGTGCATCTTTTGCTGGAGCCGGGCCGCACCATCATTGCGCCGGCCGGAGTTTTGTTGACGCGGGTGCTGTACAACAAACGCAATGGCAGAAAGACGTTTGTGATCGTGGATGCCGGCATGAATGATTTAATGCGTCCGTCACTTTATGGCGCGGTGCATCCGATAACGCGGACCATGCGCAGCCGGGACGAATCGGGTTCGAACGGCGAGCGAGTTGATATCGTGGGTCCGGTATGCGAGACCGGGGATTGTTTCCTGCATGATTGGCAGCTTGGATCGGTCAAAACGGGGGATGTCCTGGCTGTCTGGGCGGCGGGAGCGTATGGGATGTCGCTGGCGTCGAATTACAACGGAAGGTGCCGCGCGCCGGAAATCTTGATTACAGGGAAAAAATCGCAGCTAATCAGGCGACGTGAAACGGTTAAGGATTTGTTGATAGCCGACGTTCTTACCTAATGGGCATATTAGGATCTGATTCGACTACGCTTCTCCCCACTTCAACTTGTTGCGCAGAATTTCGAAATACGATTTATTGGGAGTTTGAATAAGCTTTAGAAGTTGCTGAGCGCGAGTGATTCGCACTCGATCGGTGGCCTGCAGGGGAATCCCTTTTTGGCCATCAAGGGTTAGAAAAACGGATTCGGTGCCTGCCGATAATTTCACTTCAATGATGGAAGTGTCGCCGACCACTACTGGGCGGTCGCTCAGAGTATGCGGGCAAATCGGCGTGATGAGAAATGATTCGACGGAGGGATGCACGATGGGCCCGCCAGCGGAGAGAGAATAAGCGGTCGAACCGGTTGGGGACGCGACGATCAAGCCGTCGGCGCGATAACGACAGACAAAATCCTGGTCGATGCTCAACTCCAATTCGATCATGCGGGCTAGCGCGCCTTTATTGATGACGACTTCGTTCAGCACGGTTTGCTTATCGAGAATTTTGTCGCCACGTTTAAGCTCGGCGTGGAGCATGACCCGTTCGCTGATGGTTAAGCGGCCGGCAAGAATGTCTTCCAGAGCGGGATAAAGTTCTTCCAACATAAAACTGGTCAGAAAGCCGAGGCTCCCCATGTTGATGGGCAAGATGGGAATGCCCCGGGGCGCGGCCACGCGAGCTGCCGCCAATAACGTTCCGTCGCCACCGAGAACGAGCAGGAGGTCAGACGCGGCTGCAACCTGTTCGCGGCTGCGGCCTTCGGATGGTTCTGCCAGGGAGCTGGCGGTTTCCTGGTCATAGGCAACATGAATGCTATGGCCTTGCAGCCATGAGAGTAATGGGGGTACCACTTCGGAAAGATTGGAGCGTCGCGGTCGAGAAATGATGCCAATATTTCGAAAAGTATGTGCTGGCTGCATGTGTGAGAGCGATTCTACCTTAGCGAATTTTTGCGTGCGTACAGAAAATATTCCTGATTACCTTCTGCGCCCGTTAGTTGGCTAGGTTGAAGGCCCAGGTAATCCAAACTTGCTGATGCGGCCGCGTGTTTAACGATTGAAATGGCTTTTTCGTGCAGGGTCGCGTCGGCGACGATACCGCCGGGGCCTATTTCCTCGCGACCGAGTTCGAATTGCGGCTTCACTAGAATTAGAAACGTGGCGCCTTCGTTGGCGACGGCTGCTGCTGGTGGCAACACTTTGCCGGCGGATATGAAGGATACGTCCACGATTACGAGGTCCACAGATTCTGGGATGTCGAGTCGGGTAAGCTCTCTGGCATTGCGTTCTATGCGCAGGACGCGGGGATCCTGACGCAATTTCCAGGCAATTTGATCCACGGTAACGTCAACTGCGTAGACACGGGCTGCGCCGTGTTGCAGCAAACAGTCGGTGAATCCGCCAGTGGAAGATCCGACGTCGAGACATATTTTCCCGGCGGGATCGACGTGAAAATCTCGCAGGGCTCCTTCAAGTTTGAACCCGCCGCGACTGGCATACCGCTGCTCGCGGCTGTTTATTTCCACCAACGCATCTTCGGCAACAGGCGTTCCTGACGTGCTTACTCGAACTCCATTTACGAAGACTTCGCCGGCAAGAATCATCGCTTGAGCTTTTTGGGCATTCGCGGCGAGGCCACGCGCGATTAGCAAGGTATCGAGGCGCGTCCGTGGGGTCTTTCTCTTCATGGAGGGCCGGGAGTTCAAAAATCAAGAGATCAGGCGCGACGGTGCACAAGAAATTCTGCTAGAGCGCGCAACCGCGAGGCGCGCTCACCAAAAGAATCCAGTTGCGCAATGGCGTCTTTGGCCAACTTTGCAGCGATTTCGTGCGACTGGGCAACACCAAATACCGCAGGATAGGTGGCCTTTTGTTGGGCGATATCCTTGCCAGCGGTTTTACCGAGGGCTGCCGATGATTCTTCCACATCCAGAATGTCGTCAGTTACCTGGAAGGCCCAGCCAATGGTTTCGCCAAACCTGCGAAGTCGCACGACATCGGCGATTCCTGCGCCCGCGGTAATTGCGCCAGTGCTTACCGATGCCCGGATAAGCGCAGCGGTCTTCGAGCGATGAATATACTCCAGTGTTTGCGGCTCGACACGCTTGCCTTCGCTTTCGAGGTCAGCAACTTGCCCGCCGACCATGCCGTTCACCGTGCCGGCTGCGCTGCTGACTTCCTGCAGGGCGGCGAGAGTGCGCTCCGCAGATGTTGGACTTTCGCCGATGACTTGAAAGGCCAGAGTAAGCAATCCATCGCCGGCCAGGATGGCGGTAGCTTCGCCGAATTGTTTGTGGCAGGTGGGTTTGCCGCGGCGCAGATCGTCGTTATCGAGAGCGGGCAGATCGTCATGAATTAGAGAATAAGTATGGATGAATTCGATGGCGCAGGCGGCATGCATGGCGGGGGAATTGTCAGGCTGAATATCGGGTCCAAAGATTCGAGCGGCTTCGAGGCAAAGAATCGGGCGAATGCGTTTGCCGCCGGCGAAGACGCTGTAGCGCATGGCGGTATGGATCGAGACTGGCTCCGTGGTTTGAGCGGGAAGCAAGCAATCGAGCGCGGCGTCAACGGCCAGGCGATCCTGTTCAAAAAAATCGGGAAGGTTCATCGCGAGGGCACAGGAACAAGCGGGAGGGTACTGGACCTCAAGATTCGTTCTCGGTTTCGAGTTCGAATGGCTCGGGTACCAGTTTTCCGTCGCCCTTCTTCAGGAGAATCTCAACACGGCCTTCGGCTTCTTCCAACTGTTTCTGACACTCGCGAGAAAGCGCCACGCCTTCTTCAAAAAGCTGCATGGCGTCATCGAGCGAGAGTTGCGGGCTCTCAAGCCGACGAACCACCTCTTCCAGTCGCGCGAGAGAACGCTCGAAATCAGGTTTCTTGGGTGCCTCTGGTTTTTTAGGAGCAGGAGAATTCACGCGTTAGCCTTGTCTTTCGAATGGAAGAACTCTGGTGATTTAACGCCGGCCATTTGTAATCCGCATGCAGGCAACATGTGAGCATTCTAAGGCACGCGCGAGAACGGACACAATCGCTTTATGGAGTAGCAACGATTTTGTTCGGCTACGGCGTGACCATTATCGAAAGCATTTTGACCTTGGCCTTTCGTGTCGCCAGTTATGATCCCGGCTTTAAGGTTAGAGTGTGTTTGCGGGTAGTTTTTTCAGCCGTATCGCTGAAGGGCAGGACAATAGGTTTTCCTTCATACCAATAAGAAAACTGATCGGTGTAGTGCGAGCTTCCTACTTGCCCGGACTCCCCAGAGGTGATTAACAGTATCGAGTCATCCCAGTTGGCAGTGTTGGCCACGAAGCGCTCTGAAGGGCCGTGACTCTTGCCTGCGGCGCGCACGCTGTAAATTGTTCCAGATTGTGGTTTGTCGCTGATGCTGAAGATTAACTTGAGAATTCCGGTTCGCCCCATGGGATGCAGCATTTGAAGAGAATTAAATCGTTTCCAAGGCCAATCTTTAGTCCGCTGACTCTTTGTTTGCTCCGCTAGTTTCGAAACCGCGCGATCGGCTGCGGCGCTTAGTAGTTCATCATAGTTTTTGTACGTAGACGGAAGCCACTTTGCGGGCCGCTCAGTCAGAACTCTTTGCAGAAACGTCATGCTGCGCCAGTTGTACAGGTCAGTATCGTTGCCGAGATAAGGCTCAAGAATCATTTGCAGCAGTGACCGCCGGACCGCTTGCAAGAAAGAAACGTCCACCGAATCCGGGCCGGCTAGGCCATTCCAGTCCTTTAATTGCTGAATCAAATGTTGGGCCCGTGGGTCCTTAGGCGGCACGATCTTGGCCGCCGCTGATAATTGTTCGGCCAGGAACATGTGCGGGTAACTATAAGTGTCGTTCTCGACTTTCAGCATGTCTTCAGGGCGGAGATCATGCCGCCCTTGCAGTAAATCAAAAATTCTTGCCGTGCGGTATGGTTCTTCCCATCGATCGGTCAAATAAGGTTTGTAATCCGGGCCGACGACTCGAGCATTGGCGGTGACAATCAGGCCGCTATCCGGATTGAGAGCCTGGGGCAATTGGTCGAAGGGAATGTATCCGGTCCATTCGTATTCGTCGGTATCGCCTGGCACCGGCACTTCGCCGTGGCCCTTCTTGCGAATAGGAACCTTCGCGGACATTACGTAGCCGATATTTCCAGCCACGTCGGCGTATACAGCATTTTGTGCCGGACCCCACGACTGCTTGATCGCTTTGCGAAACTCGTCCCAGTTTTTTGCGGCACCCAGCCAGTTATAGGAATTTGAGAGAGCGCCTGGTTCAGTAGCCGTCCAGCGCAGGGCATACCCTTTAGTGCCGTCCCGTCGAACGACGGGGCCATGACGTGTTAACACAACGGCGAAATGTTCATCGGGTTGCCCTTTTACGTGAATCACTTCATCGAGGGTCTGCGCTTTTTTCCAAGCGCCATTTACGCGGTATTCGTCGGGGGCTGCGGGATTGAAGGTCTCGATGTATAAATCCTGGACGTCGGCGCCGTTGTTGGTGAATCCCCAGGCGATCTGGTCATTGTGACCGATGACCACAAGCGGCGCTCCGGGGAACGTGAGGCCTGCAACATTCCAGCCCGGCGCGGTGAGATGGACCTGGTACCAGATCGAGGGAATGCTCAATTCCAGATGAGTATCGTTGGCTAGCAACGGTTTTCCGGTGGCGGTGTGCGCGCCACTGACGACCCAATTGTTGCTTCCCAATGACTGTCTAATTTCACGATTTGTGGCGGACAGAAAATCGCGGGCGGCGGGCCACAGTATCGAGGTGATGTCCGGCGGGATTTCATCGTCATCGGAGGTGCCAGGTTTAAGATTTTGCGCCTTGATGACGTCATCGGAGTCCATTTCGTCGTCATCATCGTCTTCATCGTCGTTGCTGTGAGCGTGTTGGGAACCGTCTTGCTTGTCGTTCGGATCGCCGACAATAAAATGGTCCATGGCGGCTTCCTGGGAAAAAAGATCCTTTGCGCGATCCAGCCCGACACGCTCCGTTACTTTGGCGCGATCTAGTTCGCGTTCCCAGGTGTCGGCAAGGGTCGCGTACATATAGCCGCCAATGACAAAGGTGTCGGCGGGGGCCCATGGTTGCGGCTTGTAATGCAAAAGGGAAAATTCCAGCGGAAGCTGACTTTGGTGTTGCTCGAGAAATCTGTTTACGCCCCGAGCATAAGCTTCGACGATCGCGCGGGGCTCGCCGGTGGCTGCGGCTGCCTCACGTTCAGCGGCGGGACCGAAGCCCAGAGTGTGAAATTTTTTGTCGACAGATAGTAGCGCGGGGCCAAATATTTCGGAGAGTTGACCGCGGCCAACGCGCCGCAGGAGATCCATCTGCCAAAGGCGATCCTGGGCCATCACGTAGCCTTGGGCCTCGACCATATCTTCGGTGGACCCTGCGCGGATGTGCGGGATGCCCCAACGGTCCCGCTCGACAGTCACATCACTGTGCAAGCCATTTACAGCTATGGTTCCGTCGACCTGCGGCAGCGGGCGATAGACAAACCACCAGACGGCGGTGCCGGTGGCAATTAGAAGAATTAAAAATATCGAGAGTAAGACTCGTCGAACGCTGCGCAAATTGTTCCTTAGCCGCTACACGTCTCCAATCGAGTGTAAAAGACGGCGTATCCTCAAGCAACGGTCAGCGGCTGGCATTTGTCTGCTGCTACAATGCGGCAGGGGACCGATTGTCTATGTTTGTGTTGCGCTTGATCGGGGTGCTGGCGCTGATTGGCCTGAACGGATTTTTTGCTGCCGCGGAGTTTTCGCTTGTGGCGGTGAGAATTTCCCGAGTGCGGCAACTGGTCGCTAAAGGAAACCTGCGGGCACGGGTGGTAGAAATTCTGGTGGGCGACCTGCGCCGGGTGGTTTCCGGTGTGCAGCTAGGGATTACGCTTTCCAGTTTAGCCATTGGCGCCCTTGGCGAATCCAGCCTGGCGAAATTGTTTCAGCAGATCTGGCCACGCACCTTGGGCGCGCACTCGGCGCTAGTTGCGCACGGCATTGCGCTGGCGGTTGCATTTGCGCTGCTGAGTGCGCTGCACGTAGTCATCGGAGAACTGGTTCCGAAGACCATCAGCCTCGCGCGTGCCGAACGGGTGGCGTTGCTGATTGCGTTGCCGTTTCATTGGTTCCTAAAAACTTTTTACTGGGCGATTTATCTTTTGGAGGCTACCTCCAACGGGATTATCAGGGCGTTGGGTGTGACGGCGGCGCCCGGGCACGGCGTTGCGCATTCGACGGAGGAGCTGCAAATCCAGATTCAGCAGGCGCGGGAGCGGGGCCTTCTGGCTGTGGGAGAAGAAAAATTTATTGTTAGCGCGATTGAGTTGACACAAGTGCAGGTGCGGGAAATCATGGTGCCGCGGCCAGACATGCACACGCTCCCGGTGGAGGCTTCGCTTGACGACGCAATGCGCGCATTCGCCACTACGCAACGCTCGAGAATTCCTGTTTATCGGGGATCAGAAGATCACATCCTGGGATTCGTCCACATTAAAGATATGTTGTGGGTGCTCCTCGATAGCGAGCGCCGCAGCGAGGAAAATTTGCCTCCGCCCGCATTTGATCTGCGGCGGGTGCTGCGCGAAGTATTGATCGTGCCGGAGACCAAACCCGCTAGCGAACTGCTGCCGGAGCTTCGGGCGCGCCATGTCGGGATGGCCATGGTGGTAGACGAATTCGGAAGCATACTGGGATTGGTTACGCTGGAAGACATCCTCGAGCAGGTGGTGGGCGAGATTCATGATGAATTTGACGTGGTCGAGCAGCCACTGACGTTGGCGGATGGCGCGGTTGTTTTTGATGCGGCGCTGAACGTGCGCGATTTAGACACGCAGTACAACATTTCACTCCCGGAAGACCCGGCTTATGCCACGGTAGGAGGATTCGTTCTCGCGCAGTTGGGATTTATTCCCAAGGGCGGCGAGACTTTCGAATACGGGAGCTGGCGTTTTACGGTTGCGGAAATGGACGGTAAGCGTGTGGCACGAGTCAAGATCCAACGTATTCGTTCTATATCTGAATCGGTCAAAGTCAGCGACGCATCTGACGGGACGGCTCGTCCACCAAAGGAACCACGAATTGCGCATACCGATTCCTGAGTTCGCACCGGCACTGGATCGTTAAATTCAAAAATGTTGCGCTATTTTCTCCAACGCTTTCTGATGACCTTGCCAGCGCTGTGGCTGGTGCTGACGCTGGTTTTTCTGATGATTCACATTGTGCCCGGCGATCCGGTGGAGCAGATGCTGGGTGAAGGCGCTGCTCCGGGAGAACTCGCGCAACTGCGGCATTCTTTGGGTCTCGATTTGTCGCTGCCCGTGCAATACGGGCATTACCTGTCGCAACTCGCGCACGGCGATCTGGGACATTCGCTGAAATTTCAAGCACCGGTGCGGCGGATTATTTTTGAGCGTTATCCTGCGACGTTACAACTGGCGTTCCTGGCGTTGCTGGTTTGCGCGGCGATTGCTGTGCCTGCGGGTGTACTCGCGGCGCATCGCCGAGGGACCGGCGCCGACCGCGCCGTCGGAGTGTTTACACTGTTCGGACTCGCGATTCCTAATTTCGCCCTCGGGCCTTTACTGATTTTGCTTTTTTCTATTGAGCTGGGGTTATTGCCGGTCTCCGGAAGGGGTGGGCCGGCTTACTACATTCTCCCCGCTGCGACTTTAGGCGCTGCACTGGCGGCGATTCTTACGCGCATGGTGCGCGGGTCGATGCTGGAGGAGTTGTCCAGTGATTACGTTCGAACCGCGCGGGCCAAAGGATTGTCTACCAGTGCGGTTTTGTTTCGCCACGCATTTCGCAACGCGCTGATTCCCATTATCACTATTCTGGGCTTACAGTTTGGTACTTTGCTGGCGGGCACGATTGTGACAGAGACGATTTTTTCGTGGCCGGGGATTGGCCGGCTGACGGTGCAGGCGATTTCTTCCCGAGACTATCCTCTGCTGCAAGGCTGCATTCTGGTCATCGCCGTTTCTTACGTAGTCGTAAATTTGCTCACTGACTTGCTGTACACGTTGATCGATCCTCGGGTGCGGCTCTCTTGAGCCTCTGGGTGTCGCTGCGGCAATTTCTGCGGCAAAGCGTGTTGGCTCGCGCAGGATTTATTGCCGCTGTTATCTTGATTCTTGCGGCTTTGCTGGCGCCGTGGATTGTTCCCGCTGATCCGGCCGCGCAAAATCTGCCCATTCGGCTCTCGGCTCCGTCGCACGCCCACTGGATGGGAACCGACGAGCTTGGACGAGATATTTTGTCGCGCACGATTTTTGGGGCGCGGGTTTCTTTGCTGGTGGCGATTTCCGTGGTGTGCGGATGCGGCTCCATCGGGCTGATCATCGGGATGCTGGCCGGATATTCGGGCGGTTGGTTCGATCGTTTTGTGAACCTGCTGCTGATTAATGCGTTTCTTTCTTTTCCCGGGATACTTTTGGCCATCGCGTTTGCGGCTTTCCTAGGGCCGGGGATTGGGAAAGTTATTCTCGCGTTGATTATCACCGGATGGGCAGGGTATGCACGCCTGGCTCGCGCGCAAGTCTTGAAAGCCAAAGAACTGGAATTTGTGCTGGCGGCGCGTTCGCTGGGAGCTTCACACCGGCGAATTCTGATGCGTCATCTGCTGCCAAATATTTTGCAACCCATTTTGATTCAGGCGACCATCGGCATGGCCGGAGCAATTCTGGCGGAGTCCACATTGAGTTTCCTGGGACTCGGCGTGCTCGCGCCGCTGCCCAGCTGGGGATCGATGCTCAATGATGCGCGCAGCCACTTGTTTGACGCGCCGCATATGGTGGTTTTTCCGGCGCTGGCCGTGATGACCGCGGTGTTGGCTTTTAATTTGTTGGGGGATGCGTGGCGGGACTGGCTGGATCCGCGCACCCGTTCGCAAATGACTGCGCTGGAAAGCTCTCGCTAATTTATTTCCGCCGGAGAATATTTCCTATGCGCCTCGATGCCAGCGAAAGTGAGTCGGCGGTAACTAACTCTTGGGAAGAATCACGGCAGCGCCGCGAGCAATCGCTAATTTTCGCGCGGCGTTCGCTTTGTTGATGGCAATCTCGAGATAACCGCTCGAACCCAGGTAGCCAATCGGCTCATCCGCTACGCCATTCGCGAAGGTGTCCACCAACTTCGCTATGGTGTGGGTACCTACCTTTAAGTTCAGACCGCCACCGTTTTTTGCGGATTCCGGCAAGTCTTCGGCGCGAAAATTGGTCATTACGTTGCCGAACGCGTCGATGCGCAGCACCACACCTTGCGTTCCGCCGTCGATTGGTTTGGGGCGGGGAAGAGTGAAGCGCTGAAAATCCTGAATTTCTTCACCCATGGCCGAAGTTTGCCAGCCCTTCGACAACCACGCCGCTACCGGGGCAAAAATGTCGCGTCCATGAAATGTTTTGCTGATGGGTTGCAGAAAGTAATGTTCGGCGGTGGCGTGACGGACGGCTAAATTGTCTCGCTCCCGTTCGTAAACCAGAGAAAGAACGCCATTGTCTGGAGCTACGAAATATTGATTTTGCGCAGTGACCAGTAGCGGGCGGCGCGCCGTGCCCACGCCAGGATCCACGACCACGATGTGAATTGTTCTTGGCGGGAAATAGGAGTATGCCGACCCGATGGTGAGGGCTCCGTCAAGCAGGTCATAGGGATTCACGTGGTGAGTGATATCGACGATGGTGAGTTCAGGATTGATCTTAAGCAGAACGCCCTTGAGCGTGCCGACCAGGTGGTCGTTGCTGCCGTAGTCGGTGGTCAGGGTAATGATTGGATTAGCCACTGCTTCTCCCGATTGATCTGTAGGGTTACTGATTTCATTGGCTCAAAAAAAGATGTAGTGAGCGTGACACCTGTCATTGACGCTATCGAAGGGCGGGGCTGGCGTCAAGAAATCAGGCGCGAACTGCTGTGCAAGCTGCAACAGAAGCTTTTAAGCACCGCTGAAGCGTCAGCCATGTCTAAAATCTTTTGCGGTGGCTATTTAAGATTGGGGTCCACGATGCCGATTTTGTCCACGCCGCTGCACGCCAGGTAGATGCGGCCGTCGGGCGTAGCGGCCATATTTCGAACCACTCCACCGCCGGATGGGATCGTAGCCCGGGCGAATTTCTCGGAGGATGGATCGAATTTAATTATGGTGTTGGGTTTAACGCCGGACTCGCTGTACCACACGCTGCCATCCTTGGTGATGGCGATTCCGTACGGGCCGGAATCGGATCCACCGGGCGACGGCCACATCTTTACCGCACTGGTCGCTGGATTTAATCGACCGAGATTGCCGCTTTTGAAATCGGTGAAATAAACCTGGTCATCGGAGGCGATCGCCAGCCTACGCGGTCGAGCGGTTTCCGGAAGCTTAAATTCCGTGATGGCCATTGTGGTTGGGTCGATCTTGGCCATCTTGTTAGCGCCCAATTCGCAGAAGAACGGCACACCTTTGCTGTTGATGGCGATTCCGTAGGGTAATGCGTTTTCGGTGGGAACATTCTTCAACTCGATTTGTCCGGTCTTGGGATTGAGGCGCCCCACCATATTTCCGCCCTGAACGGTAAACCACAAAGTGCCATGACTATCGAAGACCGGAGTGTGCGGATCGTCGGCTTTCTCGACCGGCATTTTGTATTGCGTGACTGTTCCGGTTTGCGGGTCGAGCTTTCCTATATATCCGCCAAAGTTCGCGGTGAACCAAATGTTGCCGTCGTTATCGGAAACCAATCCGTGAGGGCCAGCATTCTCTCCCGTGATGGGATATTCTTTGAAATTTTGTGACGCTGGGTCAAAGCGGCCAATTTTGTCGGTCATCTGCTCCGTGAACCACAGCTCGCCGTTCTTGCCAACCGCGGGGTCGTGAGGATGCGCGCCCTTGGTGGGGACATCCCACTCGCGGATGCTCACGTGTAAATCGGTAACGAGTGTCGCTGCGGCCCACAATGTCAGGGCTAGAGAAGCGGTTAAAATTGCGACGACCGCTGCATAGGTTCCGGTTTTTCTGTAGTTCATGGCATCCTCTAGTGGCTCGAGGGTATTCTCGGTCGGGCGGGACCGGCCCTTGAAGGAAACATAACAAAAAGTTTACGCGCCGAAAAGCGTGGATGTGCGCCGTCAGGGGCTAAAGCCCGCGTCTGGAGAGTCGGTTGAGGTCGCGGCTCAAACCGCGACCTACAAGACAAGAACGCTCCGTGGTGAGTGTGCGATCAGTCCCCGAGTTTGCCTGCTAACACGGTAACGGACGCCTTCGGGAGAGTGTACCTTGTGCTCGCGTTGCCAGTGATGGTTGACCGGGATGCTGGGCCATCCGGATCGGCGGTGCCTCCATTGATGTTGGAATGCCAGTGATATTGTTCGCTGCCGAAAGTGACCATGCTGACCGGGCCGTGGAAATGGCTCTGTTTTACACCCAGGCCATCAAAGGAGATCTGCACGGAGTGCGCATTTTCCTGATCTTTATTGACGATCATCAGTGACCACTGCCTGTCGGGCCGCAGAACGGCGTAGACGGTCACAAGAGTGTTTCCTACGAGATCATGAATATCGCTAGCAGCAGAGAAGACCTGATGCTCGCCGCTACCTGGCTGGACCCATTCAAGGTTGATCATTTGTCCGGCAAAAAATTGGGAATCGGGCTGTTTGATTTGAAAGTCCGGAGTGATGGTGAACATGCTGAAGGTGCCGGGAGAAGTTCCGCCGCAGCTGAGGGATAGCTGTTCCGGCGCGTAATGGAAATAATAGACCGCTTTGCCGCCGGCTTCGAAAAAGGCGCCGATATAGTCGGTCCACCAGAGCGCCGCGAAGATGTCGACAAAGGATTCGTCGGAGCCAGAAGCGATATTGGATTCGGTGATGAACATGGGGACGCCCGGTGGAAGGCCGTCTTCACGCCACACTTGCAGTATGTGGCTTACCAGCTTTGCTTCGTCGTATAGATCGCTCCACTTAATTGCGCACTCTCGCAAGGGATAGTGTTCGAAGGAAACGAAGGACAGATCGGCCAGACGTTGGTGGGATTTCAAATAGCCAAAGAAGCGGCCCATCCAGGAAACTTTCCCCTGCGCATCGGGCCATACCTGGATGTCTTCATTTACTCCTTCGAAGATAGGGCCTCCCAACTTCAATTTTGGATCCACGCGATGCAGGGCGGTGGCGAACTGCAGATAGAGTTCGGCGTAATCTTCCGGGAGGCAATGTTTGCCGTCGGGCTCCTCGCCCATCTCGACGTAGGAAATCGGGTAGCCCCGTTTCTCGATGTAAGCGATTTCGGCGGCGGCGTTTTCCGGGGTGTCGTAAAGCATGGCGATGGGGATCATGGCGGGCAGGCCGCGGGTGATGCCGCTGGTGAAGAAAAGGTCGAAACCTACCTGGTCGGCGCGATCGTTGACGACGGACGCGGTATGCCAGGGATCGACGGAGGAGCAGATGGTGTTGGTTTGCGCGCGGTCGGCGGTGTGATGCACCACGTCGTGGAAGCCGCTTTCATTTAAGGTGCCGGCATATAGTTCGCGAATCGCATATCCGACGCAATTCCGTTTGTCGGCAGAACCGTGGGTGTCGCAGGTGTTGGAGGACTCGGTCATCCAGATGCGCAGGAACCGGGTGGCGACGGGCAAATGCGAAAGCGTCAACGTAGCGTTGCCGCCTGTTCCGTTGGCGATGCTCCCTCCTGGGAAAGTAACCCAGCTGCCCTCAGCGGCGTGCCGAATGGGATCGGGGCCGGTGAAGTACTGCACGAGATATTTGCGCGCGTAAGGGTCGGCCCAATCGATGCGAACGGCGTTGATCTGTTGAATGGCGGCCAAGTCGACGACAACCCATTGCGGGTGCACCGAATCATCCTGGCCGGTAAACGCTTTGGTCAGGTAGGGATTGCTCTTCCAATAGGTGTTGGTGTCACCGTCAGTGAGGCGCGAGTAGCTATTGCCGTCCGGTTGAGAAAAACCTGCGTGCGGCAGCGGATACCCGAAGGAGTGACGAATGGGTTCAGCGAGGGTGGAGTTCCCGACGAAGTAGCCTTTGTCGCCGTCGCTCCAGGCGCCTGAGGGATTCCAGTGCCACGCTTCTACGTGGAGTTCCGTGTTCTGGCGGTAGGTGACGGTTTGCCAGCCGGCTGAAAGCATCGGTTTGAGGATCGCATCGGTAAAAATTTTGTCGGTGGATGCGCGCGAAATGCGATCAAGGCCAGCGCCCAATGCTTCAGTGGGACGAAAAGAGTTGACGGCGTGGTCTGGCGCGGCGTCCACGTGGATGGTTTGGCTTTGACCGCTGGGAGCCAGGCTGAGCAACAAAAGTAAATAGTCGAGCAACCTGAGCATCCAACGCCGAGTCATTTTCAGTGGAGCAAGCGTCGCGTTCATCAGCGCCTCTCGAGGGAGTGGAAGTTCGCGGTGAAAATAACTACGCTGCAGGCGTTGATATAGGAGCCAAGTTCATACCTCAACTGCGAACCTGGGGCACCCTGCTGACATGGCCGCGCGCGATTGTTCCTCATGAATGACAACAGAACCCCTTGCGCTCGGTGACTAGAAGTAGAGCTTCAAAGCCAGCTGCAATTGGCGAGGGCTATTCACCGTCGAGGTGATCACGCCGAAATTGCTGTCTCCAACGATGGTGTCCGGCCCTTGAAACTGCGGATGGTTAAAGACGTTGAAAGCTTCGGCGCGAAATTGGAGGCGTATCCCCTCGTTGCGCTTGGACAAGTTGAAATTTTTGAAGAGAGAAATGTCCATGTTTTCAGCGCCGGGCTGGCGCACGCTCGTGATGGTGCGCGGCGCGTTTCCGAAGGTAAATGGAGCGACGGTAGCGGTGTCTTGCAAGACGCCGACATTGTCGCCAACGGTGTTGTCAAAGGTGGCATTGGAAAAATAACTGGTGCCCGGATCGGTGAAATTTTCAGGCGCGCCAGAAGCGCGTTTCAGCGTGCCGGTCAGAATGGGACGTTGGCCAAATGTGGGGATGGCGTTGGTATTCAACAGCAGCGGGATGAGTGGCCTCCCACTGTTAATGCGTAGAATACCGTTGACTTGCCAACCCCCTACGACGGCATCGAGGACCGGATGCATCTCATTGCCGAATTTCCGACCGCGGCCTACGGGCAATTCATAGACGAAACTGGCTTGAAAGATATGGGGGATGTCGAATACGGAGACCGCGCGTTCCGCGCCGAGGTCATAGGGATTCTGGACGTTAAGTGTGGAACCACCGGTGGTGCCGCCACCCAAGAATACGAAGCTGTCGTCACTGGCCGAGGCATCATCGATGGACTTTGACCACGTATAGGTAACGAGAAACTGCAAGCCGTTGGAGAATTCACGCTCGGCGCGAATTTGCAGAGCGTGATAGATGGAGTTGGCGATTGGTGGCGAGTCGGCCTGGAAGCCGGTGTACTGGGGAAACGGCAACAGCAATTGAAAGGCAGACACGGTCGGCTGGGAAAGGGCGCTGTTTGGGTTGCAGATATAGTGAGTGGGATCGCATGGCCCCGGATTGGGATCAAAAAACGGATTCGCAACTGGATTGGTAAGGTTGCCAATCTGGTTGGGCGTGAGACCAGCGATGGACGCGAAAGGAAGAATATTATTTTCGCGGAATCCGCCAAGGTATAGATGGGTTCCTTTCTTACCAACGTAGCTGGTGTCGAGCAGAATTTTGCCGGGCAGCTTCTTCTGGAATCCGAAACTCCAAGCCTGCTCGTACGGCGTATTCAGGCTGCGGCTCTTTATGGGGCCTACCGCGGCGAAACCTATGTCATTGAAGGCTCCCAAAGAATTTCCCGGAGGGGGGGCGACACCGCACGTGAATGGCGGATTGAATTGGCATGAGGTATTACTCAGGGTATTCCAAGGGGTGGCGTGATCGAGATTCAGAGTTGTTAGCCACGGCGGCTGCACATCGAAGCCTTCGAAGCCCCAAGGTCCGGTGCCGGAAGCGGAACTCCGCGGGGTCGAGAAATAAATACCGTAGCCGCCACGGAGTACAAATCCGCCCCAGGTTTGATAAGCGAAACCAAAGCGAGGTTGGATATCTTTGTAGTCGGTATAGTAATTTGAGCGATCAGCGGGGCTGGCGAAGACCTCGATACCATGCAGATTGCTGAGCGTCTCGGTCGCTTGCAACGGCAGTGCCATTGCCTGAACCTGCGATATTTGAGCGGCGCTGAGTTGGAGCGGAGACACCGCTGCGGGGTTGAGAGAATTCATGCGGTTGTAGCGCTCGGTGCGAGGTATGTTCAACTCGTAGCGCAAACCTAGATTGAGGGTGAGCTTGGGAGTTACGCGGTAGTTGTCCTGCACGAAAGTCGCGTATTGAAAGCTCTCGGTGCTAACAAAGTTCACGAATCCAACCTGGCATGGCGTGCATCCTCCTCCGCCGAGTGACGGAGGTCCCACACCCATGAGGAAGCTGGCCAGCCCGTCACCTCCGGAACCCGGGTCGCTGGATACCTGGGAAGTGCCGCTAAAGTCGAAGTTGAAAGCGCCGGAGGGCCATCCGGGTTGGGTAAAGTTTATTTGATGCAGGCGCCACTCACCGCCGAACTTGAGTTCGTGCTTGTTGTGGACCCAACTAACCGCGCCGGTAAGATAGTGCACGATCTGACCTTCCCTGAGAATGCTGAAGGGATTTGTTCCGATATTGGTGTTGTTGCCGGTTTGATTCGCGGAGGCGTATCCATTGATGATGATGGTGGGAAGGGTACCGAAACCGTGGTTCAGGTACGACGGGAAGCCTAAACTGGCGAGGCCTTGTTGGGCGGCAGAAGTGTTACCGCTGACGCCTTGCTGATTGTCGAATCCGCGTTGAAATCCATACGTGGCAGTGAATAGCAGGGTATTGCTAAAGGTGTGGGTATGCGTCAATGAGAAAATATAACGGTGGGTAATGACTGGACCGCCGGTGCAGGGGTCGGCGATGTTGTTGAAACAATCGAAACTATTGCTACTGGCGTGTTGCTGCGAGTACTTGGCGCTCAATAAATCACGCTCGCTGAAGCGCTGGTCAATCTTGATGTCGAACTGATTGTTCGATGAAGGATTAACGCCGGAACCAAACCAATTGCTGTTTTGGAGAGAGCTCAAATCCGTGGCCTGATTCGTGGGCATGGGAAAGAGCTGAATCAGTTTTGCCGCGACTGGGTTGATGAGATTACCAGGGCCGGCGGGAAGCTGAAAGGGCGTGCCGACCAGATTTGGATTTCCCGGGCTGGTGTAAGTGGCAAGATTATTGAACGGAATAAAGTTTTGACGAAGGGCGCCCGGGCCGATGTTTGGATTTGCGGGTTCGGGAGTTGAATTAAAACTGCCGCTGTAGGGATCCCAAAGTTGCCCGCCGGGGGCGGAGCAGAGGCCGGTGGCGTCAAAGGTGCCGCCGTTTGCTCCGCAGAGAACACCGAAGTCACCGGTTCTTTCCGCGGCGGTAGGCACGCCGGCGACGGCGTTAGTGGCGTCCCGCTCGCGCAATCCCTCGTAATCAAAAAAGAAAAAAGTTTTGTCTTTGCGGATGGGGCCGCCGATAGATCCGCCAAAATCGTTGCGTTTCAAAGCGGCGATAGGTTGGCTGTTTTTGTTGTTGAACCAATTGTTGGCATCCATCACGGAGTTGCGGAAAAATTCGTAGACGCTGCCGTGAAATTTGTTGGTCCCCGAGCGGGTTACGACGTTGATCAGCGCTCCGGCGGAAAATCCGTATTCGGCGGTGAAGTTTGCTTGCTGGACCTTGAACTCTTCCACAGAATCGACGGAGGGGGTATAGAGCACGTTATTGAGGCCGCTATTTTGATCAAAGTTTGAAGCGGTGGCGCCGTCAATTAAAACGTCGGCGGTGGAATTGCGGCTGCCATTGGAGTTGAAGTTGATGCCGCCTTGCGCGTTTTTTGTGCCCGGGGCGTTGGTCTCCGTTACGCCCGGTGCCAAATATGCGAGATTGCTGAAATTGCGATCGACCAGCGGCAAGTCATTCACAAACTTTCGATTGACGACTTGACCAGTGACGGCGTCCTCGGTTTGTAGTTGAACGCTGCTGGCTGTTACTTCGACGACGTCGTTGATGGAGCCGACCTTTAGAGCTAAATCGACGGAGATGTTTTGGCTGACGTCGACCTTGATATTCTCCTGGGTCTCCTTTTCAAAATTCGCGGCTTCCGCAGTGATGGTGTAGGTACCTGGCGGGATGGAGCGCAAAAGATATCTTCCGGTGTTGTCGGTGGTGGCGGTGAACGAGAAGCCTTTGCCCTGGTCCACGAGGGTGATCTTCACAGCAGGAATAGTGGCACCGGAGGAGTCGGTGACAACACCGGTGACCGAGCCGGTGTAGAGTTGGGCGGGTGCCGGAAGGGGGGCAAAGAAAAGCGCAACGAGGAGTGAAAGGAACAGCCAGTAACTTCCTCGCCATGGAGAAATGCGAGCTGTGCGTTGTTGCTGCGGTACTGATTTGCCAATCGCGTAAGCTTCGGGGATATTGCACACCCGGTCGAGTTGGGACACAATGACCTCCTCTTTTTCCTCGACAGAAAATCACCGCAGGCCGAATTCGGCGACGGAACACCCGCAACAACTGATTTTAAAACGATTTAATAAACGGTTTAGCTCTTTGTGTCAAGAGCTAAGTTGAAGGCAAGGCGTTCCGAGCTAAGTCAATAAGGGTCTATGGCAGCTTAGGTTGAGAGCGGCGCAGGTCAGTCTTCGAGAGTGGGTAGCGTCTTTAGCACTTCAGTTGCGATTGGGCGGTTGAGCACTGGCTCATCCTTGCGAATCTTGCCATCGCGAAAGATAAGAGTACGTTTCGCAAAGTGGGCGACGTCGAGCTCGTGGGTTACCAGAACAATGGTCAAGCCTTGATCGTTGAGCCTCTGGAAGATCTCCATGATTTCCACCGAGGTGCGCGTGTCGAGGTTGCCGGTGGGCTCATCGGCGAGAAGGATCGAAGGGCGATTGACCAAGGCCCGGGCGATGGCGACGCGCTGCTGCTGCCCTCCGGACATTTGTGAAGGGAAGTGTTCAGAGCGGTTGGCAAGGCCGACCATAGCCAACGCTTCGGTGGCGCGTTTGGTGCGCTCGGACTTGTGAATTTTAGTATACAGCGTGGGCAGTTCGGTATTCTCGAGGGCGGTGGTACGCGCCAGCAAATTGAAACCCTGGAAAACAAAGCCTAATTTCTGATTGCGAATGTGCGCGAGAGCTTTTTTGTCGTGCTCGGAGACGTCAATGCCGTCGAGGAGATATTTTCCGGAAGTAGGCTTGTCCAGGCACCCAAGCAAATTCATGAAAGTAGATTTGCCGCTGCCGCTAGCACCCATGATGGCGAGAAATTCTCCACGCTGGATCTCCAGACTGACACCCCGCAAGGCGTGCACGCGCGTTTCGCCCAGATCGTAATACTTGTGAACATCCTCCACGCGGATGACCGCGTCGGCTGGGGCAGCAGACTGGAGTTCACTTGGAATCGCAGCGGCCATTCAATTATTTTTCACAAGCTCTGTTCTTAACGTCGTAGAAACTCAGCGCCTTATGGCTCCGGGAGCAGCAGGCTTCGAACTGATGGAGCGAACCACGAGATCGTCATTCTCTTTCAAGCTGCCTTTGAGGACGACAGTAATTTCTGTGAAGGCGTGGTCAGTGATTCCGAGAGAGACTTTCGCGGGCTCCATGGTGTTATCCGGATGCCATTTCCAAACCACAGCAGTGGTAGCGCGGGGAACGCGAGTTATATTCGATTCGGGTGTGCCGCCGGATTGCGCGCCTTGTGAAGAGTTTTCGGGTTGTGCTTCGTCGATGCCGTACTGCGCATACAGTCGCATCACGTCCTCAGGGGACATAGGGGGCTTGTAGCGCAGCGCGGTATTAGGAAGCTTCAGGACATTTTGCACCGTAGCGACGGGGATGGTGACGTACGCGGTCATACCGGGAAAAAGTTTAAGTTCGGGATTATCAAACTCGATCATGGTGTCGTAGGTGACCACGTTTTGCACGGTGGTGGGATTCATGCGTACTTGGGAGACCGTGCCATGAAAACTTTCTTTGGGAAACGCATCGACTTTAAAAGTGACTTGTTTGCCGGGCTTGATGTTGCCAACGTCGGACTCGTCAGTCTTGGTATAGACCAGCATCTTTTTTAAATCCTGGGCGATGGTGAATATTGTCGGTGCTTGCAACGAGGCGGCAACGGTTTGGCCTACGTCAACATTGCGAGCCACAACAGTGCCGTCGATTGGGGAACGGATTATCGTGTAGTTGAGATTGGTTTGCGCGACGCTCAGCGCAGCGGCCTTCTGATTTACCTGAGCTTCCGCTTGAGTGACATTAGCGACGGCGGCGCCTACGCTGGCGTTCATGGAATCGTAATTAGCCTTGGCGAGATCAAGCTGTTGCTGGCTGGTAATGTTTTCTCGAGTGAGCTGACTGGCACGTTCGTAATCAGCCTTGGTCTGAACCATGGAGGCTTTAGCCTTCTCTAAATTTGCCCGCGCGGCCAGCAAGTTGGCTTTGGCGCTATTCAGATCGGCGTCGGCTTGCTGCACAGCGCCCTGGAATAGGGCGGGATCGATCAGGGCAATAAGGTCACCTTTGTGTACACGAGAGTTGAAATCGACGAAGAGCTTGGCGATGACGCCGGAAACCTGCGAGCCGACTTGCACGGTGATTACGGCATTGATGGTGCCGGTGGCCTCCACGACGTCATGAATATCGCCGCGTTCGACTTTGGCGGTAAAGTTCTGGTCTTGTGATTTGGCATTGAAGCCGAAGGCGGCCAAGATGGCTACCACCGCCAACACGCCAGCCAAAATCACCCATTTAAGATTCTTCTTCATTCACAGTCCGGAAAAAAATGAAAACTCATGCTGGTTGTTACAACGCAGCTTAAAATCACAGCGTAGCTCGCTGGCTCAGTCTACTCGTAGCGCAGCGCCTCAATGGGATCGAGCAGCGAAGCTTTGCGCGCGGGGTAATAACCGAAAAAAACTCCCACAGCAATGGAAAACAGTGCAGCTACGACGATGGCCTGCATGGAGGTTTCCATGGGCCACTTTAAAGTCTGGCCGACAACGTAGGAGCCTAGAACTCCGAATAACACGCCCGCGAAGCCGCCAACCAGGCTCAGCATCACGGATTCCCCAAGAAATTGCAGCTGAATGGCTTGCTCAGTGGCTCCCACGGCGACGCGAACACCAATTTCGCGGGTGCGTTCGGTGACGGAAACGAGCATGACGTTCATGATGCCGATTCCGCCGACGATCAGGGAGATGGAGGCAATGGCGATGAGCAGAACGGTGAGAGTTTTGCTCGCTTCCATCTGCGCCTGAATAATGTCTTCCGGATTGCGGATGTTGAAATCGTCGTCTTCTTCAGGTCGCAGATGATGGCGGTCGCGCAGGATCGCAGCGGCTTCCTGGCCGGCAAGCTTTACCGAGTCCTGGGAGACGGCGGAGCAGAGAATATCGTCGAGCCAGGGATTGCCTTTCATCTTTTTCTGGGCGGTGGTGTACGGCAAGATGATGTTGTCGTCCTGGTCTTGCCCGGACATGGAGAGGCCTTTAGGGTGGAGGATGCCGATTACTTTGCAGGGAAGATCTTTTACGCGGATAACTTTTCCGATGGGATCTTCCGCACCGAAGAGTTGCTCGCGAACAGTGACGCCAATGTCGCAGACGTCCGCGGCACGTTCGACGTCTTCGTTGGTGAAGACGGCGCCCTGGTCCGCGTACCAACGCTTGATGTCGAAGAATTCCGGGGACACGCCACGATAGGCGGTAAACCAGTTTTGATTGCCGTAAATGGCCTGCACGTGATCATCGACATTGGGCGAAACCGTTTTGATGAGAGCGATCTGGTTTTTGATGGCAGCGGCGTCAGCCATGGAAAGAGAAGGGGAGCCGTGAGTGCCGGTGCGCACACCACTGACGGAGCGGCCTCCTGCTTCGATCCACACGAAATTGTCGCCGAGGTTGTTCATTTGTTGTTCGACGCGCGATTGGCCGGCTTTTCCGATGGCTACCACGCAGATCACTGCAGCGATGCCGATCGTGATGCCCATGACGGTCAACATGCTGCGCATTTTGTTTCTCAGCAACGCCACGAGCGCGGAGCGAAGCAGTGCGGAATAGTCCATGGTGGCTCCTATAACTGGCCGGACGAGTAGCGGTTGGAACTATCTAGAATACCGCTTTGCCGGGCTGAAACAGGGTTTCATGTGAGAACCTGTCCATCGTGACTTTTGCCATTTTAGCGCTAGATACAGGGAATTGAATTAAGCGAGCATTAGTTTTCATTTAGGTCTTGGGAAAGAAAAGGCCCGGAAGGCGCTAACAAATTTCTGTTCAGGCGCTTACGGGGCCTTCGTCCTTGGTATGTCAGCGAGGCTTATTCGCCGATTACCAGCACCTGTATTGAGCCCTCTACCACCGACGGGCGTGGACGCTTGGAGGGATCGCCTGTGAATTTAGCTGAAGGCAGATAGACCTTGTGAGTTGCGGGGTCGAGGCCGTGAGTCTTTGATCCCACCGGAGTATCGATTTCCTGGGCGACGGAGTATTTGCCGGATTTATCCGCGTGGATGATTTGAAATTTCCCGGTGCTCGGCGACGCGAAGACATAACCGGTCCCAGGATCGAAGGTTACGCCGTCGCAATCATCGCCGATGGCGACGCTTTGGCGAACTTTGCCGCTGTTGCTATCGACCACCATGAGTTTTCCATCGCAGCTCGAGAACAGAGTGTGAGTCTTATTATCGATGGCCAGTCCGGACGGGCCTTCACAACCCTCCATGACCCAGGTCGACTTTAATTTTTTGCTACTCGCATCGATTACCGCGATGGCGTGCTTATCTTCCAGGTTGATAAAAACGTTGCCCTTCTCATCGTAAGCGAAAAATTCCGGCTTGGAGTCGAGAGGAATGGTGGCGACGACTTTTTTCGTTTTAGCGTCGATCACCGACGTCGATTTGCTTTTTCCGTTTTGGACGAAGACTTGATGAGTGGCGGGGTGATACAGGATGGAATCAGGATTCTCGCCGGTAGCAATCTGAGATTCCACTTTCAGCGTTTTCAAATCGAAGACGGCAACCTTGGCAGCCCCGCCTTGGCTGATAAAACCAATGCCGAGGTCCGGAGCGACAGCGACGCCATGTACGCCGGGCGTGTCGGGGATGTCACCGACGACGGCTCCGCTCTCAGAATCCAATACGGTCACATGCGTGGCGCGCGCAACGTAAACGCGGTGCGCTTCTGGATCGACGGTGACGTAGTCCCAGCGCCCGCCCCCTTCGAGAGGGATCTTTTTCACGATTTTGAATTTGCCGCTGTCATCACCGGCGCGCAAGGCGCTGGGTGTTAACGCGATTGCGCCGGCGGAAAAGATCAGAGCCGAATTTCGCAAGAATCGATGCATGTCTATTTCCTCGTTTGGCGTGCCAGGGCAAGTTCTGGCGACCTGGCCGTCATGATGTAAGAGCGTCGCGGTGATTGCCGCGGAGAGAGGCTAGCAGGTGATTGGCGTTCTGCCTATCGAAGATGACGTAGATAAATGAAAATTAAGACTAATTTAGGAATTGAAAAACCGCCGCCGTTAAGGTTAATGGTCGCATCCTTCAGCGGATTTTAAAGCCCCGGCCTTTGCTGAGCGTTTGTGTCGCGGCCCACCTAGGTGGGCAGGCTGAAGCTGCGACCTACAAAGCGGCGACGAGTGCGGCGGGGCGTTTGGGCCAGGCGATTGGGCGCACCGGACCTACGATGAAAAGCCAGGACGAAGCGCCGACCAGAGCAACGAGAGCCACGAGCGCGAAAGTCCACTGAAAGTGACCGGTACGATCCAAAATAAGTCCGGTGAGGGCCGGGGCGACGATCCCAGCTAAGTTTCCAGAGCCATTTTGCAGACCGGTCCACCGTCCTGCGGCATACGGGCCCGCGAGCGTTTGAGAGATGGCCCAAATGTTGGATGAACAGATGCCCTGGCACGCGATGCCCAAAATTAATAGGGGCACATTCCACGCTGGAGGACCGACGACCGAGAGAAAAAGTAATACACCGGCGACGGCCAGGCCACCGGCGACGAAAGGTTTGCGAACGCGGGTTGGTGTGCCTCCCGAACGGATTAAACGATCGGAAAGCCAGCCGGAAAATATTGCGAGCAGAGCACTGAGGACATAACCGGTGGCGCCGATTTTGGCGGTGTCGACGATGGAAAAATGCCGGTCGCGTACAAGATAAAATGGAAGCCAGGTGAGCAGGAAATAGCTCACGAAGTTGTAGCCAAATTGGGCGAAGATCGTGCCCCATGCGGAACGCTGCAGCAGGATGGCTGCGTAACTTGGCGCGGCAATTTTGTCCAGATGAATGGCGGCTTTTGCTGGAGGCATCCAGGTGAGCCACGGAATCAGCCAGCACAAGCTGATCAGACCGAGAACCACGAAGAAACCGCGCCATCCGAATCTGGCGATCAGTAATCCTCCAGCCAACAGCCCGAATCCCGGGCCCAGCGCCAAGCCGGCGGAAATTATGGAATTGGCGATGCCGCGATGCTCCTCACGATAGTGAAGGGTGATGATTTTTGAGTAAGAAGGATAGGCGACGGATTCGCCTACGCCGAGCAATAGACGCAACATCAGCAGCAAGAAAAATCCGTGAACGAGGCCAGTGACGATAGTGGCGACGGACCACAGAAAAAAACCGCCGGCAAAAACCCAGTTCACGTTGAGCCGGTCGACGAGCCAGCCGGAAATAAGCTGCAAGAACGCGTAGGTCCAGAAAAAGGAAGAGAGCAAGAGGCCCAGCTGCGAGGAGGAGAGGTGTAGTTCGTCTTTTATCAGGGGCGCGGCGATGGAGAGATTGGAGCGATCCATGTAGCTGATGAAGATGGAGAGGCCTAACAGAATGAGAACGCCCCAAAGTTTGCCGGTAAATGGCTGCGATGGCGGCTGCGACGGCGATGGTGGCGTGGACATTTCGAGGTGGCAGGGGATTCTCTCTTGTGGCGGCAGGAGATTGCAATCCAATACGTCGAAATAATCGGCAGCGTTGAGGCGGAAATTTTTTTGAAGCGCGATTATTAATTGCCGTGGAGCTGGTACTTGTGCTTAATTGTCCCCCGCTGTCTCGGGCGGCATGCCACACACAAAACTTACATCGTCACAAATCACAGGCTTCTGGGGAGCATGGTCGGGATGGACTCTCGATGGGATGGATTCGTTTATCTATGCTCTGGTGTTGAGTCCGGCGCTATCGGAGCTCTTGCCTAAGTCGGGCTATGCGAAGACACCGGCAAACGTAGGACTCGCGGGGTCGATCTTGTTCGCGCTGTTCCTGGTTGGTTGGGGGCTGTCGTTTATGTGGGGACCGATTGCCGATCGATTCGGACGCACGCGAGTGCTGGCGGCGACGATTCTGGCTTATGCGGTGTTTACGGGCGCGGCGGCGTTGGCGCAAAGTGTGTGGCAATTAGCATTATTTCGGTTGTTGGCGGGCATTGGCATTGGGGGCGAGTGGGCGTTGGCTGGAACGTATGTCGCGGAGGCGTGGCCTGAGGACCGGCGAAAAATGGGGGCCGGATTTTTGCAGACCGGTTATTACTTTGGATTTTTTCTGGCTGCGGCGCTGAATTATACGGTGGGGGCGCGGTTTGGGTGGCGCGCGATGTTTCTTTGCGGATTGTCGCCGGTAATTATTTCTGTGCTGATTCTGACGCGGGTCAAGGAGCCTGAGCGGTGGAGGGAAAAGGCAGGGCTCCCAGGGCCAGTAGGTAAGCCGCAGCGCTGGGTGGCGTCACTCGCGGAAATTTTTTCGCCTAAGTATCGACGAAAGACGATTGTCAACGCGGCGTTGTTGACGGTCGCGATCATTGGTCTCTGGGCGGGAGCGGTTTACGAACCGACCGCAATCATCACTCTTGCGAAAAAGGCTGGGAAGTCAGTGGCGCAAGCGTCGCAGACGGCTTCCATCGGGACGGCGATTCTTTCCATCGGAACGATATTGGGTTGTTTGATGGTGCCGATCCTCGCGGAACGACTGGGAAGGAAAATTACGCTGGCTATCTATTTTCTGGGCATGAGCGCGTTCATCTGGTTGAGTTTTGGATGGGCGTTTTATTTGGAGAATGGCCTGACGACGTTTATCGGGTGTTTATTTTTTCTGGGATTTTTTGGCGGGAATTTTACTTTGTTCACCTTATGGCTCCCCGAGCAATATGAGACATCCGTGCGAGCTACGGCATTTGCGTTTGCAACTTCTTTTGGAAGGTTCATCGGGGCGGGCGTGAATTTCATGATTGGCGCAATGGTGCGTAACGCGGGCACGATAGGTAAGCCTGTTGCTTACACGGCGATTGCGTTTGGACTGGGGCTGTTGATCATTCCGTTTGCGCAAGAGACGCGTGGTAAGGCTTTACCGAGCTGAAGGGCGGATATGATCACTGAAATCAGCGGCCAGCGAGATAGCGATGTCGGACAAAAGGGGCGCGGGTATGCGGTGGCGTCAGGAATACTGGGATGGACGCTGGATGCGTTTGATTTTTTTGTAGTGGTTTTTCTGGTCGATACTCTAGCGACGCACTTTCAGGTGGGCAAGAGCTCCATCGTGCTGACGCTTGGGGCCACACTGGCGATGCGCCCTGTGGGCGCACTGCTATTTGGGATGATGGCGGACCGTTACGGGCGGCGAAAACCGCTGATGGCGGTGGTTGCGTATTTTTCGCTGATCGAAGTATTGAGTGGGCTGGCAGTGAACTACCCGATGTTTCTGATTTTGCGGTTGCTTTACGGAATTGGCATGGGCGGATTTTGGGGAGTGGGCGCATCGCTGACGCTCGAAAGCGCGCCAACGCGATGGCGAGGTTTGCTTTCTGGGTTGTTGCAGGGCGGATATCCACTGGGATATTTATTGGCGGCAGTGGCGGCGCGTTTAATTTTACCGGCGTGGGGTTGGCGGGCGATGTTTTGGGCCGGGCTAGTCCCAGCAGTGATCACGATATTTGTGACATATCTATCGCCGGAGTCGGCGGCGTGGAAACAACACCAGGTTCCCAGCGTGAGCGGAATCGCGCGGGTGATGTGGGAGCATCGCAAGGGCTTCGCGTATCTGGTGCTGACTCTGACATTGATGATCTGCCTCTCGCATGGCACCCAGGATCTCTATCCTGACTTTTTGAAAACCGCGCGTCATATTTCGCCGAATGTGGTCGCGTACCTGGCGATGTTCTATAACGTCGGCGCCCTGCTGGGCACGATTTCCGTAGGCGCGATTTCCGAGCGGCTGGGAAGACGGCTGAGTATCATTGCTTCGTTGGGGATATGCGCGCTTGTAATACCGCTCTGGGCTTTCGGACATTCACTGGCAATCTTAGCTGCCGGTGCTTTTTTAATGCAGGTAGGAGTGCAGGGAGCGTGGGGCGTGATTCCGGCGCACTTGAACGAGCTCTCGCCAGACGCAGTTCGCAGCTTGTTTCCGGGTTTTATCTATCAGTTGGGAGTGCTGTTCGGTTCACCGACAAACACGATTGAATATGCGTTACGGGATCGGGTTGGGTATCAATGGGCATTAACGATTTTTGAAGGGTGCACGATTGTGGCGCTGGTGATTGTGTTTGCGCTGGGGCCGGAACGTAAGGGCAAGGATTTTTTCCGCAAGACGCTGTCGCCAAAAGGAGCTGACAGCACGTCATAACAGCTGCGGTACCGCTTCGACCTAAAAGAAACTTAATTTAGAATTAACCGCCTCTGGAAGTATTATGCGTGGAGAAACCGCTGGGTACGTCGTCACGATAGATGCCAATAAGCCGCACGGAGATGGTCCGGTCAAGGAATTAAGGTCACGGTGAAGTCATCATTTAATCGGATGGAGTTCATGGGATTTTTTTGCGCGAAATTCGTCAATAAAGCAGCGATTGCGTTGATGATGTTGGCGTGGAGTATGCCCGCCTCGCCCCAGGCGAAAACTGATTTAGGCGCAACGCGTGTGAGTGGGCCGGCGCAGGGTCAGCAGGCTCAAGAGCCTCAGCCTCAAAATCCGTCCTCACAAAGCCCCACGGCAGAAACTCCTGTGGTACAAACTCCTGCGCCGAAAACGAACGGGTCGGAAATTCAACCGCTGCCGGCGCCGACGGATGCAACGGCAACCGCTCGACAAGCGGCGCCACCCCGAACCGGAGAGTTATTACACTTAACATTTCAGCAGGCTTTGGATCTAGCACGAAAAAACGGCACGCAATTTCAGGCGACGGTGGTGAACGCCGGCGTTTTGCACGAAGACGCCAAGCAGGCGCGCAACACGTTGCTGCCGACCGTGACATACAACAATTCCGCGTTGTACACCCAAAGCATCCCGGGTGCGGAGACGGTAAGCACTGCAGGAAGGGCGGAACCGGTGGCAGCGCCGCCGGTGATTTATATTGCGAACAATGCGCCACACGAGTACACGAGCCAGGCAGACATACACGAATCAATCGATATCTCGGCGTTGTCGAATTGGCGGCGTGCCTCGGCGGCAGCGGCGGTGGCACGAGCGCAGATGGAAATCGCGAAGCGCGGTTTGGTAGTTACCGTGGCGCAAAATTATTACAAGGTGGGAGCGGCGGAACACAAATTGGAAACCGCACAGCTTGCCGCGGGAGAAGGCGATAAATTTTTCCAGCTTACACAAAAGCTGGAGGGCGGCGGCGAAGTGGCGCATGCGGATGTCATCAAAGCGGAGCTGCAGATGCGGGATCGGCGCCGGCAGCTTCAAGAAGCACAGCTGGCGTTGCTGAATGCGCGGCTGGATTTGGCGGTTTTGATCTTTCCAAATTTCAACGACAACTTCGAGGTAGCGGACGACATACATGCGGCGGCTCCCTTGCCGAGCATTGAAGAGATACAGCAGCAGGGGACCAAAGATAATCCTGATTTACGCGCGGCGCTGGAGGCGGTGCGGCAGTCGCGATACGACGTTTTTGGCGCGCGGATGGGTTACCTGCCGTCACTTAGTTTCGATTATTTTTACGGGATTGATGCCACGCGCTTTGCGGTGAACGCGGAATTGGGGAACGGCAGGCAGTATTCCAACGTCGGCTATTCCTGGCTGGCCACCCTGAATATTCCCATCTGGAATTGGGGGACGACGCAGAGCAAAGTGAAGCAGGCGGAATTGAAGCAGGCTCAGGCGAAGCGGGAATTTTCGCTGGCTCAAAGAAAACTCATAGCGGAAATTCAATCGCTATACGCCGAGGCCAGCACGGCGTTGAGCGAATTGGAAGATTTGAAGCGATCTGGGGAGCTGGCGGCGGAAGCTCTGAGGCTGACCACACTTCGTTATCAAAACGGCGAATCCACGGTACTGGAAGTGGTGGACGCGCAGACGACTTTTACCACCGCAAATGCCGCTTATCAGGATGGGGCGCTGCGTTATCGCGTGGCATTGGCAAGCTTACAAACTCTAACGGGTGTATCGACGAATCCATGAAAATAAAATCATCGTTCGGCACGCTAAAATGTTTTAGACACGCGGCAATGGCCGCTGGTATCGCTGTGGTGTTCGGTTTTGGGTCGGGTTGCGCCAAGGAAGAAAAGGAAAAAGAGCCGGAAGTAAGTGTGCAAACCACGCCAGCGGAGAAAGAGGATATTTCGCAGATCGTGAACGCGGAAGCAGTGATTTTTCCGCTGCAACAGGCCACCGTGTCGCCCAAGATTACATCCACGATCAAGCAGTTCCTGGTGCAACGCGCGAGCAAAGTGAGAAAGGGTCAATTGCTTGCGGTGCTGGAAAATGCCGACCTGTCAGCGGCCGCGGAATCCAGCCGCGGGGATTTTGAACAGGCCGAAGCCGCGTACACAACTACGGTGACTTCGAGCTTGCCGCAGCAGATTCAGAAGGCGCAACTGGATGCGGATTCTGCAAAGTCCGCATATGAGGCGGCCGATAAGGTTTACAACAGCCGCAAAGATTTGTTTCAACAGGGGGCACTTCCTCGTCGTGAGCTGGACGCGGCGGAAGTGGCCTTAGTCGCGGCGCGCAGTCAGAACGAGCAAGCACAAAAGCAACTTGCGGACTTGCAGCGTGTGGGTAAGGAACAGGCGCTCAAATCGGCGCAAGCCCAAAGGCTGTCTGCAGAAGGGAAGTACCGCGGGGCGGCGGCGCAGCTCAGTTATTCGGAGATTAAGAGCCCCATCGACGGAGTGGTCACGGACCGGCCGCTTAACGTGGGAGATCTGGCCATGGCCAATCAGCCGCTTTTGACGGTGATGAATATTTCAAGGCTGATTGCCAAGGGACATATTCCGCAGTCGGAAGCGGCGCAACTAAGGGTCGGGAATCCGGCGCAATTGAAAGTTCCGGGCATGGATGATCCGATTGAGGGCAAAGTGACTTTGGTGAGTCCGGCGTTAGATCCCGGGAGCACCACCATTGAAGTATGGGTCGAAGCAAAGAAAGCGAATCCGAATTTGCGACCGGGCATAACGGTGCAAGTCGCGATGGTGGCAAAAACAGTAAAAGAAGCGGTGGTGGTGCCCGCAGCGGCCGTGTACAAAAACCCTGAAGGAAATGGCAACTACGTGCTGGTAGCGGGCACGGATGACAAGGCCCATGTGAAGCCTGTTCAGGTGGGGATTCGTAACGGCGAAGATGCGCAAATTGCGAGCGGCATCAACGCGGGGGATCCGGTGATTACCTCCGGCGGTTACGCCGTACCAGACGGGACGAAAATCAAAGTTGAAAAACCTGAAGCGCCGGAAAAAGCGGAAGGGGACAAAGCAGGAGCAGATAAGACGGATGCGGACGATCCCGACGATAAGGATAAGAAGGATAGCGGAGATAAGAAAGACGTCAAAAAAGGCGGAGCAGCGGCAAAACCCGAGAAGGAAAAGGAGTAGCCTCGCATGGATCCCCGGACATCGTCACCGCGAGGCGAAGAGCTGGCTGAGCAGGAGCAGCAACCCTGGTTTCATCGGCTGTCTCGACCGATCCTTTTCCTAATTGTTAGCCTGGCGTTGGTGGGAGTTTATTACGCGTTTACAATTCCTGTCGCCGTGTTTCCCGAGACGGATTTTCCACGCATTGTGGTGGGCATCGATAACGGCGTGATGCCCATTGATCAGATGCTGGTCACTATCACGCGCCCCATTGAGGAAGCCGTAAACAGCGTCCCCGGATTGCTCAAGGTCACGTCCACCACCAGTCGAGGGTCGGCGGAAATCGATCTGTTTTTCGACTGGAGTTCGGACATGATTCTCACACTGCAGCGTGTGGATGCGGTGGTGGCGAGGTTACAAGCAGAACTTCCGACAACAGCGAAGGTGGATACCCACCGAATGACCTTTGCGAGCTTTCCGATCATCGGTTACAGCCTGACATCGGATACCGTGCCACAGAAAAAGTTGTGGGAGGTTGCTACATACGATCTGAAGCCCCGCATTAATCGGCTCGAGGGTGTGGCTTCGGTGCTGGTTCAAGGCGGGAGGGTACCGGAGTTTCAAGTCACACCCGATCCAGCGCGTCTGCTGGCGGCAAGCGTAACGGTGCCCGAAATATTGGATGCGCTTAAACGCACCAATCTGGTCGATTCTCCGGGATTGTTGGAATACAACCACCAGCTAGTTCTGGGGCTGGTAAGCGGACAGGTGCGCAGTCCCGAAGAAATTGGCCAGATCGTGATAAAGACTTCCGCTGCCGGAATACCAATCCGTATCGGAGACATTGGCAGGGTGTCTCCTTCGGAAGCGCCGGTTTATACGGTGGTGACCGCGAATGGCAAGCCGGCGGTGCTGCTCAGCGTTAACCGGCAACCGCAAAGCAACACGATGGATGTGGCGAACGAAGTCCACAAGCAGATCAGCGATCTGTTGCCGTCGTTGCCACCGGGAGTGCACGTAGAGCCGTTTTACGACCAGTCCACCATCGTGCACGACTCAATCGCCAGCGTGCGCGATGCCGTACTGCTGGGATTGGTGCTGTCCTCTATCATTTTGGTTTTGTTTCTTCGCGATTGGGGGACTTCGCTAGTTGCGGGGCTGGTTATCCCCGCGACGTTGCTTATTACCTTTATCGTATTAAAACTGACCGGCCAGAGTTTTAACCTCATGACCCTCGGGGGGCTTGCCGCGGCGGTAGGGCTGGTGATCGACGATGCGATCGTGGTGCTTGAGAACATCGTTTTACATCGGGACGCCGGGCAAGGGCGCTTCCAAGCGATAGCAAGCGCTCTTCGTGAACTGACCATCCCGCTTATCGGTTCGACGATCACTCCCATCGTCGTATTTCTGCCGCTAATTTCGATTACCGGTGTCACGGGAAGTTTCTTTCGAGCGTTGGCGGTGACTATGACCGTGTCACTATTTACTTCGCTCCTTCTCGCGCTGACCTGGACTCCGACACTAAGCCAATACTTAGTGAGGCGCAAAGATTCGGCGAATGCGCCAAGCGGTGCGGAGCACGGGGACGATGTCGCGTCACTACTTGCCGCAGAAGAGGCTCATCTATCGGGATTTTTTGGGCGGATTGTAAAGGCTTATGGGCAAGTCATGGAATCGGTGTTGGGCCGTCCTTTGATTCTGGTGATCAGCGCTGTGTTGATCGTCGGTCTTTCCGCGCTTTGCTACAATTTTTTGGGCACTGACCTGCTGCCCGAGATGGATGAAGGCGGATTTAGTCTGGATTACTTCACTCCCCCAGGGAGTTCGCTCGCCGAATCGAATGCCATTTTACAGCGCATTGAAGCCATTCTGCATGCCACGCCGGAGGTCGAAAATACTTCGCGGCGCACAGGGCTTGAATTAGGGATAGCCGCAGTCACGGAGGCCAATCGCGGCGACTTTACGGTGAAGCTGAAGAACGACCGTAAACGCGCCATCGATGAAGTTATCTCCGACATCCGCGGACAAGTTGAGGAAACCGAACCCGCGGCCAAGGTGGAATTCATTCAGAAGCTCCAGGACATGATTGGGGATTTGACCAGCCAACCCGAACCGGTGGTCATCAAACTCTTTTCCGAAGACGCCAAGTTGTTAGAAGAGACCGCACCGAAAGTTGCGGATACGATCACCAAAATTCACGGCGTCGTAGATGTTCTCAATGGGATTGAAAATACCATCAGCGGACCGGCGGTCACGTATCAAGTGAATCCCACGGTGGCCGCGCGTGCGGGATTTACCCCCGAAGAGGTAGCCATGGATGCCTCCGCGATTCTGGAGGGTGAGCCGGCGGCGCTGCCAGTTATTTTGAATGACCGGCCGTATACGATTCGCGTACGTTTTCCCGAATCCAGCCGGTCTTCATTGGAAAGCATGAGCAACACTTTAGTGGCAAGTTCAGCGGGGCACACAGCTACGCTGGGATCGCTGGCAACGGTAGTGCAGGAAGCCGGGCAGACGGAAATCCGGCGCGAGAATCTTCAGCGACTTGTGGAAGTTACTGGGCGATTTGAAGGCGTAGATCTAGGGACAGGAATTTCAGCAGTCAAAAAAGCGGTCTCAGACATGCACCTTCCCAGCTCTATACGGGTGGAGTATGGAGGCATTTATGAAGAGCAACAGAAATCATTCCATGACCTGCTGATGGTGCTGTTTTTGGCCCTTTTACTTTTGTTTGTGGTGTTGTTGTTTGAGTTTCGAACTTTTTCCGCGCCTATCGCGATTCTTTCTTCTGCCTTGCTGTCAACGTTTGGCGGCTTTCTCGCTTTGTTGGTTACGCGCACCACGTTCAATGTGGCTTCCTTCATGGGCATGATCATGGTGATTGGTATTGTGGCGAAAAACGGTATTTTGCTGCTGGACGCCGAGCATCATTTTCAGCAACTGGGCTTTTCCTCAAAAGATGCCATGATTCAGTCGGGCCGGCGCCGGCTGCGGCCCATTGTGATGACCGCGCTTGCGACGATTGCGGGCATGCTGCCGTTGGCTTTCGCAATCGGGGCCGGTTCGCAAATGTTGCAGCCTTTGGCTATCGCGGTGGTGGGCGGTTTGCTGAGTTCGATGGTGTTGTCGCTGGTCTTTACGCCGGCTATTAATTACTACTTGCGGCCGAAGACTGCCGCCGAGCCGGTTAGAACTTCGATGCCGCAGCGCAATGCGCCGGGACTCTCTCTCCGTTAAGCCTGCTTGGCCATCAATAACCGCTCTTTATTGGAACGTTGTCCATCCTTATATATGGCCCTATATAATGGTCGATAGCGCGCGAGGCACCGACTTGGGCTTGCTGGACATGATGAAGCCGAAAACTCTACGTTTTCGCATGATTATTTTGTTTTGCTCCGTAGTCGCGGGGCTTCTCGCGGTTTCCTATCTGGCATTTTGGGCCTTATTAAGTAGCGAAGTAAAAGCTCAACTTAATAACCAGCTGCAGCAAACCGCTGGTCCGATCATTGCGGACCTAATTGCCGAACCTGATGTTGAGGATGTGAACAATCTCAACATTCCCGATGAATTTTTTGAGCTGCTGAATGCTGACGGCGCGGTTTTGCAGCGTTCCAAAAATCTGTCGTCGCCGCTCAATTTAAGAGGAATGAATCCGCGGGTCACTAAACCGACATTCGGCGCGGGGGGATTGGATGACGGACGCCACGTGCGGGTGGCGCTGATTCCATTTCAAATGGTTAACGGGCCGCGGGTGCTGGCGGTGGCCATTCGAACCTCAAGGTTTGGCAGTACGCTTGAAAATTTTGGCAGTGTCGCCTTGCTGATTTTTCCATTGAGCTTGCTATTGACCGCGGGTATTTCGACTTTCTATGTGGGGAAAAGTCTGGCGCCCATTACGGCGCTCACGAATCACGCCGCGTTGATGGCGAAACGCGTAACTAATCGCGAAGGTTTCTGGACGCCGCTGCCGGTATCGCCCCGCCACGACGAGCTAAACCTGCTGGCTCAGACGATTAATCAACTGTTGGAACGGGTGGATTCCTCAGTTCGCCCGCTGCGCCAATTTGTTACCGATGCATCACACGAATTGCGCACTCCTTTATCTGTTCTTCACGGTGAAACTCAATTGCTACTGTCCAAGCCGCGCAGCGCAGAAGAGTATCGAAAAACGCTTTGCGAGTTTGATGAAGAGTTCAAGAAGCTCACCCATATCGTCGAGGGATTGTTCACCCTTTCGGTGGCCGATGCGGGGCAATTGCGCTTGGCCAAAGAGCCGCTGTATCTGGACGAAGTGTTGGAGGAGGCATGCGCGTTGGTCAAATCGCGCGCGGACGCAAAGAATATTGCGCTGGTCCGAGAATTCAGGCCGGATGTACCGTATGTGGGCGATGAGGCATTTATGCGTCAGCTTTTTTTGATTTTTCTGGATAACGCGATCAAGTATTCAGATAGCGGCACTTCGATCAGGGTGCGCCTGGAAAAAGACGACCGCGCAATCAAACTTCATTTTGAAGATAAAGGCATCGGGATATCCAGCAAGGACTTGCCATTTATTTTTGAGCGATTTTATCGCGCGAACTCGTCATCGAACAATGGAGGTCCTCACCAGAGTGGCGGGCTGGGGCTGGCCATTGCCAGTGCCATCGTGGAAGTTTTGAAAGGCTCCATTGAATGTAAAAGCACGCCCGGGGTCGGATCAAATTTCACGGTGATTCTCCCTTCCAGTGGCCCGACGGTTAGTGCTGTGGTTTGAGGACGAGCCTTCGGAGCAGTTGGTTGCAGCGGCTCGCGTTGTTTTTTTCCAAAGGCACATCACGCGGTCGTTGTCGAGGTTCGAAAAAAGAGTGCCCAACCCTGTCGCTGTGACTTAACTCCGAGGCGTCTCTACAGTGAATACCGTAGGCACACAAATGCGGCACCCGTGTTAGATATTAGAGACAACTAAGCTGTTTCATCGGAGTGCAATATGGTCATTTGGTAGAGTGCGGAGCTAGGCGCGGTCGCGGAGGCAGCGCGATATAGTCGAGTCATGGTATCGGATTCGAACAACGGGCTAGGAGAATCAGAATGAAGCGAACCACGCAAGATTTGGGTCCGACAAAAACAGAGACCCTTGAGCCACGTAACGCCGCACTAAAAAGTAACTCCGATGGGACTAGCGGGAAGAACGCAAGGACTACTGCGACATCGAAAACTGGTGGAAGCACCAAGGGCGGCGCACTACCCAATGCGAAAACTGTGACGAATCTGGGAGACGGCAAGAGCAACGGTACGCACTCTAACGGGCAAGCTTCTGGTGAGTTGGCGGCGATACTGGCAAGTTTGCAAACGATGCGCGATGGCGATTTCTCCGTGAGGCTACCCGGTGCGTGGACCGGGTTGCCGGGAAAGATTGCGGACACGTTTAATGAAATTGTGGCGGCCAATCAACACATGGCCAACGAACTTAAGCGCGTGGGATTAGTAGTCGGTAAGGAAGGGCGAACCAGGGAGCGCACGCGTTTCCATGAATCGAAGGGCGCATGGGGAGAGATGGAAACGTCCGTTAACACATTGGTGGAAGATTTGCTGCGGCCGACCACAGAAGTGACGCGCGCGATCGCGGCGGTGGCGCAAGGGAATTTGACGCAGACGGTGCGGTTGGACGTGGACGGGCGTCCGCTGGAAGGCGAGTTTTTGCGGTCGGCGACGATCGTAAACACCATGATTCAACAGTTGGGGGTATTCACCGCGGAGGTTACGCGCGTGGCGCGCGAAGTCGGCACTGACGGGAAATTAGGCGGACAGGCTCAGGTTCCGGGCGTCGCGGGAACGTGGAAAGATTTAACCGATTCGGTGAACTCCATGGCCAGCAACTTGACTGGTCAGGTGCGCAACATCGCTGAAGTAGCGACCGCAGTGGCCAGCGGCGACTTGTCGCGCAAAATTACGGTGGACGTGCGCGGCGAAATTTTGCAGCTCAAAGAAGCGATTAACACGATGGTGGATCAGTTGCGGTCGTTCGCGTCGGAAGTCACACGTGTGGCGCGCGAAGTTGGCACGGACGGAAAGCTGGGCGGGCAGGCGGTAGTGCCGGGCGTGGCGGGAACGTGGAAGGATTTGACCGACTCGGTCAACGCTATGGCCGGCAACTTAACCGCGCAGGTCCGCAACATTGCGGAAGTTACTACGGCGGTCGCGCGCGGCGACTTGTCGCGCAAGATCACGGTGGACGTGAAGGGCGAAATTCTGGAGTTGAAAGACACCATCAACACCATGGTGGACCAACTGAACGCATTCGCGGGCGAAGTAACGCGCGTGGCGCGCGAAGTTGGCACGGAAGGGAAACTGGGAGGGCAAGCGCAAGTTCCAGGAGTCGGCGGCACGTGGAAAGATTTGACCGACAACGTGAACTTCATGGCCAGTAACCTGACTGGTCAGGTGCGAAACATCGCGGAAGTAGCGACGGCTATTGCGAGCGGGGACCTCTCGCGCAAGATCACGGTGGACGTGCGCGGCGAAATTTTGCAGTTGAAAGAAACCCTCAACACCATGGTGGACCAGCTCAACCGGTTCGCCGGCGAAGTAACGCGCGTGGCGCGCGAAGTCGGCAGCGAGGGGCGGTTGGGAGGGCAGGCGAACGTACCTGGAGTGGCGGGAACGTGGAAAGATTTGACGGACTCAGTGAACTCCATGGCCGGAAACTTGACCGGCCAGGTGCGAAACATCGCGGAGGTTACCACCGCAGTGGCACGCGGCGACTTGTCGCGCAAGATCACCGTGGACGTGAAGGGCGAAATTCTGGAGTTGAAGAACACCATTAACACCATGGTGGACCAGTTGAACGCGTTCGCCGGCGAAGTGACGCGCGTGGCTCGCGAAGTTGGTACGGAAGGAAAGCTTGGCGGACAAGCGCAGGTTCCTGGCGTGGCCGGTACTTGGAAAGATTTGACCGACAACGTGAACTTCATGGCCAGTAACTTGACGGGCCAGGTCAGAAACATCGCGGAGGTATCAACCGCCGTAGCGCGCGGTGACTTGTCGCGCAAAATTACGGTGGACGTGAAAGGCGAAATTTTGGAGTTGAAAGACACCATCAACACGATGGTGGATCAATTGAGGTCGTTCGCTTCGGAAGTCACACGTGTGGCGCGCGAAGTTGGAACGGACGGTAAGTTGGGCGGCCAGGCGTTGGTGCCTGGCGTGGCGGGAACGTGGAAGGACCTTACCGATTCGGTTAACTCCATGGCCAGCAATCTTACGGGCCAGGTGCGAAACATCGCCGAAGTGGCGACGGCTATCGCGAGCGGCGACCTTTCGAAGAAGATTACGGTAAACGTCAGCGGAGAAATTTTGCTGTTGAAAGACACCATCAATACGATGGTGGACCAGTTGAACGCGTTCGCGGGCGAAGTAACGCGCGTGGCGCGAGAGGTCGGCAGCGAAGGGCGTTTGGGTGGACAGGCGAACGTGCCTGGAGTGGCAGGCACGTGGAAGGATTTGACGGACTCGGTGAACTCCATGGCCGGAAACTTGACCGGTCAGGTGCGAAACATCGCGGAAGTCACTACCGCCGTGGCGCGAGGCGATTTGTCGCGCAAGATTACGGTGGACGTTAAAGGCGAAATTCTGGAGTTGAAGAACACCATTAACACCATGGTGGACCAGTTGAACGCGTTCGCCGGCGAAGTAACGCGCGTGGCTCGCGAAGTTGGTACCGAAGGGAAACTTGGAGGGCAGGCCCAGGTTCCTGGAGTCGGCGGCACGTGGAAGGACTTGACCGACAACGTGAACTTCATGGCCAGCAACCTGACTGGCCAGGTGCGAAACATCGCCGAAGTGGCGACGGCGATTGCGAGCGGCGACCTTTCCCGCAAGATCACCGTGGACGTGCGCGGCGAAATTTTGCAGCTGAAAGAAACACTGAACACGATGGTGGAACAACTGCGATCGTTCGCCGCGGAAGTCACGCGCGTGGCGCGCGAAGTCGGCAGCGAAGGGCGCTTGGGTGGACAGGCGAACGTGCCTGGAGTGGCAGGAACGTGGAAGGATTTGACGGACTCGGTGAACTCCATGGCCGGAAACTTGACCGGCCAGGTGCGAAACATTGCGGAAGTCACTACCGCCGTGGCGCGAGGAGACCTGTCACGCAAAATCACTGTAGACGTGAAGGGTGAAATTCTGGAGTTGAAGAATACCATCAACACCATGGTGGACCAGTTGAACGCGTTCGCCGGCGAAGTAACGCGCGTGGCGCGCGACGTTGGCACGGAAGGAAAACTGGGAGGCCAAGCGAAGGTACCCGGCGTGGCCGGCACGTGGAAAGATTTAACCGACAACGTTAACTTCATGGCCAGCAACTTGACCGAACAGGTCCGCGGTATCGTGAAAGTCGTGACCGCAGTCGCCAATGGAGAATTGACCCAGAAGCTGACGGTAAACGCGAAGGGCGAAGTTGCCGCGCTCGCTGAAACCATCAACAACATGACGGATACGTTGGCGACGTTCGCCGACCAGGTGACTACCGTGGCGCGCGAAGTTGGTGTGGAAGGCCGCCTCGGTGGACAAGCGAACGTGCCCGGCGCTGCGGGAACGTGGAAGGACTTGACCGGCAACGTAAACCTGTTGGCGGACAATTTGACCAACCAGGTGCGCGCCATCGCGGAAGTGGCGACGGCGGTGACCAAGGGCGACTTGACGCGTTCGATTCAGGTGGAAGCGAGCGGTGAGGTTGCGGAACTGAAAGACAACATCAACACGATGATCGACAACCTGCGCTTAACCACTGACCGCAACGCCGAGCAGGACTGGCTGAAGACGAACCTGGCGCGGTTTACGGGCATGTTGCAGGGGCAACGCGACTTGACGTCGGTGGGACGCATGATGCTTTCGGAACTGGCTCCGCTAGTGAATGCGCAGCAAGGCGTTATATACCAGATGGAAACAGAAAATTCGGCGGGCATGGTGCTGTTGTCGGCGTTCGCGGATGACGGCCAAGAGGGACACCGGCAACACTTACGCATTGGTGAAGGCCTCGTTGGACAATGCGCGGCTGAGAAGCGGCGAATGTTGATTTCGGACGTACCCAGGAACGCCGTGCCGGTGCGATCCGGATTATTCGAAGCGGTACCAAAAAATGTGATTGTGCTGCCGGTGTTGTTCGAAGATCGCGTTAAAGCGGTCATCGAACTGGCCTCTCTTAGTGCTTTCACGGCGTCGCACCTGGCTTTCTTGGAGCAATTGACGGCCAGCATTGGCATCGTGCTGAACAGTATTGAAGCTACGATGCAGACGGAAGGCTTGCTGAAACAATCGCAGCAATTAGCGACCGAACTGCAAACGCAGCAGAAGGAATTGCAGCAGACCAACGAGCAACTGGCGCAGAAAGCGCAGCAACTCGCGGAACAGAACGTCGAAGTGGAACGCAAGAATCAGGAAATCGAGCAGGCCCGCCGAGCACTGGAAGAAAAAGCCAAGGAGCTGGCGCTTACTTCCAAGTACAAATCGGAATTCCTGGCCAACATGTCGCACGAGCTGCGCACCCCGTTAAACAGCATTCTGGTTCTGGGCCAGCAGTTGAGCGACAACGCCGACAGCAATTTGACCCCCAAGCAAGTGGAGTTCGCACGCACCATTCACGGCGCCGGCACCGACCTGCTGAACTTGATCAGCGACATTCTGGACCTGTCGAAGATTGAGTCCGGAACGGTCTCGGTCGAAGCGGAAGAAGTATTTTTCGCGAGTCTGCTGGAAATGATTGGTCGGCCGTTCAAGCACGAAGCAGAGAACCGCAGGTTGTCGTTTGAGATCGCCGCCGATCCACATCTGACGCGTAGCCTGGTTACCGACTCAAAGCGACTGCAGCAGGTCCTGAAAAACCTGCTATCCAACGCGTTCAAGTTTACGGAACACGGCGGCGTGCGACTGTCGGTTGCCCCCGTGGATAGCGGATGGAGCGAAAATCATCCGATTCTGAACGGGGCTGCGTCAGTAATCGCCTTTGAAGTTTCCGATACCGGTATTGGCATACCCACTGAAAAGCAGAGGATTATTTTTGAGGCCTTTCAACAGGCGGACGCAGGGACCAGCCGCAAGTACGGCGGGACCGGTTTAGGATTGGCCATCAGCCGCGAATTGGCCAGTTTGTTGGGTGGAGAAATTCAACTGCGGAGTCAAGCGGGCAAAGGCAGCACGTTCACGCTGTACTTGCCAAAAACCTACGTTGGACCGTCGAACGCGACAGGCACGCTCACTGAGCGCAAAGCGTCGGCGAGCGCGGCGGCTATCCACCTGGCGGGCGCAGCCTTACTGGAGCATCCTGCGGAGACCATTCCCGACGATCGCGAGAGCCTCGTGCCTGGCGATAACCTGCTGCTGATTGTCGAAGACGATCCGCATTACGCCCGTGTTCTGGCGGATCTGTCGCGGGACAAAGGATTCAAGGTCCTCGTGGCCTCGCGCGGCGCGGAAGCATTGGCGCTGGCGCGCGAGTACCATCCGACCGCTGTGTCACTGGATGTTTTTCTGCCGGACATGCTGGGCTGGACGGTGCTGAATCACCTGAAACAGGACCCGGCTACGCGACACATTCCGGTGCAAATGCTGACTATGGATGAGGATCGTCATCACGGGTTGGCGCGCGGAGCATTTTCTTTCGTGACCAAGCCAACCACCCCGGAGGGATTGGAGTCGGCGCTGGAAAAAATCAAAACGTATTCCGCGCCACGCCGCCGGCGTTTGCTGGTGGTGGAAGACAATCCCGCGGAGCAATTGAGTATTCGTGAATTGCTGACGCACACAGACATTGACGTTACCGTGGCGGAGACCGGCACGGAAGCGTTAATGAGCGTGACTGAAGGCAATTTTGATTGCGTGGTGCTGGATCTGCGGTTGCCGGATATGTCCGGTTTCGACGTGCTGGAGCGCATCGGAAACAGCCCGACGTTAAGCGATTTACCTGTGGTGGTTTTTACCGGTAAAGACTTGTCCTCCGAAGAGGACGCGCGCCTGCACACGCTGGCACGCAGCGTGGTGGTCAAGGACGTCGAATCTCCGGAGCGGCTGCTCGACGAAACGGCATTGTTCCTGCACCGCGTGGTCACCGACCTGCCGCCCGAGAAACAACGAATGCTGGAGAAGTTGCACCGCTCGGACGAAGCGCTGGTGGGCAAGAAGGTGTTGGTAGTAGACGATGACGTCCGCAACATCTTCGCACTAAGCAGTGTCCTCGAACGCCGCGGCATGATGGTGCTCACCGCGGGCACTGGACGGGAAGCGATCAAAACACTGGAATCAACAAAAGACGTGGCCATCGTGTTGATGGACATCATGATGCCCGAAATGGATGGCTACGAAACCATGCAGGTGATCCGGCAGAATGCCGCGCTGCGACGCTTGCCGATCATCGCGCTCACCGCCAAGGCCATGAAAGGTGACCGCGAAAAATGTCTCGAAGCGGGCGCTTCAGAATATCTTGCCAAGCCCGTGAATACCGACCAACTGCTTTCCGCGTTACGCATGTGGCTGCACCGGTAGCTGGTGAAATCATTCATGAGCTACGCGGTAAGTATGATTGTGGGGTTTTTGGAGCAGGAAGCGGTTTGCGTATAAATTCGGGAGCCTGGCAGATAAAATATGATCGTGCCTGACAAAGTAAACATTTTGATGGTGGACGATCAGCCTTCCAAGCTTTTGACCTACGAAGCTATCCTCGCCGAACTCGGCGAAAATCTGGTCAAGGCTAACTCCGGACGCGAGGCTCTGGAGTTGCTATTGAAGATGGACATTGCGGTAGTGCTGATGGACGTGAGCATGCCGGAATTGGACGGATTCGAGTTGGCGGAAATCATCCGGCAGCATCCCCGGTTTCAAAAGACCGCAATAATTTTTATTTCCGCGGTGCATTTGACGGACCTGGACAGACTGAAGGGTTACCAGCGTGGCGCGGTGGATTATTTGTCTGTGCCAGTAGTTCCGGAGCTGCTACGAGCAAAGGTAACTGTGTTCGCGGAGTTGCATCGCAACGCACAACAACTGGAGCTTCTGAACACGGAATTACGCGGACTTTCGGGAAGATTGCTGAGCACTCAGGACGAAGAACGGCGACGTATCGCGCGCGACCTGCATGACGGGCTTGGCCAGGAACTGAGCGCGGCCAAAATGCTGGTAGACGGAATTCATATGGGGCAACAGTCGGTAGAGGCGAAAAATCAGGCCGCGCTGCAAGCGAGCGGATTGCTGGAGCGGGTGATGCAGCAAGTCCGTAGCATTTCGCATCTCTTGCACCCACCGTTGCTGGATGAAATCGGTTTGCAATCGGCGCTGCGCTGGTATCTCGATGGGTTAACGGAACGAAGCGGAATCGAGACCAGTTTCGACGTGCAACCGCAGGAATTTCCGCGACTGGCGCCGGAAGTCGAGACTGCGGTTTTTCGTATTGTGCAGGAAGCGCTTACGAATGTTTTTCGTCATTCAGGCGCAATGAAGGCCTGCATTACCTTGACGAAAACGGAGCATGAGGTTTCAGTAAGCGTGCGCGATTTTGGCAAAGGGATCGCCGGACATATTGTGGAGTTGCGCCCAGGCAGCGTAGGGATCGGACTTGGCGGGATGCGGCAGCGCGCTAAGGAATTTGGCGGCGAGTTACGATTGAAAAATGCCGATCCGGGCACACTGATCGAAGTGACTATCCCCCTAAAAATGAGCAATTCGGAAGTGCGAGTGACACAAGCTACCCTGCGCGGATCGCGCCCCTAAGCTCCGCTGAAGGCTTCACAGTTGTTGAGCGCGTTCCTGCAAAAATAATTTAAAGGTGGTCAGAATCGATCTTCAATAAATCGCCTGAGAAGCCTGGAATTGACAGGAAAAATATCCCTACACTGGCAAGAACTTTTTGTGCGATGTTGGGAAGACCGTGAAACGATTTTGGACAACGAGCACGTCTAATCGATGACGATATAGGTGTATCTTCGCGCGAAAATACGAGATCGAGGAAGGATTCATGAAGTTCTCGGACCAGTACGTTTTCCTGAAGCAACTCAGCCCCAGGTTAGTGCGTTGTGTTGTGGCCGTTGCAGCAGTAGTGGTGGCGTATGGCGGCGGATCGGTTGTCGGCGGAGGCGCGGCGACCCAAGAGCGGGTACAAGTTATTCAGGGAGCGGTGGGAACCATTAAATCGATTTCGGGGAATACTCTGACATTGACCAGCGATGCGGGCGCTGAAATCAATGTTGACGTTCGGGACGCCACAAAAATCGTTCGCATCGCCCCTGGTCAAAAAGATTTGAGGGACGCACAACCCATCGCACTGTCAGATCTTCAAATCGGGGACCGCGTTTTGGTGCGCGGAAAGGCCGGCGACGACAATAAGACTTTCTCGGCGACTTCCATTGTTGCGATGAAGAAGGGGGACATCGCGGAAAAACAAAACCGCGAGAGGGACGAATGGCAAAAATCCGGTGTGGGAGGATTGGTAAATAACGTGGATGCGGCCGCCGGGGTGATCAGCATTACCACACCAACGTTGCGGGAAAAGAAAACCGTCGCCGTGCACGTAACAAAAGATACCGTCCTGCGGCGTTACGCACCGGGCTCGGTAAAGTTTGACGATGCCAAGCTGGCGCCGCTGGCTGAAATCCGGCCTGGCGATCAATTGCGAGCGCGCGGTGAAAAAAGCACGGATGGCAGCGAGCTAACCGCTCAAGAGATTGTCTCTGGCAGCTTCCGAAATATTTCCGGCACGATTTCATCGCTGGACAATGCGCAGAGCACCATCACTGTGCATGATCTGGCCACCAAAAAAAACGTTGCGGTGAAAATTACTTCTGAGTCGCAACTTCGAAAATTGCCGGCGCCGATAGCCCAACGTATCGCGCAACGATTAAATGGATCGAGTGGCGCGAATGGCGGTGCAACCGAGGATCAACCGGGTTCTGGGCAGGCGGGTTCCACAAGGCCCGGCGCAATGTCCGGAACATCCGGTGCGCCGGCGGGCAAGGAACCCGCTGCGGCTTCGGGACAAGCGCCTGGAGATTTTGGCGGACGCGGACGAGGCATGGGCGGCGGGGCTGGGGGCGGTGGCGCCGATTTGCAGCAAATGATCAGCCGGATGCCGGCGTCTACAATCGCGGATTTACAGAAGGGCGACGCGGTGATGCTGGTGGGCACGGACGCAAGCGGCAGCAACGGGGTGACGGCGATAACGCTGCTTGCCGGAGTCGAACCTATTTTACAAGGCTCGCCAAATGGCGGAGCATCGTCAATTCTCTCGCCTTGGAGTCTGAGCGCAGCGCCCAGTGGAGAAGCAGGGACACCTTAGGCCGCACCGCTATAGCAGACTCACCTGCGGCAATTCATTGTGGAGAGTGGATGAGAGTTCGGGCGATATACATAGCTATTTTATTTTTATTCGCAATGGTTTTCGGCGTCAACCTCGCGTCCGGAGCACAGGCGCCTTCGACCGGAACGCTGCGCGGACAAGTGACCGACCCTTCGGGCTCCACGGTTAGCGGAGCAGCGGTATTACTGACGGCCCCGAATGGGAATTCGGTGGACGCGGTTACTAGTAAGGACGGCTCTTATGAGTTGACGGGGCTGGCTCCCGGGACGTACACCGTTAAAGTTGTAGCGGAGGGTTTCGGCTTATTCACGGCACAGAATATTGCGGTGAAGGCAGGACAGACACAAACACTGAAAATTGCGCTGACGCTGGAAGAGCAAAAACTTGAGATACATGTCGAGGATTCGCCAACACAACTGGATGTGAATCCTGAAAACAACGCCGGTGCCATTATTTTGAAAGATAAAGATCTGGAGGCGTTGTCGGATGATCCGGACGAATTGATGGACGAGTTGCAAGCGCTGGCCGGGCCGTCCGCCGGGCCTAACGGCGGCCAAATTTATATCGATGGATTTACGGCCGGGCAGCTTCCGCCAAAAGCGTCAATTCGCGAAATTCGAATCAACCAGAATCCGTTTTCCGCGGAGTACGACAAACTCGGCTACGGCCGAATCGAGATTTTTACCAAGCCAGGCACTGATAAATTTCACGGGCAGTTATTTCTGACCGGAAACACCGCGGGATTCAACTCCCGTAACCCGTTCGAAGTGACCCCGCCGGGCATGCAGCCCCCGGGTTACGAGTCCACGCAATTCAGCGGCAGCATCGGCGGTCCATTGACCAAGAAGGCGTCGTTTTTCTTTAATTTCGAACGCCGGGACATTAACGACCTTTCCATTGTGAGCGCAAAAATTCTCGATCCTGCTTTTAATATCACGAACTTTAGCGACGCAGTGGCCAACCCACGCGTGCGCATGAATCTGGGCCCGCGATTTGATTACCAGGTCAACAAAAATAACACCCTCACAGTGCGCTATCAGTACGAGCATAATCGGCAGGACAACAACGGCATCGGACTCTTCAATCTCCCGTCTACGGGGTACAACAGCCTCGAAACCGAGCAAACTCTGCAAGTCAGCGACACACAGATTTTAAGCCCCAAGATTATTAACGAGACGCGTTTTCAGTTCATCCGCGAGACCACCAACCAAACTCCCGCTAGTCTTGCGCCGACAGTAAATGTGCAAGCAGCATTCGTAAATGGGGGCAGCACGCTGGGAACGGTGCAGAACGTTCTCGATCGCTATGAATTTCAGAACTACACTTCCATGGCGCTGGGAAAACATTTTCTGAAATTTGGCGTACGGCTGCGCGCTAACCGCGACGCGAGTGTGGAGACTTCCAATTTCAACGGCGACTTCACATTTGGGTCGCGGCAGAATCCCGGTTGCCCGGCGAATGCCACGCCCGCAACTTGCCCGTTTATCAGCGGCCTGCAGGCATATCAAATCACGCAACAGGGATTAGCCGCTGGGCTTACTTTTCCGCAAATTGTGGCCATGGGCGGTGGCGCTAGCCAATACTCGGTGACCACTGGAAGCGCCGCCGCAGACGTGACGTATTTCGATGCCGGACTGTATGTGCAAGATGATTTTCATCTGCGGCCGAACATGACCCTGAGCTATGGTTTGCGATTTGAAAGCCAAAATAACCTTGGCGATCATGCTGACTTCGCGCCTCGATTTGGATTCGCGTGGGGCTTGGGGGCGGGCGCAAAAAAGAGCGCTCCGAAGATTGTGCTGCGCGCCGGCTACGGAATATTTTACGAGCGCTTCACCTATGATTTGGTGCTACAGCAGGAAAGGCTGAACGGCCTGACGCAGCAGCAATTCGTGGTCACCAATCCAGAATTCTTTCTTAATAACATTCCCGAGCCCGGCGCGCTGCCAACCAGCGCAACGGCTCCTACGATTTATAGCCCGAATCCAAATTTGAGAACTCCCTACATTATGCAGACGGGAATCAGCGTGGAGCGGCAACTGACCAAGAATGCCAATTTGGCGGTGACTTATCTGAACTCCCGGGGCGTCCACGAATTCTTCACGGAAAATATTAATGCTCCGGAATGCTCAGCATTTCCGTGCAATCCGGGCTCCGCGCCCCGGCCCCTGGCCTCGACGGACAATATTTACCAGTACCAATCGGAGGGCATTTTTAAGCAGAATCAGTTGATTGTGAATAGCAGCGTGCGAATAGGATCGAAGCTTTCGCTATTCGGTTATTACACCCTGAACTATGCCAACAGCGACACCGGCGCCGGGGCGGATAGTTTCCCCTCCATCAACAATAATATTAGCCTCGATTACGGGCGATCGTCTTTCGATATCCGCCATCGTTTATTTTTTGGCGGGACGATTGGGCTGCCGTATGCCTTTCGTTTGAGCCCTTTCATGATGGCGAGCTCCGGCACACCGTACAACGTTACGACCGGGCAGGATCTGAATGGCGATTCAATTTTTAATGACCGGCCGTCATTTGCGACTCCGAATTCAATTCCCGCTAATGTGGTGACCAACCGTTTCGGATCGTTCGATGTGGTTCCACAACCCGGCGATCTCCGGGTTCCAATTAATTACTTAACGGGGCCGGGACGCTTTTCGATGAATTTGCGATTGAGCAAGAGTTTTGGATTCGGCAAGAAGACCGAAGCCACAAATACTTTGGGCGGCCAAGCTGCTGGTGGGACATTTGGGCGCGGCCCCGGTGGGCCGGGCGGTCGCGGTGGAGGCGGATTTGGCGGTCGCGGTGGAGGCGGGCCCGACGCGGGCGCCACGAATCATCGCTACAGCCTCACGTTCAGCGTAGCCGCGCGCAATATTTTCAACAATGTGAATCTCACCACGCCCGTCGGCAATTTGGGATCCCCATTATTTGGACAATCGAACGGCATAGTGACCGGGTTCGGTGGGGGCGGTGCCGGCGGCGGGCCTGGTGGCGCATCGGCCAATCGAAAAATCGATTTGCAGGTGTCGTTCAACTTCTAGAATAAATTCTGCCCAAAAATTACTGTGCTACGGGCTTATAAACTTCTCCGCCTTTCATTACAAAGGCAACTTTTTCCATCACGGTGATGTCGGAAAGCGGATCGCCGTCCACGGCAACGATGTCCGCGTACTTTCCGGGCTCGATGGAGCCAATGTCTTTAGACCGGCCTATTAATTCAGCCCCGTTAATCGTTGCGGCTCTCAAGGCCTCGATGGGAGTCATTCCTCCGCGAACCAGCGCTCCAAATTCTTTGGAAACGAAATCGGGATCGTCGTCGAGGCCGTAGGCGATTTTCAGATGATGGCCTAGCGCACGCTTAAATGCCGGGCCCTGCTCGTTAATGATGGCGACGCCTTTGGCAAAACTCGCTGGATCGCGGCCTTGCGATAACCCCGTCTCCATGTCGTGTTGAAAGCAAAACAGCGTGGGGACCAGCCAAGTGCCGTGTTGCTCCATTAACTTCGCGCCTTCTTCGTCGAGTACGGTGCCGTGCTCGATGGAATCCACGCCTGCGCGAACGGCGGCTTTAATGCCTTCGGAGCCTTCCGCGTGAGCCATAACCTTTTTTCCGGCGCGGTGAGCAATCTCAACGGCCTTAGCCATTTGTTCCTGGCTCAATTCCTGCACGGTGTAGTCGCTGATGGGATCCATGACGCCACCGGTGGCCATCAGCTTGATCCAGTCTGCGCCGAATTTAATGTCGCGGCGAACGGCTACGCTCACCTGGTCGACGGTGTCGGCCATGTTTGGTGCACGCGGCAGAGATTTATCTGGGGCGAGTAAATCGGCGTCGCCGTGACCGCCGGTAAGCGAGACGAAATTGCCGGCGGAAACGATTCGGGGACCGCGAATCAGTCCGCGTTCAATGCTGTTGCGCAGTGCCAGTTGGCCATAACCGATATCGGACTCGCCCGCATCGCGTAGCGAGGTAAAGCCATGATCGAGCCAGATAGTTACGTTGTGCACCCCCCAGATAGCCGCTTGCCCCGAGGACATTCGCAAGCCAGACATGGCAGATTGATCCTTGGGATTGCCGAGCAGGTGTGCGTGGCAATCAATCAGTCCGGGCACGACCGTATATTTAGAGAGATCGATGAGTTTCATGCCGGCTGGAGCAGTTGCGATTATGCGCGATATGCGATCCTTTTCGACGACGATATAGGCGTTGGTGGTTACGTGGCCGCTACGCACGTCGATGAGGCGGCCTGCTAAGATCGCGACAGGCGGTGCCGAATTTTGCAGGCTCGCGGTCGTTGCTGCCGGCACGGACTGTGACTGCGCCTTGATGGCGCCAAAGCTGATCAAAAAAAATGTGCCGACGAGTATCGGAAATCTTAAGCTAGTTTTCACTTGGGCTCCGGGGTCGTAGAATCGTCCGGCAAGAGCTTACGAAGCGAAGGGCACGGAACGCAAGCGGGTAATATGATGTGCTGTGGGTGGCGGGGCATATGAGAAAAGTGCGCAAGAAGAAATTTGAGAAGGGAACGGAAGCGCGACGCGCGGCGCGAAAGTCAGGAATCGTTCCGGCAAATACGCGTGTGATCGAAGATAAGAGGAAGCGCCCGCCGAAGCATAAGAAGAAGTGGTTGGAGAAGGAAATAGTGGAAATAGTTCGTAGTTAGTTACTTTAGTGAAGATCGAAGGAGAACCGAGTCGAAGAAGAGTTAAAGATCGAAGAAAAGCCCAAGACCAAAGAAAAGCCCAAGACCAAAGAAAAGCCCAAGACCCAGGTTCACACCTCAACTGCGAATCTGGGGCACCCTACACCTGCCCTCGTGAAACTTTTTATTTTGTAGGTTCAGACCGAACCTAGTTTTTCGATCCTCAACCAGGTCGGTTGGTGGGCACAGATTCGTCGGGGCGAAAAAGCGCTGAGAGTGGGATTTTGCGGCGCTCGGAAAGTTCCGCAGCGACGGCTTCCAGATCCTTCTTATTAAAACCCATGCTCGCAATTTTCACAGAGCCGTAGGTGTCGACCAGGAAACTGGTGGGCACATTGGTCAAACCGTAGGCATTGGAAGCTGGATAGCCTTCGGTGTCGAGCGCAATTGGAAATGTAACGCCGTACTCATCGGCAAATTCCTTGGTGGCGCGAGCGTTGTCCTGAGAAATACCCAGGAAGGTGACGTCTTTTCCGCCGTAGCGTTTATAGAGGCGCTCCAAAAATGGAAAGGTAAATTGGCATACGGGACAGGACTCTTTAAAGAACGAGACGAATACCGGACCACGCGTTAAAAGCTTTGACAGCAAATATTCCGTTCCGTCGATTGATTTCAATGAAAAATCTGGCGCCGTTTGGCCGGCAACGATAGTGGTCATTTTTTCGCTTGAACCTACCCAGCGCGAAAGCCGCTGCAAGATTCCCATCTTTATAGTTTATCGCAAGTCTTGTTGCGCGGGAGGCGCTACGCTGAGTTTTAATGGATTTGCTTGGTTTTGCGCTGCATGTAGTCCATCAGCAGGTACTGGCCAAGGGTATAAGGTGTCGTGAAGTAGGCTTTACCACGGCACATCTCGGTGATTTTTTGCACGAAGTGCACCAGGCTGTAATCAGTGGCCAGCATGAACGTATTGATCAGGATGCCGGCGCGTTTGCACTTGTTTACTTCCTCGAGTGTTTGGCCGACTACGAAAGGATCAAGACCGAAGGCATTTTTGTAAATGCGGCCGTCTTCTAGAGTGAGCGCCGAAGGCTTTCCATCAGTAATCATGATGATCTGGCGCATATCTTTTTTCTGGCGGAGCAAAATGCGTTGCGCCATGCGCAGACCTTCACGGGTGTTGGTGTAGTAGGGTCCGACTTGCACCCGGGCTAGCTCGCCAAGCGGTACTTCTTCGGCGCTATCGTGGAACAGGACCAAGCTTAGCGTATCGCCCGGGTACTGCGTGCGAATCAAGTGCGACAGCGCCATGGCCACGCGCTTGGCCGGTGTGAAGCGATCTTCGCCATAAAGAATCATGCTGTGGCTGCAATCGAGCAGCAGTACCGTTGCGCAGGAGCTGTGATATTCGCACTGATGAACCATCAGGTCCGAGTAGGTCATCTCGATGGGTACTTTGACGCCTTCGCGCCGCACCGCATTGAACAACGTTTCGCTCACGTCCATATTCAAAGTGTCGCCGAACTCGTAAGGCCGCGAGACGCCACCGGATTCCACCCCCGTGGACAAATCGCGAGTATCGTGACGGCCAAAGCTGCTGCGTCCCACGGAGCCCATCAAATCCTGCAAGGTTTTGAAACCAAGAAAGTCGATGGTCTTGTCGGTGATTTCGAAGCGCGCTTCGGTTTGACGCTCTTGTGGTTGACCGAGGCTGCCGCGCGCAGAATTCTGATGCGGCGGCGTGACTTGCGGAGGCTGTTGAGGATTGATGAAGCCTTCTTGCGCGAGACGGTCCATCAATTTTTCCAGCAAATCTTTCACCGCCTGGCTGTTCTGCGCTTCGGGGCTTTGCAGCATCTTGCGCAGCTCTTCGCTCATCGCGTATTCGGGCAACAAGTCGCCTTCCTGCAAGGCGCGCAAGATGGCGTCCTTCAAGGCTTCCATGGAACGTTGGTTGTCCATTTCCGAGACGCCGTAAAATTGTGATTCAAAGCCGCTTTGCAGCAAGAAGTCGCCCATGCGCTTGACGAGCTCGTCGAGGTCGACCGCGTCGGCCGGTTCACCAACATATTTTCCGTAACGAATAACTTTCATAATGTTCCCCAGGTCCAGCTGACTACCTTTGTTGCGCGACTAGCTTAGTTGAATTGGCGTCGCGGCCCACGCGACGACGGAGTGTCGCGTGGCTCCTGCGGCTTTTGCTTCTCGGCGAAATACCCGCGCTCTTCACTGCGTCCGATCCGGCGATGGGCCCACAGGCCTTCCAGGATCATTTCTGAAGCGGCAGCAACGGCGCCATGATTTGTGGTGTCCGTTGCGCCAATTCGGCCGACGTGCTCGCTGAGGCCTTGGATTTTAGATAATTGGCGGTAACGTTCATCGCTGGTGGCGAGCTCAGGAAGTTTCAGTTCTCCTCCCAATTCGAACCACTGAATCACCGGTTGAAAGTTCACTTCGCCAAAATATTTGGTGAAGACCCGACCGACCGCGGTGCGAATTAATTCGCGCGCGATGGTGTCGGCACCTTTTAATTCACCTTCATACTCCAACTCCATTTTCCCGGTGATAGCGGGGAGAGCAGCATAAATATCCGCGACGCTGGCGTAGCAGCTATCTTCTCCGGTGCGAGCGACACGCTGTTCGGCGCTGCTAACCACGCTCTCCAGCGTGGTGATTGGCAAGCGCTGACTTACTCCCGAGCGGCGGTCGACTCGCTTGTCTTCACGGGCCTGGAAGGCTATTTCCTCTACGGTCTCGCGAAGGTAGGACGGCACTTCAATGGCGCGGCCGGCCGTGCGGCGAACCCAGGCTTCCTGTTCGGTGATAACCATGCCTTCCTTGACGCTGGCAGGGTAGTGGGTGCGAATTTCCGCGCCGATGCGATCTTTCAGCGGCGTAATGATTTTTCCGCGTGCCGTGTAGTCTTCGGGATTTGCGGTGAAGACCAGCAGCAGGTCGAGCGGTAAACGGAGCGGGTAGCCCTTAATCTGAATGTCGCCTTCCTGCATGATGTTGAAAAGTCCGACCTGAATTTTACCCGCCAGGTCGGGTAGTTCGTTGATGCCGAAGATTCCGCGATTGGCGCGGGGAAGCAAACCGTAGTGAATAGTCAGTTCATCGGACAGATCGCGGCCACCCCGAGCGGCGCGGATGGGGTCAACGTCGCCGATGATGTCTGCCATGGTGACGTCAGGCGTGGCCAGCTTTTCGACGTAGCGGCTATCGCGCGGCATCCAGGCGATTGGGGTGTTATCGCCCTCAGCAGCGATTTTGTCGCGGCAGAAGCGGCAGATGGGTTTCAGCGGATCGTCGTTAATTTCGCAACCCACCACCACAGGAATTTCCGCATCGAGCAAATTGATCAGTCCGCGCAAAATGCGGCTCTTGGCCTGGCCGCGCAGCCCCAACAAAATAAAATTGTGACGGGAAAGCAGCGCATTGACGATCTGCGGCACAACCGTGTCTTCATAGCCATGAATGCCAGGGAAGAGCGGCTCGCCGCGTTCGATCAAGCGCAAGAGGTTGCCGCGAATTTCATCTTTCACTGAGCGCGAGACACTCCCGGCATCAAAATCGGGAATACCCTTCAATTCTCCAAGAGTACGAGGTTTCGGGTGTTGCGAGTGAGACTTCATCGATGTGCTAGCGGTCATTAGATCCCCAAATGGATTTCGATACGATTGCTACTGCTGGAGGAAAATCGATTCAGCTCAGAGATGAAAAGAGTTCTCCCACCATTATTAATTCAATCCGTGCACATTCCCGGCCGATTGGGCGCGCACCGACCCTACTTTTTGTAGATGCGGCGCCCAGCCACGAAGGCAGCCTATTAATCTTTCCTGGCGTTCGGTTTCGGTCCGAAGCTCCAGGAGCTGTTGTTTCCACATCAAATCCATGGGCAAGGCCGCGGCCACTTGAAAAGAAAAACATGCCGCGGGGTCGGCGGCTAGATTTTTTGGATAATCACCGAAAATCAGCGTATGGCAAGTCTCGTAAAGCTCGATCAACTCGGGCTTGGGAGGCTGATTGCAAATTTCCCGATCTTCCAGGTAATCCACCTGGCCTTCGAGCAGTGGATTATCGGTGAAAAGTTCCACGGCGCGGAAAGGAACGCGCCCAACGGAAATAATATCCATCCTGCCGTCAGGATAACGCTGGAGCACTTCCATAATTTCAGCGGTGCAACCGACTCTCGCGACGCCGTTGGGCATGGAAAGCAACATTCCAAACTCGGAACGCCCGCTCATACATTGATTGACCATTTTCCGGTAACGGGGCTCGAAAATATGCAGAGGCAGTTCAGCGCCGGGGAGAAGGACGACGTTAAGCGGAAAAAGCGGGATGCGATCTGGCCGCACTAGCACCATAGGAGATGATACCAGAGCGAGTCAAGGGTTGCTGATTACGCGCAGATTCGTACATGCAGTGGGAATTGTGTAGAGCTCAATTTCCCCTGTAACCACCTGTTTAGCTGATGTCGGCCAGCAAGGCTTCCATCTCCGACGCGGCGTGCTGATCGCCCTTTCTGCCCGCGGCAGTAATGCCGGTTGTAAGGATGTGTTTAGCTTCATCGGGCCGCGACTCGCGGACCAGCAGCTGACCGTACATTAAATAAGCGGGGATATAGTCGGCGTTTTGCTTGAGTAGCACATCGAAGTTGAGAATAGCTGTTGCGGCGTCGCCGGTGCTCATGCATTCCATAGCGAGTCCGTAGCGCGAAAAGGCGTCGCCCGGAGACTTCTGCACAAATTCTTCCAGCACTTGCCTGCGGGTTTTCTTTTGGTCTGTCATGATGGCTACCATAGTATACGGATGGGACGCGCGGTTTTAAAATTGCGTTGTGCGGGGACGAATGAAGCGAGAAAAAAATAGGACCATAAATTTGGCACAAGATTCAAAGTTGAAACCTAAGCCGGTGAGCGCTTCGCGCTCTGAGATGGCGGAAGTAGTGCTGCCGGCGCAGACGAACCCGTTGGGAAAGCTTTTGGGCGGGCAAGTAATGCACCTGGTGGATATGGCGGCGGCGATGGCTGCCAGCCGCCATTCCAACAGCTATGTGGTGACGGCCTCAGTGGACTACATCGATTTTCGCAACGCGGTGAATCTCGGTGAATTGGTCATCCTGAAGTCGCAAGTAAACCGCGTGTTTAACACCTCGATGGAGGTTGGTGTGGAAGTTTTTTCCGAGCAAATTCTGACCGGCCAGCGCAAGCACACCACGACCGCTTATGTGACGTTTGTGGCCATCGACGAATACACCAAGCAGCCTAAAACGGTGCGGCCGCTGCTGCTAAAAACTGCGGAAGAAAAGCGGCGCTTCCGAGAAGCAGCGGAGCGTAGGAAAACGCGCTTGCGCCTGCGCTTCGGAAAATAATTCCAGCGGAACAGTTTAAACGACCTTCTAAGTCATGGCTCCGACCCACTTTGGCGTCGTGGTGGGCGCAGCGCTGCCGCCAGCCGGTTCTTCGGTGATGGCCAGCGCCTTGGTGTCGCTGCCGGCAACGGGCGGATTGGCAACCAAAATTACGAAGTTTCCGTTGGCGTCCGGGCGCACCGTCATGGCCGGCATAGGCTTGCCGCCGGGTGTCTTTGGTATCAACCACAATTGCAGAACGCGGTTGCCGGACGGCATGGGGACCTTTTGTCCGGTAAGCACAATGCCATATTTGGCGTGCCACATGGCGACCATCTGGGGGGCTTGAATTTTTTGCGCCGCCAGCATTATTTTGACCGAGGCAGGGTCAGTCAAAATGGTGGTTTCACGGTGCATTTTGGCTATTTGCTCTTCCATGGCGGCGAGCTTTTGCTGAGTCACGGCGCTCTCGTTTTGCGCACTCGCGACCATTTGTTCGTTTCGTTGATTTTGTTCGTTAGCGGCACGCAATTCCTGCTTGAGGCGATGTGCGTCCCAGGCGAAATACAGAGTCAAGAGCAACAACGCCGCGATTCCCGCTGATAGCCAATAGGGAATGCCAGTGGGCGTTGTGGTTGGTCCAGTCGCAACTGGCGATAATGATTTTGCTTTTGCCTCTGACCGCACGGTTTGCATCAGGCGGCCCTTTAACATGTCCGAAGTCGCAGCCTCGGGCGCCAAGTAGGCCAACTGGGAGACGAGCCACCGTGCTTCCGCCACTGACTTTGTGCATTCCGCGCAGCCGGTACCGAGATGAGCTTCCAGCGCGGCGCGTTCAGGTAGATCAAGCGCGCCCAGCGCGTAGGCTTCATACATCTCCCGGAATTGGTCGCAATTGCTCACGACGCGGTGTGCAATCCTTCCTTAAGCCGTATCAGCCCATTGCGGATCCAGCTTTTTACAGTGCCGAGCGGTTCTTTTAGTTCCGCGGCGATTTCGCTGTGGCTCAGGCCCTGAAAGTAGGCTAGTTCAATAGCGCGTTTTTGCTGCGGATTCAATTGGCCGACCAGAGAGCGAACACGTTCAGCACGGCGCTTTTCGTCCAACTCCTTTTCATATTGCGGCGCTACCACGACGGAAAACAATTCGTCGGTCTGATTTTCCAGGCGGCGCTGGCGCTCGCTCTTAAGTCTAAGGGTATCGAGCGCGCGATTTCGCGCCAGGGTTAGCAGCCAAGGTACGAACGGGCCGCGAGCGGCGTCGTACTGCGCGGAATTCCGCCATAGTTGCAAAAAGACGTCTTGCACAACTTCTTCGGCAGGCCCTGACTGCTGAACGATTCTTAGAACGAGCGAGTAAACGATGCGGGAATATTTGTCGTAAATTTTCTCGAACGCGCCCACGTCGTTTTGAAGAAGCAGACGCACCAGCGTAGCGTCGGGAGACGCTTCGCGATCATCCTTTGGGCTAAATGCCGCAAGGAACACGAGGTCTAGCTTCTACTCCTACCTGAGAATACGGGATACCCGATTAACTGGATGAGCGTGCGTCGCGGGTATCCCTACATGTCGCTCGATCTCTTTTAATTGGTCCCTGCACGACGGTCAAGGCTTGTTCGACACAAGCGCCCAATGCAGGGCCGCCAAGATAATTGCCGATGAGCCGGATCGATGGGTACTCCCTCTGCATTTTATCAAGCCTACCGATAAGCTGAATGTGGCCGAGGTTGTATTGCGGTATGGCGCGTTGCCAGGTTTGGACGTGCGAAAACGATGGCGGCTGGGAGATGCCAAGTACGGATGCCAGCTCGCGATGTACGATAGACACAATTTCGGATTCAGACAGCGAGATGGCGCTCGGGTCCGTGGCGCCACCCACGAAACTTGTGAGCAAAACGTGTCCATCGGGAGCGCGGTTGGGAAACAGCGAGGAGTTCCAAACTGTGCCCAGGATTCGTAATCCGGAAGAGCGCGGCACGAGAAAACCAAATCCCTCGAGCGAATGGTGAATTGCGCTCTTGGGATAGCCCAGCGAGACCACGGCAACTGGTGCATAAGCGATCGCCGATAGTGCAGATTCGAATTGCGGATCAATATCGCGTAGCAACGTGGCGGCTTGCTGAGCTGGTGTGGCGATGATCAGGCGATTTGTGATGAGAACTTCTTCCCGGCCGTTCGCTATGACCGTTATTTCGAAGGTCGGTGTGCCTGACGATGCCATAGTGGGGCTGATGCGTTGGGCGGTGACGCCGCAACGGAGATTGGATCCCAGATTCGCAGCCAGGGCCTGGATTAATGTTTGATTGCCTTCGCGAAAGGTTTGTAAAGTAGGTTTCTCGGCCGACGCAGAGCGTTTTCTTGCTGAGAACAATAAACCCCGGATGACGCTGCCTGCGGATTTCTCCGCCTCGTATAACTGAGGAAACGCGCTTCGCACACTTAGCTTGTCTGGATCTCCGGCATACATGCCGGAGACGAACGGGCCTACCAGCTTATCCAGAAGTTCACGTGAAAATTTGCGGTGGGTGAAGGCGGCGACGGATTCGTCCTTCTGAGGTGGCGTGGAGCGACCGAGAATATCGCCCAGGACTCGCAGCTTGGTGAGCGGACCAAACAAAGATGAGGCGATGAATGCCGGTGGGCTGAGTGGAACTGGCCGCAAGCCGCCTTTTACGAGTACGTAACGAGGCGCATTAGCTGGGGCGGGGAGGAGTTGATCGTCGATGTGCAATTCGCGAAACAGATTGAGCAGCGCGGACGTAGCGTTGAAGCTTTGCGGACCAAATTCCAGCAAATAACCGTCACGACGCTCGGTGCGTATCACTCCGCCGGGGGTCACACTGGAATCGATTACTTGTGCATCAACGCCCGCCTTGCGCAACGCGTAGGCGCACACCAAGCCCGAAATTCCCGCGCCAACAACCATCGTTGGGACGTGAGCAGTCACGGGAATGATGCGCGCATGGACGTTGATGCTACAGAGTTTTTGAAAATAATGGTATGGCGTTCAAGTGCTGCTTCTCGAGATACGGATCGAAAATCATCGCAAGATTGCGAATGAAGATTCTGCCAAGCCAGGTGGCGCGCACTTCCTTATCGTCCAGCATCACCAAGCCATCCTCACGGGGCCCGTCAAGCTGACTCAGTTCAGCGGCGAAGTATTGATCGAAGTCGACGCCGAATTCACGGGAAATTTCATCTTTCACGATTACGGTGTGGCAGAGCAGCCGATTGATAACCGCACGCCGCAGACGGTCCTCGTCCGAGAGACGATAGCCGCGCATGGTGGCGATGCCGCGATCCTGCACGGCCTTTTGCCAACTTGGCAAGTCGCGATGATTTTGCGCGTAAGCATTCTGAAACGCGCTGATGGCGGTGACGCCCATGCCATAGAGATCGGCTCCGGCCTTGGTGGTGTAGCCCTGAAAATTGCGGTGCAAAGTTCGCTGTTGTTGCGAAACGGCCAGCTCATCGCCGGGCTTGGCGAAATGGTCCATGCCGATGTATAGGTAGCCGGCTTCAATAAATTTCATCAGGCCGGAGCGAAAAATTTCAAATTTTTGCATGCCTTCCGGCAAATGCGTGGCGAAAGCGCCTTGTTGCTTTTTGAGCCACGGGACATGCGCATAGCTGAATAGCGCAATCCGATCAGGCTGCAGCTCGAGAATCTGGTCTACAGTGTGGCTGAAGCGTTCCGGCGATTGATACGGCAAACCATAAATGAGATCGACATTGATGCTGTCGAAGTGCAGCTTGCGCGCAGCGAGCAGCAAATCGCGCGTCAATTCGAATGGCTGGATCCTGTTAATGGCTGCCTGCACCTCGGGATGAAAATCCTGGATGCCCATGCTGAGACGGTTGAATCCCAGGCGACGCAAAGTTTCGAGATGTTCGCGGGCGGTTACCCGCGGGTCGATTTCAATGCCGATTTCCGCGTCGGGAGAAAAATTAAAATGTTCGCGCGCGAACCTAAATAAATCCTCAAGTTGTTGCGGAGTCAAATATGTAGGGGTACCGCCGCCCCAGTGGAATTGCACTACGAGGCGATCGCGCGAAACTCCTCGCGCCACCTGTTCGATCTCGCGCTTGAGTACATCGAGATACGGTATCGCGACGCGTTTGTCTTTTTGAATAATTACGTTACAAGCGCAAAAAAGACACAAGCTTTCGCAGAAGGGAAGATGCATGTACAGCGAAATGGGTGTCTGTGCCCTTTGCGCTTCGGAGTGGACGGATTCGAGATCATCAGGACCGAACGCGTCATTCCAGACTGGCGCAGTGGGGTAGCTTGTGTAACGAGGTCCAGGGCGATTGTAGCGGCCGAGAAATTCTTCACTGATTTGCAATTCCTTGCGCATGCGTTCGAGGCTGGGAGTGGTGAGCGTCACGTCATGTCCTCAGCGCGAATACGCAGCGGAAGTTGGCTGATTCATTTTGCCCGCCGAGCCGATCAGCGTTTGCTGGCCGGTTTCGATAAAAAGTCGCGCGTTCTCTACCGGTGTTTGTTTAAAGATTCCGTGACCGAGATTAAGGATGTGGCCTATTCCGTTCAATTGTGAAAGGGCGCGTTGCGTAGCCTCACGGATTTTGCCGGTCGGCCCGAGCAAAACAGCGGGATCCACATTTCCCTGCAGAGCGATTTTGGGACCGAGAGTTTTTCGCAGCGGGGCCAGATCGATACGCCAATCGACGCTCAGTACGGTGGCTCCGGCGCGGGCTACCGCTGGCATCAGGTGATTAGAAGCCTTGGTGTAGTAAATGACCGGAACTTTGCCAGAGATCCCTGCGATGACCTGTTGAACCGCGGGTAGCGCGAATTTTTCGTAGTCTTCCAGGTTGAGCTCTCCACACCAGGTATCAAATAACTGTACGGCACAAGCACCAGCGTCGATTTGCGCTCGCAGATAGGGGATAGTGGCCTGCGCGATTTTGTTCAGAAGAAGTCCAAAAGTCTCAGGCTCATGATAGAGAAGGCTCTTAACCGTCGAGAAGCCCTCCTTAGTTTTCCCTTCGACCATGTAGCAGGCCAAAGTCCACGGAGCGGCGGCAAAACCCAGGACCGGCACATCCGGGCCGACGCTCTTTATGATGCGGCGAATGGCCTCCGGCAGGAATTTAGTCTCCATCTCTGGGTCGAAGATGCGAAGGCTGGCGACATCGGCCGCGCTTCGGATCGGACTGGGAAGATTTGGGCCGGCGTCAGTTAGTTCGAGATGCATGCCCATGGCTTCAGCGGGAATCAAAATATCAGAAAAAACGATGATGGCATCGACCCCCAAGATGCGAAACGGCTGCAAAGAGACTTCGGCGGCCAGGTCGGGAGTTTTGCAAACTTCCAGGAACGGGCGTGTGGCACGAATGGCGCGATATTCCGGTAGATAACGACCAGCCTGCCGCATCATCCAAACAGGGACGCGAGTTAGGGCTTCACCGCGGCAAGCGCGGAGGAAGAGGTCCTTGCGGTCGATCCCATCGCGTTCGGTGGCCGTAAGTGTGTTTAGTGGCGGCATATCACCTGGATTCGGCTTGCCTGGGGTCCGCAGAGAGAATAGCAAATCCGGCGCATCCTTGCTGCGGGGCGGCTGCGTACGCTATGTAAGTGGTTGTTCCCGTGGGCTATACTCAGGATACAGGGCTCCTGACATTTCTGCGCGCCTCAGAGAGGTGACGCCGGAAGAGTACGGGCCGCGGCTGGCATAGAACCAAGATGAGCCATCTCTATTTCATACTGACACTGACGGCGTACTCGCTGAGTTGGGGTTGCTACCTGGCATTTTTGAATACCGGCAGGGAGCTGTTGGGACGGTGCGGGTCAGTGCTATTGGGCCTTGGGCTGGTGGCGCATTATTTCGCGTTGCTGGAACGGTCGCGCGGCTTGCACACCGTTCCTTATCACGACCTATACGGCTCGATGTCGTTATTCGGATGGCTGCTGGCGCTGACGTATCTTGCTCTCGAGTTTTATCACCAGCAGCGCTCGGTAGGGGCGTTCGCGGTGCCGTTTATTCTTGGATTTTTTTTGATTGCGCACCTGGCGCCCGCGGACCGGCTATCGCCGACAGTGGCGCATGGCGTGGTTTTCGCATTGCACGTCACGCTCAGTATTTTGGCATACGCGGCCTTCGCGCTGTCGTTCGTGTTGAGCGTGATCTATCTCGCGGAAGAGCGATTGTTGCGAAACCACAAGCTCAGCAACGTAGTTTGGCGCTTGCCGTCACTGGAATTGCTGGAGCGCATGAGCCATTCCAGCGTCCTCGTAGGGGTGATTTCCATCGCCATTGGCACGGTGCTGGGATTCATATGGGTCGACCGGCTCACCGGCCAATATTGGTTTTACGATCCCAAATATGTGATCACGCTGGTGGTGCTGTTTCTCTATTTGCTGTACTTCCAGTTGGCGCGCAGCACCGCATGGCGCGGGGCGCGCGCTTCAAAGCTGTGCGTATTCAATTTTTTCGTGGTGGTGATGAGCTTCACGATTGTGAACCTGTATCTATCGCATAGCCACAGGTATTTCTAGGGAGTAGTGCTTGGATAAGTGGCCAGCCTGATGGAAATTGTTCTCGTCGGATTAAATCATCGCACCGCTCCGGTGGAGGTGCGGGAACGTGTGTCGTATACCGCGGAACAGGCCAGCCGGGCCGCAAGTGAGCTGCGTTCACGAGGAATCCTCGAAGAGACTTTGGTGTTGTCGACCTGCAATCGCAGCGAGGTTTATGGTGTGCCGCCGGAAACAGCGCATGACAGCGCGGCCGGGCTTTCGTCTTTTCTAAGCGAATTTCACAAGGTGCAGCCCGATATTTTGAGCGTCTCGCTGTATCACCACTATGATCGCCATGCGGTGCGCCACTTGTTTCGCGTTTCCGCCGGACTGGATTCGATGATGCTGGGTGAAGCGGAGATTCTGGGCCAAGTTCGCGAGGCCTATAGATTTGCGCATGAACAAGGCGCCACCGGACCGGTGCTAAATCGCATGTTTCAAGCCGCGCTAGAAGTGGGGAAGCGGGTACGGTCGGAAACTGAGCTGGCCAAACGGCCAATGTCGGTGGCTTCCGCGGGCGTTAAATTGGCGGAACGAATCTTTGGCAAGCTCGTTCAACGCACCGCGTTGGTGTTAGGAGCGGGAACGATCAGCGAGCAAGTGATGCTGCAACTGCGCGATCGCGGCATCGGGCAATTGTTGCTGATGAACCGTTCGCTGGAGCGCGCCGAGAAACTGGCGACGGAATTTCATGGGACGGTGGTGCCGTGGGGTGAATGGAGCGATGCACTGCGGACCCCCGACGTGATTGTTTCGTCGGTCGCCGCCGAGGAGCCAATTCTGGAGCGCGCCACTCTAGAGCTAGCTATGGCGGCTCGTGGCAATCGCGCGCTGTTTATCATGGATCTCGGGTTGCCACGCAATATCGAGCCGGCAGCAGTTGAAATCTACAATGTGTATCTGTACAACCTGGACGATCTCGGTGGCATTGTGCAGCAAAGTCGAGCCATGCGAGAAAACGAAATTCCGCGCGCAGAGACGATTGTCGACGAGCATGTCGGCAAATTTCTTTCCTGGCAGGCTAGCGTTGAGCTGGTGGGCTTGGTCGACGAGCTGCGCGCGCGTTTGCAGCATGAACGCACCGCTTTCATCCACGACCGCATGGAGACGATGAAACACCTAAGCCCGGAAGACCGCCAGCAGATGGAATCGTTGATGGGCGAGCTGCTGGAGAAATTATTGCTGGAACCCGCCGAACGCTTGCGCGGCGAAAAAGAACTGCGGCGAAAAATCCAGAACGTGGAAGCCTTGCGCGATCTGTTTCTTTCGAACCGGGAGAAACAATGAAACATTTGCGCATCGGAACACGAGGAAGCCTGTTGGCGAAATGGCAGGCGGAGTCGGTGCGCAAGCAACTTTTTGCGCTCGCGGGAGTAGAGGCGGAAATAATCATTATCAAGACCTCTGGCGACAAAATGCAGCAAGCGCCGCTATCGCAGATTGGCGGAAAGGGCATTTTTATTAAGGAATTGGAAGACGCGCTGCTGGACGAATCCATCGATCTCGCGGTGCACAGCGTCAAGGATATCCCCACGGAAGTGCCCCGCGGATTGAGCTTTCCGGCGGTGTGCCGGCGCGACGACATTCGCGATTGCTTGATCTCTCCGACAGGATCAACGCTGGAAAATTTGCGGCAAGGCGCGCGAGTGGGCACCAGCAGCTTGCGCCGTCGAGCGCAGCTTCTGCGGTTGCGGCCGGATCTTGATATTCGCGAATTGCGGGGCAATGTCGACACCAGACTCCGCAAGGTCGGCGACGGAGAGTATGACGCCATTGTATTGGCTAAGGCAGGCTTGGACCGCCTGGGATTGAGCCAGCGAATATCGGAGACTTTTGCGCCGGAAGTATTCATGCCCGCCGTGGGACAAGGCGCCATCGCTGTCGAAACGCGCCTGAACGACAATGAGACCGGCGATTTTCTGTCCAAGTTGGATGACCCAGAAACGCGGGCCGCAATTATTACCGAACGCGCTTTGCTAGCCGCGCTACAGGGCGGTTGTCAGGTGCCCATCGGCGCTTGGGCTCGAATCGAGCGCGGCGAAATGGTGCTGGAGGCATGCGTCACCTCGGTGGATGGCCAGCAACATGTGAAGCAGCGCTTGACCGGCGCGGCCGACCAAGGCGTCCAGCTTGGAGAACAGATGGCGCGGCTGCTCATGGAAACTGGCGCGCAAACGATTCTCGAGGAAGTGGGGCGACTACGTGAATAGAATCGGCGTCACATCGGAGTCCGTGCTATCGGGCAAACGCGTAGTGATTACGCGCGCGGCGCGCCAAAGTGTTGACTTGGTCGAGAAACTTGGCAAGCTCGGCGCCCTGCCGATTTTGCTGCCGCTGGTGGCCTTTTCTGCTCCAGAGAACTTTGGCCCGTTGGACGCAGCGCTAGATCGATTGGAAGAATTCGATTGGATTATTTTTACCAGCGAAAACGCGGTGCGCGCGGTAGTTAAGCGCGCTGAGGTGCGCGGCAATTTGCGAAATGTGGCGGGACGACGTTCGCGCGCCGCAGCCGTTGGACCGACCACAGCAACCGCGGCGGAACGCGCGGGCTTTTTTGTCGACTACCAGGCCCAAACGCACAGCGGGGCAGCGCTCGCCAATGAACTGGGAGAGAAGCTGCGGGACCAAACTGTATTTTTACCGCGAAGCGACCGTGCCAATCCGGATTTGCCACAACTTTTGAGAAATTATGGCGCGGAGGTCACGGAGGTCATTGCGTACAGGACCGTCACGCCAGTTAATCTCGACGATCACAAAATCGCGGCGATCGTGAATGGTGAAGTCGAGTCGGTTTTATTTTTTAGCCCCACCGCAGTCGAGCACTTCGTCGGAATTTTGGGCAAGGAAAAGCTCCGTGATTTGCAAAACCACTTGGCGATTACCGCCGTCGGCCCTATAACCGCGAACGCGTTGCGCCAATCGGGTGTGGATACTTTGCTGGTGGCCGCGGACACCACTACGGACGCCGTCATCGCGATATTGAATCAACACTTTACAGGTGAGCGAAAGGCTTCCGCTGTCGGAGTAGTTCAGGAATGAGCTTTCCGACGCACCGGGGGCGGCGATTGCGCCGCAATGAAGCCTTGCGCGGACTGGTTCGCGAAACGCGATTGAGCGCTGCAGGGCTAATCTATCCGATGTTTGTTTGTCCGGGGCAAAAGGTGCGGCAGGAAGTCAGCTCCATGCCTGGAGTGTTTCAGCAATCGGCCGATCAGATTGTCGAAGAGTGTCGCGAAGTCGAGTCGCTGGGTATCCCGGGAGTAATTCTGTTCGGGCTTCCGGAGAAAAAGGACGCCCGGGGCATGAGCTCTGTTGCCGCCGATGGCGTGCTGCAGCGCGCCATAGAGGCTATCCGCAAGGCTAAACTCAAGTTGCTGGTGATCACCGACGTTTGCCTGTGTGAATACACCGACCACGGACATTGCGGCGTAATCGAAGACGGCGAAGTGGCCAACGACGCCACGTTGGATATTCTGGCGAAGCAAGCCGTCTCGCACGCCCGGGCAGGTGCAGATATCGTAGCTCCCTCCGACATGATGGACGGACGCGTCGGTGTTATTCGCGAAGCGCTGGACGAACATAAGTTCGAAACCATTTCGATTCTGGCCTACGCCGCGAAATATTCTTCCGCATTCTACGGGCCTTTTCGTGAAGCGGCACAGTCGACGCCGCAGTTCGGCGACCGCCGCGGTTACCAGATGGATCCCGCAAATGCGCGCGAAGCATTGCGAGAGGTGGAAATGGATTTGGACGAAGGCGCGGACATGGTGATGGTCAAGCCGGCGCTACCGTATCTGGATATTATCAGGCGCGTGCGGGATGAATTCGATGTGCCAGTGGCGGCCTATAATGTCAGCGGGGAGTACTCGATGGTGAAGGCGGCGGTACAAAAGGGTTGGCTCGACGAGCAGCGTGTGGTGATGGAAATGCTGACCAGCATTCAACGCGCTGGAGCGGAAATTATTCTGACTTATCACGCCAAGGACGCCGCGCGGTGGCTACGCGCATGAGCCTCCCCCAGGCACAGGAATGAATCCCGCACAATCGCAGGTTAGACCAAAACGCGAGGGTAAGCGCTCGCGAGAGATCTTTAAGCGTGCGGAACAAGTGTTAGTCGGCGGCGTAAATAGTCCAGTGCGCGCGTTTCGTTCTGTCGGCGGCGAACCGTTCATCGTCGATCGTGGGCGTGGACAATTTCTTTATGACGCCGACGGAAATGAACTGCTCGATTATGTGTGCTCCTGGGGCGCAATGTTATTGGGGCACGCGCATCCGGCGGTAACCGCGGCAATTTCTAAACAGGCAGAGCGTGGCACGAGCTTTGGTGCCACCACGGAATTGGAAGTTGAGCTGGCCACGCTGATCACCAGCGCGGTTCCATTCATTGAGAAGATTCGGTTCGTTTCGAGTGGAACGGAAGCCACCATGAGCGCGCTGCGGCTGGCGCGCGGGGTGACCAAGAGGGACCTGCTCGTTAAATTTGAAGGCAACTATCACGGGCACTCGGACAGCTTTCTTTCGCAATCGGGCTCGGGTCTTGCAACTTTGGGCATCGCGGAGTGTCCTGGCGTCCCGGAAGCACTGGCTGCATTGACGTTAAATGTGCCATACAACGACTTGAATGCGGTGGAGCACCTGTTCAAGCACAACCAAAATAAGATCGCGGCGATTATCGTTGAACCGGTCGCTGCAAATATGGGTGTGGTTTTGCCAGAACCGGGATTTCTTGCGGGTCTACGAGAAATTTCGCGAAGGAATGGCGCATTGCTGATCGTGGATGAGGTCATCACAGGGTTTCGTCTGCATAACGGCGCAGCGCAGCAGCTGATGGGAATAGAGGCGGACCTCACCACGTTTGGCAAAATTATCGGCGGAGGGGTGCCTGTCGCGGCTTACGGCGGACGCGCGGAACTGATGAACAACGTTGCGCCGCTCGGTCCGGTGTATCAGGCAGGAACGTTGGCTGGGAACCCTTTGGCGATGAGCGCCGGAATTGCGACGCTGAAACAATTGGCGGCTCCCGGTTTCTACGAGGCAATCGAGAAAAGGGCGCGGCGGCTTGCGGACGGGCTGCGCGCTGCAGCGGAGAAGGCCGGAGTGCCGGCGCAGGTGAACGCCATCGGCTCACTAGCTACGCTGTTTTTCGCGTCACAACCGGTTCGCAATTATAGCGACGCTAAGAAATCGGATACGAAACGCTACGGTGAATTCTTTCGAAACATGCTGGAGCGGGGAATCTTTCTGGCTCCATCGCAATACGAAGCGGCCTTCGTCTCCGCGGCGCACACCGACTCGGAAATCGATCGCACGCTGGGAGCGGCAAGTGAGTCGTTGAAGAATTAACTAAACTGGGAGAATCATTGAATGGCAGAGGATTTTGAATTACCGGAAACAGCAGAAGAGCACGGCAACAATGCGCATGTGCTGCCTGTCTCCTTGACGATTTCAATTCTGGCGGTGCTGGTAGCCGCCGTGACTTTGTTGGGACATCGAGCGCACACCGAAGAGTTATTGCTGCAGTCCCAAGCCACCGATCAATGGGCCTTTTACCAGGCAAAGAATATTCGCCTCCATGAAATGCAGGGCATGGTGGACCTGCTAGAGACGATCACGCCGGTGGACAAGGGGAAGAACGCCACGTTGCGCGAAAAATATGTAAAGGAAGTGGAACGCTACAACGATGACAAGGAAAACATCGGCGACAAAGCCAAGGATCTGGAAAAAGAGCGCGATACTGTCAGCCGCAGGGCAGACCGCTTTGACGGCGGCGAGGCCCTGCTGGAAGTCGGTCTGGTAATCTGCTCTATTACTCTGTTGACTAAGCGGAAAGCCTTCTGGATAGCCGGAATAGTGGTGGCAATCGGGGGCCTTGTTTTCGCCGCGACAGGCTTCTTAGTGCATATCAGTAGTTGAATCTGCTAGGCGCTGGCGGGCGGTAGTTCGCCACGAAGTCGAACAACCTCCTCCATTAAGTTTTTCAACCGCTCAACTACTTCCTGATGGCGGATATCATCCGTGGCGGGTTTCTTGCCGATAAAGGTCAAGTTTCCTCCTGGTTCAAGAATACATTTCTGCACATCGCTCAACGATTCAAAGCCCTGCCTACGCGCGGCTGCTTCCAATTGCGTCGGGCTAATCAACTCTTTCTTCAGCCGGTCCAAACGCACAGCGCCATTCTCGATGAGCACGTCAGCATCGCCTTCCACGAGTTGGTCGATCCGCTTGTGACCATAAAGAAATCGAACCACCAGATAATTGACCGCCAATAAGGAGGTCGCGCCGATGATTCCACCGCTGACGCTGTTATCGTCGCCGATGATGGCGTTCTGCACGGTATTGGAAAGCGTCAGCAACACCACCAAATCGAAAGGGTTCAGCTGTACGAGCTCACGTTTGCCGGAGAGCCGCAAACTTATAACCAGAAAAGCGTACACAAAAATGGGTCGAAGAATCTTCTCGGCTAAAGGCAGGCCCAGAACAAACATGTCTTTCCAGGTGTCATGCATTTCTCGCGCTCCTCTGGTTCAGAAAATTAGACCGTTATGATTACTCAAGTTAAGCCTCACGCGCTACGCGCGCGAAGCTGCGCGCCTGTACCTCGGGACAGTCATCAATTCGCATGAAGATTCACTATTGTTTCCGCCCACTGCTGGAACAGGGTCTATCATCAAAGAAGTGTGTTTGCGCGTCCCGCCCTTCTGTGACCTTTTGCTAAGGCGAGAAAATACACCATCAACGACACTCTATGTCCCAGCTGCCATCTCCGGATCTCGTCCTGATGAACACCAACGGGCAGCTTCCGGCGTTATTGGAATGCGTGCGTGAGCTTTTGGCCGTGTTCGACGCTGATGGCACGATACTTTTTGTCAATCCCGCGTTGCACACTGTTCTGGGCCATACGCCGCTCGAGATCGTTGGCAAACCTGTCGCCGAATTGATCCATGAAGACGATTTTGATTTATTTCTTGCAACGCTCCGGCGCTTAAACGCAAACCTGGAAACCACCGTGAATGTCAGGTGCCGGCTGCGCAGCGCCGACGGTGTCTGGCGCTGGTTTGACGCCGAAGCACGCCGCAATCCAGGCACTGACCAGGGAGGAATCGCGGTCAGCCTGTTAGACATTACGGATTTGCAGCGCATGGAATCCGAGCGCCAGGTAATTATCGAAGTGGTCCATGCCCTGAATGAAACCTCCAACCTGGACCAGTTGCTGCAACACATTCATCAGTCCCTCAAAAAAGTTTTGTATGCGGAGAATTGTTTTATCGCGTTGCACGACGTCGTTAAGGATTCGTTTCATTTTCCATTCTTCGTAGACCGCTTTGACGTGGCCCCACCGCCTCAGAAGGTAGGTAGGAGCTGCACCGCTTTCGTGTTTCGCACCAGGCGCGCCATGCTGATCCCGCAGCCGGAATTCGACCGCCTGGCTGAAAATGGGGATGTGGAATTGGTAGGCTCGCCTTCGCCCACCTGGCTGGGTGTGCCGCTCAAAACACCTACGGCTACGATTGGCGTGCTGGTCGTCCAGCATTATGAAAATCAGAACGCCTACGACGTTCGCGATCTGGAGTTTTTAGATTCGGTGGGCGGACACATTGCTCTGGCCATCGAGCGACGCGGCGCGGAAGACGCACTACGTCAAAGCGAATCCACCTTCCGGCTGCTCTTTTCGCACAATCCGCTGCCTACCTGGGTCTTCGATTGCGAAACATACAAATTTATACAGGTGAATGACGCTGCGGTCCGGCAGTACGGTTACTCCGCGGAAGAATTCGCGGCCATAACCGTTTTTGACATACGCCCCCCTGAAGAACACGCCGCACTCCGCGAGCATCATCAGAAAGACTGGGACGCGCCTGGCGAGTATCACGGGGTATGGAAGCATCGCAAGAAGGACGGCAAGATTTTCGAAGCGGATATTATTTCTCACCCCCTGGAATACGGCGGTCGCAAGGTACGCATGGTCGTCGCGCAGGACATTAGTGAACGCCAGGCGTTGGAAGAGCAGCTGCGACAGGCGCAAAAGATGGAGGCAGTCGGCCGGCTGGCGGGTGGCGTGGCCCACGACTTTAACAATTTGCTGATGGTAATCAAGGGTCACACGGAGCTGTTGTTGAATGTAACTCCCGTGCCGCAGCCAATGTTGAAAAAAATCGAACACATTGATCGAGCCGCCGATCGCGCTGCTGCGCTAACCCGCCAACTCCTGGCCTTCAGCCGCATGCAAGTTTTACAGCCGCGAGTGATGAACATTAACGGTGTGGTCGAAGAAATGGGCAAGCTGTTGCCGCGGCTTATTGGAGAAGACATCGAACTCATCCTCCGAACCAGCCCGGACTTGGGAGTCATTCGGGCCGACGCCAGCCAGATGGAACAGGTCATTATGAATTTGGCGGTGAATGCTCGCGACGCGATGCCCTCGGGCGGCAAGCTGGTGATTGAGACCTCCAACGCCGATCTGGATCGCGCGTACAGCGCAGTGCATCCGCTGGTCCAGCCAGGCCGCTACGTGCTGCTGGCGGTGTCGGATACTGGGACGGGCATGGACGCGCAAACTCAAGCGCGAATATTCGAGCCGTTTTTCACTACCAAGGGTCAAGGAAAGGGAACTGGCTTAGGGCTTTCGACGGTCTACGGAGTTGTGAAGCAAAGCGGCGGCTACGTGTGGGTCTACAGCGAGATCAACAAGGGAACCTCTTTCAAAATTTATCTACCGCGTGTCGATCAGGCCGAAGACGAAGCTTCGCCGGTACCATCGTCCGAAGCACCTCTCGGTGCAGGAACAATTTTGCTAGCCGAGGATGAACAGGAAGTCCGCGAGGTCGCGCGCGAATTTCTGGAATCCGGCGGATACACGGTTTTGGAGGCTCGTGACGGCGCCGACGCCTTGCGCCTCGCGGAACAACACTCGGGCGTAATCGATTTGCTGGTCACCGACATGGTGATGCCCGGGATGACCGGTCAGGAATTAGCCACGCGCATTCAGGAAAAGCGCAAAGGCTTGCACGTAATTTTCATGTCCGGTTACAGCGAATATGCCGCTGGGGAAGCTGCGCATTCCGATCCTGCGTTGCGATTGCTTACCAAACCGTTCAGCCGTGCGGTGATTTTGCGCGCCGTGAGAGACATGCTGAAGGGTGTGCGACTGAATTAAGTCAGTCCAGGGCTAAGCAGGGGTTTAAAAATCCAAGCCCAAGATATCCTCTAGAAATAAGCCTCCTAGTAACTATTCCAAGCGACGTTAGTGTGAATTGATTAGTGTGTGAATTTGTTTTTCGAGCGCCTGATTATATTCGCGCTCGAGTTGCAATTCGGTTTGCACTTTTTTAATCAGCAACTCCAGCCGCGCGACGTCTGCACGGAGCATTGCCATCTCTCGCGAAGATGGTGCATCGGAAGGTTGCTGATTTGTTTGCGGAACTGTTGGCTGCGGCGTGCCGGCGAGTTGAGGCGCCTTCTGATTCTGGGCTTGTTGAGCGCCACTGCCCGAAAACGGCGGTAACAGCGGCGAAAACGCCTCGGCGAGTGCGCGCGGCCACGCCGGCTCACTGCTCGTTTCCGTTGCTGCCGAATTCATAGCGGGCGACACGGGTGGGGCAACCGCCGGGGGCGCTGGGGCAAACAAACTCTGAAGGGCGTTCGAATTGACCCGCTCGCGGGTCGCTTGGGTCGCCGCCGATGCCTTGGGAGCCAGCAAAGTTCTTACCCGCCCGATGAGCTCTTGCGGTTGAAATGGTTTGCGAATCAGTTCGTCTGCTTTCACGGCAACCGCTTTGTCGGCGACGCTCTTGTTGACCACGCCAGACATCAAGACCACTGGTATGTTGCCAAATTCCGGATGCTGTTTAATCTGACTGCAAACCGCATAGCCATCCTGGTTGGGCATGATCACGTCGGTAATCACCACGTCAGGACGGTTCTGTTCGAATTGCGCCAGGGCGGAAGCTGCGTCGGCACAGGTGATGACATTAATATTCTCGCGGCGAAACGCAATCTTTATGACTTCGCGCATGGTGGCGCTGTCATCGATGAAATAAACCGTGGGTGCGCGCTTCACGGCAACTTCGCCGGCCGGCGGCATGATGAGCGCTTCGCTCATGGCGCGTTCCTATCCGCCATGTCGTGCGTAGTTTCATCAAATTCGCGCATGGCATCGAGCATCAGGTCGGTAGCGGTTCGCAGCACGGTACGCTGCAGAGAAGTCGTTCCGTAGACAAACTTGTAGACGCCGTCGCCGCCGTGCACGCTCTTAAGAATGTGAATGACCGCTTCGTCGCCAAAGTAATTGCCGCTTTCCGCGTGAGTTATTTCTCCAGCATCAAAGAACATCAAGGCGTCAATCTCTCCGGCATTGATATGCAAAGCGCCGGTTTGGCGCGCCTGCCCCAGCATCTGCATCACACCGGGAAGGTCATGGTGAGCCAGGCTTCCGCTCAGGCTGGTGTTGGACTGATCGAGCATTTGCGTGGGATGGAAGCCTTCGGCCTTGCTGATGACAATTTGTTTCACATGCGCGGCGATTGTCGCTGGGGAGCGGTGCCTGTCGATATAGTCGTCGCACCCAGCCTGAAAAGATTCCAGCAAGGCACGCTGGCTGCCATCTCCAATAGCAATGATCGGTAGAGCCGCATTCTTGGGGTCGGCATGGACAATGCTGGCGATTTCAAGAGCATTCATTTCGCGCATGTTGGTGGCGCAAAGTATCGCTACTGGCGCGTCATATTCCAGGGTGGTCAAGGCAAAGGCTGCCTGATTGGCGGAAATCACTTCGAAACCTTCTTTGCGCAGCGCATCTCCCAGGCGCTTCGAAAAGTAAACGTTGCTGTCAATCAGCAAAATCTTGGCAGGGCGGCCGCCGACCATCATGTCGTGGCCTCCTGCATTTCAAGTGGCACGCAAACCGCAGATGCGGTAACTGGCCCAGGCGTGAGCGCGTCAATATTCAAGACTTCGATGACGTTGCCGTCGTAGGAAATCCAACCTGCCACGTATGGAGCATCGGCTTCTGTTGCGGGAGACATTTCGGTGGCGATCAATTCACATTCCCCGGTCACCGGCAGCGCGACCCACTCGGATTTTTCTCCATAATTGCGCACGGCGATCAAATAAAAACGGCGCGTAAGAAGATTCTTACCGATTAATTTTTCGGCCATATCACAGACGGGCACGATGCGGCCGCGACGAAGGATTACACCCTCCACATTCTCGGTTCGGTGCGGAAAGCGAAATACGCGGCTGGGTGCCACCAGCTCGGCAATTTGACTGGCGATCATCGCAAAGCGCCGGTCTCCGAGCCGCAGCAGCACGAAGGACTGCGAACCCTGTTCATTACGCGGGTTCATGGGTCGATCCTTTGGAGCTTGCGGCGGCCTTTACGCCGGAGGCTGTGGGGGGCTGGGACTGTTCGAGTAACGCGATTTCTTCAGAGGTCAAAAAACCTTCGGGATTCACGACCGGAATAACATTTTGCTCCAACGCCGTGACACCGCGATACCAGGTACGTTCCTCGTTGCAATACGCCTGTGGAAGCGCCTGCAGTCGCGTCATGGTGGTCATTTTTTCTATGCCATCGACGAGTAGCGCCGTGCGCGTGCGGCGCAGCACGAATACCAGCAGCCCGGCGGTAACCGGCAATCCAAAATGTAAAGCTGCGTTCACCACGAAAAGCGATTTATCGCCGCGGCGCACAATGTGCCGCACCTTTTTCAAACCCGCGCCGGTGATTTCCGCGGCGGAACCAGCCAGGCTATCCACGCTCCGAACTTCCTGCACGGATCCTGAGGACACCGCGAAGAGTTGTCCGCTAACGCGAAACAAAATGATTTGTTCTGTGCGCAGCGCCGGCGATTTGCTGGGAGCAGGAAATTGCATCAGCGCACTCCCACTGTAGCGATGCGGGAGATCGCCAAAACTTGCTTCTCGATCGCGGCATAAATATCGTCTATGCCCAGAACCTGGCTCACCGCTCCGGCTTTAATCGCCTCAGAAGGCATGCCAAAAATAACCGAAGTGGCTTCATCCTGCGCCAACACCATTCCACCGGCGGATTTTATTGCGCTGGCCCCGGCCGCCCCGTCATTTCCCATGCCGGTTAGAATTACGCCAATGCTCAACGCCCCGGCAAAGGCAGCCACGCTTTCCATGGCAACGTCAATACTTGGGAGATAACCGTTGATGCGTCCGCTGCTGCCATCTAGTTGAATACGGCCGGTGTTCATCACCCGCAAGTGCTGGCCACCGGGACAAATGTAAAATGTTCCGGGAGTTAGCGTTTCATTGTTTTCGGCTTCTTTAACGCGCGCGCCTGTGAACTCGGCCAGTTGCGCTGCATATTGTGTGGTGAACGCCGCCGGCATATGTTGCACCAGAATTACGGCCGCAGGAAAATCTCGCGTGAACCCGGGCGCCAAACGCATCACCGTGGCGGGCCCGCCCGTGGATGCGGCGAGAACCACTACCGGAAAGCGTTGATCATTTGTCGCTGCGGCACTTGGCCTGCTTGCAGGAGCGGGCGGCGCCGAAAGTGCTTTGCCGTCACCATTTGTAATTGCGGATGCGATTCGCGAAGCGCTGCGCACCACACGCACTTTCGAGGCAAGACGCACCTTGCGCAGCAAATCTTCGCGAACGCTATGCATATCCAGATCAATTCCACTAGAAGGCTTGGCAACAAATTCGATAGCCCCGAGTTCCAGCGCGCGCAATGTGCTGGCCGCTCCTTGACGAGATTCGGAGCTGACCACGACGATGGGTCGCGGATTGGTGGTCATGATTTCGGCGGTAGCCTGCAAGCCATCCATGACCGGCATATTAATGTCCATGGTGATGACGTCTGGCTTCAGTGACTCCGACAGCCGAACAGCCTCCCGGCCGTCTTTGGCGTGCCCGACCACTTGCACGTTTTCGTCGGTGATTAGAATGGTCTCCAACACTTTTCGCATGAACGCCGAATCGTCCACGATCAACACGCGAATTTTCTTGAGGGTGTTGGCGGCCATGGTCATTTAACTAACCGGAACGAGGTGCCGCTCCGCTTCCTTCCCCATGAGCTGTTCCACCGCCGCCAGCAACTGATCTTCCTGCACCGGCTTGGTCAGAAAAGCGGCAGCGCCTTCTTTCAAGGCACGATCTCGATGCTTGGCCCCAGCACGCGAAGTCACTACCATCACCGGGATTCGCCGGGTGCTGGCGTTCTGGCGCAGTTGCACCATCAATTCGTAACCGGTCATCCGTGGCATCTCGAGGTCGGTGATGACCAGGTGACAGCCATGTTGCGTGACCAGTTCGGCTGCTTCCAATCCATCGGCTGCTAGTTTCACAACATAGCCATTCTTTTCGAGCATGCGCCCAACAAACTTGCGCACGCTGATGGAATCGTCGGCCACCACAATGAGGCGCTCGTGCGTGACGCGATCGATAGCCTCCGCGGGAATGCTGCCGTGAGCGACGGCTGCGGAGCCCGGTGCAAATATGCGTGCAGCACTGGCTGTGGCTTGCAAAGTACGGCGCTCGGTCGGGTCGGTGGCGACCATGCGGTTCAAATCCAGCAACAGGATCAAGCTGCCGTCGGGAGCAATAGTGGTTCCAGGGAAAAGTTTTACGCGGCGCAGGTATTCGCCGAGATTCTTGATCACAATTTCGTCTTTGCCAATTACTTCTTCAACGACCAAACCGATCTGCCGATTACCGGTGTTGGCGACCACCATGTGGAAATAACCGTTGATAGCTTCCAGCGGAGGCAAGCCGAGGTACCCGTCGAGCCGCACAACTTCAGTAACCACATCGCGAACCTTGGTGAGCAGCTTGCCCCCCACATTTTCAATCTCGTCGGAACGCAGCCGCCGAATTTCCTCGACCACTGCCAAGGGCAAAGCAAAGCTGGTGGCTCCGCACCGCACGAATAAAGCAGGCGAGATAATCAACGTCAGGGGAACTTTCAGAGTAAAGGTGGTGCCTACTCCAGTCGTACTTTGAATATCGATTTCGCCGTTCAGCGTGTTGAGATTGGCGCGCACTACGTCCAGGCCAACGCCGCGCCCAGCAAGCTCGGTCTTCACCGGAGCGGTTGAGAATCCCGGATGGAAAAGCATTTCGCGCAAATCGCGCTCGGTGAGGCGGTCAGCCGTTTCCGGGGAGACCAGGCCTCGCTCAATGGCGCTGTGCCGCACGCGGTCATAATCGATGCCTCGTCCATCATCCTGCACTTCAATGTAGATATGATTTCCGCGGTGATAGGCCCGCAAGCTCACTTTCCCGAGCTGCGGCTTCCCAGTAGTCGCACGATCCGGGGCAGATTCGATTCCATGTGCGACCGAGTTGCGCACCAGGTGAACCAACGGATCAGAAATCTGCTGGATGATGCTGTTGTCCAATTCCGTTTCACTGCCGCCTAAATCCAGTTCCACTTGTTTGTCGGCGGACTTTGCGGCGTCGCGAACGGCCCGCGACAACCGTGAATACAATGTGCCGATGGGCACCATCCGCGCAGCAGTAAATTCATCCTGCAAATGGTGAGCTAGCTTGGTGAACTCGTCGATGTCGCCTTCCACCCGTCCGATATAGCCCTGCAGTTGCGAGAGCACTTCGTTGACGTCAGCAGAGATTTCCGCCATGGAACGCGACAAAATGTTGAAGTCGTCATAGCGGTCCATTTCCAGTTCACTGAAATCGGACCAGAAAGAAGTGTCGCCGGCAGCCGCGCTGGTGAGCCTTTGCGAAGTTGTATTGGTATTCCAGTCCGCCGATTTGGCTTGGGAGCTGACGCGGTTGAACTCGTATTTTTCCTGAAATTCGGAAACTTTGCCTTGCAGCCGTTCTTTCGAGAAATTCAGCGTATCGACCAGCTTTTCGAGTTCCGACACGCGGCCGACCATCCGTGTACGGTTGATGACTAATTCGCCTACGGTGTTCATCATGCGATCGAGACGATCCAGCGCGATGCGCACCGATTTGACTGCCGCGGTCGGGCCCGCCTGGAATTTCGCGGCAATCATGGCTTTTACGTCGGGCTTGATTTCTTCCAGTGCAAGATTCGGCGCGACTTTTGTTGTGGCGGTATTTGCGGGCACCGTTAAATCCGTATCTTCGGAGTCCAGCGGCGCGAATTCCGCGATACGGCCGAGCAGGGAATCGACGCCGGCGCGCATTTCACGTTCATCGGCCCACTGTTTGTGCAGCGTTTTCTTCAATGTGTCAATGGATTCCAGGCAAACATCGACAACCATCGGAGAGGGTTCAATTTCGCCGTCGCGCAACCGGCCGATAAGGTCTTCAACCCGATGGGCAATGGCGCTGAGGCGTTTCAAACCTACCTGAGCCGCCGAGCCTTTTAGCGTGTGGATAGCGCGGAAAAGCTTGTTAATTTCTTCAAGATTGTTGTTGCCCTCCAGCGAAATCAAACAGTCGCTGACGACTTGCAAGTGCTCTTCAGCCTCGGGCTGAAAAAATTCCAGAATCTCGTTGGGGACCTCATCGTCGGGCGGCAACAGGTCAAAATATGAGCCAGTAACGGAAATCGCCGTCTTTTGCGCAACTGTGGCGGAAGGAATTTCAGTTTGCGCCGGTGCCGCGTAAGTGGTTTTCGGTGCCGATTCCGGAAATGCGAAGCTGTAGCGCTCCTTAAACGCGTGTATTTCGTCAATCGTTTCAGAGCCCTTATCGCTGATCTCCAGCAAGTCCGTTTCGAGCAGAGAAATCGCATCGGACAGAAATTCCGCCAGTGGGCCATGAAGATCGTCCCCCAACGGAGCGTTCATAGCGTATTGAAAGACGTGCGCCAGTTTGGAAGCAATCTCCGCAAATCCCGGGAATTCGTAACTGGCGGAGGTCCCTCCCAGAGTGTGCGCCGCGATGTACAAACGTTCGAGGTCTTCGTGGCGCGGCCCAATTTCCTGCAGCACCCCGACATACTCACGCAGGTACTGCAGGTGCTCGGAAGCTTCCTGAAGGAACAGCTCCATACCTTCGCGTTGCGGAGAGTTCACGAGCGTCCCTCCGTCGGCACGTCCGGCTTCTGCAATTCTTCGGTGGTAGGCTTGCGGTACAAAATGCAATCGTTCAACACAATGGCCTGGAACTTCACCGGCATTTTGGAGATGGATTCCGAATGCCCCAGAAAGAGATAACCGCCCGGCTCCAGGGTGTCGTAAAAATGCTGCACCAGCGAACGGCGGCGCTGTTCCGAAAAATAAATCAGCACGTTCATGCAAAAAATTACATCCATGCGCCCCACGTAAACAGCGGAAGCCAAATTCATTTGCGTGAAATTGATCATCTTGCGCAGTCGCGGCTTGATCTGCTGCCCATTTTTGCCGGGGCTAAAGTGCGCAGCCAATTGCGCCTCGCCGACCGAGGAAATGCTGCGTCCAGAATAGTTGCCATTTTCGGCGTGCTTCAGCGCCACACGGCTGACGTCGGTGGCCAGAATCTGCACATCCCAGGCGTCCGCAAATGACAAGGTATCCGCGATGGTGATGGCAATGGAATAAGGCTCTTCGCCGGTGGAACAGCCTGCGCTCCAGACTCGCAGGGTGCGCGGATTCTTCCAGAACTTTTTTATATGCAATTCTGGCAAAGCACGCTTCTGAAAGGCCTCGTAAACCGCCGGGTAACGGAAGAACGTGGTTTCTTGGGTAAGCAACCGCTCCAGAAGCGCTTCGTATTCCACGTTGCTCTTTCGAGCGGCCCGCAGCAAATCCGTGCCCCGTTCGAAGCCCCGAGCTTGCAAGTGTTCGCGCACACGAGTAACCAGGAATCGCTCACGCGACTGATCGAAACAAATTCCCGTACGCTCTTCAATCAGCATGCGGATCTCGCTCAACTCATGCTCACTAAGTTCGAGCTCTGTTACCTGGCGCTCGTTCGCGGCTCTCACGCTTGGTTATTCCGTTCGGCTTCGGCCCTTGCCAAAGCTAGAAATCGTTCAGCAACTCGCTAACTAGCTTATTCAGGAAATTTCTACCGCGACGCCCCTACTGGAACGCGCTCGGATTCTTCCTGACGAGTGCCGCCCTGTTTGGAAGACGCGCGGAATTGTGCCAGACCGTCGTTCAGCTGGTCCGACAGCTTTACAAGCTGACTGACCGTGGCCACCGTTCCGCGGGTCCCTTGCGAAGTCTGCCGCGTAATGTTGGAGATGATTTGCATCGCATGCGCGACGCCTTCTGTCCCACGCACCTGTTGTTTGGAAGCCAGGGAAATTTCTTGTACGAGTTCGGCCGATTGACGCACTACGTTCGAAATCGCGTCGAGAGCGCGGCCCGCCTGATCCGCGAGGGTTGCACCGCTTTCCACTTCCTTGGTGCCTTCTTCCATAACCACCACCGCTTCGTTGGTCTCGGCTTGAATGGCCTTGATCAGTGCGGCAATATCTTTGGTGGCGCTGCGGCTGTGTTCCGCGAGCTTGCGAACTTCATCGGCAACTACCGCGAATCCGCGGCCGGCGTCGCCTGCGCGTGCAGCTTCGATGGCCGCGTTCAAAGCCAGCAGGTTAGTCTGCTCGGTGATGTCGTTGATCACGTTGATGATTTCCGAAATTTCCAGCGAGCGATCGCCGAGCGATTTAATTTTCTTAGCCGTGGCTTGCACTGAAGACCGAATTCGTTGCATGCCTTCGAGCGTGTCGCGAACGGCGCGGTTGCCTTGCTCCGCGGCGTCCAAAGCGCGGCGCGCCGCTTCGGCGCTGGCCTCCGCGTTGTTGGAAACCTGTTTCATGGAGACCGTGAGCTCTTCCACGGCGCTCGAAGTATTGGTAATTTCCTGATCCTGCTGCGTTGCGCCAGCCTGCATTTGATCCGCTGCGACCAGAATGTTGTTAGAGCACGCCGTAACTTCCATAGCCGCTTTGCGGACGCGCTCGAGAACCTTGGTGAAATTGTCCAGCATGTAGTTCACGGAATCAGCAACGTTGCCTAGCGCATCATTGGTTACTTTTCCGCGTAGTGACAAATCTCCGCGCGCAACCTGATTGATGACCGTCAACAGTTCCGTGATACTGCGTTGCAACGCGTCGCTCGACTCCTGATTGTTCGCAGCCTTCGACACCTTAGCCACGGCGCGATTCAAATTGTCTGCGATGTAGCCGAGTTCGTTGGTGGAAGTGACCTCCGCGCGCGCCTTAGGATCCCCGACGGCCAGGCGTTCAGAAAACTTGGCCAAATCGCTGACGGGAGCCAGCAGTGACCCGCCAAGTTTCCAGGCGATGATAATGGTCATCAGCAGCGCAAGGCCTACCGCCAACGCGACACTGCCGACTGCACCACTCGGCAAGGCCGCGAAGTCCAAGATGGATGCGTTGCCGGATTGGTGCCCAGCGTTATAGGCCAGTGCGATAACGGCGCCCAGCACGATGCCGTTGAACACCACCAGCGTCCAGATGGTAGAACTCAGTCGCGATTTCATACTTCCTCCAAATTCGTTTTCGCCGTTCCGTCAGCGATCGACGGATCATGCCCACATAAAACTAAATACTTGGTCCGGGAAAAGCCTCCAACAGTCTGCGTAAATCAATTACCAATGCTAGCCGGTCGTCGTGCCGCAGCATTCCAATACAATGCGGAACATTTTCAGGAGCCTGCTCCAGCACCTCTTCGCTATTCACCGAATAAGTGCCGATCACTTCGTCGGCGGCTATTCCTACGCGAAGAATTTCGTGATGACCGTCGGCAGGCAAAGATGCCACCACAACATGGCGAGGCAAGAGTCCCGGCCGCCGCCCTTCGGTCATGGCAATGTCGATCAAAGGCACGATGGTGCCGCGCAAATTAAAAATACCCACCAAGTAGGCCGGGCTCAGCGGCACTTTGGTCAAAATCGGCCAATCCAACACTTCCTCAACGTCCAAAACGGGAAGGCACAAACGTTCGCGCCCGCTGCGAAACACGCAGTACTGCGACTGCGGCCGGCGCTCTTCCATAGGACCGAGAGCTTCCAGCAAGCTGCCGGTGCTTTCGTCCGCCGCTAGCGGCTCTAGGTGAAGAAAGGGATTCATCGCGCCTTAGTAAATCTCCATAAAAATTGTCATGCGAACCGCCGTACAGCTCGTAACAGTTCTTCGGACGTAAAAGGCTTAGTGACATACCCGTCCGCGCCTTGCTGTTCACCCCAGAATTTGTCACTGGCGGTGTCCCGGGAAGTGACCAGAATGACCGGGATAGTTTTGTATAAGTCGTGACCTTTTAATTCGCGACAAACCTGGAAGCCGTTTTTCCCGGGCATTACCACGTCCAGCAGAATCACATTGGGCTGTTCGAAAGCAATCGTTTCTTCCACACGGGTAGAGTCATGCAGATCGACAAGTCGGTAACCTTCGCGTTCCAAGACTCCGTGCATAAGCAGAACTTCGGCCGGTGAATCGTCGACAATGAGCACTTTTTTCGGCACCGCTAAAACCTCGGACTTATCCGGGAAACAAAGGTGCACGCCAGCGGCCAGCTTTAAGCGTGGCCAAGGGAATGTTGCGTATCGAGTAAGGGCCGGTAAAACAAGGGGTTACGGCGAGGTATGCGGCTCTATTGCCTGGACGGCACCGAAGCATCCGCCGCTTCTGTCTCAGCTTGAGAAGCATTCTCAGCCTCGCGCATCTCGCTCGCAAGCGATGAGAATCGCAGCATGATTTCGTTCATGCGCATGGCCATACTGTGGATGGTCCTGATCTGCCCCAAGGATTGCGACGAAAGCTGGCCGGGTTCCAGTAATAGCAATTCGGCGTTGCCGAGCATGGAGGTCAAGGCGTTATTCACGCTGTGTTTCATGTCTATCATGTATCGTCCGAGAGTGGCCAGGCGCTGACATTTAGCGGCCTCGCGTTCTGCCTGTCTCGCGGCATTCAACGCCTCCATACGCCGCAATGTTTCGCCAGCCAGCAGCAATAGGGTGCTTGTCCAGTCTTCTCGCTGCTGCAGGTGAAGAACTCGCGGGTAGCGAACGCGCAATTCCTCCGACTCGCGGGCATCCGCGGAAATACACAGAATGACAGCCGCCTGGCGATTGAGCGAACCAAGAATCTCGCGATGCCTCCGGCCGCTGATTGGGCCAACCACAATGAGGTCGTGCGCCGCCGCGTCGTAATTGCGCCATAGCTTGCTATTCAAAACCGTAATGTCGGGAGATTTGCGCTGCGCCTGCCAACACCCGGCCACCATTCGCGCGAATTCGGTTTCATCAGTCAGAATCAGGACGCTGGTGTTCGGCAAAGGACAGTCCATCCCAGTAGTATTCACCCGCAAAGGCCGGGGAAATTATGTTCACGCTACAATTTTTCTGCTTCATCCAGCGCGGACAGCAATCGCTTGGTGCTGATCCCGAGATTGACGGCGGCCTCGGTATCTTTGGCTTGCTTGGCAACGTCCACGCGCTCCTGGAGCCGCGAAGCCTCTACGCGCCCAACCGCGAGCGCCTTATCCAGGGCAAAAGTGTGACCTCTGTCCTTCGCGTTGGTGGTAGCAGTGGAAACCATCGCTCGCGCAGCCACAGCGCGGCGCAGGTCTTCCGCGGCGGTCCCCGTTTCACTGACGAATGCGGCCACTTCCCAGGATGACAACAGGATGCGCGTGTCGCCGAGTTTCACGGTAGTCATCGACCGGCCATGCAACGGCGGTGTGGCGATCAATTGCTCCCAGATCTTTTCCATGCAAGCTTCGAAATCCAGGGCCTCGGGTGGCGGTTGGTCTTTCTGCGCCGACTCAATCTTTTGCGAAGCGTTACCGGTTCCCTTAGACAGAGCGGCGGATACGGCGGTTGGCGAGCTGGCTGCCTTTTTCTGGGATTCAGGGCTAAATCCCTTCGCCGATTCGATGACCAGGCGGTCGGACATTTTTGCTGCGTTCTTCTCCAGCGCATTTTCCACATCGGCGCGCAGCCCGAGCAACTTCTCAAAAGCCTGGTTAACGGATCGTTCCGTATATTCTTTCTGGAAGGGTTGTTTCCATTCGTCTGCCAGTTTCTTTATTTTGGTCAGCGGTTCAGCCCCGGACAAACCGGTATTGCGGCAATCGATGACGTGGACATCCGATGCCTCCAGCTTGGCTATGCCAGCACGTGTGGCGATCAGGTCCGCATGCATCAACTCAATAAACGTGCGGCGCAAAATAAAATTAAACCGGATAAACGCCAGCAGCGCGGACGGGTCGTAGAACATTCCCCCGGCGGCCTCTTTGACCTTGCGCCCTTGCTCGATGAAACTAGTTTTCAGAATTTCCCGCAGGCTTCGAAAACCGTGCAGGGACTTGATCATGCCTTCCAAGGGTTCACACCACGTCAGAGTTGCAGGCGCTACTTCACCGAGAATGGGCTTGATGACCTCCGCCACATCTGCAAGTTCAATGCGTTTGTGATAAATCTTCGCCGGTGCGCAGAGCGCAAAGTATTGCACCAGCAGGAAGTCGATTTTGTCGCGGTCGAACGTACTTTTCGTTGGTTTCCGCAAGTGCCGTTCGATCAGCGATTTCAAGCTGCTCTCGCTGGCGTTCATCGTCGTCATCTGCAAAAGATGGCGTAATTGGTACACCAATACCCGGAGGTCCATGGCATCAAGCCAGGTCTGCACTTGGCTGGAGAGCTCTGCATCCGGCGTATCCGGCAACTTTCGCTGCGTGAAGGGAATGGCAATGCCTAACTGTTTTGCCAAAGCCAGGTAAATCGGGAAGACCGACACCGTCTCTGCCCAACGGCTTTGACTGGTTTCGGCAGTTCCGGGCGCCGAAGGTGAAGTCAGATTGCTCATGAGTGCATCATCCAGTGGTTCGGACCGCGCAAAAATTTAACTGCCACGGCTTTTTTCCCACCATGATATTGCACGGCAACCACAGTGGCGTCCGCGGTATCAGTTTTACGGCTTCCTTCCAATCGCACCTTATCGTCGAATTCCAGCGGCAAGCTGGAAATCAGAATGGCGTGCTCCAGGCCTACAAACTCCACTACGCTGGATTCTCGCAGACGCGTGGTCCCGCCGCGCAGCGCGGTCACCTGCACCGGCAAGCGAACGGCCGCAACTCCAGGGAAAAATCGTGCCAACTGTTCCGTGCAGCTTTGCTCATCCGCGACAAGCGACGTTTCGTCAAACCGTCTCACGTAGGCTCACCAGTGCTCGATTGCATAGTCAGGGGTCTCTCGCAGCCCTCCAGACGCAGGTACACGAAAGAGTCCCCAGGGAAGAGAAGCACGCCTGGCACCAAAAAAACGTACCCGTCGCTTCCCGCGAATCACTAACAATCAATGGTAGTTAAGATTTGGAAAAATGGCCGGTAGGCTCATCCGTCTCAGGCTGCAACAAATCTGTCTCAGCCTCGCATTTGTTGTCTCCAACAAACACTGTTTACTGAGACACCGTTTGCGGCTCGTCAAGGTGAGATTCAGGCCTAACGGCGATGTTGTAGCGTTTGAGTTTGCGATACAGTGTTGCGCGACTGATGCCTAGCATCTTCCCCGCGAGGGCCTTGTCGCCGTTGGCTTGTTCGAAGACCCGGAGAATTGTCATACGCTCCATTTCCGCCAAAGCTGTAGTGGAAACGGAGCCCCCATCTTGGGCCAATGCCGTCCCGGAGTCGGATTGCTCCGTGCGAATCGACGGAGGAAGATCCGCTACGTCGATAGTCTGACGATCTCCGAGAGTTACCGCGCGGGCCACGCAATTTTCCAGTTCCCGAACATTACCGGGCCAATCGTAATGCAGCAGGCTTTTCATCGCCGCCGCAGTCACTTGAATATTTGCTCCGTGCGCGTAACGATCCAGGAAGTGATGCACCAGCATAGGAATGTCCGAACGTCGTTCCCGCAGCGCCGGAATGTGCACCGTGACCACGTTCAAGCGAAAATATAAGTCCTTGCGAAACGTTCCATTGCGATAGGCCGCTTCCAGATCCCGGTTGGTCGCCGCGATCACCCGCACGTCGACATTCACCTTTTCATTGCTGCCCACGGGACGAACTTCTTTCTCCTGCAGCACCCGCAACAGCTTGGCCTGCATCTCCAACGGCAACTCGCCAATTTCATCCAGAAAAATTGTGCCTCCATTGGCGGCCTGGAAGAGTCCCGCTTTAGTTTTCATCGCTCCCGTGAACGCTCCTTTTTCGTAGCCGAATAGCTCGCTCTCCATCAAAGTGGGCACCAGCGAACCGCAATCCACGGCCACAAAAGCGGTCTGTGCCATGGCCCCGCGAAAATGAATAGCGCGTGCCACTAGTTCCTTCCCAGTGCCGCTCTCGCCAGACACCAGCACCGGCGTGCGCGTATCCTTGAGCCGTGAAATCATACGCAGCACATCTTGAATGTTGGCGGACGTCCCGATGATGCCATCGAGGTTTTCTTCCGTGTTGACCCGCTCGCGAAGGAACTGGTTTTCGGTAACCAGGCGAACCTTTTCCGCCATGCGTTGCAGTAGCATGCGCATTTTTTCAACACGAAAAGGCTTCTCAATGTAGTCGTAAGCGCCCAGTTTCATGGCATCCACGGCTGATTCAATCGATCCGTGACCGGTCATGATCGCAACTTCAGTGCGTGGCAACATCGCTTTGGTTTGCTTAAGCAACGCCACTCCGGTTTGCGTAGGCAATTTCAAATCAGTAAGCACCAGGTCGGGTGTGTCCGCTTCCAGGCGCGGCAGCGCGGCTTCCGCACTTTCCGCTTCGGTGCAGGAAAAACCCAGCGCTGTACCGATGGTCATACACAGCCGGCGAATGCTCTGCTCATCATCCACGACTAATAAACGTGTTTTCAGTTCGTCGCTCATGGTTTCCCGAAGGTTTTCTCCACTACAGACATTAATTGTTGAACGCGGAAAGGCTTTTCAATACATGGCGTGCCACTCTGAGCCAGGAGAGTTTGCGTTTCGCTATTGGCCGTGTCTCCGCTGATCAAAATGATGCGCGTGCGGAGCTCCGGGCGGTTTTTCTGAATCCAGGCGTGCACGTCCGCGCCGTTCACTTTTCCAGGCATGCGAATGTCGGAAATTACGCCCGCGAACCTGCCTGCGGAAAGGCGTTTCAAACCCTCACTGCCGGACCCAGCGTTGACCACCGAATATCCTCGCCGCTCCAACGCCGCGCGCAAAAATGCAATCACCGAAGGCTCGTCTTCAATTAACAGAATTGGCCCACCGGTCCACAGCGTGTCTTGCAAACTCATCGACCGGCCTCTTTCGCGGAGACCGTTGGTGCGGCCGATTCCGTGTCCGCTAGCGGAATGCGAACCATGAATGTGCTGCCAGTGTCTGCTTCGTTGTTCCAGCACTGAATTTCGCCCCCGTGAGCGCGCACAATCCCGTAGCAGATGCTCAGCCCCAAGCCCGTCCCTTTGCCCGCATGTTTCGTGGTGTAGAACGGATCGAAAATGCGTTGAGGATCGACAATGCCAATGCCGTTGTCGGCGATGCTCACTTCGATGGCATTATCGTGATGACAGGTTCGAATAGTGATCCGCCCGCGTTCGCTCGATTCCTGGACGGCGTCGTAGGCGTTATTCAAAATATTCAGAAAAACCTGCTGCAATTGCTGCGCGTCTCCGAGTGCGGGGGGCAGCGCTTCATCAAATTCTTCCAGCACTTCTACGCCGTGACTCGCAAAATCGTAACTGCGCAGCTTGATAGTCTGGCGCAGTACATTGTTCACGCTGACAAGCTCGCGTTGTACCGGACGCTGCCGCGCAAAACTCAGTAGGTCCTGCACAATGTCCTTGGTACGTTGCGTCTCCTGCAAAATAATCTGTAAATCCTCGCGAGCAGAGGCCGGCATTTCCGGATTCTCCAGCAGCAAATCCGTAAATCCCAGAATCGCTGCCAGCGGGTTGTTCACCTCATGAGCTACGCCGGAGACCAGGCGCCCGATGGTGGCCATTTTTTCACTGTGCGCCAGTTTGGCCTGCAGCAACGTCGCGTCGGTTATGTCGGTCATCACCACCACGACGCTGTTTACCGTTTTTTGCTCGTCGCGCATGGGGCTCAAGCTGATGGAAAAGTGTCCCATCGAACTATCGCTGCGACGCACACGTAGCTCGATGTTTTCAACCTGCTGCCCATGCGCAGTCGTATCCAGGGCGTCCTCAAAATCCTGGCGATGACTCGCCTCAATCCAGTCCACCAATCGGTGGCCAATAAGATCGCTTTCCTGATAACCCATTTCATAGCAGCGGCGGTTCGCATAGCTGATGAGTCCGGCGGTATCCAGCACGAGGATCATGCTTTGCGTGGTGTTCAGAATCTTCTGATTGAAATCGCGCTCGCGTTGCAATTGCGATTGAAATGTTCTTTGTTCAGTGACGTCCAGCATCAAGCCGCGAATCTGAACAATGCGGTCGCTGGCATCGCGCACAGCGGTGATGTTCTGTAGCGTGTGCAGCAGCGTGCCGTCTTTTCGCCGCAGGGTCTCTTCATAATTTCGCAACACACCGTATTGAGCCAGCTTCGAAAGAAATCGCTCCCGCGCAGCAGGCGCGGGATACAAGTGAGGGCCCACGTCGGCGCGTAGCAACTCGTCTCGCGACGCGTAACCAAGCATCCGCACCATCGCGTCGTTTACGTCCATAAACCGCCCATCCGGAGTAGCGAAGAACAGTCCTTCCTGGATGCTGTCGAAAAGCTCCCGGTACCGGCGCTCCGCTTCCCGCCGGTCGGTAATGTCCTTCAGCACATGGATCGTGCGGATGTCATCGTCGGTAAGGCCGGGGGTCCGTGAGGTGGAGATCAAAAAAATGCGGTCGGCCGACGCCGCGACGTATTCTTCGCGCACCCGCTTGGTGTCCCGGCAAAATGGGCACGGCAGATCGCTGCCCGCCTCCACGATTTGCCGCAAGCTGGCCATGGCTTCGCCCACTAGTGCGACCGGTGGCACGCCGAGATGCGATGACAACGAGCGATTGGTGCGCACGATGTTCCAGCCGCGATCATGAACCACTATGTAATCGCTAATGGCGTCAATATCCTCGACCCATTGGCGCTTCGATCGTTCCAATTGTGAAAACCGGCGAAAGTTTTCGAGTGATAGCGCCGCGTGGCTGGCCAGCGCCTGCAACACCCGGTTCTCATTGCTGGTGAACGGTGCTTTCTTGCGGATAAGGCACAGTGTTCCCAGGCGTTCGCCATCGCTAGCGGCAATGGAGACAAATGCCACCGTAGGTCGGTTCGTCTCGCTCGCCGTATAGCTCGTGGCGTCGATTGGAAGGTCGCGAAATTCGATGCCCAGCCGCGGTTCGCTGGCTGCGGAAATCAACCAGCCGCGTCCTTCGTGCGAGAAGAGCGGTTTACTTTGTGGAGTTTCGAAAGAGTCGGTTTCTCGGCCGCGAAACACCAGCACCGCACCCCAGGCGGCGTTCAACATGCGCGCCGAGCGTTGCGCGAAACGGTGTAGAAAATCAGGCAATTGACGCGACTGCGCGGCATCGACGGCAAGCTCCATTAGCTCGTCGGCGTGGCGCACCGACGGCAAATCTACGCCCGCAGCTTTACCTGCGCGACGCGGCGCAGATCGACTTACAACTTTAGACTTTGTTTCGCGCATGGGTTCAGGAGGACTGCCCGCGTCTCAACTTGACGCATTCACAAGCACCACCAACGTAATGGGGAGTCTCAATGTGAGTCAACCATTCTGGCGAGACGTGTTTCTAGAATCACTACTTCGCATCCGGGCCCGTTGCTCACCCGTCTCAGCCTGAGACCCCAGTCACGGGTCAGCCGGCTCATGAGACGATCATTCGTCCTCGGAGAAACCTCTTCACCAAGTTCCCCAGAGATAACTTCACAGTTCTCTATCACTTGAGAGAAAGACCCGGTCCCCGCTCCAGTCGCTCTAAACCCTGAAGCCGTGGCCCTGCACGTGCCTTTCTCTTCTCGGGGTTATCTACGTACACGGGATGGATATTCCATGACAACGGGCCAATGGAAAAAACTGGTGCTCACAGCGGGCGCTCTCGCTGTTTTTAGCGCAGCGGGGCTGTCAGCACAAAACGGCACCACTGATGAAAGCAAGCGAAAGGTCAAGACCAAGGTCGCTCCGGCTTACCCGGAATTGGCAAAACGCATGAGCGTAGGCGGTAAGGTGAAGATCGAGGTTGTGATTACAGCTGACGGCCGTGTACGGAGCACAAAAGTCGTCGGCGGACACCCGCTACTGGTGCAGGCCTGCCAGGACGCCGTGAAAGAATGGAAATTTGTTCCCGGACCAGAAGAAACCACCCAAATCGTCGAATTTAGTTTCACAAATTCAGGAACTTAACGGCAAAAAGTATCGGGCTGCAGACGAAACTTTAGCGACAGGCCCACAGGCCAGAGCACCCGGAGGGGTTTGGCAATGAAGATAGGCAAGAAACTATACGTGGGATTCGGCGCGGTGTTGGTCGTCCTGGTATTGCTGCTGGTCGTCAATATCTTTGCTGGTTTGCGCCAGCGCTCGGCGCGGCTGGACGCCTCGACGGCACTCGACAGCGTTCGCACGATTGAAGCCGTGCGTTACCAGATCATGCTGAACCGTCTGAACCTCAATAATTATCTTCTGAGCGGCGACCCCCGTGATGAAGAAAAGGTCAACAAAGGTCTCCTGGACATTGCCGACGCCATCAAGCGCGGCCAAGCTCAGGACGGGTCTGACAATCTGAAGTCCGCGCTCACGCAGGTGGAAACCACTGAAGTAAGCTGGGCCGACAACTTTGCGAAACCTCTCTTGGCCAAGCGCCACCAGGTGGATGCCGGTGACGCCACCGTCTCAGATCTCCAGATTTTCTATTTACAGAAAGATCCCGGTTCATGGCTCACCAAATCGTCCGTGGTCCTCGATCGTACCAATGACGAAATCAGCAAGTCGCTGGACGAGACCTCCAAGTCCGCTAACACGGCTAGCAACGCGAGTACCTATGCGACCTTAGGCGGTACGTTTTTCGCCATGTTGCTGGGATTGCTGATTGCTTACTACACCGCGAAATCCATCACTGATCCGTTGACGCATTTGATTACCGTGGCCAGAGAGATCGCCGATTCCGGGGACCTCAATCAAAACATCGACATTCATCGCACTGACGAGATCGGAGCCTTGGCTACCACCTTCAACAATATGGTCGCCTACCTCAAAGAAATGGCCGCGGTGTCCATGGCGGTCGCGGAAGGGGACTTGACCATTGAGGTCGCCCCGCGTTCGAAGCGCGACACGCTAGGCAACGCTTTCTCGCGCATGTCCCATGGCCTTCAGGATCTGGTGCGCACCACGCGCGATTCCGCTGGACAGGTTTCTGCCGGTTCGAATCAAGTGGCGGGCGCCGCTGACGAGTCCGCGAAAGTCAGCGTGCAAGCTTCTTCGGCCATTGAAGAAGTTACCAGCACGATGCACGAAATGAGCATCAACGTCCAAAACGTCGTCAAGAATACCCAGGTGCAGGCCTCCAGTGTTGCGGAGACTTCTGCATCCATCGATCAGATGGTGACCTCCATCCAGCGGGTCGCAGACACCGCGAAGGTGCTGTTGGATATCGCTAATCGTTCCCGGGAAGAAGTTGTTACCGGCATTAAAACCATGGAGAAAGCTACCGACGGGCTGAACCGCACGAATCACGCAATTCAATCGTCCGCGGAAATCATCAATATTTTGGGCCACCGTGCGGACGACATCGGTAAGATCATCGAAGTCATCGACGACCTCGCCGAACAGACCAATTTGCTGGCTCTAAACGCGGCCATCGAAGCGGCGCGAGCCGGCGAACACGGCCTCGGTTTCGCGGTGGTAGCCGACGAAGTGCGGAAGCTGGCGGAAAAATCCACGCAATCCACCAAGGAAATCGCCGACCTCATTCAAAGTATTCAGCGTGAAGCGCGCCAGGCCGTCGAAAACATGGAGCGCAGCACCCGCATCGTGGAAGAAGGTCTCAGCCTGGGCAACGATCTTGGGGCCGCATTACACAAAATCGAAAACGTGGTCACTGAAGTCTATAAATTCTCCCAGGAAATTGGTGCAGCCACCAACGAACAGTCCGTCGGCTCGTCGCAAATCGCCAAGGCCACTAGCCGCCTCACCGAGATCACCCAGGAAATCAACTCTGCAGTCGAGGAACAAGCTTCGGGTGCCCAGGCGGTCGTTCGCGCCATGGATAAAATGCGCGAATTGGTGCAGCAGTCGGCATCCAGCTCCACAGAGCTTTCCGCGGCCGCCGAGCAGATGTTGAAACTCTCCCGCAACTTACTAGACAGCATGGATCGATTTGTTCTCGACCGTTCTGTGCACCCCAAGGGTCGCCGGGGCGAAACGCAGGGCCCGCGACGTTCGGGTGAATCCTCGCGGAGTTCTGAAGAATTCGAATACGCTGAAGCCGTTCGTCCCTGAAGCGCCGGAGATCATGGGATGGAAAAAGATCTACAGGTCGTAGGGTTTCGCATCGGTAATGAAACGTACGGAGTACGCATCTCCTCCGTGCGTGAAATCGTGCGCGTCCCTGAAATTACCGCGGTGCCCAGCGCACCGGACATTATCGAAGGGGTCATAAATCTGCGCGGCAAAATCATTCCGGTGATGGACCTCCGCAAAAGATTCGGGCAGGTGTACACCGTTGCCGACAAGAAAAATCGCATTCTCGTCGTGGAGATCGATAACAAGCTGGTCGGTCTCATCGTCAACGCGGCATCTGAAGTTTTAAAAATTCCGCCCGCGGATATCGAGCCGCCTGGCTCGGTTTTTGCAGATGGCGAATCGGGCTACGTCACGGGAGTGGGAAAGTTGAAAGGCCGTTTAATCATTTTGCTGGACATAACAAAGTTGATGTATCGAAAAGACTTGCGAAGCCTGGAAGCAGCGGCGGAATCGCTGGCGATGTCGTCGAAGTAGCTTGGTAGTCAAACCACGAAGGCGTTTTAGAAAGGCGGCATAGCCGAAAATGGAAACGATCGCCGCACCGCCGGTCCAACTGACGGAACCCGAATTGAAACTGTTGCAGACCCTTGTGTATCAGGAATGCGGCATGTTTTTCGATGAGCGCCGTTCGCACTTCCTGAAAGACCGCCTGCAACGGCGCCTGAAAGTTTGCCAGCTCGATTCCTTCTATTCTTACTACCGCCTGCTAACCAGCCGTGAAGGGCGTCCGGAACTGGCGCTGCTCCTTGAAAATCTTACCGTCAACGAAACAAGTTTCTTTCGCAACCGCCCGCAACTTGATTTGCTGCAAAAATCTGTGCTTGAAGAGATTCTCCGCCGCAAGCAGGAACGCCGCGATTTTCATATTCGCGTGTGGAGTGCAGGCTGCAGCGCCGGTCAGGAACCATATTCCGTGGCTATCCTGATCGCCGATGCCCTGGCTTATTACTATCTGCGAAATCCGTTGCCTTTCGAAATGCCCACTCCCAAGCCTCTGATTCCTCCTCCCTGGAAATTGGAGATTGTAGCTTCGGACATCAGCTATGCAAGTTTGCGTACTGGTCAAGAAGGCAAATACACCGAGCCCCAGATGGAGCCGGTCGATTACACCTGCCGCCTGCGCTATTTCGAAAAACTGGGAGACAAGTACGCTGTCAAGCAGCAGCTGAAAGACCTCGTGCAGTTTGATTTTCACAATTTGAAAACCGAATTTCTTCCGCGCCGCAATGACATTATTTTGTGCCGCAACGTGATGATTTATTTCGATGAAGCAGAACAGAAGCGCCTCATCGACAAGTTCTGGCATTGCTTGAATCCAGCCGGCTATTTGTTTGTAGGACACGCCGAGAGCCTCTTCGGCCTGACCCAAAAGTTCAAAATGATCCATGAAAATAACGGTACCGCGTACCAGCGCCTGGAGGCTCGCACATGAGCCGGCCGCCTGAGGATCGCGGCGCTGAACTGCGAGCGCTTTTTTTCGAGAGCGCCTATGAATTGCTGCAAGCCCTCAATGAGGGCGGGCTGCAGTTGGAAACTCACCCGGGCGACGAAGAAGTTCTTCGCGGAGTTCGCCGCGCCGTGCACACCTTAAAGGGCGATGCCGCTGCGTGCGGCTTTGCACAATTGAGTGAGCTGGCCCATGCCCTGGAAGAAGTACTCACGCCTGAGGTGGTGCAATCGCGGGGAGCCGGGATTGCCGAGATTGTGTTGTCCGCCGCCGACATCTTTGGCGCCATGCTCTTTGCTTACGAGCGTAGTTCCGAGCCACCACCCGGAATCCACCTGCAAAAGATGATTCGAGACTTACTCGAGGGCCTCTCTTCGAAGAAAGAGCTGACCGCGCACGAGGCTCATAGCCCGCAAGTCGCAGCGACATTCGCCTGGACCGAATATGAGCAATTGATGATCTCCGAGGCTGTGCACCGCGGCGAATCAGTTTACAACCTGGCGTTGCGCGTCGATCCCAACAGCTTGATGCGCGCCGCGGCCTTTCAATTGATTCGTAATGTACTTCACGGAAGCGGTACGGTAATCGCCCTGCGGCCGGAAGACAACATCGCCGCCGCCACCGTGGAAGTTGTTGAAGCCGCCTTGGCTACGAAATCTACGGCGGAAGCACTGGCGCAACGCTGCCGCATTCCTGCCATCGTATCGGACGTGCGCATCGAGCGCGCGGGAATCGCCGAGCATGAATTACTGGACGATCTCCTCGAAGTGCAGTCCAATCTCGCTCATGCCGAGCATCCCGACGACCCAACCACCGCCGCGGGAATTGCGATTGGCGCCGCGGTAACAGCCATAACCGAAACGTCCCTACGAGTCGACGCTGCGAGAATCGACGCGGTAATGAATCTGGTCGGTGAGCTCATCATTGGCAGATCGATGCTCAATCGCACGCTGGCCGAATTCGATAAGAGCCATCCCCGTGATCCGGTGAGAACGAAACTCGCCGACGCCATGGCCTTTCAAACGCGAGTTCTCGATGAATTGCACAAATGCGTTCTGAAGATTCGTATGGTGCCCGTCGAGCAACTGTTCCGGCGCTTCCCGCGCGTCGTGCGAGACGTCGCGAAACAATGCGGCAAAGACGTGGCCCTGCAAGTTACCGGGCAAAACACCGATCTCGATAAAGGCATTCTCGATTCGCTCGCCGAACCCCTAATGCATCTGGTTCGCAATGCCGTTGACCATGGCATTGACCCCGTCGATGAACGGGTCACCGCGGGCAAACCTGCGCGTGGAACGGTTTTTCTGAACGCCTTTCACCAAGGCGCCCAGGTGGTCATCGAGGTACGCGACGATGGCCGCGGCATGGATACCACCAAGCTGCGCACGCTGGCGATCGAAAAAGCAATTCTCAACCAGGACGAAGCCGCACGTCTTAGCGAGCAGGAAGCTTTAAATTTGATTTTTGAGCCGGGCTTTAGCACCGCCTCAGCCGTTACCGAAGTGTCTGGCCGCGGCGTTGGCATGGATGTGGTTCGCTCGGCTATGGGCAAGCTCAAAGGCACTGTGCAAGTGAGCACCCAGCTGGGCAAAGGCACCACCATTCAGCTGCGCGCCCCGTTGACCCTCGCTAGCATTCAGACCTTGTTGTTTCGCGTTGGCGGCCGCCTGTTTGCTGTCCCATTGTCCTCTGTCGTGGAAATCACGCGCATCCGCGAAGACGAGATTCACATGGTCGATCAGCGCGAAATTTTGCGGCTTCGCGATCAGCTTCTGACCCTGGTGCGATTAAACCGTCTGGATCACATACACGCCGTTGCGGCTTCGCCGGCCTTGCCAGCAAAAAAAAACCGTTTCGTAATCGTGATTGGCGCAGCGGAAAAGCGTTTCGGTCTGCTCGTGGATTCTTTGGTGGGCGAGGAAGAATTGGTAATCAAAGCCCTGCCTAGCGACATTGTATCCAGTGATCTGGTAAGCGGTGCCTCCATACTCGGTGATGGCACCGTCGTCTTGATCTTGAACGTACCCGCAGTGATATCTCGATTCTCAAAGGCCCTACCCATGGAAGCAATAGCATGAGCGAGCGAATCAAAGTTCTAGTCGTTGACGACTCCGCGTTGATGCGCAAGCTCATCCCCGCGATTTTGGCGCGTGATGCCGCCATCGAAGTAGTAGGCACCGCCATGGACGGCGCCTTCGCGCTCAAGAAAATCCAAGAGCTGCGCCCCGATGTGGTTACCCTGGACCTGGAAATGCCGCGCATGGATGGTATGGAAACGCTGCGGCTGATCATGAAGAGCGCGCCCGTCCCGGTAATTTTGTTCAGCACGCATTCGAAAGAAGGAGCCTACTCAACATTTAAGGCCCTGGCATTGGGTGCTGTCGACTTCGTCGCCAAGCCGCAGGACGCCGCCGTCGGCCATTTGGACGGCATCGCCGATCAGCTTATCGAGAAAATCAAAGTTGCCAAACGCGCTTCCGGCCATCGCCTGCCGCCCGCAGTCGTCTCGGAATCTCCAGTGGGTGTGAAGAAAAAGCCCGACCTCGCGGTGCCGCCTAATCGCATCATCGCCATCGGTATTTCCACCGGCGGGCCAAACGCCTTGCAGTTCATGCTTTCTCAGCTTCCTGCGGATTTTCCATCTTCCATTTTAATCGTGCAGCACATGCCCGAGGGATTCACGGAAATGTTTGCGAAGCGTTTGGACGAATGCTCCGCGTTGAACGTTCACGAAGCGCGCTCCGGCGATCTTCTTTTGGCAGGTCGCGTACTTTTGTGCCCCGGTAATCGCCACATGATGGTTCGCCGCATGCCTCGCGGCGACATGGTGGTCTTGAACGATGCGGCGCCGGTAAATGGTCATCGTCCTTCCGTCGATGTTCTGTTTCATTCCGTGGCACAGGAATTTGGCCTTACCGGCGTCGGAGTCTTGATGACCGGCATGGGCGACGACGGCGCCGCAGGGTTGGGCGCCATCAAGTCTGCCGGCGGAATGACTATCGCGCAGAGCGAAGAGAGTTGCGTAGTGAGCGGCATGCCTCGCGCCGCCATTGCCAAAGGCTACGCCAACAGGATTGTACCGCTCGACGGATTAGCCACGTATTTGTCGAGCCAGTACGGCACGGAAAAAACGAATTCGGAAAAAAAGGAAAAAGATAAGTTGGAAAAAGCCGAGACCATTTCCGTTTCTCATCGAAACTGAACCGGTTCCGGCCCAAGGAGACTCTTATGCCACAATTTGCCGCCCTTCAACGCAAAGATAATAAATCTGTCCGCTACCTGGTGGTAGACGATTCCGTATTCGCGCGCAAGAACCTCATCAAAATGATCCAGACGTTCGGCGGGGAAGTGGCCGGCGAGGCTGGCGATGGTCTCACCGCCATCGCGGAGTTTAACCGAACCAAGCCGGATATCGTCTTGATGGACATCACCATGCCGCAGATGGAAGGCATTGAAGCCGTCGAGCGCATCGTCCGCCAACACAGCGACGCTCGTATCGTCATGGTTTCCTCCGTCGGCTATCAAGAAAATATCTTGGCCGCCTTGCAAAAGGGCGCCAAACACTTCGTGCAAAAGCCCGTAAAACCGGAAGTGCTGTACGAAATTTTGCGTTACGTTTTGAGCGATGACCCAACAGCCGCCGGCGCGCCCACCGCGCTGGCAGGAGAACACGCATGAGAATGGAGCTAATCCAACCCTTTATCAATGCCGCAGACGCCGTATTTTCCGACCTGCTTCAATCGTCCGCGAAAATAATTGACCTCACCATGGACGAAGACACCTATCGCCGTAAGGGTGTGGCCGCGCTGATCGCCATCAAAGGCGACATCGAAGGCCGCGTAATCCTCGATCTTTCGCCGGAAGTCGCGGTAAAAGTCGCCAGCCATCTCGCAGGCTCTGCGCTCACCGCGAGCGAGCAACTTGTACGCGAAACCGTTTGCGAGCTGGCCAATATGGTTATTGGGAATTCCGTGACGCTGTTGAACGACCAGGGATTTCGCTTCAAGGTGTTTCCGCCGGAGATTCACGCGGACGAAACCGGCCTTTCGAGCACCGCCGATACCGAAGCCATGGTCCTGGGATTGGAAACGCCCTGTGGTGAGATTTATCTGAATATTGCGATGCACTACCTGCACCGGCGTCGTAGCGAACGAGGATCCGTGGCCGTCCTCGACTAATTATTTCCTGCGAGAGCGACAGTCCATTGATTGGCCGTTTCTATACGAATCAAAACCTTCAAGCACCCGACCCCGACAGTGTTTTTACGTAGGCCCCGCCGTGCTTGAAAAGGCCCGCGCCGGGCAGTGCCACGGAAAACACGATTCGAACCGGGACAAAAATGGCGCCGCTTCCAGGGGTAAACGGTACCGCAACTTCCACTCGAGTGCCTTCCGCGTATTGATTACGGCTGCGGAAACTGAGCCCACCCTTGGACAAATCTTCACACACCGCAATTTCTTCCTCAAATCCTCGTCGCCGGATACACGCCAGCACTCGCGTCTTAACCCGTGCGCGTTTGCGCCGCGGAACAACATGTTGATCGATGTTTGCCACGTATCCTTCCACGGTCGGCGTGGCCATCTCGGATTGCGCTTCGATCCAGATGGAGGGAGCTACGCACTGGCTACAAACCCGTGCAACGCACTTACGCATTTCAAAGGATTTGAGCTCTAACGGATTTAGATACACCACTTCCCGCCGCTCGCAAAAACTGCACTCCATTAACAACCGGGCGACCGCGTCGTCGGCTTTACTGAGGGCTGGAAATTCGATGTCCCAGAAGTCCGCGCGCGGCTCTAAGATTTGAAACGCATAAAGAAAGCCTTCGGGATCCTGGTCAATTTCAGCTATTATCCGTGCCCGCGCGGATTTCCACACCTCGCCATCTTGTTGGCGGCGCAACGTCAGTTCCTGGCCGGTAGGCAGCCTCTCCACGAGCCTCAACACCCCACCATTCTTGCTCACCAGCATGGTGGTTGCGGTGCGCTTGAATGTAGTCCCGTTGTTGCCGAACCACGATGCCTCTACCGGCATTCGGAAATTTACACGATCGCTTTGCCGCAGCCCATCCGCACGCATTTGTAGGTTCGCCTGAAAAGATAGAGGTACCAGTGCAGGATAGCATTCGATTTTAAGCCCCTACCGACTCGGGTTTGTAGGCTTTGTCGTAGCGGCTAATAACGAAAATTCGCGGGCACCAGCACCGCGAAGACGCCCAGCTATTAGCTTTTTCGCAAATATGAGATTTGAAAATGCTGCACATCCGGCGATTCCAAGAGACAATTTGTATAGCGAGGGAGCTTCCCAGCGGCTGTTTTTGGCCGCCCAGACCTCATCCGACTGTGAGTAATGTAATCATCATGCAAGACCCATCATCAACTGGCCCGTGGCGCTCTATCGCAGTGCGTGACCGGCGCTATTCCATTCGCTATCCTTTTGCTGCCGACGCCACATTACTGGACTTGGAAACGGGCACGACCGCCAGTGGCGTAACCTCCGATCTTTCCATTGCAGGCGCATTTATCTGCTCCAGTAAGACTTTCAAAGTCGGTTGCCGAGTTCGCGCAACTCTCACGCGCAAAGATCAAGTAGTCGAAGCCCTGGCGGTAATTCGGGTACTGAAGCCGCGCGTCGGCATGGGCGTCGAATTCCTGGACGTGGAAGGGCCCTTCGATCACGTACTCTTCCGTTGGGTTGAGCAGCTCCGCCGCAAGTAACGCCGCCAGAAAGAAAAATCACCTGCCATCAACCAGTAGTTTGTGGCCCCTCCCGATTTTCTATTCCCTCAAAACTAGGGTCGTGTATCGAGCGGATGCTTACTCTTCTCGTAAAATTCGTTTTGCAGCCGCAAGCTCTGATCGTCGGCTTCGGCGGCGCGAATGGCCGCGGTAATGGCATTAATCCACGCATTCATTTCAAATTCACCGAGATCCTTGGTGGCCAGGGCGCCGTCGCCAGAGTAGTGATTGGGAAAGCGCGCGTACCACCAAATACCGGTGTAAACGTCGGCGGGAAGGTTGAGCCGTTTCTGGTCCGCGCCCGATTCAGTGGCAGCTCGATCCAGACGTACCAATTCCGGATGAGAAATCATCATCGTGGACGTTTCCGATTGACCAGCGTGCATGTCCAGTGCGTCCTTTTTTTGCGGGCCACCTTTAGGTTCGTCACGGCCCCATTGAACGTACACCACATAGTCATGCGGCTTTTCCAATTGGGATTGCGCAAAGAAGGGCAGCAGGCTTTCATTTCCGCCATGACCGTTTACGATTACAATTTTCTTGCAGCCGTTGCGCGCCATCTCATCGCTAGTTTCCTGCAACAGTTTTAACTGTAGCTCTCTGCTGTAGGCCACCGTTCCGGGCTCATGTTTGGCTTCAAAAATCTGGCCAAAGTAATATTCCGGAAAAACCACCGCGTATTCCTTTTCCGCTGCATGCAGCGAGGCATATCGAACGTTCAACAAGTCGGTGCCCAACGGAAGTTGCGGTCCATGTTTTTCAAGGATGCCAAAGGGCAGTAGGCAGGTGCCCTTGGACTGCTCGATGGCCCGCCTGAAATCAGCCGCACTCAGTTCTTCCCATTTGACGGAAAGCTTCGCTTGGCCACGCGCGTCGTGCGCCCTCAGCAGCAACGTTGCAAGCACTGCGATCAAAGCTCGTTTCATATTTCCTCCAGAACAAGGGCATTCTAATGCGTCCAAAAGCAGCTTGTACATTAAATCGATTTAGCCCCGGTTACTCCGCACTGCGATGGCATCTCTTCATTGGTACCATTCTGGGCCGCGTTCTTTTTCGGCACTGTGCTCCGTTCGTTTGCCGCTGAAAATTTTGCGGCCGCCAATAACTCCTTCCTTTACAGACTCGAGATGATCCTGAATCGCGTCGGGTTGGGCAGTTTCGTGCATGACAAGACTCAATAGCCGCAGGGTTGGCCCCGCTAACTCTTGGTGCGTAAATTCGGCAATGGAGCGCCCGAATGGGTCGGCTCAACAAATTGGCAGCTACATTCTTACGGCTACCCCGTCAGTCCCGCTCATTCCAATTTAAAATTAGCTTCTTCAGCTTTGTTTTAGCGATCTTCGCAGCATCCGCGACACCTACCTCGGCGAACGAAACTTCCCGACGACCCTCCCCTGGGGTCATCACCAGGGTAGGCCAAATTCGTTCGTTAACCATTGAGCAAGCCAAAGAGGGAAGACCCGTACGCCTCAGCGGTGTGATCACCTACTATGACCCTCAAGAGCCCGACCTCTTCATCCAGGACTCCAGCGGAGGGATCTGGATAAACCTCGAAGTCGTCAAACCGAATGTGGCGCTCAGCGCAGGCGATCTTGTAGAGATGCAAGGAGCGACAGAAGCTCCAGACTTCGCTCCCCAGGTCGGCAATCCTGTTTTCAAAAAGATCGGACGAGCGCCACTACCGCCTGCCCGGCGCGTTTCCTTTGTGGAAATGTCTTCCACTCAGGAAGACAGTCAGCGCGTAGAGGTAGAAGGCATCGTCCATAAAGTTTTTAAGAAGGGTAATCTCTTGTATCTGGAGGTGACCACTGCCGATGGGCAGGTAATTGGTCGTTTGCCTTCCTACAAACGGGACGCCCTGCTTCCGTTAGTCGACGCCACGGTCCGTATTCGCGGAACTTGTGGCTCCCAGTTTAACTCCGCCAATCAGATGACCGGCGTGTTCATCAACATTCCGTATGAATCGGAAATAGAAATTCTTCAGCCGCCGCCGGCAGAACCCTTCAATATTCCTACACACGCGATTTCCGATCTTCTCCGGTTTAGCCTCGCTGGAAATCTGGGACATCGAGTAAAAGTGCAGGGCGTCGTGACTCTGTACAGGCCCGGCAAAGCAATTTTCATCCAGAGTGAAAACGGCTCCGTCTTTGCTCAAACGCAGCAGGATACTCCCGAGATTGCTGTCGGCGATGAAGTTGATCTGGTAGGGTTCGCCACCATGGGCCCTTACGAGCCAGAATTACAAAACGCCATCTTCCATCGCACCGGCGTAGGCGCCGTGCCCAAGCCACGTATACTCTCAGCAGCGGCCGCTCTCCACGGCCGATTTGAGCGCGACATTATGTTTCAAAGTTACGATGGAGATCTCATCGTGGTTACAGGCAAACTGACTGGCGATTCGCTAAACCCCGGCCATCAGATTTTGCATTTACAAGACGGTGACACGGTATTCGAAGCGGAATTCTCCAACGCAAAGATTCCCCCGCAGTTTGCGTCCTTGCGCGAAGGCACGCTGTTACAAATAACCGGCATTTGCACCATCGAGCTCGATGAAAATCGCCAGCCGGTCAGGTTTCGTATACGCTTGCGCTCAATACAAGATGTCGCTGTTATTCGGTTGCCATCCTGGTGGACACTCGGTCGAACATTCGCTCTGATCGGAAGCATGATTCTGGCCATTCTTTCCGTGCTGGCCTGGGTTGCGATGTTGCGAACCCGTGTGCGGGAAGCCACTAAAGCCTTGCAGGGCGCTAAGGAGGCTGCTGAATCCGCAAATGAAGCGAAGAGCACTTTCCTGGCGACTATGAGTCATGAGATTCGCACTCCGATGAACGGCATCCTGGGCATGACGGAACTGGTGCTGGACACTGATCTCACGACCGAGCAACGCGATAGTCTCGGCTTGGTGAAATTGTCGGCGGAGTCTTTGATCACCGTAATCAATGACATTTTGGATTTTTCTAAAATCGAAGCCGGCAAACTCGGTCTCGAATCCATTCCCTTCGACCTTCGAGAAAGCCTTGGCGAAACCATGGGCACCCTAGGCTTTCGCGCTCATCAGAAAGGTTTGGAATTGATGTACGAAGTGCAGCCCGATCTACCGGAATCGTTTGTCGGCGATCCCGGGCGCTTGCGGCAAATCATCGTCAACCTGGTCGGTAACGCCATAAAATTCACCGAAGACGGGGAAATCATTGTTAGCGTCGAAGCCGGAAAAAAGAACAGGCACTCCACGGAATTAATATTTGCCATCAAAGACACCGGTATCGGCATCCCGGTGGACAAGCAAGCAATAATATTTAACGCCTTTTCGCAGGCTGACGGCTCGATGGCTCGCAAGTACGGTGGCAGCGGGTTGGGCTTGGCCATCTGCGCCAAACTAGTCGCTATGATGAGCGGCAAAATCTGGCTGGAAAGCTCTGAGGCGGGCGGCAGCACTTTTTATTTTACGGCGTTCTTGCAGCCCCACGCCCAGGACGCAGTCGCGCGTCGCCTACCCCGCCAATTGGAAGAGTTAAAGGGGTTGCAGGTATTGGTCGTGGACGACAATTCCACCAATCGGCGAGTGCTTACTGGATTGCTGGCCCGTTGGGGAATGAATTTTACCGCAGTGGAAGACGCCCACGCCGCCCTCGCCGCATTGGCTCAAGCCGAAGTCGAAGGTTATGCCTTCCGGCTTATTTTATTGGATGGGCACATGCCGAAGATTGACGGATTCGCACTCGCTGAACAAATCCAAAAACAATCCACTCTAATACAAGCCGTGGTGATGATGCTTACATCCGCCGGTCACCTCGGGGACGGCGCCCGTTGCCGCGCGCTGGGAATATCTGCTTACCTTGTGAAGCCCATACGCCAGCGGGAATTGTTAAACGCGATATGTCAGGTACTCGGTGCCGGCCCTAAAGCCCCAGACCTTCCCTTGGTCACCCGCCACACCCTTCACGAAGAGACACCATCCTTCAGGATATTGTTGGCGGAAGACAACGCGGTGAATCAAGTACTCGCAGTCCGCTTGTTGGAAAAGCACGGTTATTCCGTCGTGGTGGCCGCAAACGGCCGGGCCGCAGTCGAAGCCCTGGAGAAAGAGAATTTCCATCTGGTGCTCATGGATATTCAAATGCCTGGAATGGACGGATTCGAAGCCACCGCCGCGATACGTGAAGCAGAAAAGCTCACTGGCAAGCACATACCCATCGTGGCCATGACCGCCCACGCCCTGAAGGGCGATGAAGATCGATGCGTGGCCGCCGGCATGGACGGATATGTTTCCAAGCCCATCCGCAGCATGGAGCTCTTTGCCGTGATGGAGCGTCTGCTAGTCGGCAAACCAGTCCTCAACGCTGTTGTTTAGTCCCGAGTGACAATCGTTTTGCTTTTCCCTGCAAGCAATCTGATCAATTTTACGGCGCGCTGAACATCGGCCTGCTCAACTCTTCCGCCGATGCGGTCTCAGGATGTTCAGCCTTCCAGCGCATCGCGGCCGTAATCCGCGTGCGCCCGCTGGGGTGATCGAAGAACACAAACTCTTCGGCCGGTCCTGGGTCCATTTTTCGATATTCACCCAACAGCAGGTCCACGTTCGCCTCCGCATCGGGTTGCCGCGCGGCGTTGAGTCCATACATGTCCGCCTCAAATTCCATGGTGCGCGTGATGGTGTTGTTGATCGGCGTTGTAATAAAAAAATAACCAGACAGCACGATCACCGCTAGCGGCAGAACCGCGACATCGCCCAGATCCCGGACGCCCCAACGCTCTCCCCATCGCGACCGAGCAAAATTTATTCCCCAGCTCAGAAATGCAAAGCCAATCACGATCACCACGCCATTCATCACCAAACCTTTATATACATGGTTGAGAACGTAATGGCCCATCTCGTGTCCCATCGTGGTGGCAATCTCCGGCAGCGTGCAGCGTTTCAGCAGATTATCATTCAGCGAAATTCGCAATGTCCCCGCGAACCCGCTCACGTTAGCGCTCACGCGATTGGATTGCCGTGAAGCATCGAACTCATACACGTCCGTCGCCGGAATTCCATTAGCGCGCGCCATGCTCAGGATTGGGTCCTTAATGCTCGGCTCTTCCAGTTTGGTGTACTTGTTGAATAGCGGCGCGATGTAAACCGGTGCGATCAGTGCAACAAAAGCGATAAACACTACGGACGCAACAGCTCCCCACACCCACCAGTTCTTGCCCAGCCGTCGCACCAGTCCGAATAGCGGCACCATGAAAATTGCGCCCAACACTATGCCGACGCCCAGCGCCACCGCTTGGTCCCGCATCCACTGACCAAAAGCTTGGTTCGACAAGCCATATTTATGTTCACGAATATAACCTTCATAAATCGTTAGCGGAAATGTCACTACGGTCACTAGGACGATGAACTGCACCCAGTAAATCGCTGTTTGCAACGGGCGAAAGCGCGTCACTCGCTCAGCTAAATCGCGCATGCGCATGGACACGCCAAAACGCAGCAGTAACCACATCACCAGGACCGTCGACAAAAAATCCCACAACTGCAGCCAATATCCCCCTTCAAAATAGGCATTCGAACGCGCCCGTTCCGCCGGCGGCATCTTCGCAAAATAGGTTTCAACCGCCGCGTTGACGTCGAACGCAGGTGCAGCCTGTCCGGTAACCGCTGCGTCAGATGTTTTCGCGTTATTGGAACCCTGCGCTCGCGCCTCGCCAGTTGCAGCCATACCCATCGCGACCACGAAAAACAACCAAAAAAGGCATTTCGTAAGACGAACCATCGGTCCTCGTTTCGCTAAGCAGTTGTTTGCGCGAGAAGTATAACCGTTAACCCCTGGGAGTAACGCATTGAGATACGGCCCAAGCCAAAATGTTCGGCGGGATCAATATTTAGAGATCTCGTTCTTGAAAATTATAGAGCGCCACGACAAGCGCGATGAGCATATACAATGTGGCATAAGCCGCCATCGCCGCGCTAGGTGCTGACGCGTTTGAAAATGGAGTGAACTGTATGGATCGCGTCAGCGAAGACTGCATCTCGTATGCAGCCCGGCGCCACATCGACTCACTGGGCATGATCAAGCTGGAAACGATGCCCAGCGTCACTAGACGCGGACTGGTAGTCATCGCCCCGATCTGTTCGATCCATCCTCCAATAAATGCCAGACCGTGAAGGCCCAAAACAATCACTCCATTTGCCAACGTCGAAAATCTCGTTCCGCAAGCGAACGTAACCGTCAGAAGTAATAAGCATTCCAGAAAAACCAGCAGCGCGCCGAGGCCCATATTATGAGGGCGCACGCCGGCCATGAAATATCCGATCGCGGAAACTCCCCCGAACATCGCGCTCACATAAATGGCAATCATGCCCGCGAAGCCCAACCATTTGCCCATCAACACTTCCCATCGCGAAATCGGCTTGGTAGCAATGGCTTGGATGGTTCCCGAGGAAATCTCGCCCGAGAGGGTGTCCACGGAAGTCAAAATAGTCATAACCACCGCAAGAAGATCGACGGCGTAAAATCCCACCTGAAGCATCGCCACTTGAACTTGATGGCCAATCAACGGCGGCACGTTGTGGTTAGCTAGATCCTTCACCTGAAAATGCATCCCCGTGCCGAATAACCCAAGAAATCCTGCTCCTGCGGCTACCGCCGTCCAAAGTATCTTTCTCCGCGCCGTTTCCTGAAACGTAACGCCCGCCATGATCCATGCGCCCATTAAAGTCCGCGATCCTCACCCATAATCTTGAGAAATTGATCCTCGAGGGAAACAGTTTGCGGTCTGAATTCAAATACATCGCCGCCGGATTCCACCAGGTGACGAAGAATGTGCGGCAGGGAAGAAGTGGAAGCGGTAGTAAGTGTCAACAGTTCCCCGTCCAGTGCCGCGGAGGCGCTCCATCGCGAAAGTCCCGCAATCGTTTCCGCGGATACATTGTGCACGCGCGCCACGACATGGACTTGCCCCTCGGGCTTCACTCGCAAATCGCGGCTGCCGACCACCTGGCCTTCTTTGATAAACGCTACTCGGTCGCAGGTAATTTCAATTTCGCTGAGAATGTGCGAATTCAAAAACACGGTGGCGCCCCGTTCGCGCTCCGCCCGAATGATGTCGCGAACCAGGCGCCGCCCCATGGGATCAAGCCCGGAAGTAGGCTCATCAAGAAAGACCAGCTCCGGTTCGTGAATTAACGCCTGGGCCAATCCAATTCGCTGCAACATGCCCTTGGAGAAATCACGCAAGTGTTTTTCGCGATGAGGAGTCAGTCCCACGAGCTCAAGCATCTCGGGAACACGCTCGCGCAGACGCGCCGCACTCATCCCGCACAGTCGGCCATGGAATTTCAGCAGTTCGAACGCGGTAAGCCAGGTGTAAAACCGAAAATCCTCAGGCAAAAAACCAATCTTCCGCCGAACTTCTACATTGTCGGAGGGCGCGCCAAGAACGAAGGCTTGCCCGCTGCTGGGTTTCACCAGTCCCAGCAGCATTTTGATGGATGTACTCTTCCCCGCGCCATTCGGGCCCAGGAAGCCGAACACTTCGCCGCGGCGCACCGTCAGCGAAAGATTACCTACCGCAATCTTGCTCCCAAATACTTTGCGCAATCCCACCGTTTGAATGGCAAAGTCGGCCGCTTGATCCAGGTGCCCCTCCAGGAGCCAACGGGATTTAGTTCAGCGTGTTCGCCAGCGCCACCGCATTGCTCGAATCACCATGGCCGACGAGTCCATAGATGATCCCATTCTTTACCCAAACCAATACATAGTCAGGCCCACGACGGCCGGAGCCCTCGATCAATGTGCCTGGCACGCCGTTCACGGTGACTTGACTATAGGAACTCGCGAATCGCGGAATCGGCAGCACCAGCGTCGACTTCCAATCAATGGTCTGTCCAAGATTACGTGCCTGTGTGGCGCTCATCCCCGCGAGCTGGAAACCAATTTCTGCTAACTGCTGAAGGTTGAGGTCGGGCGGCATATTGACCAGCGGACTTGGCACTTCCTCCAGAGCGAGGCAATTAGCCCATGCTCCGGAGTGTGCTTGTGCAGGAGCAGTCTGCGCGGCATCCGCCGGGTGCCCCTCTGGGCAATCGCCATATTCCACCATAATCGAGCGCGGTACGTTCACCGAAACATTTGCGCCATCCAACGTAGCGGGCAACAACAGGTCTGCACGCCCAGCTTGATCAAAAATATCCTGCAAGCGCGTGCGGTCGATGGTCATATGGAAAGCGTGCTGACCCCCAACGATAAATTTCGGCGTATCCGTGCGCGCACTCAGCACATGCGCAGAGAATCCCGCTAGCTGGCTCGCGTCCGCGGCAGTGGAGGCTGGTTGCGGCTTTTCATCTGCGGTAACCACCACTTTGTCGGAAATCATCTGGCGCAACATTTCTTGTAATGGCCGATTGCCATCGAGCGCCGAAAAATCCAGGCGTACCGGCTGTACTTTTTCAACCCGCAAAGTCCCAAGAAAGCGCTGTGCCAGGCCGCGTCCAAATGGAAACGCCAGGCTGCACAACAAAATCGTCGCGGCCACAGCACCAATCCACAACGGACGCCAGCGACTGCCCCTGGCCCGCATACTGCTTTCATGGGCAGCGAAATCTGCCCTCGAAGGCATGGTCTCTACACGTGCATCTTGCTGCGCCTTGAAGCGAGAAAGCGCGGCTTGCGCATCAATTTTTATTTCCGCTGAAGAAGCCCCTAAAGCAACCATTTGCTTCTCCACTCGTGCAGCGGTGGCGGCTATTTCACCCAGGCGCTTTGCGCACTCTGCGCAACCGGAAAGATGCGCCTCAATCTCTGTATCCTGCGCCGCGCCCAACTCAGCATCGTGATACGCGCGCAAATTGTTTTCCGAAACGCAATTCATACGTCCTCCTCGGAACCAAAAAGTTCCCGATAACGTTGCTCGAACGCTGCTTCCGCTCGAACCAAAAGCGTGCCTACCGATCCAGGTTCAATCTCCAAAGCTGCCGCCAGCTCTTTATAGCTATTTCCTGACGCGCGCATTAGTAGCAGTTGCGCCTGTGCCGGTTTGATTTCCGCCAGCACCCTGCGAACCCGGTGCTCTCGTTCAAACCGCGCCACTCGCTCAAATCCATTTTCTGCGGGTTTGTTCTGTCCGGCATCCTGACCTGCGGCTTGCTCGAATCGGCTCCGGCGAGCCGTCGCACGCAGCGCATCAATTCCCAGGTTTGTCGCCGTTCGATAAAGCCAGCCGCTAACATTGCCGTCTGGCTCCTGCACTAGGGACTGGCGATAAAGTTTCAAAAAAACCTCACTGGCCAAATCTTCAGCCCGTCCGTGATCCCCGACAATGCGCCGCAAAATGCCTACAATGCGCGGATAGTGTTTGACGAACAGGGTCTCAAATTCTCCAACCCGGGACCCTTCACTCATAACGCTGGACTCCCCAGCCGCCCGCATGAGGACCTTCGGTTCGCAAGCTTTCAGCGCCTCTGGTTGCGGCTCGCGCACCGTGTGGTTTTGTGCCGGAAACCCTTCCAACACGTTCTCTGACAAGGACTGTCACCCGTTCTTACACTACTTAAACGTCTGCCGCTGTTAAATTGTGACATCGCGGTGCGCGATAATAACAACGCTCAGGCTTTTCCTTCGGCTTGGCGTTACCCCCAGGCAGTGGTCTGTGGGCCACCGAAGCCTTCGTACAGTTATATTTTACGGGGACCTGTACCTTGGGCCGTTCACCACGGCCTCTCCCGACTTTAAACTTCTCTCATAATCGGGGGAGCCTCCAACAACCGGTCTCTCGCAAGTAAAAATCACCGCAGTTCTCAGAGTCGCCAACGCATGAGCGCAACTTTGGCGTTCTTTGCCAAGCCACAAGGGGGCAATTTGCGGCATCCTAATTTGGTCCACCACTTCGTTTACCCAACACTTCGATGTGTTTCTGTTCTGTCGCTTCTTTTACTTGCGTATGGCTCTTCGGATTACGCTCAGTCTCCAGCTTCTCCGGCTACCGGTCCCCTTGCAAAGCCACCTGAGGGCTTCACCCCGGGACTCAACGCGGGAGTGACGTTCGAAGGCAGCACCAGCAGTGATGGCAGCATCTTCGACTTGAGCACCGGCGTAGGCTATAACTTTTCCCGCCATTTCGGTGTGGACTTAGGCATTCCTTACTACTTGGTAGGCACTCCTTCTTCCGTGAAGAAGAACGATCCGCAAGCGGTCTCCGGCGATGGCCTGGGCAGTCTTGGCGCGGACCTCAAGTGGAACTTCGCGGGCGAATTCGTTAACTACGATCCCACCATCCACCTCACGGCGCCGACCGGTGAAACCAAGAAGGGTTTCAGCACAGGTCACGCTACCTGGAATTGGGCAAACCATCTTGAACATCCTTTCAGAGTTTTCACTCCCTTCGTTGACTTGGGAGTTGGCAACACCGTTAGCGACACCAAGTACTTTCACCGTCCGTTCATCACCTTTGGTTACAACCTTCAATCCGAAGCTGGCGCGGAAGTTGACGCCGGACCGCTCAGCCTGACAGCTTCCGCGTACGATGTGGCTCCCTGGGGCACACAGACCGTCATCAGTAGGGTCTTCCGCTGTTCCGCTGCAACCGCTTGCTCCGCGAACGGGAAATCCACCAATCGCAAAGGCTACCTGGACGCCAGCGTGCAAACCGGCGGCGCCGCTCTTGTCCGCGACAACGGCTTCAATTTTGGCGTGGAGATGAAGCCAGCTCGCTACGTAGATCTCGAAGCGGGCTTCAGCCGCAGCGTCCCGCTGCAACTGAACAGTTTCTCATTTGGCGTCAGCCTGGACATGCGCGCGCTAGCCCGCCACCGCGCCGGTTCTTAAATCTAAGGCGGCGCTGAAGAACAGCGGGGCAGGACAACTCTGCTTCGCTGCTGCGAAGTACCCGCGCTTACCTTTGTTTGCCCTCTGGCGTCCTAAATGAAATCTTTAGATACATAATAATGTAGTTTATAATATAGTAATATATACTTCTATAAACTCCTAATTCCCCTAATTAATTTAGGGGCAACTTCACCACAAAGGAGCCAAGAATATGAGCACTAGGACAAAAACGTCCTTGACCACCACCAGCGAAATATTGATTCCCGCGATGATCTCCGAGCCAGTCTCCGCATCGGCTCATCCGGGCTCGAAGTTGGGCCTGGTCATAAATAATGCAGATAATGAATTGATTACCTATCTAAACACCGAGCAGGTGTACGACCGTAAAAACGAAGGCGACCCTACCTTTAATGATTCGGTCGATCTCTCCAGCGGGCTAAAGCACGGACACAACTCTTTCGTCATTCTGGGTATTAACGGGGGCGGCCCGGCCCATGATGTAGGCCGACTCACCCTGGACGGCAAAGTATTGTTGTCAATGACCTTTGGTCTGCCAAGTACGCCAAACGGCGTAGTGGCTTCATGGGTCGCCGAAATAACGGTATCCTGACCGCCAAATTTCAGCGCCAATTTACAACCTCGGGTCGCTGTTCCCTATGACCTCGTTCCCGTGCTGGCATCACTTCGCCCGGCAAGGCAAGTGATGCCACCGGTCTCAAATGGCGCGCGCGGTGCGCCCGGCGAGGTCGCAACTGTCCAGTTCTTCCAAGGCATCCCGGCACGATGGACTTGAACTGAAGTATTTGGTCGGCGCTCCGCTTCAAGGTTATCGGGCGGACCAGAATGAACATAGGTTCAGATCATTACGCTTATGATTTGCTAAGGGATCGTTCACGACTTTCTTAGGCGACCTTGCTAAACTAAAATTCCGGATTGACATTTCTTCTGTGTCGACCAGCGGCACTCATGGGTACCTCACGCACAGTCGAAGCGCCAATTATCGAAGCCCGACAAATCGAGAAATTCTACACTCAGCCTGACGGTGGGCGCGTGCAAGTGATTGCGCCCACCGACCTCGCGGTCTACCCAGGGCAGATCGTGGCCGTCCTGGGGCCCTCCGGTTGCGGAAAATCTACGCTGCTTCGCATGCTCACTGGACTCTCGCCAGCTTCGGCGGGCGGCGTGCTATGGCACGGTCAACCTGTTCGCGAAGAATGCCCTAACGTTTCGATCGTCTTTCAGAGCTTTGCGCTTTTCCCGTGGCTTACCGTTCTGGAAAATGTCGAGGCGCCGCTCGAAGCTCGTGGCATGCTTCCCATTGAGCGCCACAAACGCGCTCTCCGGATTATCGACGCGGTCGGACTGGATGGTTTTGAGAACGCCTATCCCAAGGAACTTTCTGGTGGCATGAAGCAGCGGGTCGGGGTTGCCAGAGCCCTGGTAGTTGAACCCGAAGTGCTCTTCATGGACGAGCCTTTTTCAGCGCTCGATGTATTGACCGCCGAAACTCTGCGCGGTGAACTTCTTGAACTGTGGCTTGAGAACAAGATCCCCACGCGCGCGATTTTTATCGTCACTCACAATATTGAAGAGGCTGTCGTTCTCGCCGATCGCATCATTGTGCTGGGCCGTAATCCCGCTCATATTCACGCTGATCTTGCAGTCAATCTCTCTTACCCACGCGACCGCAAGACTCCTCAATTCGTCGAATTGGTGGACACCATCTACCGGGTGCTTACTCGTCCGGATGACAAACAAGACCATGTCCATACCGCGGCGGACGGCGGGACAGCAGTTTCCCATCGCCCCATCATGCTTCCGCATACGCGTCCCGGCGGCATGGCCGGACTGCTCGAAATTCTTGTAGATCAGGGTGGCCGCGCCGATCTTCATCGCCTCGCTTATGATCTGAGCCTTGAAGTGGATGCCCTCTTGCCCACCGTGGATACGGCTGTGCTCCTGGGTTTCCTTCGCGTTGAGGAAGGCGATGCGGTGATCACTCCACAGGGCGAGGAGTTCGCGAAAGCGGATATTCAAACCCGAAAGAAATTATTTCGAGCGGCCGGGCTCGCACACGTTCCCTTGTTGCGCCAAATGGAGCAAGCCCTCAAGGCCAAAGCCGATCGCACCCTTCCGGATGAATTCTTCCACGACCTGATCGATGAACATTTCAGTGAGGCGGAGTCGCGGCGACAGTTGGAAACGGCCATTCAATGGGGTCGTTACGCAGAGATTTTTGATTACGATGCCGCGACCGGAAAACTCACGCTGACCGAGGTCTAACCTTCAAGTGACCTCGACGACTCCGGTCCCCCAGCATTTCGGTTCCTTGCCTCTCGCTCCCGGTCGTGCGGTTGGCCCCCGCCGGCGGTGGTCTTTTCTGATTGATATTGCCGTAATGTTGTTCTTGTTCGCTGCGGTCTTTGGCATTTACGCCATCGGCCACTCGTGGCTCGGGCCGGTGGCGCCCGGCGCGCACATTTCCCAAAGCCCGAGTGCTTTACCGCTTTACGCTTTGTATTCGCTGGTGCGCATTGGCGTAGCCTACGGCTTGAGCCTGATTTTCGCCCTCGGGTATGGCTACCTGGCCGCGAACTCGCGACGCGCAGAAATAATCCTCATACCACTGCTCGACATTTTGCAATCGATTCCGGTGCTCAGTTTTTTGCCGGGTGTCATGCTGGCCATGGTCGCTATATTCCCGCACCGGCAAATCGGAGTGGAACTTGGCTCTGTTCTGCTGATCTTCACTGGCCAAGTGTGGAATATTGCGTTCAGTTTCTACTCTTCCCTCAAAACCGAGCCGCGTGAACTGAAAGAAGCCGCCCGCATTTACCGTTTCGGGAACTGGCAACGTTTTGCCCAACTCGACCTGCCGTTCTCCACCATTGGCCTTGTTTGGAACTCCATGATGTCCGTCGCCGGAGGCTGGTTCTTTCTGATGGCGTGCGAAATGTTCGTTCTTGGCGATCGCGACTTTCGCCTGCCCGGGTTGGGCTCCTTTTTGCAAACCGCTGCCGGCAACGGTGACACTCGTGCCGTCCTCTATGGCTTGGCCGCCATGGTCGGTGTCATCGTCCTTCTGGATCAACTGATCTGGCGCCCCATCATTATTTGGGCGGACAAATTCAAATTCGAACAAGTGCAGGACGCCAAAACGAAGACGTCGACCCTCCTTCGACTGGTCGGCCGCGCCGCATTCGTCATTCGAGCCTATCGCCTTCTCGTGCACCCCCTCATCAATTGGCTCACCTTGTCATTCGCGGGCGGCGCGCGAAAAGCCAGCGCCATTATCTCTGAGCATAAGCGCGGCCGTTGGGGTCAGTGGCTATTGGGAATCTTGGGCGTAACCGTAATTTTGGTTTCGGCCTTTGCTGTCTTCCGCGGCATTGGCGAACTCTCCAGCCTTCATCAGCACGATTACTTCGCGCTTTTGCGCAGCGCGTCATTCACGTTTTTGCGCGTGAACGCGGCTTTGCTCCTCGGCGCACTCTGGACCGTTCCTGTAGGCGTCGCCATCGGATCCAGTCAGCGACTTTCGAAAATTGCGCAGCCTATGGTTCAGCTCGCTGCTTCCATTCCGGCGACCGCCCTGTTTCCTATTCTCTTGCTCTTATTGATTCGGCTGCGCGATGGCGTGGAAATTGCCGCCATGCTCCTGATGCTCCTGGGTACCCAGTGGTACATCCTGTTCAATGTTATCGCCGGCGCTATGGCGGTCCCCACCGACCTGAAAGAAGTCGCGCGCATTTTTTGCTTCAAGAGTTGGGATCGCTGGCGCTACCTGACCTTACCGGCGATTTTTCCGTATCTCATCACCGGCATGATTACCGCTTCTGGCGGCGCGTGGAACGCCAGCATCATCGCCGAGTACTTCCATTTTCAGGGCCGCATTGTTTCCGCCCCCGGCCTTGGCAGCACGATCAGTGGCGCCAGCGATTCGGGCCGCTTCGATGTGCTGCTGGCCTCCACGCTGATCATGGCCACCATCGTCGTGCTCATGAATCGTCTGGTGTGGCGCCGGTTGTACCGGCTGGCGTCCACCCGCTTCAAGCTCGAGACCTGACACCTCTCTGAGATCCTGCGGTCCGGAACCGCGCCAAGCAAACCTTCCATTCGTACTCATACTTTCCTAATGTATCGTTCAGGACTTTTTTAGGCCGCGCTTTCTATGCTGAGGTTCCGACTGACATTTTCACTGCAACAGATGACGACCGACGGCAGAAAACAGTAGGCAGCGAGAGAGGAACTTCAATGATGACGGGACCAAAGGGTTGTGAGGAAGATTTATCTTCGCAATGTAGCCTGTGCGGCCGAGTTGAAGAGCTGTTTGAACTTCCCGGCCTATCCGAACGCTACTGTCTGGGATGCAGCGCGGATATCGCGACCGCAACTCTGCTGTCGACTGAAATAGACGCTGCGACGCTAGCGGGACAGGACACTTCCTTCCTCATTTCCGAATATGAGCAGCTTGGCGCCCGCCTTCTCGGGCGCTCGCAATCTGCAGAGCTCGGCAATTTCTAGACTTCAATCTTCCGGCTTCGCGCTTCGCAATACCCGTCGAAACCGCCATTATGTAGGCATCTACAAACAAAACGCGTCAACCTTGACCGCATCGAACGGCTGGGATAGGGTGGAGGCAGTGTGTTCCCGAGTTACTGCGCAGTTATCCTAGCCCGGAGGAACCATCGGCCATCATTGCCCGTAACCGGGCCTGTAGCTGGAAAACCTGCCAATTGGATGAGACGTACTGTACACATATCCGGACAAATTGAACCGTTTTTTGGAACGCTCGATGACAACGTGCGTCTGCTTGAGGACGTGCTGCACGTGCGCACCCACCTGCATGACACCCGCTTGACCATCGAAGGCGACCAGGACAATGTCGATCAGGCCGTCAAGATCGTCGAAGAGTACAACCACCTGACCCGCCACGGTCGAACCTTAACCAGCGCGGAAGTGAAGTCGCTGATGCGTGTGGCCACTGAGGTACCGCACGAATCGCCGCGCACCATGTTTGAACCAACGAAGGTGCGCTCGTTTGGAAAAAAGCAGGTCACTCCCAAAAACGCCAGCCAGCGTCGCTACATGGAAGAAATTGAAAAGCACGACATGATGTTTGGGATCGGTCCGGGTGGCACAGGCAAAACCTATATCGCCGTGGCCATGGCGGTAAGCGCGCTACTCACCAAGCAAGTTAACCGCATTATCCTCGCGCGCCCCGCAGTGGAAGCCGGCGAGCGCCTTGGATTTTTGCCCGGCACACTGCAACAAAAAATCGACCCCTACATGCGCCCGTTGTACGACGCCTTGTACGACATGCTCGACGCAGACAAGCTGGAACGATTTCTGGAGAAGGGCATTATCGAAGTTGCCCCTCTGGCTTTTATGCGTGGCCGCACGCTAAATGATTCGTTCGTGATTCTCGATGAGGCGCAAAACACCACCAGCGAGCAGATGAAGATGTTTTTGACGCGCCTGGGCTTTAATTCCAAGGCGGTCATCACCGGTGACGTCACACAAATCGACCTGCCCACCGGAAAGAAGTCTGGCCTCGTCGAAGCCCTCGAAGTCTGCGGCAAAATCGATGGCATCGGCACTATTCAATTCGGAGAGAAGGACGTGGTACGCCATAATCTGGTGCAGCAAATCATCCGCGCTTACGAGGAGTGGGACGTCACGCATCCCGCGCATCCCAACAGAAACTCTAGTTCCAACGCGTCAAATGGCCGGGGTGACCGCCGCGTTCCGGAAGTCGCTAAACAGTTGGTCTCCGAACAACTTTGCGAATCCGGCCGGGTCTCAGATCAATCCGCGGATCCAGACGCGAAGTAAGGATGATTTTGAATCGCCAGCGTGCGGTACGTTTGTCGACACGAGCTTTGGAGTCATTTTTGCTTCGCGTGCGCCGCGAATTGGATCTTAAGCAAGCCCAGGTAACCGTCTGCCTGGTAAGCGATGCGGAGATCGCGGGGATGAATGAGTCCTTTCGTAAGAAGCGCGGCCCTACCGACGTCTTATCTTTTCCCGCAGTGAAGCTTCGACAGCCCAGCCGGTCGAAGCGACGTCTCGCTTCCGTGGCCTCCAGTTCTGCGGGCAGCGATGCATCTCTCGGTGACATTGCCATTGCCCCTGCCGTAGCCAAACGAAATGCCAAAAATTTTGGCCGCACCCTTCCGGCGGAACTAAAAATTCTAATACTCCACGGCGTTTTGCATCTTCTCGGTTTCGACCACGAAGCAGATCACGGCGAAATGGATCGCACCGAAAAGAAACTTCGCAGACGGCTAGGCTTGGCGTGACCTTCAGCTGGCTATATATATTGGGTATTGCCGTTTTAGCCTTTGGCCTGCCCATTTTTTCCTACCTTACGCTCATTTACCGCGAACTCGGTCGCATGACCGCCGGGCGCATCCACGAACACCTGGAAATTTTCGAAGCCGAAATCGAGCCCAAGCTGCATATCAACCGTCGCAGCGGCGGCCGCACCTTCCGTATCCTGGGCCATTTCTGGCTGGCGTTCCTGGTTCTCGAAACTACCCGCGGCGTCGTGCATTTCGTTCCCGAAGCGTGGGAATCGGTGGTGCAGTTCATCGTTTTCCTTAGCTTGGAAGTCGTCATTGCCATGCATTTCATTCCGGACATGCTGCTGTACCGCACCTCCGGAAGATGGTTGCTGCGCTTATTACCCGCCATTCGCGCGTGCATGTGGCTGGTTTGGCCCGTGCGCGTTTTCCTCGAAGGCGCCGAATCACTCGCGCGCATTTCCGAAAAAGAGAATGAAAAATCCGAGGAGCAGCGTACCGAAGAGGGCATCGAGGCGCTCGTCGAAGCCGCCGAAGAAGAGGGCATTATCGAGCCGGAACAAGCCGACCTTATCGAGCAAGTAGTGGAATTCAGCGATAAGCGCGTGCGCGAAGTGATGACTCCCCGCCCAGATATCATAGCCATCGCCGCCGAAGCCACGCTCGAAGAACTACACGCCAAGTTCGTGGAACATAAATTTTCCAAAATGCCTGTTTACGAAAAAACGCTCGACGATATTTTCGGTGTGGTGAACGCTCAGGATTTGTTGCACATCGCCGACCAGGATTTGCCCAAACGAAAAGTCCGTGAATTGGCAAGACCGGTTCTATTCATACCCGAAACGAAAGCCGGCTCCGATCTTTTGCGCGAGATGCGACAAAAGGGCCAGCCCCTTGCCGTGGTGATCGATGAGCACGGCTCAGTCGCGGGCATCGCCACCGTGGAAGATCTGGTCGAAGAAATCGTGGGCGAGAGCGGTTACGATGCCAAGCAGCCGCTGGCCGACGTAGTGCGCGAAACCGACGGCGGCCTGGTCATGCGCGGTAGTATGTCCATTGACGACGTCGAGGAATTGCTGGGCGTTAAGTTTGGCGACAAGAGTGACGCAGCGGTCACCACCATCGCTGGCCTACTAAGCCACGTTTCGGGTAAAGTTCCGGCGCCCGGCGACAAGATCGATCTCGAGGGTCACAAATTCGAGGTATTGGAAGCCAACCAGCGGAAGGTTTTGCGCGTGCGCATACGCAAGCAGATTGCTGCGCAGGTCAGTCACGCGCCGAGTGCCGAAAAATTGAAATCGGCGCGCCGGGCACTTAAGTAATCGTTCCAGCATTCGGAAAATCTCCATGCCCGACAAAAAACATCTAGGCAAAAAAGCAGATCAAGAAATTCCAGATAAGCCAACTGAAGCCACACCACTGCGCACCGGCTTCAGGTCTGGATTCGTAGCCATCGTAGGCCGCCCCAACGCCGGGAAGTCCACACTCGTGAATCGCCTGGTTGGGCAAAAAATCGCGATCGTAACTTCCAAGCCGCAGACCACCAGAAACCGCATTCAGGGAATTGTCACCAAGCCCGAAGGACAAATTATTTTTATCGATACGCCCGGCTTGCACGATGCCGATTCCGCGCTCGGCCGCCAGATGATGCATGAAGTAGCTGCTGCCCTCGAAGGCATCGACGTGCTGTTGTTGATGGTGGACGCCAGCCGCGCTTATCCCCATGCCGATGCTCTGCTGCTGCAAAAGGCCGAACGCTTCCGCGGGAAGACGATTCTCGCATTAAATAAAGTCGATCGCCTTCCTAAGCCCAAGCTTTTGCCCTTGATTGATGCCTTTCAAAAAGCCTTTGATTTCGCGGCCATCGTACCGATTTCCGCGCTCACCGGCGCGGGCTGCGATCAATTACTGGAAGCGATCCTACTCGAACTCCCGCCCGGAGTTCCGTATTTTCCAGACGATCAAATCACCGATCAACCGGAACGCTTTTTAGCCGCGGAAATTATCCGGGAAAAAGCTATCCAGGTCATGTACCACGAGGTCCCTTACGCCCTCGCCGTATTCGTCGATAAGTTCGAAGAGCTGCCGAAACTTTTACGTATTGAAGTGACCATGAACGTCGAGCGCGACTCGCAGAAAAAGATTCTAATCGGCCACAAGGGCGAGATGCTCAAAAAAATCGGCACCGAAGCCCGTAAAGAACTGGAAAAACTTTTCGATATCAAAATTTATCTCGCATTGTTTGTGAAGGTCGTGCCCGACTGGCGTGAGAACCCTCAAAAAGTTCGGGAACTCGACTGGCATTTCCAGCTCGAAGGTCTCAGCGAAGAAATTGCGCGTAAATCTCCCGCGGATGAAGGTACATCCGAAGATCAATCCGGCGAATAGCAGCGCCTGGACGTTCTTGTGAAAAATGCCAACAAGGTGGCGCTCGGATTTAGGGCCCATTCCGGATGGGCAGCCGCGGTGGCCCTCGGCGGATCGCCGCGTTCCCCGGAGGTTATCGATCGCCGCCGCATCTCACTCATCGAGCCGGGCTCGCCGGGACGCGTCCAGCCCTATCATGCCGCCCGTACAATGGCTTTGCCGAAGGCCGAAGAATTTATTGCCGCCGTGATTGTTGCGATCGACCACGCTGCGTTACTCGCCGTGCGCGTTTTCGCGGAAGCCATCAGCGGACCGGATCACTCGGTAGCCTCGTGCGGAATTGTTCTTGCTTCAGGCCGCGCACTGCCTTCCCTCGAATCCACCCTGCGTTCGCACGCTATGGTGCACACCGCTGAAGGTGAACTGTACCGGAGCGCTATCGCCAAAGCCGCCAAACACTTAAATTTGCAATGCGTCCGTGTTCCCGAACGTGATCTTTACCAGGCGGCTTCCAAGCACTTCGGAATTTCCGCGCCAAAGTTAAAAACTCGCATAACCGAGATGGGCCGCACGGTTGGCACCCCGTGGAGCGCTGACGAAAAATGCGCTACCTTGGTCGCCTGGTTATCCCTGGCCGGCTTTGAAGCGTCTGAACAGGGAGCAGGCGTCTGAAAGTCCTGCCCCGGGGGAATAATGCTGGAGGGAGTTCGCTGGACTTTGCTCGCCGTTTATTTATATTTTTCGACTTTTGCTTTTAGCCATCCTTCCACGCCGCAAGATTCTAAACGTGATCCACTCGCTGGTAACGCCGCTGCTCAACGAACCGTCACCGCCACGAAGAGATGGCTGGCCGGTACCATGTCCACTCCAGGTATGAGCGCCCAGCTCAAAGAAATCTCAAGAGACCAGGTGAAAGGCAAACTGGAAGTCCAGTATCACATCTTCGTCACCGGTGCGCCCAAGGATCAAACCTATACGCTAATCGATTGGCCTCCCAACCTCCCTGATCCTTCTCCTTCCATTGCCGGCCTCAGCATTATGGACAATGGACTGGTCGTGTGTGCCGGCCGGGGCACCGACCAATGCAGTCACCCAGACAAGCCAGAAAAAAAAGACGCCCCTGTAAAGTTGGTCTTCTACCCGCTTGATGGCGAAATCTATCGCCTCGCCTTAGTTTCCCAGGATCAAAAAGCAAAAATATTTTTTGCTGTGATTCCCGCTCCCATTCAAGTCACAGACAACAGTTGCACCCTCGAAGTGGTAAGTCTCCGTCTAAAAAATGAGCTAGTGCTGATTCGCGGTCGAGGATTTCAGCCCAATGAATCGGTAGTCTTCCAATCTAAGTCCGATGAACAAACTCAAACCCCCGAAACCCCAGATAAAGCTGACGCCAACGGCGAGTATCAACTGCCCCTGGCGCCATTCGTAAGAGGCAAAGACCGGGGCGCCACGGAAATCAAACTCCAAGGCGCCAAATGCGCCCCAACCCTAACCTTCAAATGGGGAAACTAAGATTTTGCTTGGCAACATAAAACGTCTGAGCTTAAAAGTAGTGAAAGACAAAGACAGACCCAGGAGCATCCATGGAAATTTCAGATTGGGCCAAGAACTTAGTCGAAAGAAAAAAGAAGGCACTCGAAGAGAAGCGTGCTAAAGACGACAAGCTTGACGCATCTACTCGGCAAAAAGTGGACCGAAGTGTGTCAGGCCGCACAAAAAGCCACTGAAGAATTAAACAGAGAAATGGCCCAGCAATATGTTGTTTTCTCTCGAGATGCCAACGCCGACAAATTTTCTTTGAAAGTTGGAGACACCGACAACGTCGTCCACCTTGATCGCCCCAACCACACAATTCAACGCAGTCGAGGAAAAACGTATCACCTCGCCATCGTAGGTGAAACCGCAGTCTGGAAATACGATCCGGTCGATTACACTTCGGAACAGATCGCCCGCGATGAAGTGCAGCAATCCTTCGAAGGCCAAGACTAGTCAGGAGCGGCGATACCCAGGCTTTTCATTTTGCGGTACAGATGACTGCGCTCGAGACCAAGCGCGCCCGCAGTCTGCGTCATGTTCCAGCGGTTTTCCTGCAATTTGCGAAGTATGAACTCCCGCTCATAAGCACTACGAGCTTCATACAATGTCGAATAGGGCTGCTGCGGGCTTTCGGCCACGCCACGAAATAATTCCGGTGGCAAATGGTGAGGTTCAATGCGCGGCTGCGGGCAAACAATCACCAACCGCTCCACTAAATTGCGCAGCTCGCGCACATTTCCCGGCCAAGGATAACGCACCAGAATATCCATCGCCGGATCGCTTAGTTCGCGACCTTTCTTCCCATACGCGCCACTAAACTCATTCAAAAAATAACGCGCCAGCGTTGGTATATCCTGCAAACGGTCGCGCAGCGGCGGAACAAAAAAGGGAATTACGTTCAGGCGATAGAACAGGTCTTGGCGGAATCGCGCGTGCGCGATTTCCTGCTCAAGGTTTTTGTTGGTGGCCGCGATGACCCGCACGTCCACCGTAATAGTCTGGTTCGAGCCCACGGGCTCAAAACGCTGCTCCTCCAGAACGCGCAACACTTTCGATTGCGTGCGCAAACTCATATCCCCGATTTCATCCAGAAACAGCGTCCCGCCGTCCGCCTTCTCAAATTTTCCAATCTTATTTTCCGTCGCCCCAGTGAAACTTCCTTTCAAATGACCAAAAAGTTCAGACTCAATTAGTTCGTCCGGGATCGCCGCGCAATTCACTTCCACGAAGGGGCCCTTGGTTCGCAAACTCGCAGCATGCAGAGCATGCGCCACTAATTCCTTACCCGTCCCACTCTCGCCGTAAATCAAAACCCGCCCATTCGTAGGCGCAGTCACGGCGATCTGTTGCCGCAACGCTTTCATCGGGATACTGTCGCCAATCACCTGATAGCGGTGCCCCAATTGATTGCGAAGAGTTTGATTCTCTTCTTCCAGGCGCCGCTGCTGCACCGCGTTGCGTACCCGCAAAACTATTTTCTCAAGCGAAAGCGGCTTTTCAATGAAGTCAAAAGCCCCGAGCTTTGTAGCCCGCACCGCCGTTTCTATGGTGCCGTGTCCTGAGATCATGATGACCGCCGGCGGGTGCGCTCCAGCCTGTATGCGGCTCAAAGCCTCCAAACCATCCATCCCGGGCAGCCACACATCCAGAAGAATTAATTCAAGTTCACCCCCAACCACACGTTCCAACGCCTCCTCCGCCGACCCGACCGCTTCAACCAGATAGCCCTCGTCGCGCAAAATCGAAGCCAGAGATTCACGAATCCCAGGTTCATCATCCACGATCAATAGGTGCGGCTTGGGAATCATCGCGAAGATTCCGGCGCCGGTTCGTGTGGCTGGCCAATAGCCGCGGGGACTGCTTCTGTTACCGGCAGCTCAATCAGAAAACGCGAACCGACCGGATGATTGTCTTCTGCATGAATAGTGCCGCCATGCTCGGCAATAATGCGCGCGGCAATGGCCAGGCCCAGCCCGGTGCCGCGGTCCTTGGTCGAAAATTGCGGCAGGAAAAGCTTGTCTTTATCTTCGGGCGAAATACCGTGACCGGTGTCGGCAACCGAAATCTCGACGGATTCGGCCTCGACGCGATTACGGGTGGAAACGATAATTTCGCGCAGGCTGGAATGTTCCAGCGATTCCGCGGCATTATCGATCAAATTGATCAACACGCTTCGCAATAATCCCGCGTCGGCGCGCACTTGCGGAAGATTCTCCGCCAGCATGGTTTTGATGGTCACGCCATCCAGCCGATTGGAGAATACCTCTGTTGCTTCCTGAACGATCGTATTGGCTTCCGTGGGTACCAGCTTGGCGGTAGGGAAGCGTACGAACTGAGAAAACTCATTCACCAAACCCGCCAGCGTGGACACTTCGCGCTCAATCAACCGCGAACACTCCTGAACGAGGGTAGTCAGCTCGGCGTCGACTGGCTTCGAGTCCGAAGTACTCCGGCGATCAAGGAAGCGCAGCAACCGTTGCGCGGAAAGCTGAATTGGCGTCAGCGGATTTTTTATCTCGTGCGCGATGCGCCGCGCCACTTCCTGCCAGGCTGCGGATTTTTGCGACCGCAACATTTCGGTGAGGTCATCAAGCACCAGCACATAACCAGTATTGCCGCGCCGCGGCCCCAGAGGACTCACCGTAACCGCCAGATGTAAAACGCGCCCGCCTGCCACGGTTTCAATTTCCCGCGACACTACTCCCATACGCAAGGAACGCCGCATCAGGTATTGCACCGCACGCGAAGCTTCCGTCCCCAGCAAATCATCCAGTGTTTGTTTGTCGCGTGAGTTTGCCCCCAACATTCCATTCACGGCGGTATTGCAGCGCAGGATTACCCCGGTGGCGTCCAGAGAAACCACTCCCGTGGGAATATTCTCCAGCACCGTCTCCATCAGTTGGCGCCGTCGTTCCAGTTCTTGCACCGCTTGTTGCAAATTGCGCGTGAACTGATCGATTTGCGAACGATTGTCGCGTAACTGCTTGGTCATGTTATTGAACGAACGCGCCAGGATGCCCAGCTCGTCCTGCACTTGATCCGGAACTTGATAATCAAAATTGCCCGAAGAGATTTCGCGCGTGCCTTCGGCAAGAGCTTGAATGGGCACCGTAACCTGTTTGGAAAGAAATAACGCCACCCACATCACCGAGAACAACACCAGCATGGTGAAGAACAACAGAATCAGCAGCATTTGTCGTTTCAGTGCGCGCAGACTCTGCTTTTCAGCATAGTACTGCGCGGTTTGCGCTTGAATCTGGTTCAGACGGTCTAGGAAAGTTGCATTGGAGCGATACGCGGTTAACAAATATCCAGACGTGCCACGAGAGCCATGGATCGAGATACGTGCGCCAGAATACGTGAAATTGCCGGCCTCCCAGATTTCAATTCCACTCTGAAGCACGCGCAACCGTTTACCCAACACCCCCGGCACCATGCAAGTCTGCGCGTCGCGGACCTCCGGTGGGGCGTCACAAACTACCCCCCCGCTAACAGCGTTGCCGTTTTGATCGAGAATCCAGACAGCGTCAGCACCCGCCATAAACGCGCGCCCCAGGAGTTCATTGACGGGTTTGTTTGACAGCGGCTCGATCTGGTGCGCGATATTTCGCAACCGAGGAATTTGCGTACGTCCAAGATCGTTCAGTAATAGCTGCGTCTGCTCAGAAGCGATTTCCAGCGGTCTCGGGAACCACCTCCCCAGCGTGCGATTCAACAACGAATAACTCACAAAAAACATGAACAGCACCGGGAGCAAAGAAATAGCCATAGCCCCGACAACCATCTTCGTTTTGAACCGCGCGCCCAGCTGATCCTTCCGGCGTTCGGCCCACAGGCGTAACGCGGTGCGCACGAGTATCAAACCAAATGTAAGGAGTGCCGCGGTAATAAAGGTGGTGACCGCGTAGAGGGTGAGCAATTCGCGCCAGTTCTTAGGTTCGAATGGGACGCCCAGCGACCCAAAAGTAAACACCGCCGCGAGCAATAAGATGAGGAATAGCGCCCCGGCAGCGAAGCCCCAGCGCTGTTTGGAAGTAAGCCGGCTCATCGCGCCGCACCGGTTAATGCGCTGTGAGATGCCAAAGCGTTCGTGCGGTTAACTCGCGTCAGCATCAGCACAAAGTTGTTAATCACCGCCGGCAGAGCGCTCCAGCACCTGTTAAACAGCCGCAGACAGCTGTTGCCTGACGTTTCAGTCTGGTGCTCAATCGCGAAATGGGAACACGAAGAAGACATCTATTTGGCACGATAGCCACCGCGTGAGACCAAGTCAAGAATCGTACCTGTACCTATGGCTACCAACCTGCACTAACGTGCAGGTATTAGCCACTTCAGAACTACGCTCGAAATTCGCGCCACTGTGCGCTTTGGCATTTGTTAATGTGAGCGTTGGCTGTCTAGTGCGCCAGGAGTGACTGCGGATGTCCGTCCGTTTGGGTGAAATCTTAGTTAAAGAGAGCTTGATTACGCAGGACCAGCTCTCCAAAGCGCTTGAATTTCAGCGCTCCAATGGTGGCAAGCTGGGAAGCTGCCTGACCAAGATGGGTTTCATTACCGACGACGATATTACCGGCGTGCTTTCCAGGCAATACGGCGTTCCTTCTATAAATCTCAAGTATTACGAAATCGATCCGATCGTCATTAAGTTAATTCCCCAAGACACCGCGCTGCGTTATCAGGTGATTCCTCTTTCTCGCGTAGGTTCTGTTCTCACCATCGCGATGACTGATCCCACCAACGTCTTCGCCATGGACGACATCAAGTTCATGACCGGCTTCAACGTGGAACCCGTGGTGGCTTCGGAGTCCGCAATCGGTGACGCAATCTCGCGTTTCTACGGCGGTTCATCCAACAACCACGAAGAACTCAGCAACCTCATGAAGGACCTGGTCGATGAAGACCAGGAGTTGGAGCTCGCCGCGGAAGTCGCGGAGCTCGACACCGCCACGCTCGAGAAGGCCGCCGAAGAAGCGCCGATCATCAAATTGGTGAACCTGATTCTTACCGATTCCGTGAAGCGCGGCGCGAGCGATATTCACATCGAACCTTACGAGCTGGAAATGCGTGTCAGATTCCGTGTAGACGGCCAGCTGCAAACGGTGATGAGCCCGCCTCTGCGATTGAAAGACGCCATTACCAGCCGCCTCAAAATCATGGCCAAGCTGGACATCGCCGAAAAGCGCCTGCCTCAAGACGGCCGCATCATGATCAAGTACCGCGCCGACGGAAAGAAAAAGGAACTCGATTTCCGCGTCTCCACGGTGCCCACCCTGTATGGCGAAAAAATCGTCATGCGCTTGCTCGATAAAGAAAACCTCCGCCTGGACATGACCAAGCTGGGTTTCGAGCAAGAGTCGCTGACCAAATTCGAACGCAATATTTTCAGGCCATACGGCATGGTGCTGGTTACCGGCCCAACCGGCTCCGGAAAAACCAACACGCTGTACTCCTCGGTGTCCACGCTAAACAAAGTCGACACCAACATCATGACTGCCGAGGATCCCGTCGAATTCCAGTTGGCCGGAATTAACCAGGTGCAGATGAAAGACCAGATCGGCCTGAATTTCGCCGCCGCGCTGCGGGCTTTTCTCCGCCAGGACCCCAACATTATCTTAGTTGGCGAAATCCGCGACTTTGAAACCGCAGAAATTGCCGTAAAAGCTGCGCTCACCGGCCATTTGGTTTTATCCACGCTGCACACCAATGACGCCCCTTCCACCATCAGTCGCTTGATGAATATGGGCATTGAACCTTTTCTTGTGGCCACTTCCGTTAACTTAATCTGCGCGCAGAGACTTGTGCGCCGCATTTGCCAGAATTGCAAAGTGGAGCTGGAAGTTCCAGAGCAGGCCCTGATCGATGCCGGCTACACCCTTGAAGAAGCCAAAACCACCAAGATTTATCACGGCAAAGGCTGCAATGTTTGCAACAAGGGTGGATATAAAGGACGCACCGGACTTTATGAAGTCATGGAAATAAATGACGAACTTCGCGAATTAATTCTCGTGGGAGCCTCGGCGTTGGAACTGAAAAAGAAGGCCGTCGAGCAAGGAATGATTACTTTGAGACGCAGTGGACTGACCAAGGTGGCTTTGGGTCAGACCACCATGGAAGAAGTGGTACGCGAGACTGTTTTGTAAGGACAAGAGTGAACCATGGCCGGAGTGAATTTAAGCGAATTACTTAAAAAGATGATCGAGATGGGTGGCAGCGACCTGCACATCACGACCAATAGCGCGCCACGCGTGCGCGTACACGGGCATCTCCGTCCTTTGGACATGCCGCCACTAACTGCGGCGGACACGAAATCGCTCGCCTATAGCGTCCTCACCGACGCGCAAAAGCATCGCTTCGAGGAAAATCTGGAGCTCGATTTTTCTTTCGGCCTGAAGAATCTGGCGCGCTTCCGCGGCAACGTTTTTAATCAACGCGGCGCCGTGGGCGCGGTGTTTCGTACCATTCCATGGGAGATCAAAGGCTTCGATGCTTTGGGCCTGCCTGCTGTAGTCCGCGGTATGTGCGACAAGCCGCGCGGGCTCGTTCTCGTTACCGGCCCAACGGGTTCTGGTAAATCCACGACGCTCGCCGCTATGCTCGACAAGATCAATGCTGAACGTGAAGAGCACATGATCACCATCGAAGATCCCATCGAGTTTCTGCACAACCACAAAAAATGCCTGGTGAACCAGCGAGAAGTACACGCGGATACTCACTCCTTCGCAAACTCGTTGAGAGCCGCATTGCGCGAAGACCCCGACGTGGTGCTCATCGGAGAAATGCGCGACCTGGAAACCATTGAATCCGCGCTGCGCATTGCGGAAACCGGTCACTTGACCTTCGCCACCTTGCATACCAATTCCGCGGCGTCCACCATCAACCGCATCATCGACGTATTTCCTTCTCACCAGCAGCCGCAAATCAGGGCCCAGCTTTCCATGGTACTGGAAGGTATTTTGTGCCAGGCGCTGCTGCCGCGTTCCGACGGCCGCGGTCGAGCGATGATCATGGAAGTCTTGGTGCCCACCGCGGCGATCCGTAACTTGATCCGTGAGGACAAAATTCACCAGATTTATTCCGCCATGCAAACCGGGACCGGACAAACGGGCATGCAAACATTTAATCAGGGTCTCTGTAATGCCTATCTGTCCAAAGCCATCACGCTGGAAATCGCTCTGTCGCGTTCGTCAAATGCGGACGAACTCCAGGACATGATTAACCGTGGCGTGGTTTCTACCCCAACTGCCGGCGGCGGCAGCATGAAGGCGCAAGTGAAGGCGCCGGTGACGAGCAAGCGTTGAACGGAGATTGCCCCATGAATACGAACAATTTTGACGGTATCAAGTTACTGAGGAGGGCATCACATGCCGGACTTTAAATATCAAGGAACAAATCGCTCCGGCTCGAGTGTGAGCGGAGTGATGACCGCTAACAGTAAAGCGGATCTGCAAAATTTGTTACGTCGTCAGCAGATCACCCCCACCAAGATGTCGGAAAAGGGCAAAGAGTTCAACATGCCCACCTTTGGCGGCGGTGTGAATGCCAAAGAACTGGCGATTTTCACCCGCCAATTTTCGGTCATGATCGACGCCGGTTTGCCGCTGGTGCAGTGTTTGGAAATCCTCGGCGGCCAGCAGGAAAATAAGTTCTTCCAGAAAGTGCTGATCAACACCCGATCGATGGTGGAAAGCGGCTCAACCCTTTCGACCGCGATGCGCAGTTCGCCAAAAGTGTTTGACGGGCTGTACGTGAACATGGTGGAAGCGGGAGAAACGGGCGGCATTCTCGACATCATTCTGCAACGCCTCTCCACTTACATTGAAAAGAACGTCAAGCTGCAGCGCGCTGTAAAATCAGCATTGGTTTATCCCGTCGGAGTTCTGACCATCGCCGGTCTAGTGATCTTCCTCTTACTTTGGAAGGTTGTTCCGATTTTTGCGACGTTGTTTGCCGGTCTCGGTGTCACCCTGCCTCTACCAACAAAAATCGTGATCGCCATGAGTAATTTCGTGGGCAGCTATTTTGGCCTCCTCATTGTCGCGGCTATCATCGGCGGAATTTTTGGACTGAAGGTGTGGTATGGAACCCCAGGAGGCAAGTTTGTTCTGGATACCATTATTCTCAAACTTCCAGTTCTCGGCCTATTGATGAGAAAGATTGCCGTGGCCCGTTTCACGCGCACACTTGGGACCCTGATATCCAGCGGTGTACCCATCCTCGAAGGTTTGGACATCACAGCTAAGACTTCCGGAAACGCCGTGGTGGAACGCGCGCTGCAGAAGGTGCGCAAAGCATTGGAAGAAGGCAAATCATTAACGGAACCGTTGAAAGACTCCAACGTATTTCCAGGCATGGTGACCCAAATGATCGCGGTCGGCGAACAGACTGGAGCCATGGACGCGATGCTTCAGAAAATCGCCGACTTCTACGAAGAAGAAGTGGACGCGGCGGTCAAGGATCTTTTGACGGCCATGGAACCGGTGATGATCGTTTTCCTCGGTGTGGTGGTCGGCGGCGTGGTCATTTCCATGTATTTGCCGCTATTTACCCTCATCGGAAAACTTTCCGAGCACTAGAAGCCCGCGCGTACCACGGGACCTAGATCACTGGCCGGGCCGCGGGGAATTGCAGCCCGGCTTTTTTTTCTTTTATATTGAACGTTTGGCGAGTACCGGCGGGGCGTGGGATGCAACAAAGTGTCAGCACCAAAGAATGGCTCGAATGGCTGACGCGTGTACGCCTGTTAATGATCACGCTGATCCTGGCAGTGGGCGTGGTGTGGCCAAAATACGTGCCCGCTTCTCCCGGAAGCCGCTTTTTCCTGCCTCTAATCATCTTCTGGATAACGCTCGGCATTCTCCATCTCATCCTGTTGCGATGGCTTCCACAGGCGCCATGGCACGGTGGACTGCAAGTTGGCTGCGACGTAATCATGATTTCCCTCCTGGTCTACGTCACTGGACTCCAAGACAGTTACTTCATTTCGCTATATCTGCTGGTGATTATTGTCGCTAGCATATTATTTTCGCGCACCATGGCCTTTGCTACCGCGGTTTTCTGCTTGGTCATATTGGGCGGAATGGCGGCACTGGCATTTAATGAGAAGATTTCGCGCACCTTCGTGGGAATTGCTACTGGCGAAAGCCTGCGAACCTGGTTTTTAAGCACTCTTTTCGGCTTTCTCGCGGTAGCCTACTTGGCCAGCTTTTTGGCGCAGTCTCTTCGCCGCAAAGGCGCCGAACTGGACGAAAAGCGCGAAGAGTTGCGCGACCTGCAGGACTTCACCGAAGACATCGTTCATTCCATGCGCGGCGGTCTGGTAACCACCGATCTTGAAGGTCGCATCCTGCTTCTCAACCGCACCGGTGAAGAAATTCTCGGTCATCGCTTCGCGGGACTTCGCGGCCGCTTGTTGCAGGAACTCAACCCTGACTTCTGGCTGCCCGGCGAACATGGCTTGGAAAACGTTCCCCGCCGGAAGGAGATCGACTTTCGCACCCCTGAAGGCCAGCAGCGTTACATTGGCATTAGTGTCTCCCCGCTGCGTTCTCGCGATAACAGTCGTAGCGGTTACGTCTTCAATTTCCAGGATCTCACCGAGCTGCGCCGCCTGGAGCAGGAAATAGCGACGAAGGAACGCATGGCCGCCCTGGGCCGCCTTTCCGCAGCCATCGCCCACGAAATCCGCCAACCACTCACCGCCATGGCCGGAGCCGTAAAGGAATTGGCTCGCCTCGTACCGCTGGAAGAAGACGAAAAGCATCTGGTCAATATTGTCAGCAGGGAATCGCAGCGCCTGAATAACATCATTACCGATTTCTTAAAGTATTCCCGCGAAAAAACCTACGAGTTTCAGGATGCCGATGTGCGCTGGCTGTTGGATGAGACCCTCACTTTGATTGAGAAGAAACCCGAGATTGGTCCAAATTTTCGTGTGGTGCGCTCCTTTAATGGCCAGGAGCTGCGTGCCCGCGTCGATGCCGGCAAGATCAAGCAGGTTTTCTGGAATCTTTGTGACAACGCTTTGCGAGCCATGCCCGGCGGTGGCACTCTAACAGTGCGCATTGAAGAAAAACCCTTCTGGCTCCGCATCGCATTCTCCGACACCGGGGTAGGGCTGGACGCTAAACAGCGCGCCAAGATTTTCGAACCCTTGCAATCCGAGTTTGAAGGCGGCACGGGGTTGGGGCTTTCCATCGTTTACCAGATTGTGCAGGCCCACAGTGGCAGAATCAGCGTCATATCAGAAAAAAATCGCGGAGCAGAATTTATCGTAGAGTTGCCGCGAGTTGTGTGAATACGTCGCTTGAACAAATCGCTTATGGAATTCTTGTGAGGTCTTATGCAAGGCGCTAAAACAGCGGCGAAAGAAACTGCCCGGGAAATGCCGCATATCCTGGTGGTCGATGATGAAAAATCCATCTGTGAACTTCTGGAAATTACTTTCCGCAAGGAAGGCTATCGCGTTGAAATCGCTAACAACGTGGAAGGTGCTAAGCGGAAACTGGAATCCCAGATTTTCGACATCATCATCTCGGACATCCGCATGCCCGGCGAGGGAGGCGTTGATCTTCTAAAATTCACCAAGGAAATTGCCCCGGATTGCTTCTTCCTGCTGATCACCGGCGTGCCTACGGTGGAAACCGCCATCGCGGCGATCAATTCTGGCGCCGACCGCTATGTCATCAAAGACCATGAGTTAGTCGATCAACTTCGCCGCGCCGTCCGCGAAGTCTCGGAGAATCTACGGTGGAAAAAAGAAGCGGGCTACCTGCGTCGTGAGTTGCGCAGACTGACCGGTCTGGACAATATCATCGGGCAAAGCCCGAAAATGCGCGCGATTTTTGATTTAATTCAAACCGTTGCTCCGCAGACCAGCCGTGTACTAATCACCGGAGAAAGCGGCACAGGTAAGGAATTGGTGGCGCGCGCGATTCACGAAAATAGCGCGCGTGCCCAAGCCCCCTTCATTACCATTAATTGTGGTGCTTTTCCGGAAACTCTTCTGGAATCAGAGCTGTTTGGGTACATGAAGGGCTCCTTTACTGGGGCCAATGACAATCGCCACGGCCTATTCCAGGCCGCTAATGGTGGAACATTGTTCATGGATGAAATCGGCAATATGAGTTTGACCATGCAGGTTCGGCTCTATCGCGTCTTGCAGGAAGGTAAGATCCGGCCGATCGGCAGCACCGAAGAAAGCGACGTGGACGTCCGGATCATTGCCGCCACCAACAAAAATTTCGAAAAGGAGATTGCCGAGGGCCGATTTCGCGAAGACCTTTATTACCGCCTTAGCGTGATTCCCGTCCAACTGCCTTCCCTCCGGGAACGAAAGGACGATATTCCCCTGCTGGCACGCCACTTCCTCGAAAAATTCCGCAAAATCATGGAAAAGCCTATCGAAGGTATTTCTCCCGAAGCGGTTCGAAAGCTTGAATCTTATGACTGGCCTGGGAACGTTCGGGAGTTGGAAAATACCATGGAGCGCGCCGTTGCCCTGGAGACTACCTCAGAGATTACGTTGCGCGTGCTGCCAGACCGGATCGCCGGGTACTCGTCAGCGATTTCTAGCCAGACGGACGGCACCCCACAAGTTCTCTTCCCTGAGAGCGGGGTGGATTTTGAGAAAGAGGTTGCCGGTGCGGAGCGTCGTTACCTGGTGGCTGCCTTGGAAGCCGCCAAGGGCGTCCGAACAGAGGCTGCGGGCCTTCTAAATATCAGCTATCGGTCATTCCGGCACTATGCGAAAAAACATAACCTCTAGGCTGATCCCTCGGAATTTCGGTCGGCCGCTTCGCCACTCGTCAGCGGGCGCTGAACCGACACTTTTTGACGACCGTTTTGGTCAACCTTCAGTGACAAAAAGCGTCAGAATCCAGGTTTTTCGCCCCCCGTCGAAAAAATCTCCAACCTAGCCTATTTGTAACTCCATGATACTACACACCTTAATGCAGTCTTGGGGGCGGGCTCCATCGGCTTCACATTGGCCCTCGCGATGCTTTAGTGTAGGTGTGCTCTGGCACTACAAATACTCTCAACACTCTCTCAAGGAGATACAACAGTCATGAAGAAGCAAAAGGGTTTCTCTCTTATCGAGTTGCTCATCGTTGTGGCGATCATTTTGATCATCGCAGCGATCGCGATTCCGAACTTGCTGCGCTCCAAGATGGCGGCAAACGAAGCTTCAGCCGTCGGCTCACTGCGCACCATCAACACCGCGCAAGTGACCTATTCCTCGACTTACGGAGTTGGATACGGCAGCTTGGCTAACTTGTCTACGCCTGCTGCAGGTTGCGCTGCTGCCACGCAAGCTGTCGCTTGCCTGATCGATAGCAACCTGGGCGGCGGCACCAAGAGTGGATACAAGTTCATTTCCATAGGCGCAGGTGGTGCGGGCACGACAGCCAGCCCCAACACCAACTTCAACACCTCAGCCGTTCCAGTTGCCATCGGACAGTCGGGACAGAACAGCTTCTGCTCTGATGAGTCCGGTGTAATTCGTCGCGATACTACGGGCGCGGTGGACGCAGCTTGCGAAACGTCGGGCCTGCCCCCGCTGCAGTAAATTGCAGAAACCGGGACGCGCAAAATCACCTGCCGTTCCGTCACTCCTGAAGAGACAGCGCACACTGTGCGCTGTCTCTTTTTTGTTTATTCTTCCGATTTCCCCAATTCACACCTCCTAAAACGCTGGCTAGGGAATGTGCCCGAGACCAACAATTTTCGGCATTCTACGGTGACATTAATTGTCAAAATCACCTGACTATTGCCTGTTTTGCGGCCGAAATTAACGTTCTGCATTGAAACAAAGGCACTTATTCCTAGGTATAGAACTATCAGTATTGGACTCCGTCGTGCCTACACCAATGTGTGCTCTGGCACTACCAAAAGACACTCTCACCATTCTCTAAAGGAGTTACAACAGTGATGAAGAAGCAAAAGGGTTTCTCTCTTATCGAGCTGCTGATCGTTGTGGCGATCATTTTGATCATCGCAGCGATCGCAATCCCGAACTTGCTGCGCTCCAAGATGGCCGCGAACGAGTCTTCGGCGGTCGGTTCGCTGCGTACCATCAACACTGCGCAAGTAACGTATTCCTCGACCTACGGAGTTGGATACGGCACCTTGGGTAACTTGTCCACACCGGCTGCAGGTTGCGCTGCTGCCACGCAAGCTGTCGCTTGCCTGATCGATAGCAACCTGGGCGGCGGCACCAAGAGCGGATACACCTTCGTGTCCTTAGCGGCAGGTGGCGCAGGCACGACCGCTAGCCCCAACACCAACTTCAACACCTCAGCTGTTCCGGTTGCGATCGGACAGTCGGGACAGAACAGCTTCTGCTCTGATGAATCCGGTGTAATTCGTCGCGATACTTCCGGCGCGGTGGACGCAGCTTGCGAAACGTCGGGCCTGCCTCCACTGCAGTAAGGTCTGACCCTGTAACCGGCACCTGATCGAGAAGAGCACGGCATAAAATCCGTGCTCTTTTTTTGCCCAGACTAAGGGCGACGAGAATATCGGGGCCAGTCTGAGTAGTGCGGATCGGAATCCGTCCCTGATCCCGCGCTGTTAGTCCGAGGAGAACGGTAATGAAGAAGCAAAATGGATTCTCACTTATTGAATTGCTGATCGTAGTAACGATCATTCTTATCATTGCCGCGATAGCGATTCCCAGCTTGATACGGTCGAAGATAGCCGCCAACGAAGCATCGGCAGTTGCCTCGCTACGCGTGATAAATACCGCGGAAGTGACCTACTTCTCGGCCTACGGTCTGGGCTACGGAGATCTGATTAATCTGAGCACCCCAGCAGCGGGTTGTCCTGCTCCCACCTCATTGGCTGCTTGTTTGCTTGATGCCAACCTGAGCGCCGGCACGAAGAGCGGGTATACGTATACAACGGTAGCCGCTGGCGGCGCAGGGACGACTGCCAGTCCAAATTCCCTGTTTAACTCTACCGCCGTGCCTGTGGTTCCCGGTCAATCCGGTCAGGATAGCTACTGTTCGGACGGGTCCGGCGTGATCCGCCGTGATATTACTGGAGCTGTGCAACCCGCGTGCTCCACGTCAGGATTGCCGCCGATTTAAACGGTTTCGCTTTGACCGTAGCTAAGGACACCCTCGCAGGCGCACTTGTTATAATATCGGAATAATGTACTTCCGATCGTGTTCTAGCATTTCGCCCTCCGCAATTGAAGTCGTCGCGGTCACAGTCTTCACGGTTTTGTGTCTGGTTTCCGCGGTATCCGTGACTTCTGCAAGTTCACCCCAACTAGAACCCGTGCGCCGCATGGAGCATCGGTACCGTGCGGCCAAAACCTTGCAGGCGACTTTTCTGGAGCGCTACACCGAAAATGGCCGGACTGTACGCGTAGAATCCGGCGTGGCATATTTCCGGCGCCCCGGCAAAATGCGGTGGGAATACGCTGCTCCCGAAAATAATTTATTTTTGATCGATGGCAAAATGGCCTGGTTTTACGTCCCCGCCGATCACACTGTAACGCGCGTGCCTGCAAAGCAAAGCACCGACTGGCGAACGCCGTTGGCGCTCCTGGCCGGCGAGACGAGAGTATCGCGCGTGTGCGCACGAATTGAACTAGCGCCCGATGAGCCCCCGGAAAACGCCAGCGACGCCGTTTTTGCGTGCACGGTTCGTGGCACTGCGAAGGCCCGCGCTGAAATTACAAAGCAACGCGAAAGAAGCAATCCAGCCTCCGCCAGCCTTGAACCGCAACAAACTGAACAGGAAGACACTGTGCTGCTCGAAATCGCCCGCGAATCTGGAGAGCTTGTACGCATCATAATCCGCAATAGGGGCGGCGTCGGCATTGAATTCCGCTTCGCCCACTGGCTTGATGATCCTCCAATTGCTGAAGCCCTGTTTCATTTTCAACCGCCGCCCGGAGTCGCCATTGTAAATGCGGAGTTACCTTCGCAAGACGCGAATCCCAACTAGCGCTTGCCCTAAAGGACCCCGTCAGGGGTACCATTTCCGGGAAGGAACGTCCAACCATCCCAGTTGACCGCGCCGACATCTTACTTGGGGTAAACTGAGGGTCTATGGGGGAATTTGTTTGTCGCGTGGCGGATGCCAACGGCCGGGTGTTTTCGCAGGTCGAGGCCGCTGGCACGCTCGATGAAGCACGCCAGAAACTGGTCGACCGGGGTTTTTACGTTTACTCCGTAGAAACGCGTGGAAGTCTGGTCGGTTTGCTGAATCGCCGCAAGCAGCGGCAAATCGGCGGCTCGGATTTCCTTATCCTGAATCAGCAGTTCAACACCTTAATTAAAGCCGGTATACCAATTCTGCGCGCCTTGGACTTGCTCGCCACCCGCGCCACGACGCCGAAACTGCGTCCGGTCATCACCCAGATTCGCGATCGCGTGCGCGAAGGCAAGTCCTTGTCGGAGGCTGTTGACGAGGCTGGAGTTTTTTCCAAAGTTTATTCCACAGCGATTCTGGCCGGTGAGAAGAGCGGAAACCTTGCCGGTGTTCTGGATTTCTACATTGCCTACCAGAAGGTGAGCACGGGCGTTCGAAAGAAAATCCTGGCGTCGTTGGTGTACCCCGTGCTTTTGATTGTGGTGGCCACGGTCATCGTTACCTACCTGGTAACCTTTGTAGTTCCAAAATTTGCAGTCCTGTATCGAGACTTGGGCGTGGAGCTGCCTACTTCCACAAAACTTTTAATGGCCCTGACAGTGGATTATCGGTTTGTAGTGCTGGGAGCGGTTGCCTTGCTGGCCGTCCTCGCATTTGGGGTTTTCCTCTGGTCGAAAACCGACGAAGGGGGCGCCACTTTTGACCGTCTCAAGTTCAAGTTGCCAGTCATCGGGGACACTTTGCTGAAGTTTCAAGTCGCGCAATTCTCGCGCACGTTGGCAACGCTGTTGACTGGCGGCACAACTTTGGTAACCGCGTTGCAGACAGCTTCAGATGCGTTAACCAGCAAACTATTGCGCGTCACCATTCTTCGGGCCACGCAGATGGTACGCGAAGGCGAATCGCTGCACGGTTCACTGGCTTCCACCGGGGTATTGCCAGAAATGGCGTTGGATATGGTGGAAGTTGGCGAAAGCAGCGGCGCGCTAGGACCCATGTTGACCAGCATCGCGGAATTTTATGAGGAAGAAGTCAGCTTGCGGCTGGGCGCGCTCGTTTCGATCATCGAACCCATCATGCTTATATTCATGGGAATTTTAGTGGCATTCATACTCATTTCACTTTACCTGCCTATATTCTCACTTTCGATGTCAGGCGGAGTTAAGTAATGGCAACCACAGACTACACACCTATAACTGCAGCGCTAACCGGCACCGCCGAGGAGCAACACGAACGCGAATTCGCCAGCAAACTTGCGCAGCGCTACCGCTGCACCTTCGTTGATCTTCACGAGCAGCGCATCGACCCCGAGCTTTTCCGCACCATTCCAGCGGACTTGATGTTCCGTTACAACTTCGTGCCTCTTGAAGTTCACAATAATTTGCTATCCATCGCGGTAGCTGATCCCAGCCAGGTGCTGCTCAGCGATGAGCTTCCGCTACTTCTCGGAAAAAAACTTGCCATCAAGGTTGCCACCGCTCACCAAATCAGCGACCTTCTGAAACGCACCGAACAGTCCCAACGTGTGCTCGAGCAAGCTACCGAAGCTTTCACTCTTCAAGTTTCAAAGGATGAAGGGGAGAGCGATGAAACCATTTCCGGTGATCGCCTCACCCGCGATACCGCCGTCAGCCCGGTAGTCCGGCTAGTAGAAACGGTAATCTTCACCGCTCTGGAACGCCGGGCTAGCGATATTCATATCGAAGCGCGCGACTCCGAAGTCGCTGTGAAGTACCGCATCGACGGCGTTTTGCAGCATGCCATGCAGCCCATCGCCAAGGAATGGCACTCCACGGTAATTTCGCGCATTAAGGTTTTGAGCGATTTGGATATTGCTGAACGCCGCGTTCCCCAGGACGGCCGTTTCCGCGTCAAGTACAAGGGCCGCTACATCGATTTGCGCGTTTCCATCATGCCCGCGAGCCACGGTGAAGATGCGGTTCTTCGCGTTCTCGACAAAGAAACGCTCTCCGAAAAATTCCAGAGTTTAAGCCTCGACGTCGTTGGCTTTTCCGCGGAAGAGATGCGCCGCTTCCGCCGCTATATTCGGGAGCCTTACGGCATGGTCTTGGTCACCGGTCCAACCGGCTCCGGAAAAACCACCACGCTGTACGCTGCCATCAACGAAATTAAGTCCGATGAGGACAAGATCATCACCATCGAGGATCCCGTCGAGTACCAACTTCGCGGCATCACCCAGATTCCGGTCAACGAGAAAAAAGGCCTGACCTTCGCCCGCGGATTGCGCTCCATTCTGCGCCATGACCCCGACAAAATCATGGTCGGCGAAATTCGCGATCAAGAAACCGCTCAAATCGCCATTCAATCCGCGCTGACTGGCCACTTGGTCTTCACCACTGTTCACGCCAACAACGTCACTGACGTGATCGGCCGCTTCATCAACATGGGCGTCGAGCCTTACAACTTTGTGTCCGCTCTGAACTGCATTATGGCCCAGCGGCTGGTGCGCATCATTTGCATGAACTGTAGGCGGCCCAAACAATATTCCGCTACCGAATTAAAGGAAGCGGGCCTTGACCCGGCCGCCTGGAGCGGCATCACCCTCATGGAAGGAGCAGGGTGCCTGGAATGCTCGGGTACCGGTTATCACGGACGCACCGCCATCTGCGAACTACTTGATTTGACCGACCGCATTCGTGAAATGATTGTGGATCGCCGGCCCACCTCCGAAATTAAGCGCATCGCTCGCGATGAGGGCATGATCACGCTGCGCGAAAGCGGCTTGGCGAAAATTCGCGACGGAATTACCAGCGTGAAGGAAATCAACAAGGTGACCTTCGTTGAATAGCGCTACCGCGTTTCACCAGGGAATTTACAAAAGCGAGCTCGTACGCCGCATCACTCGCTGGCTGGACGCCACACCTCATCCGCCGCTCGCGCTGGAGATAACCCCGGAACGCGTGGCCGCGGCGCGCTTTGGCAGGACCGGAGCGCTGGATGGGTATGCCGTTGAGACTCTCCCGCAAGGCGCGATTGTGCCCTCGGCAGTTGAATCCAATATTGGAAATCCTGCGGCGGTTAAACTCGCGGTCAGCAACGCCTGCACCAGACTAAAAGCCAAGGATGAAGACGTCGCGCTCATCCTGCCCGATCCTGTGATCCGAGTTTTCGTCCAGCACTTTGACGAATTTCCGCGTTCTGCCCAGGAAGCGGTACCCATGTTGCGATGGAAGCTGAAGAAGAGCGTCCCCTTCGAAGTGGATGAGACTTTGATCTCTTATATGCGCCAATCCCCACGCGAGGATGGTGTCGACATTGTCACCGCGCTCGCGCGGCTGCGCATCGTTCGCGAATACGAAGCGTTGGCCGAAGCGGTGGAATTGCGCCCCGGCGTGGTTCTGAGCTCTTCCCTCGCCGCCATCACCTTGCTGGATGATCAGAAGCCCACGCTGCTCGCCCGTGTGTCGGAAAATTCCTTGACCACCGTAATCGTGCGCGAAGGCGTCCTGTGCGGGTATCGCTGCACGGAACTGCCCGCGCAAGGCCTCGACCTCACGCCCCAAATGCTGCTGGAAGAAATTTACCCGGTTGCCGCCTATTACCAGGACACCTGGCGGGAAGGAGTGCAGGCCGTGAGCCTCACCGGACTCGGCCCCCGCTTACCCGAATTTGTGCCGCCTTTCCGGGAAGAATTCCAGTGTGAAATAAGTTCTTTGCTGCATTCCGCGGTGGCCGGCGGGCGCGTGCACGACGATGTTCGGCCCCTTGCAGAGCGGGAACTGGAAGGTTTGGTAGGTTGGGCCATGCACCGCGGCTAGATCAGCGGCGCGTAGAATCTTGAAAATGTTCGGAGTTTTCAGCACATGAGAGTTCGTCTTAATCTAGCCACCAAAGCGCAGGAAACGCATCGGCGTTTCATGGTGGTGGCAGGTCTCGTTGCCGCCGTCGCCGGCATCATATTTCTCGGTTTGGGATGGCACGTCTACTCGGTACGAAATGTAGATGCGCGCCTGCGCGCCCAATCGGAAATCACCAGTCGTCGAATCGGAGAATTACAAGCCGAACGCGCTGACCTGGAACGTTTCTTTGCTCAACCCGAAAACGCCAAGCTCCATGATCGCGCGGCGTTCCTCAACTCCCTGATTGATAATCGCAGCTTCAACTGGACGCAAATGTTTATGGACCTGGAGCGCATTCTTCCCGGGGGCGTCCGCGTGGTAAGCATTGAGCCGAAACAAGCCAAGGGACATGTTGAAGTAAGACTCACCGTCGGTGCTTCCAGCGACGACGCCAAATTGAAATTCCTTCGTGCTCTTGAAGAGTCTCATCAATTCAGCGACATTCAGTTAGACACTGATATGCCCGGCAAGAACGGCAGCCAGCAGCGAGTCGTGGAGCTGACCGCCGTCTATTCGAGGAGCTGATGAAACGCGACGTTAAATTACAAAGGCGCTTGGTCATCGGCGCACTGGCGCTCCTGGTTCTTGCCGATGTGGCCCTTGCCGCGTACAGTTGGCAACTTAGCTCCGCGCCACACACTCCGCAGCAGGAACTCGCGCTGCAGAATCAGCAAATGGAAGTATTGCGCGCCGACATCAAGCGCGGCGAATCCATCCGCCAGCTGACTCCCGCGATCCAGAGGGACTGCGACCGCTTTGAACAATCCTTGCTTCCGGTCAGCAACGGCTACTCCTCGGTATCCGCGGAACTCGACGGAATTGCAAAAAAAGCCGGTGCGCAAATCGAGGGACGTAGCTTTAAACAAAAGGAAATTCCCAAGCGCAATTTGCAGGAAGTGAATATTGATCTTCTCTTGAACGGCGAATATACCGCCGTGGTCCGATTTCTGAATGGATTGCAACGATCCAAGAATCTGTATGAGGTCGACGGGCTGGCCCTCGCCAGCGATGTTCAGAATCAGGGCGCCAACGGGCCAATTAGAGTAACCGTACATATGAAAACCTATTTTCGAGTCGCGTAAATGACCCAGAAGAACCAAATGATCGTGCTGGCCGTGTTGGTGCTGATCATGGGAGTAGTGTGGTATTTCAATCGCACTACATCCCCGACGGGCCCCGGGAGTGTGGCAACTTTCCAGAATTACCAGTTACTCGCGGTTGAGAATCCCCAATTGCATCGCGACAAGATGGAAGCTGCTCAGAAAACCGAATATCACAGCCTGGGCCGCAATCCCTTCAGCGAAATCGCGCCGCCAAAGGATCAGCCAAAGGAAAACAAGATCGCACAACACGTGCAGCAAGGGCCTCCGATTTTGCCGCCGCCACCGCCGCCCACGCTGCCCGGCAACATGAAATTTTTTGGATACGGCACAATTCCCAATGGAACCTTGCGCCGTGCCTTTTTGTCCGATGGCGATGAGGTTTATATTGTCGGGGAAGGCGACACCTTGCTGGGCCGCTTTCGTATCGTCAAAATAAACAATGCCAACCTCGAATTCGAGGAGATCGCTACCGGCCGCCACAATACGGTAACAATGCAAGAAGAACAGGCGACGCCGCCAGCTTGATGGAAAATTTCTTCAAACCGCAAAAGTTCTCAACGCGTCGCGCGCGCCGCCGCGAAGCGGGTTACGCGCTGATGATGGTGATATTTTTCACCGCCCTCATGCTCATAGGTGCCATGGTTGCCGCCCCGCGCATCCTGCAGGAAGGGAAGCGCGAAAAAGAAAAGGAAATGGTTTGGCGCGGGCGTCAATATGTGCGCGGAGTCAAATTGTATTACCGCAAGATGGGGCGCTTTCCGACCTCCATCGACGATCTGACCAAGCCAAAGACCGGCTCGCTGCGTTTCATGCGGCAGGCCTACAAAGATCCGATGAATGCTGAAGACGGTTCCTGGCGGCTCATTTACGTGGGCCCGGCCGGACAGCTGATTGGCAGCCTCAAACCTCCGCAAACTCTCCAATTACCAACGGGCGGCGCGGGCCTGGGTACTGCCGCATCAGCGTTGGCGAATAACAGCACCGGGCCAGCGGGAGGATCTTCCGCGTTTGGCTCCTCCTCATCTTCAGCCTTCGGCTCATCTTCGGGATTTGGTTCGTTTGGATCGTCGACCGCCAATGGCGGAGCAACTTCTGGAACTCCTGCATCAGGAACTGGTGCGGCGTCACCCACCGGAGGCGGGGGTGGCAGCCCTGCCCAGTCTGGTACGCCACAGTCTGGCGACCCCGCTGCCCAAGGTGGTGCGCCGAGTGGTGGTCAAGGTGGACCGCCTGCTCAGAGTGGAGTCGCAACAGTGCCGGGCGGTTCGCAGCCGGCATCTGCGGATACATCGGGGGCCGCATCGAGCGACGCAATGTCCACGCCGCAACCTATAACTCCTACGGAAACCTCTACAATCATCGGCGGAAATATTATTGGAGTAGGAAGCAAAATTTCCGCGCCCTCAGTCATGGTCTACGAGAAGGCCAAAAACTATCATCTGTTTGAATTTATCTGGGACCCGTCAAAAGACACCACAATTGCCGGCCAGGCGCCGCTGCAAACCGGGACTGGTTTGGGTCAAAACATCGGCACCAACCCAAGTTCATTTGGCCAGCAGCCGGGCGCTACGAATCCGAATCAGGGCCAGCCCGCTACGCCGGGCAACACGTCTGCCCCGGGCACACCTTCTCCGGCTCCGCCGCTGGCCGCACCCGAGCAGCCTCCACAGCAATAAAAATTTCTCGTCGCGGCCGCAGGCGCAATTTTTTGTTCACCTAATCTGATTTTCCAAAATTACACTTCGGAGATTACGTAGGGGAATTAACTTTAGGCGCTACAGTAGCTGGCGGCGGCAATTTTTGTTGATCGTATGTGTGCTTTACTTTTTTCACGTACGACATGGTTTCAGGAAATGGCGGCACACGCCCGTATTTCTGCACTCTCTCCGGACCCGCATTGTACGCGGCCAGTGCCAGGATCAAATCGTTGTCGTAGCGGTGCAGCAGCTCACCTAGATAGCGTGTGCCCGCGTCGATATTTTCAGCCGGATCAAAAACGTTGCGCACTCCCAGTCGATTTGCCGTGCCGGGAATGAGCTGCATTAGTCCACGCGCATTTTTGCGCGACACCGCTTTGGGATTGAAGTCGGATTCAATGGCAATCACACTGGAGATTAGGTCCGCGTCGACGTGGAAACGCGTGGCGGCAGACTGAATGAATTGGCCGAATTGGGCATTTTGTGCCAGCGCACCAGGTTTAACAGCCACGACGATCGGCGTGAATACTTCTTCCGGCTCGATGGCGACGACTTCCTCGCTGGGAATTTCTACAAAGCCGCCATTCATCTGCAGGCGGTATTTGTTGCCCAGTAATTGATAGCCAGTTACGGTCAGGCGCTGCCCGCTGCGCAGCACCACGTATTCGGCGCGCAACGCCGTGGCCAAAAACAAAGGAGCCAGGAACAAAGCTCCTATCAGAAGAATCAGCTTGCGATTTACGCGCATGATGGCGCCTCTTTCAAAGCAAAGAGTTCGATGGCTGCGGCCACTCCGTCGTTGTCGTTGCTGCGCGTCTCGTGCCACCCGAACGTCTTCAATTCCGCGACGCAATTTTCCATCACCACGGGAATTCCCGCGAAATTCAACATCTCCAGGTCGTTGTGATTATCGCCGATGGCCAGTACGTCCTCGCGGTCAATGCCGCGCAGAGCGGCCCACTCTGCGAGCGACGAACCCTTGGAGCATGACGGATTGATCACATCGATCATCGCGAAATCTTTTTTGGCATAAATGGTCACCGCCAGGGCGAATTCTTTTGCGAACGGCGCCGCACGCAATGTCCTCTCTATTTCCTGGATCGGTGCAATACTGCCGGAGAACATAACCTGAATAGGATCCTCCGTCAAACAAGTCTCCAGCGGTTTGGCCAGCGCGATGAAATCCCGGTTGCGCGAATAATACCCGGCACGCAGCGAATCGTCAGGATCGAGCGATTCGATCATCACTTGTTCCGCGCTGGGCCGATCGAAAACCACCCCGGCACATTCTCGCCACGGCTTGGTAATTTCCAAAGTTTTTTTAGCTATGCCACGAGGGAGCAAATGCCGCACGTGTGTGCGTCCTTCCTTCGAGCGGATCAGCGCTCCATTATTTACGATCATGGTTAGCGGAGAATCAATTTTCTGCGCGACGGGAAGGGCAAAGTCGTAGCGGCGGCCGGTGACCAGCGCGACTTCAATCCCACGTTTGCTCGCTTCTGCGATGGCCGCGCGATTGGCTTCAGAAATCTGCCAGCGGCTATCCAGCAGGGTACCGTCAATATCAAGAGCGATAAGGCGCACCGGCATCCTTTAATTATATCGTGATTTCGCGCCTTTTTTGGTGGGCTCACAATCCACTTTGCCGTAAATGGCAGCCAATTTAGCCTGTGCTAAAATTTTCAACCTCACTGTTCTTGATGAATTTGCGTAACGGACAGCAACACACAAATGACGACCAAACGGCTTTATTACGACGATGCGTTTGCGCGGGAATTTACCGCCCAGGTGTTGAGCTGCGAGCCAGAGGGCGCCGCCGCGCCTGAAAATCCGGAGGGCCCTCCGCCCGGAGCGTTGTGGCGCGCAAAGCTTGATCGCACTGCGTTTTATCCCACCTCCGGCGGCCAGCCGCACGACATTGGGCGGCTGGGAGATGCGCGTGTGGTGGATGTGCTCGACGAAGAAGATGAAGTGATCCACGTTGTCGACAAGCCCATTGCAATTGGTTCGGCGCAGGGAATTATTGATTGGAGTCGGCGCTTCGATCACATGCAGCAGCACACCGGCCAGCACGTCTTGTCCGCGATCTTCCACTCGAGATTTTCGCTGCCGACTATTTCATTTCATCTGGGTTCGGACGTTTGCACCATCGATTTGCGTGGACAAGAGCCCACGCAGGAAATTCTCGATGGCGCGATGGCCGCTGCGAATGACGTCGTGTATGCGGACCGCGCGGTGAATGTGAAGTACGGAACAGCGGAAGCCTTGGCTGCCGCCGGCGTGCGCAAAAATGTGGAGCGCAGCGGCACGCTGCGAGCCATCGAAATTGAAGCACTGGAGTTGCAGCCGTGCGGCGGCACGCACGTGCAGCGCACCGGCCAGATCGGAATGATTTTGGTACGCGGTGTTTCGAGGATCAGGCAGGATTGGCGCGTGGAATTTGCATGTGGGCGGCGAGCGGAGCGGCTAGCACGAGAAGATTTTGCGACGTTGCGCGCCGTGACGCAACGGCTGAATTGTTCGCCGCAAGAAGCTGGGTCGGCGGCTGAGCGCGTGGTCATGGAGCGCGATGCCCATTTCAAAAGCGCGCGCGCCGGCATGCGAAAACTGGCCGAGATGGATGCGCGCGCATCCCTGCAAGATTCTCCACTTGGCGCTGACGGCCTGCGGGTGGTCGCCAAGCTCTTTGCAGACGACCCGCCGGAGTATGTGCAAGCTTTTGCGCGCGAAGTGGCCCAGGTAGAAAACGCCGTAGCGTTAGTTGTTCGCAGCGAGTGTGGGCACATTTTTTTCTCGCAGCATCCGTCGGCAAAGAAAGACATGAACGCTTTACTGGGCGAAGCGCTGAAGCACGTTGGTGGCAAGGGCGGCGGCTCGCGTGATTCGGCGCGGGGACGGCTCGCTGATAGGGTGCGCGCGCAGGAATTCCTGGCAATCGCTGCTGCCGCGTTGCGACCAAAGCTTTAGTCCCAAAGGCGTTTACTCCTCTCAGGGTGTTTGGGCGATTCAACGTTATGATGTGAGCCGCGTCAGAGCGTTCACAGCGCGCAACAAAACTGTGCTTGGTGGCACAGTTTTGCGTGGCGCCATTCTGGGTGCACTGTTCGGTGCGGGCTGGAGATTTGTCATGGTGGAAGCGGCGAAAAGTTTATTTTTGATTCTCAGCGCATTGTTTCCCATTGTGGATCCGCTGGGCGGCAGCCCGATTTTTCTGTCCATGACCCAGGATTATTCGCCGGCCGTTCGCAAAGAACTCTCGTGGCGGATTGCCATGAATAGTTTTTTTCTGTTGGTCGGTTCGTATTTTGTCGGCACCTACATTTTGCGATTCTTCGGAATTTCCATCCCGGTGGTGCAAGTGGGCGGCGGACTCATCGTGATTTCCAACGGTTGGGCGTTGCTGAAGCGCGGCAATTACAGTCAAAAAGAAATGGCGCAGAATGTTCCGCCCCAGGATCCGTACGGCGATGCCTTTTATCCGTTGACGCTGCCGCTCACGGTGGGGCCGGGGTCCATATCCGTGGCGCTCACGCTGGGGGCGAATGCTCCGTATCATCACGGGCTGCATGTGTGGAGCATTTTGACGGCGTTCCTCGGGTGCGTCCTCCTGGCTGCCAGCATTTATCTTTGCTACAGCTTTGCCGATCGCTTGGGCCGCGTGCTGGGCACGACGGGCATGACGGTCATTTTGCAACTGACGTCGTTCCTGCTGGTGTGTATTGGCGTGCAGATTGTCTGGAATGGTGTCAGCTCGCTCCTAAAGTCGCTGCCGGCTGGCAGCCTTTGAGGCGATTCGTTTTGGTTTTTTTGACGTCGCTACCCCGTACCCCTGTTTTGCAGAAAAGAGTCCATAAGGTGTTGAAAACAAGAGATTGGAGGTGTGAAAAGCGACAAAGAGGCGAAAAAAGAGGCTGTAAGTTGCTGATAATAAGCAAAGCTGTTCTGCCAGCAATGTGCAAATGCGGCAAGAGCTTGGAACATGCTGAGACTGAGCCGCTTGAATGCGATCGGTGGTCTGAAATCGCGCGGATTTATAACTGGAAAGTAACTTTTAGTTGCGCTGACGGCAGGCTCATATGATCGGTCGAATAGAGATTTCTCCACCGCGTGGGCCGACACCTTCCCAGGAGCGTAGGTGGGGAAAAAGCGTCGACCCACTCCGGTCGAAATGACAGGGGTGGTTGATGGATGGGGCATTTGGCGGGCGCTGTCTGAATGGTTCACGGTTCATATGTACTGGGCAGGAGCTTAGATTTCTCCGGCGCGATGCGAGTGATTTTACCGGTTAGCTACGATGACGGTAACTGTACTAAGGACAGAAAATACGGGATGACGGACAGCCGGTCGGTAAAGGGCGGCGGGGCTAAAGCCGCGACCTGCAAAGCGCCGAACTACAAAACCGCGAACTACGAAACTGAGACACAAAGCTGCGGCGTGGACTTCCGAGCTTCAGGGGCTAAAGCCCGTGTAAGCGGCTGCTGTATTCGTCGCGGCTAAAACCGCGACCTCCAAGGCCACGACGAGGATTGATCGGAACTTACAGTGATGAAAGGACGACCTTAGGGTGATTACCTTATCGACGGTGAGTGACGGCCAATCGACACTTGTGGGAGCACTCACTGTGCAAGGAGGAAAAGGTGATTCGACATTTGAAATATGCCGCTACTGCGATCCTAGCCTTACTGATGTTGGCAGGCGTGGCCGCTGCTCAAGATTACGGAGGGTCCCGGAAAGCTCGCGAGCATGGATTCCAACACGGGTATCGAGACGGATTCCGTCAAGGTCGCGCGGACTTGAAAGCTAACGTGAAGTCCAACCTGGATAGTCAAGATTTTCGAAACGCAGATCTGGGTTATGAGGAATTCATGGGGCGGCGCGAGGATTTTCAGGATGGCTATCGCGACGGTTACAAATCCGGGTATGACGATGGATATAACAACCGGCCGGTGCGTACCGATATTTATGGGCTAACGGGAGAGAACTATGATCCCGATCACGTGCCCCGCAGGGACGAGGATGCGGACGCCTACGCGAAGTGGGCGTACACCGACGTGGCGACCGATATCGGATATCGCGACGGGATTAGCGCCGGACAAAACGATCTACGTAATCACAAGGAATACCGGCCGGATAAGCACGACGCGTTCAAGGACGCCGACCATGGCTACCGGAAGGACTACGGAGATAAAGCGCTATACAAGGAACAGTACCGCAAAGGATTTACGCGGGGTTACGAAGACGCATTTCACAATCAGGGCCGGTAACGTTCCAGGAATCTGTTGGGTCTTCAAGGTAAAGGGTGCTCCCGATGAACAGGGGTACCCTTTTTCATTTTGTGCGTTGGGTTTTCCAACCAAGTAATGTCAGTGGGTAGGCTGCCCGACACGGGCAAAAGATAGACAGCTACTAACAGAGGTGTTATACCAGAAGTGGAACGCGTCCCTCCACTATGTGTATAAAAGTTCTAGTAGCCGATGACAACCGAATGATGCGTGCGGCACTTCGCACTTTGCTGGGCGAGGAGCCAGAGATTGAACTAGTGGCTGAGGCTAAGAATTTCGCCGAGAGTCTGAGCCTGACCCGCATGTTTAAACCCGACGTGGTGATCCTCGATTTACATATGCCGGATAGTACCTACCTCACGCCGATGAATGTCAGCGAGGGGCTGCATGCTTACCGAGCTGCGGTGCTGGCAATTTCAGTGTGGAACGATGAAAACACGCGGGCTTTGGCGCGAAGTTATGGCGCGTCGGAGCTGCTGGATAAAATGTACCTCGGTGAGGAACTTATTCCTGCGGTGATGAAGCTGGCGTCCACCACCCCTCTTGGCCGCAAAGCCCACGCCGCCTACAACTAAAGCCAGCATTGATGCTCTTGCAGGCGACACTTCAGAGTGGTCAAAGCAGTTTATGCTTGTACTGGGTGAATTAAACCCGAAAGGTTTGCCGCGCCCGATTCCAGCGGACGAACTTCAGGTAATGCTGGGTCCCAATCAGGCGTTCTGTTCGTGGGACGCTTCGCCTTCCAAGGTCAGCGAGGAAATGACTCGCTGGCCATTTTTGTTTTCAGGGCATCAAGGGCCGACAGGACATAAAGCGGAGGAACGCACCCGCCGCAGCGCTCTGGCTTAACAGTTTATCGGGGGCTTTTCTGGGTCGGCTTAAGAGCGCGCCTCTGGTCGCGAGAACCGTGAAAGATGTGGATGATATCTGTACCACGGCGACTCCAGCGGTAGTAGATGAGGTAATTTCCTGCTGGGAAACAGAAAAGGCCGCCTGCAGAGTTTGGGACACACTTGCCGCAGCGTGGAAATTCGCCGAGCAGCCAGAACCGATCAGTGATGCTATCGAGTACGCGGTCTGCGCCGTGCGAGCTTGCATGGGTGGCCCAGTATTCGAAAATTTCCTCGAGATCCTGGCGCGCGGCGTGCGAAACGCGGTAAGGCATTACTTCACTTGACAGAGGATTTGGCGGCCATACGCTTACGGCCGGCAGCTTTTACTTCTTCAGCCAGTTTCTTTAATCCTTCGCGGCCTTCGTATTCGGTGAATCTGCCCGCTTTGATGTCTTCCAGCCCTTCGCGAACGCGGCGGCGAATGCCCTCGAGCTGTACTTCGGTGAGGTCAGCGAGAATATCGTCTGCGGTGGGTTTGGCGAGCCGCAAGGCGCGTTGGTCGGCGTCTTCCATGCGGCGCAGAGCCTCGCGGACGACTTCGCTGGCATTGTTGTAGCGTCCGGTCTTGACCTTCTTGCGGACGTAACCAGCGAGCTCATCGGTGATCGAGATGTTCATTTGATCCATGATTTACCTCGCTGCGTATCAATTCGTCCAGAATAATTGAAGCGATCGGCGGATGTCAATCTTTGACATCCAAGCCTTTAGCAATGAGTCAGCGAACTGCTGGGCAAACCGCCGCGCAGATAAACGGGAGTCAAAACCCAAGACCCGCGTTCAGACTCAACTGCGAACGCGGGGCACCCGGTGCGGAGATTCCCTAGGTGTGCCAGTGATCATCCGGGCATGACTACCATTTCGTCTTTCGGTAGGGCGTCTAGGGTGGCGCGGTCTATACCTAGGTGGGCGATGACCAGGTCGGGTGGGGTGTGGGTGAGCCATTGGGATAGGGAGAGGTCCTGGTAGATGTTGCTCTTGAACATTTCGAGGAATTTGAGGTCGGTGGTGCCGGTATTCTGGATGTAGTGAGGCAGAGTTTTCTGGATGTAGCCGACGTCGCCGGCCTGGAAGTCCATGGTCCGGGCGCGGCCACCGGTGGCGAAGACGGTCATGCGGCCTTTGCCTGCCATGAAGTATTGCCACTCGTCGGCGTTCTGGTGCCAGTGGAGTTCGCGGATGCCGCCGGGATGGACGGTGACGATGGCGGCGGCCACCGTGGTAGAAATTTTGAATTTCGTGGAGTCGACGATGCGGACTTCGCCGCCCTTGGTGCGCTTGGTGACGGGCATTTTTGAGGCGCGGAAACCGAAATCGATGGGCGAGAGGCCCAGCGTGCCTGCGGTGGCTTTGCGGTCGGCGTCGAGCGGGCCGGGGACGGCGGCCTGAAAAATAAATTTTTCCCGGCCGACCAATTTTTTCAGGGACTGCTCGTTGATGCCAAAATTTTGCGCGAGGACGTCCTTGGGAGTGTGGGCCATCCAGTCGGTGAGCAGTACGGTTTCGTATTCGGAGAAGTTGCCGTCGTCAAAGACCAGCAGGAATTCTGCACCGTCAGGCTTGAGGCCCTGGATGGAGTGCGGAATGCCGGTGGGGAAATACCAGAGGTCGCCTTCGCCGACGTCGTCGACAAAGCTTTTGCCTTCGGAGTCGAGACCGGTGATACGGGCGTTGCCGTAAAGCATGATGGCCCACTCGCCGGCGGTGTGCCAGTGCAGCTCGCGGACGCCGCCGGCGGTGAGGCGCATATCAACTCCGGCGATGGATTTTGAAACGGGGAGCTCACGGACGGTGACTTCGCGGGACCAGCCGCCCTCTTGCATGCGTTTGTGCCCGATGCCGAAAGGGTATTTGAAGGCTTGGACTCCGCCTGCGTCGGTGGGCGGGGGGAGGAAGGAGTCCGGATTTTGCGAGTCAATTTCGGGATTGCCGGGGCCGGGAGCGCTGGAGCTGCGGTCGTCCTTGGTGGGGTAGGGCTTGCGCTCGTCGTTGGAGGGGTAGAGTTGTTTTTCGCCTTGGGCAGCGGCGTCGGAGGCCAGCATGCCTGCGGCGGCGATGGCTGCGGAGCTTGATTCGAGAAATTTGCGGCGGGAAAACAGGTCTTTGGTGATGTCATCGTTCATGACGATCCCCTTTCAAAACGCAAAGTGCTGTTATACGCCGCTGTGAATTGCAAAGTCAAAAACGTTGTGGGGGATTTATGTGAGAACGAACTGACGACTGATGAAGGGGAACAGAAGTTATTTCTAAAATTTGGTGGACGAGACCGGGGTCGAACCGGCGACCTCATCGTTGCGAACGAGGAAGGGAATAGCCTAAGACGCGATGCTGCAACCACTTCCGCCTTTTGGCCACCCCCTCAAATGGGCAACTTGGGCTACCGGCCATTTCGTCCTATTGACAAACGTATGCCTATAGGTGTATATTGGAACAATGAAACGCACAAACATCTGGCTTTCTGATGAACAGCTAAAGAAGCTAAAGAAGGTCTCAGAGGGAACTGGTGCGCCTGTTAGCGCTCTAATTCGGATGGCAATTGATAGCTATCTTAAAAAGTACAAATATGTCTAAGAGAAGGAATCCAAAGTAGGCCCAGGTAAAAAGCGGGACGCCGCGCGGTTCAAGGCCGCACAACGTCCCTAACCCACAAAGCGGAGGTTACCCGCGATGCAAGCTCTAAGAATTGTAG
>DATHRB010000033.1:0-221377 GCA_035482155.1 Verrucomicrobiia bacterium | reverse complement strand
CACTCGCTCATAAATTTTGGGTGCAAGAAATTTCGGCGGCGGCGTTCTAAGGGAGTACGACAAATTCAATCGAGGTGACGCGATGAAAGCCCAGCGCCGCAAATTTCAAGGCAAAGTTGTTGCCACCGCAGTGACTCTGTTAGTTGCATCGGGTGTCGGTACGGGAATTTATGCCAAGGGGCATCGCCATAACGGCGGCGCTGAGCAAGAAACGGAAGCTAACCGTGAGAAGAATGCCCAGTCCACCACACTCGGCGATCAGACCGACCTGAACGTCACCGTTTATAACTCGAACATCGCGCTGGTGCGGGATGTCCGACAACTAACGCTGCCGACCGGGATGTTCAGCCTGAAATTTGCGGACATTGCGGCTACGGTGAATCCTGCCACGGTACACTTCCGGTCGTTGACGGAGCCGGACAAGCTGAACGTGATCGAACAAAATTACGAATACGATTTGCTGGAGCCGGCAAAGCTGCTGAACAAATATGTGGGCAAGGAAGTGACGCTGGTACGCACCTCGCGCGAAAATGGCGAGCTCAAGCATGAAGATGTGAAAGCCACCTTGCTGGCGGATAACAATGGGCCGGTGTGGAAGATCGGAAATGACATCGTTACCGGAGTTTATGCGGAGGGCTACCGGTTCCCGGAAGTGCCTGCCAATCTTTTCGAACGGCCCACTCTATTGATGTCGCTGGAAAATAACGGCGGACGGAAGCAGCAAATCGAGGCGTCGTATCTTGCGAGCAATCTATCGTGGAATGCGGATTACATTTTAACCGTGGGACGCGAGGACAAGGCTGCGGATCTGGATGGCTGGGTGACCCTCGGCAATACCAGCGGCACGGCATTCCACAATGCGCGACTGCAATTGGTGGCGGGAGAATTAAATCGCTTGTCACAGAACGGTCGATTAGAAGTACTGGCGCGCGACGTTACGAGCAACGCCAAGGCTGCGGCACCGCAATTCCAGCAGGAAAACTTCAGCGAATATCACCTCTACACGCTGGGGCGTCGCACCTCGATCGAAGACAAAGAGACCAAGCAAATCAGCTTGCTGCAAGGGACGGGTGTGCCAACCGAGAAAATCTTCATCGTGAATGGGCAGAATTATTATTACCACAATGCGCAGAACCCGGGGTCGCCGATTAAAGACGCCGTACTGGTGTATTACAAATTCAAGAACGAGCAGAAGGCCGGACTGGGCATGCCCATGCCTGCGGGGAACGTGCGCGTGTATCAGAAAGATTCGAAGGGCGGCGTGTTGTTTATCGGCGAAGACCACATCGATCACACTCCCAAAGATGAAACCGTGACCGTGCACATCGGCAATGCGTTTGACATCGTGTCGGAGCGCAAGCAAACCGATTACAAACGCATCGATAATCACACCTGGGAGATGGAGTTTGAAATTACGCTGCGCAACCACAAAGACTCGCCGGTGGTGGTGGAAGTGAATGAACCGATTGGCGGGGATTGGGAAATGCTCTCGTCAACGTACAAGGCTACGAAAACGGCGGCGTTTGCGGCGCAGTTTCATGTGCCGGTGCAGAAGGACGGGACTTCGGTGCTGAAATATCGCGTGCGAGCGCGCTGGTAAAGGCGAAAAAATAGTCCGGAAGAAAAAATCCGTACCCTTAAAAACCAAAGGGTGCGGCCCCCCAAAGCCGACAATTGTGAAGCTAGGTGTCCGCGAAATTCAGGAGAGGACGGCGTCAGCTTCGATTTCGATGAGCATGTCGGGAGAGATAAGCTTGCTGACCTGCAGCATGCTGGTGGCAGGGCGGATGGCTGCAAAAATTTCGCCGTGAGCGCGTCCGATTTTTTCCCACTCGGCGATGTCCACGACATAGAGGCGAGTGCGCACCACGTCATTGAGAGTAGCCCCGGCTTTGAGCAAGGCAGCTTCAATATTCTTGATGGTTTGCAGCGTCTGAATATAAACATCGCCCACGCCAACGAGATTGCCGTCGGGACCGGTAGCGGTGGTACCGGAGACGGCGATGATGTTGCCGACACGCACGGCACGGGAATAGCCGACGATAGGCTCCCACGGGGCGCCGCTGGAAATGTTTTGACGAGCCACGTTTGTTTCTCCTTCGATTCGCTTCCTGCCGTTTTTCAGTACTGAGGCGCGTGAGGTCATCAGGATACCCAAGTAACGTTAAGGATGTTAAGCATCGCATCCATGACAATGTGATGCGTGATCGCGCAACTCGTGACGATCATTAATACGAGGCATTGTATTGGCGGTAGGTTGCTTGCTCGGTTGTTTTAACGATTACCATGCTGCCTACTACGCTGCGGCTGCTTTCGAACCGGGTTGAGACGCGTGCTAAACTGAATAAATCATGCAGCCATTGCAACGCGAATTGCGGGCTAGCTATGGCCCGAGGACGCGATGAAGTGTAACAACATCCTGGAAGCCATCGGGCATACCCCACTGGTGCGCCTGAATCGCATCAATCAGGGATTGAAGCCCCAGATTTACGTGAAGGCCGACTACATCAACCCCGGCGGATCAGTGAAAGACCGCATCGCAATCACCATGATCGATGAAGCAGAAAAAAAGGGCTTGTTGAGGCCCGGCGGCACCATTATTGAGGGCACCTCGGGAAATACCGGGATGGGGCTGGCGCTGGTCGCCGCGGTACGCAATTACAAAATGGTTTTCACCATTACTGACAAACAGTCCAAGGAAAAAGTGGATTTGCTGAAGGCCCTGGGCGCGGAAGTGATTGTGTGCCCCACGGCGGTCGAGCCGGAAGATCCGCGCAGCTATTATTCGGTGGCCAAGAAATTGGCGCGCGAGATTCCCAATTCTTATTATCCCAACCAGTACGACAACCCCATGAATCCCGAAGCACATTACCTGACCACCGGGCCGGAAATCTGGGAGGACAGCGAAGGCAAAGTCACCCATTTTGTTTGCGGGATGGGAACCGGCGGAACGGTCAGCGGCGTGGGCCGTTACTTGAAAGAGAAAAATCCGGACGTCAAAATTATCGGCGTCGATCCGATTGGTTCACTCTATTACGATTTTGTGAAGCGCGGAGAAACCACCCGGGCCAAGACCTACGTGGTGGAAGGCATTGGCGAAGATTTTTTCCCCAGCACCATGAATCTAAAGATTCTCGACGATGTACTGCAGGTGAGCGACGAAGAATGCTTCGTTATTGCGCGACGCCTGGTAAAGATGGAGGGACTATTTACAGGCGGCTCAGGCGGCGGGTGCATTTCCGCAACGTTGCGGCTGGCCAAGGATTTAGGGCCGGAGGCTTTCGTGGTGGCCCTTCTGCCGGATACCGGCATGCGCTATTTGAGCAAGGTTTATAACGATGAATGGATGCGCGAACGCGGTTACGTGGACGCCGCCGTGGCCATTACGGCGGCTGAAGTGGTGCATGCCAAACATGCCACACGCAAAGCGCGCGACCTGATTATCGCGCGGCCGTATCAAACGGTATTTCATGCTCTAAAAACCATGCAGGAACAGGATATTTCGCAGATTCCGGTGTTCGAAGAGAACCTGCCCATCGGCACGATTTATGAGGACCAAATTTTAAACCTGGCGCTACAAGGCAAGGATTTGCGCAAGCTGGTGGTGCGCGAAATGATGAGCAAGCCGCTGCCGCAAATCCCCGGAAGCGCGCCGGTGGAGCGTATTACGCATATTTTGAGCCACGAAAATCCGGCGGTATTCGTGGAGATGGGCAACGCGCGGTTTGAAATCCTTACGAAGTACGATTTAATGAGCACGGTCGCCAGCCTGATGGAACAAAAGCGTTGATGGCGTCTTTCGCTTCCTAAAATTCAAAAACACTGGAAAGCCAATTGAAGATTCAGGAATTTAATGAACGTTTGAAGAACGCGATTCTCATTGCCGATGGCGCGATGGGTTCGCTGCTGCACGAAACTGTGGGGGCGCAGCGCTGTTTCGACGAACTGAATAGCACCGAGCCCGAGGCCGTTTTCCGCGTGCACCAGGCGTACATCCAGGCGGGCGCGCAAATCATCGAGACGAATACTTTTGGCGCCAACCGCTTCAAGCTGGCGCCGCTGGGACTTGGTGATGAAGTGCAGCGCCTGAACAGCCGCGGAGTAAAAATCGCTCGCGACGCGCGCGATTCGGCGAGCAGTGAAGTTCTGGTCGCGGGATCCATGGGGCCGCTAGGATTGGGCGTACAGTCGCGGCATCCGGAGCCTGAAGAGATCAAGGAAATTTTCTATGAGCAAGCGCTGGCGCTGGAAGAGCGCGGCGTCGATCTCTACATATTGGAAACTTTTACGTATATCGAAGAGCTGCTGATTGCCATCGATGCCATACGGTCGTTTTCCGGTTTGCCTATCATCGCGCAACTGACCTACTCCGAAGAGGGCACTACGTATGGCGATTTGCGTCCGGCGGCTGCTGCCGAGCAGATAAAACACAAGAACGTTCAGGTAGTGGGTGCGAATTGCACGCTGGGCCCGCAGGCTTTGCTGCCGATTTTGCAGGAACTGGCCGGCGTCGCGGATTTGCGCGTGAGCGGCATGCCTAACGCAGGCTTCCCCAAGCGCGAAGGCGACCGCATTGTTTATCCGAAATCGTCACCGGAATATTTTGCGCTGTTTGCGCGCGAGGCGGCGGCGATGGGCGTGCGCATCCTGGGCGGATGCTGCGGAACGACGCCGGCGCACATTCATGCGATGGCTGAGGCGGTAAAGTCGCTACGTCCGGTGAAAGCCGCGACTGTTGCGCAGGTGACCACGCCCGCGCATCCCACGGCAGTGAAAGAACGCGAGCCGGAAAGTAAATTCTGGCGCAAGCTGCAGAACAAAGAATTCGGCGTCTGCGTGGAAATCGATCCGCCAAAAGGAATTTCGCTCGACCGCGTTTACGAGCAAGTGGACAAAATCATGGCTTCGGGCCGCGTCGACGCCATTGATGTGAACAGCGGAGCGATGGCGCGCGTGGGTATGGATGCGCTCGTTGTGTCAGGTGCGCTGGAGGCTCGCGGCGTGGAAACCGTGCCGCACCTCACCACTCGCGATTACAACATCATCGGATTGCAGGCCATGCTATTGGGAGCGTGGACTGTTGGCGGCGTGCGCAACGTGCTGGCAATTACCGGCGATCCTCCGTCGGTGGGCGATTATCCGGAAACCAGTGGTGTGTATGAAGTCGATTCCGTTGGATTGGTGAAAGTTTTGCACCGGCTGAACCAGGGGACGGACTGGGCGGGAAAAACTCTGGGCGGCGCGACAAATTTCGCGATCGGCGTGGCGCTCAATCCGGTGGCCGACGATCTCGACGGTGAGATTGAAAGATTCCACGCCAAGATCGAGGCCGGTGCGCACTTCGCGATGACCCAGCCGTTGTTTGATCCCGAGCACTGGCATGCATTTTTGAAAAAGCTGGGTGGCCAGCCGGCGATTCCGGTGCTGATCGGGGTGTGGCCGCTGAATAGTTACAAGCAGGCGCTGCGGTTGAACAATGAGGTGCCGGGAATTGTGATTCCGCCTGCGGTGTTGAAGTCGCTGGAAGTGGCGGGAGCCGGGGCACGAGATTGCGGGTTTGAAGTGGCGCGAAAAATGATGGAGTGGGCGCGCACCGAAATGGCTGGCGCGTATTTGATACCGCCCTTTAAACGCTACGAAGACATTTTGGAGTTGTTGTAAGCGCAAAACAGGTTGAGAGCTCGTCGAAGAAATTCTCAGAACAAAAATTAACCCTTACTTTGGACTTGTTTCTGTGGGCGAGGCGCTGGTGTGATCGTGGATGATGCGCCAGCCTTGGGGGAACCGTTGAAAGACCAAAGTGAAGACTCCGCCGATTTCGTCCTTTTCGCGCTTCAAATGCCAATGACCCAGAACCAGGGCGGCATCGGCCCCGAGAAAACGAAATTCCAGCTTGGAAAAATCGAGCGTGCCCATAGCGCTGCGCCCCGGGTAATTCTTTTTGTAACGCGCCATCACCGCGTCCCAGCCGCGGAAAATACCGTTGCTTCCGGAAAAAGTGAGATCGGGGGAATGCCAGTAGCCTTTGAGAAATGCGTCGATGTCGCCGCGATTCCAGGCTTCCTGCTGGGCCGTGAGGACAGCTCTAATGGCGTTGCGATCAGCCTGGCGGCCCTTGGGTTCGTCAGCGCAGGCGGTGGGTGGCGTTAAAGCACATACTGTGACCATCAGCAGAGCGACGAGCGTTGTTCCAGTTTTGAGGCAGCGGGAATTGGGCATGTATTTCACCTAGTGATTGCGCCGGGCAGCTTAGTTCAAAGTGAGGACCCCGGCAATGCAGTCCTTGATGGGCATGTAAGCCTAATGAATACAGATAGTTAGGGGAAAGTCCTAGGGGCTTGGTACTTGTGAGCTATAGGGCAAAACAGCAGGTGACGCGAGAATACGCGTGAGGAAAAAAGCATGTTCGCCGCTATGCTCTTCGCTATATCAACCGTCGCCATAGCCCAATTCGGCATGTATTACTGGCGAGCTGTTCTGGCCAGTGTCGCTTCTCAACCAGTTTCTGAGTCCGTGCTCGCGGCCATATCCGCGGAGAATCGGCCGCTACAAGCCGCTGACTTCGTGCAATTTGCCGGCCTGCATGCCATGACACCGGATCTGACGCCCCGCGGACGGGGCCTAGCAATGGTGCGGTTTTATTACGGATTGACCCGCGCGCTGAATATGATGGTCGGCGTGCGCGTTCCCGCCGTGGCGCAATGGATAGAACAGGAAGGCACGATTTGCGCGCGCTACGCCGCCGTGCAGATCGATCATCGCCTGCAAGCTAACATGCAATTGGCTGCGGCGCTGCGCTCATGCTAATCGGACGCTGACGGCAGCCACAAAATGCGAATACGCATTTTGCATACGCAACTAGCGAGAACGTCGCAAACCCTCTAAACCTTGCGGACCGTTCCTTTCACTTCCGGGACTCAATCTTCGCAGGCAAACTGCTCGCGGTTTGCGGGCCTTCGAAGAGGGCTTGTACCGGGATCGTTACCGAACCCAACGCTTCGGAAGATGTATCGCGCGCGAAGACACGCACGTCGGCGCTCTGCGGACTAATGGTCAGGTGCTTAGCGAGCACCACGCCCGCAGTGCTGAGATATTCGTATTGCTTCTCTTCGAAGTTGAGCCCCACGCGTTGATTCTCTGCCGCAACGGTCTCCCCCGCGGCGTCGCGTTGCACGAAATACAAATCCACGCCACCCTTGCGGTGATTGTCCGCGGCCTGTAACAACAACTGCTTCGGATCAAAGCTCACATGCAATTCGACTTTGCGTTGAGCTAACGGGCCATCCAGTTTCCCGCTCACAATCAGCCCCAGGCCATCCGCCTCAAGAGGGCTGAGCGCCGCGGTGCGCATGGCCGCTTTTGCGCGAGCCTCGTCGCTGTCAGCTTTCTCGGCCTCGGCGTAATATCCTGCGCGGTAGCGCAACTTTGCGCCATCGATGGTGGTGTGGATTTTTATCTTGCGAAATTTTCCATTCCACTCGCCGTGATTGGGATAAAAACCGATGGTGTAAGCGTACCGCCCGTCATCAAAAGCCCGGGCCATCGCGGCTTTGATATCGTTGCTGCCATAAAACGCTTCACCACCGGTGGCATCGGCCATGGATCGCTCTGTATCCCTCAGGTCTTGCCTCTCAAACATGCCCGACGATGGGCCAGGGACCTGGTTAACGCAATCCATGCATTTGACCGCCGAGTCACTGTAAGAATTTTTAGGGTCCATCATGGAGTTGGGCGTGATTCCGGTAGCGTCCACGGGATACAAAACCATGTCCACGCGGTTCAGTGCACGCGCCACCTGAGTAGTATTTGAGGCAAGCGATTCCGACGAGCGGTCCTGTCCGCCGCGACGAGATGTTTGCGTGGAACTTGCGGTATGCGATGACGGAGTATTGTTGGTATCCAGAGACTGCGACTCCCGGTCCAGACCGCCGATGGCGTTCACAATAATCTGGCTGGGAAAGGACCCTGAGACCCATATGAGGCTTTTACGCCCAGGAATGGCGGCGACGTGGTTAGCGATCGCGGTGAACGCTTCAGCGGTGGTTTCCGCGCGGTTAGCTTTTTTTCGATCCGCGATCCGGGCATCAGTTTCATTTAACGCATTCTGAAATTGCGCCCAACCGGGAGCACCCGCCAGACCCGGCACGTCAAAGCTCTCGGTATTGGAGGCGTCAAACGCGGCTAGTTCTTTTGGTTTGAATTTATTAGCTGCATCCACCAGCGCGGCGGAGTCCTGGGTAAATTCATGCAGCAAAAGTAATTTGGTAGTCAGCGCATAGATGGCTACGTGGTCCTGAGGCTTGAGGTTCTTCAGAAATTTGACGACTTGTTGACGCACGTACTCTTGATCTTGCGGGGAAGTATTGAGCGAATCGAACAGCACTACCGTAACGGCTCCCGGATCCTGACCCTTTAATTCATAGCGGTTGGTATAAACATTCTTCGGCAACGGCGTCGTTGGTGTGGATGGACGCGGGGCTTCGGCGGAAAAAAAAGCGATCTGCTGCGGATTCGATTCGTCCGTGAGCGTGAAATTTTCTTTTTTTAAGCCGGTGATGGGCTGCCCCTTCTTGTCGGTAACCACCACGCTGACCTGCACAAGGCGGGTAGTACTGCGAATCACCGGTGAATCTTGCGCCACGGAAGGTTGATTAGAACTTTGCGGCGATTGGGGCACAGTCGAGGAACTGAGGAGAAGAATCGCCAAGAGCGCAAAACTCAGAAGGACTGCACGCACACGCATACCCGAGGCTCCGATCAGACCGTACCAAAGCGACGATACTCGAAACTTTTTAATTTTAATATGCCCAGCGCATCAGCACGCCGCCGGTAGTGTAACCCGCGCCTACGGCTACGAGCAGGACCAGGTCGCCCTTTTTCAGACGCCCCTCGGCAACCGCGTCGCGCAAGCCCAGCGGAATGGTGCCTGCGGTCGTGTTGCCGTAGCGATCGATATTCACCATTACTTTCGAATCCTCGACCCCTAGGCGTTCCTGCATGGCACGTATGATGCGCAGGTTGGCTTGATGAGGCACGACCAGCGCGAGATCGTCGCTCTTGAAACCATTGCGTTCCAGCAAATTCACGGCTAGTTCGGCCATGCGGCGCACCGCGTATTTGAAAACTTGCGAACCTTCCTGGTGGACGACATGCATATTTTTATCAACGGTATCGTGAGTGGGAGGATGCAGCGAGCCGCCGCCGGGCATATACAAAAAATTCCCTCCCGAGCCGTCCACGTCGTGAGCGAAGTCGAGAATGCCCTCATTGTCGCCAGCGGGCTCCAGTAAAACCGCGCCAGCGCCGTCGCCGAAAAGAATAGCAGTCCCGCGGTCTTTGTAATCGATGATGGAGCTCATAGTGTCGCTGCCGATAACCAGAACTTTTTTGTGCGCGCCGGCCGCGAATTGCGCACCGACCGTGAGCGCATATGCGAAACCAGCGCAGGCTGCGGACAAGTCGAAGCCCCACGCTTTCGTCGCACCAAGCTTGTCTTGAACAACACAGGCAGTTGCAGGAAACATCATGTCCGGGGTAACGGTGGCGAGCACGATCAAATCAATTTCGGTGGGATCTGTCTTGGTCTGCGCGAGAAGGATTTTGGCGGCTTGGACGGCCAGATGCGAAGTGGGCGTGCCCTTTTCGACGATGTGCCGTTCGCGAATGCCGGTGCGCGTACGGATCCACTCATCATTGGTGGCTACCATTTTTTCCAAATCGGCATTGGTGAGAAGTTTGGGAGGAACGCAACCTGCCACACCCGTAATTTTTGCGGCGATGCGATGAGACATGAAACTCCTTAAAGAATGACCCGGTCAGAAGAATATGGATTTTATGCGATAGCGCAGCGGAGTTACAAGGAGTGTGCAAAGAAAACACGAGCGCGACTCATTGGCAAGACAAAAAAGAAAAACCCCGGGGCTCTATGGAACCCCGGGATTATTTAACCGCGGGAGTTTTAAACTGCGGAGTGCGCCCTAGCTTTGGGTTCGCTGAACAGCGAGATCATTTCACGATTGAACGCAGGGATGTCGGTGGGCTGGCGGCTGCTGACAAAGTTGCCTTCGCGCACGACCTCCCTGTCCACCCACTTTGCGCCGGCATTGCGCAGGTCGTCCTGAATGGTGTGATAGCTGGTGACCGTGCGGCCTTTGGTCAAGCCGGCGGAGACCAGCAGCCACGGAGCATGGCAGATAAAAGCTATCGGTTTGTGAGCATTGTTAGCTTCCTGAACGAATTGCTGTGCCTGCCGCACCACGCGGAGCGCGTCGGCATTCAAGGCGCCGCCCGGAAGCAGCACGGCGTCGAAATCGGCAGGATTAACTGAATCAAATGTGGCGTCCACGGCAACTTTTTCCGATTTTTCATCGTGCTTGATGCCCTGGATCTTGCCGCTCTTTGGAGCGATCACGGTGGTCTTTGCGCCGGCCGCGTCCAAAGCTTTGCGCGGTTCCAGCAATTCGGCTTCTTCGAATCCGTCAGTGGCCAGGATAGCCACGCGTAGTCCGTTCAATTGTTTGTCATTCATAACGTTCCTCGACTTTTTTGGATTGGAGCAACTGCTCGCGGCGAAATTAACATCGCAAGGCTGCTTCTCAGGTATGGTTGACCTACCCGGACAGCCGTGCAATCGGGAGAAGGCTTTAGAAAAAAGTCCTAATAATAAATGCGGTTTTAACATTATTAACAATTGAAAAATAAATGCGCCACTTGCGCTGAAGCCAAGCCTGACGGGATCACCGGTTGGAAATAGTGTTTTTCGCTTCAGGACGCGGAGGCGATGCGTGGGAAGAATTTCTTGCCGTCAAAAATTATGCGCACAGCGTCAACGAGATCGTTGCCCGCACGAGCTTTGGCGACATATCCCCAGGCGCCGACATTGGAAATCTCACGCATCATTTGCGGAGAATCGTGCATGGTGAAGAAAAGAATCTTCATGTTGGGGTCATCCTTCAGGATTTGCAGTGCGGCCTCGATGCCGCTCACCCCCGGCATGCTGATGTCCAGAATCAAGAGGTCCGGATGCAATTCCCTGGTCTTGTTGATGGCCTCATTTCCTTCAATAGCTTCGCCGCAAACGGACCATTCTTCCTGACTTTCCACCAGGCCGCGCACTCCGCGGCGCATGACCTCGTGATCGTCGGCGATCAGGATGCGTCTACGAACCACCGGCCGCTGGCGGGCATTGGCTTGAAAATTTTCCTTATCTCGAGCAGGTTCGATTTCTTCCGTAAAGGCTTCCGTGGGTAGCGAGGCGTACACGCGCGTGCCTTCGTTGCTAAATTCCACTTCCAACTGGCCACCCAATTGGCGGATGCGCTCGCGCATGCCAGGGATACCGACACCGAGAGTTGGCGCGCCGGCAAACGCGGGGCGTTCTGTTCCAGCCTTCACGCCTTTTCCATGATCGACAATTTCGAGGTGCACTTTACTGGCGGATTGAAAAATCCGAATCTCCGCGCTGGGGCTGCCGGAATACCGGTGCACGTTGGTCAGGCTTTCCTGCAGCACACGAAACAGAGCAGTCTCGGCATCGGTGGTCAGCCTGACCAACTCTTCGTCTATGGATACGTTTAGATGAATTCCGCTGCGCTTTTTGAAACCTTCGGCGTACCAGAGCACCGCGGAAGCAAGTCCGCATTCATCGAGGAGCGGCGGGTGCAATAGATACGAGAGTGTGCGAATTTCCTCGCCAATTTTGCCGACCACGTCGCGTGATTCGGCTAAAGCGTCCTTCACATCAGCTTTCCTGGTATCCACCAACTTGGCGAGACGATCAAGGGTCATGGACAGCACCGCAATTTTTTGGCCGGTGGTGTCATGCAAATCGCGCGCGATGCGGCGGCGCTCTTCGTCCTGGAGTTTCAAAAGCCGCGCGGAAAGTTGGCGAAGCGAAAGTTCACTGACGCGCAAAGCTTCGTTAGTTTCGATCAACTCCGTGAGTTCCGTAGCAACCACGCAAATGGTGTGGACACCCTGCTCGCGAACCGGACTTAGCGTTAAACGAATAGTGCGGGGGCGCTGCCGGTGGCTATCCAGACGAATTTCTCCGCGGACGATATTGCTATTGGCATTCGCGATCAGTTGGGCCATCAGTTCACGATCTTCGCCGAATACGAAATCATTCAGCGGGGCGCCGATAAACTTTTCAAGAGGAACGTCAAATATTTGAGCGAAACTCCGATTGGCATAAAGAACGGTGCCGTCGTCAGCAAGGGTTGCGGCGCCTTCGTCGATGGTTTCAACCATCAGGCGGTAAGGATGCTCTGCACCTTGCAGGGTGAAAACTTGGTCGCCTTGCGGGCCAGAGACCAGCACAGCATCCACCTCACCCATGCGGATGGCGCGCAGCGTTTCTTCGAGTTCCGCGACGCGACCCTGCAGATCGCTAACTTCCTGTGAGGCTCGGCCCGGCTGTTTCTTCCGCTTAGGCACTTCCCTGCTCCTCATTTACCTTGATATCCAGCCCAAGAATTACGCGATTCTGGTCGGAAAAATCGCCGACCAGCCGGCGCAGCGGCAATGGCATGGACTTAATCAGGGTGGGAGCGGCAATGATCTGCCCTGCCGCGGCCATCGCCGGTTGCTGATAGATGTCGATGACTTCAAGATCAAACTGACCGGGAATATATTTGTCGCACAGCGCGCGAAGATTTTCGACCGACTGGCGCGAACGTGGAGTCTGTCCGGTGATATACAGCCGGAGAGCGTAGCGCTTGACCGGCCTCTTCGGTGCTCTATTACGCGTTCTTTTTGGGGGGGCTTTTGTCTTCGGTTTCCTGCTGCTTTTAGCCTTCGTTTTCATGCTGATTCCATATTATTTCGCCTGCGAGCGGAGATCGAGCCCCACCAGGACCCGCTGGGTGTCTGAGAGGTCACCGATAATTTTGCGAATCGGCTGAGGAAGATTGCGCACTAACGTAGGAATCGCAAGTATCTGGTCATCCTGGGCCAGTTGGGGGGTCTTGACAAGATCGATCACATGCAGCCGGTAACGGCCTTGCAGATGTTCTTCACAAATTTTCTTCAAATTCTTCAAAGCGATCAAAGATTTGGGTGTTTGACCCGCGACATACAACCGAAGCTCGAGCACAACATCTGTAGCGTTACCGGTGGCCTCGGTCTTGGGAGGTTTGGCTTTCACCCTGGAGTTCCTCATGAATTCACGCCCTGGTTATCTCGGGTTACGCCGCGGATCTTGCCCATTTCCTCGCGATCCAGGGCCAACCTTTGCTGCCGTTCATTCCGTTGCCGGGTGAGCCGCGCAAATTCGGATTCGCCGGAGGACAATTTGGAGCGCAACGCGGCGATTTGTGACTCCAGAACATTGCGCTTGACGGAAAATTCTTTGCGCTTCTCCTCCAACTGTTGCTGCTCGCGCAGCGACTCGGCTCGTTCGCGAGCTTCCTGTGCAAGGCGCGCTGATCCAGTGTAGACGGTTCCCGATCCCACATACGCGGGAAGTAAGCGCACCCCCATGCGGCTTAGAGCAAATTCGCGAATCTGGTTGGAATGCGCCATGCCGCGCGATTTTAAAACATACAGACAGCGATTGCGTTCGCCATTCAGCTCCAGATCGCGCAACAGGATCCAGGTATCGGTGAGCGAGGAAATGCCCACCTCGGTTTGTTCTTCAGCGCCGCGATTGGCAGTAAGGGTAGTGAACATCGCGGTAATCTGGCGGTCTTTCAAAAAGTCCAACAGGCGCATCAGCATGGCGTGGACTTCATTGAGATTCGCGCTGATGAGATTGGTGATGGGATCGACGATTACAACTTGAGGACGGAACTCGTCGACCAGATCGTGAATGCGCAACAAATGCATTTCCAGGCCATGCTGGCTGGGACGCCAGGCGTGAAATTCCAACAGACCATTCTTAATGTATTGCCCGAGGTTGATTCCCACGGAACGCATATTGCGCGTGACTTGCGCGGAGGACTCTTCGAATGCGATGTACAAGGCGCGCTTGCCACTTCGGCAGGATTCATTGGCAAAGTGCGCGGCCAGCGTGGATTTGCCGGAGCCGGAAGTCCCCGATACCAGGATCGAGGATCCTTTATAGAAGCCCCGCCCTTCCAGCATTACGTCGAGATCTTTTATCCCGGAAGAAATCCGGTCCTTGGAAACTTTGTGATCCAGACGAATGGAAGACAGGGGCAGAACGGAAAAGCCCTTCTTGTCGATCAGGAAAGGATATTCGTCAGTACCATGAGACGACCCGCGATATTTCACGATGCGCATACGGCGCGTGGAAATCTGATCATTGACGCGATGATCGAGTGAAACTACGCAGTCGGAGACATATTCTTCCAGGCCATAGCGTGTCAAGGTTCGTTCGCCACGTTCGGCGGTGATCACCGTGGTTAGGCCGTGATCTTTCAGCCAGCGGAACACCCGGCGGATTTCGGCGCGCAACATGCCGGCGTTTCCAAAACCAGAAAAAATCGCTTCCACCGTATCCAGCACGACCCGCTTGGCGCCCACCGACTCCACCGCATGTTGGAGCCGCACAAACAGACCTTCCAGGTCATATTCCCCGGTTTCCTGAATTTCGCTGGGTTCGATGCGCACGTAGTCGAGGAATAACTTCTTTTTATCGACCAGCGATTGCACGTTAAACCCCAGCGACTCCACGTTGCGGCTCATCTCCTCGCCAGTCTCTTCAAAAGTCATCAGAACGCCCGGCTCGCCGAATTCCGTGGCTCCGCGAATGAGGAATTCCATGGCAAACATGGTTTTGCCGCAACCCGGACCGCCGCACACGATGGTGGGCCGTCCCGTCGGCAGACCGCCGCCAGTTATCTCGTCAAAGCCGGCAATGCCACTGGGCGACTTTTTTAACTGCGGAAAAGCGCGAGACGCAGCAACGGTCTTGGTGCGTTTTGATGCACGAGCCATAGCGAAGTTTTTGTTCCTCACAATGTGAAATCAGGCGGTGACGGCAGCAGCGACTTTTCAGCGAAACTTATTATCCACAGAAATCAGCGTCATAACAATTGTGGTATATGGAATTGAAAACATCAGCCCGGGTGGGTGTGGGCAATCACAGCGGGTGGCATTTCCCCGAGTGCAGTTTTAGTTTGAACTGCCAGGTTATTTTTAGCAACGTTATAAATATCGATGTCCAAACCAGATTTGGCAGCATCATCGACGTGAACCCAATTGAAGAGGTACCATGCGGGCACTATTTGGAATTAGCGCGCGAATTTAGCCCCAGTCAGGAGAAGCCGATCATGATAGCTGCAAGGAAATTTGCGATTTTGGCGCTAATTTTTACGGCCGGGCTGGCGTCCAGCCCCCGAGCCTACGCAGGTCCGCCACAGAGTGGCACTGCTGCGGAGACAAAAGAAGATCCGTACGTGGTGGAATACTATTACAAGGCCAAATGGGGACATGCGGAGGAATTCCTTGCGCTGTTCAAGAAAAACCATTACCCGGTGCTGCGGAAAGAGATGGAGCTCGGACGCATCTTGCGCGTGAGCATGACTGCGCCGCGTCTACACAGCACCGAGGACGGGCGATGGGATTACCGGGTGACCATAGTATTTAAGAGCGCGGCAATCGCTAACGATAATTTTGACAGTGAACCACTGCTTCGGCAGCTTTATCCGGATCAGGACAGTTATAAAAAAGAAGAGCAGAGGCGCTTTGAAATTTTAGACGCGCACTGGGATTTACCGATCAAAGATGTAGTGCTCGATAAGCGCTAGAGCACGTCGCTCAGGAGTGCTGCGCGGGGACTACCGCTGCAATTTCAATGATTGGATTCGGCAACTGGCGCATGGTGCGCACAAAGATTTCCACGATGCGGGCGTCGAACTGCGCGTCGGCGCAGCGTTCCAGTTCTTTGAGGGCATCTGAAGAGGGCCGCCCCTTTTTGTAGACGCGGTCACTGGTGATGGTGTCATAGGCGTCCGCCACGGCAATAATGCGCGCGCCCAGTGGAATTTCCTCGCCCGCCAAAGCGTCGGGATAGCCTGAGCCGTCAAAATATTCGTGATGATGAAGAACCATCTCGCGGATACGCGCGAGCGGTGTAAGGGGTTCAAGAATTTTTGCGCCAAAGGTTACGTGGGATTTCATGGTTTCCCACTCTTCCGGATTCAGAGCGCCGACTTTATTCAGAATAATTTCCGGAATGCCGACCTTGCCAATGTCGTGGAGCACCGCGCCCAGACGAATTTCATCCACTTCGGCATCGGTCATGGACAGGGATTCGGCGATCAGCGCGGCGTAGGCGGAAACTTTTTGCGAATGCCCCTGGGTGTAATGGTCTTTTGCGTCGATGGCGAAGGCCAAAGAGGTCACCGTATCAAGAACCGCTTGCGGAAGAGCCTGTGGACCTTGCACGGCCGCGGGCTTGTCAGTGACGATTTCCGTGGCTGCCAGAGATTCCGTAAATTGCTTAAGGCGTAGATAAATTTCCTCAAAAGCTTCAGGGCCGGTGGAGAACAAGCGCTTCAGCGTGACTCCGAGATAGGCCTCCAGAACGTCGCGCTTCCATTTCTTCGCTTCGTTGGGATCGAAGTGATCAGCCGTCGATACGGTATTCCCGCCCTGATGCTTGGACAGATACATCGAGGCATCCGCCACCTGGATTAATTCCTGCGGGGACGAGCCGTGCAACGGATAGCAAGCAATGCCAAAGCTGGCGCTGATATTTTTTTCGCGCAATAACGGATCGACGGCCACCAAGCCGCGCAGCTTGGAAGAAAGTTGGCGTGCGTGCTCCATGTTGGTTTCCGGCATCAGCAGGACGAATTCATCTCCCCCGTAGCGGGCCACCACGTCGGAGCGCCGGCAATTCGTTTCGAGGATATGTCCGACTCGCTGCAAAACAAGGTCGCCCTCAAGGTGACCGTAAAAATCGTTGACGAATTTGAAGCGGTCGAGGTCCATCAGCACCAGCGCAAAGGCGCGTGCAGCGCGCGTAGAGCGCTTCCACTCGTTGCCCAGCGCTTCCATGAAAAAGCGGTGCGTCTTGACGCCGGTGAGGCCGTCAGTGATGGCCTGCTCCTGCGCTTTCTGGAAGGAATAGGCATTGTGCAGCGCCCCGGCGATAAGGTCGGCAAGAGTGCGGACGAGCAGAATTTCTTCCTCGGAAAATTCGATGTTGGCGGAGGACTCGATGAAAAGTATTCCGTGGAGCTGCTCGGCATAGAAAATCGGAAGGGCCACCGCCGTAGCAGTGTCCGGCAGGAGCGGCTTGAGCGCGGCATCCGCGACATTCGCCCCACGATAGAAGGCCATCTCGCCATTGCGCGCCACATGTCCGATGAGCCCCGCGCCCAGCGGTACGCGTTGACCTAAACTGCCGCGACGCTTGCCGGCTTCGGCCTGCACCACGATTTCGCGTGTGGAGTACTCCAGCACGCCAATGCCGATGTGATCGTAGGTGAGGCCATCTTCCAGTTGCTCGGCAATTTTGGCGAGCATTTCGTCAGGATTAAGAGTGGCGATGGCATTTCTGGAAATAATATTGAGCAAGGAAAGATGTCGCGCCTTGGTGCGCTCTTCCTGGAAGAGTCGTGCGTTCTCAATCGCGATGCTGGCTTCGCTGGCAAGCACGCGTAACAGTTCAAGATGACCTTCATCGAAGGCGCGCTCGTTGTCCGAGAACACCGCCATGGCCCCGATGGCGCGGTCGTAAGCCACCAGCGGAACGCCGCAGAAACAGCCGCGCGTGCGTATGGGATCGACGCCCAGTTTTTTCACTTCCTCGACATAATTTTCGCGAATCAATACGGGCTGACGCGTGCGGATAATGTATTCGGAAATATGATTCCCGGAAGGACGCGTGCGCTTGGGCATTCGCGCACCGTCGATCATTTCCAGATCGAAGGTCATTTCATCGCTGTTGGATTCCAGCGAAACGATGTAAAAATTTTCCGCATCAAACAAGCGCCGCAATTCTTCCCAGACTTTGCGTAACAGATCTTCCTTGTTTAGCGTGGAGCTCAGAGCGCGGCCGATCTCGTTTAGGACATGCAACTCTTCGGAGCGCCGGGAAGTTTGTTGAATCAAATAGCTGTTTTCTACGGCCATGCCAATCTGATGGCCCAGCGCGAGCAGCAGGCGAAGCTCCGCAGCCGTGAATTTGCGGCTATCCGAAGTGCCCAACAGCAGAACGCCGAAAGCGTTTTCCTTGGCCTGCAAGCTGATCGCGACAACGCTGCGCAATCCCTGAGCTAGAGCAATTTCCCGGAAGCGCCTAATGGATGGTTCCTTGTCCAGCGCGGACAGCGAGTCATCGCGCAAATCGCGAAAACCCAGCAGGCCGCCTAGGCGAGCTACCAAGCCCACCAAATAATCGTCCAGTCCTTCTTCCTGAACGGAGCGGCTGAAAGCGTCGTCCAAACCGACGGCGACGACGGATGTCGGTCCCTGCGGATCGCCATGATGAAGAAAGAGCGCTCCCGCTGGAAGGCGCACCACACCCAGCACGCGGTCCAGCGCCTGAGAAAGCATGCGTTGGATTTCTCCGCCCACGAAACCGGAGGTGGCCAGATTGAGATTCGAAAGCGCCAGCATGTTGCGCTCGATGCGGCGTTTCTCTTCTTCATACAACGCCATGACCATGAGCATAGCGACAAAGGCGGAAGGCACCGCGACGATGGACATCAACGCAGTTCGCTGGCTTGTTTCGGTATTCGCGAAAAATAAAAAAACCGATAACCTCAGAATGGCCCAGCACGCAAAAGAAATCGCCAGCAAATGGTCGGCCAGAGTCTCGTGACGTCGCGTTTCCTGCAAGAAGATGATTGCCACTGCCAGGAAAAGACACGCCGACGGAATCACTACGGAAATGGACACGTAATTCAGATAGTTGCCAACGGTCCACAGACCGAGTACCCCGGCAGTGATCGCGGCTGGCACGATCCAGGGCTTGCGTTGGGCATATAACTGCGCCCCGATGAAGAAAAAGATGGACGCCAGCGCATATATCCAGGTGCTGAACGAAGTTTCAATGGGGCTTTCCGGGATCCAGCGCGAAAGGCCCGGAGCGAGAAAATGCAACGAATACACCGCCCAGCCAATGGTCCAAACTAGCAAGTAGGATTGGCGTTTTATGCTGTAAATATATGCGAAAAATCCGGCTACCAGAGCGGTAGCCGTCAGTAAGGCGAGCACGATTAAATCCTGAGGTATCAAGTTTTTGATCGCTTCCTTACTCGCAGTAAATGCTTTAGCCCGGACAACGCCGTACCAAATGCGCACAGCACTCGAAGTGACGCATCACTCTGAAGAGAATGCGGCAGGCATCGAGGTATACACAAAATAAAGTACTTGCGATTATGAGGCATAGAATTTTCGGGAACAAGCGTACCTGCGTATTGGTAGCCAAAAGATAACGGAATCAGTTAATAGCAAGAATATGTCACAACGAGGGTCCTCTCGCTCGGACCGTCTCGTGACCCTCCTGGAACCACTTTGTGATAGGCTCTGGCATTCGTTGGGGCACCGTCTCGCGTGGTTTTGTGCTGATCGCTATTCCCATCATTGGAAAATTTTGTTTACCGACTAAAGGAGAGTTGTTATGAACCGACTTCGCTTGGGGATTTTTTCATGCGCGATTTTCGCGATGGGGATCGGGCTGGCGTCGTGCGGCGGGGATTCGTATCACCAGAAAGAGGAGCGCTACGTATTCGTAACCACCAATGCCAATCTGCCGTACTGGCAGGAGGCCGAGGCCGGCTTCCAGGACGCCTCGAAATGGCTGGGCGTGAAGGTAGAATTCAGCGGGCCAGAGAAATTCTCCCCGGAGGAGGAGTTGGCTGCTTTTCAGAAAGCTGTCAGCGAGAAGCCCTCGGGCATATTGCTCTCCGCTTCGCGCAAAGAGATGTTCAAGGATCCCATCGACGGGGCCATTGCCCAGGGAATCCCGGTGATCTGCATCGATTCCGACGCGCCCAATTCCAAACGCATATCGTTTATCGGGACCGACAATTTTCGCGCCGGGACGGAAAGCGGCAAGCGCATGGGCGATCTGCTCAAGGGCAAGGGAAACGTCGTGATCGTTTCCATCCCGGGACAAGACAATCTGGATGAACGAGTGCGCGGCGTCAACGAAGCGTTGAAAAAATTCCCAGGCATCAAAGTGTTACAGACGATTGACGACAAAGGCGACCCGCGTAACGCAAACGATCAAATTTCGGCCCTGCTAGGCGCGAAAAATCCCAAAGAGAAAGTCGATGGCATTATCTGCCTGGAAGCTTCAGGTGGACCAGGCGCCGCGGAGGCCCTGCACCGGCTGGATCAGACTGGGAAAATTCCCATAGTGGCCTTCGACAAAGACCCGGAAACGCTGGACTTCGTGCAACAAGGCGCTATCGCAGCGACAATTGCACAAAAACCTTACGTGATGAGTTATTACGGACTGAAGTTCCTCGACGATTTACATCACAACGCTGTGCATGAATTCAAGGAATGGAATACCGCGCCGGCGTCGTCCATCCCAACGTTTGTGGACACCGGCACCGCTGTAGTGGACAAATCAAATCTGGCGGCGTTTCGCGAGGCCTTGGCGGCGCATCCCAAACCCCTTTAGCAAAACTCTTCGGGCGAGTCGATTGGGCTTTGCGTGACGCACTGGGACTGTGAGGTCGCCCGGAAACGGAACACCTCGACGCGTTAGCCTTTTTTGTGCTTGAAGTATTCCACTTGCTGCAATCTTTTCTCGGCTTCCTTTTTTGTTTTATAAGGGCCGCCGAGGTTTCTATTACCCTTCTCTGAAACTACCTTGTAGCCGCCTTCTGTTTTCTTAATCATGATGACCTCCCGGCAAGCTCAGAATCGCTACAGAAATGCCATAAACGTAGCTTTACGGTCCATACCCTTTGTTACCGATCGTCCGAATCGGACTTCAGGCCACAACTCGGGACGCGGGCGAGTAACCAAATGTCGCTGGCCATCATCAAAGGCTGATGCTCGGTAGAGTTGGGCCTCGCGTTCGAGGTCATGCAGCGCTTATAGAATTTTCTGTTGCGTAATACAGCGATCCCGAACCGCTGTTCTATTGACACTGCGTACATGTCGGCCTACACTACGGAGTTTTTAGATACCCTCAATAATTCACTGTGAGGGTGGGAATAATATTATGGACAAGAAACGATTAGAGTATTTTAAGAAAAAGCTTGCTACCCGTCGCGAAGAATTGATGAAGACCATCGCGCGCACCCAGGAAGAGGGCCGCACCGCGGATGATGATCAAACTGTAGATCTCGCCGATAAGGCTGCAAATTCCTACACCAAAGAATTTCTCTTTGGCATGACCAACACGGACCGTACCATCTTGAATATGATCGACGCGGCCTTGAAGCGCATCCAGGTGGATGAGTACGGCGTGTGCGCGAATTGCCAGGATGAAATGCAGCAGAAGCGGCTCGAAGCGGTGCCCTGGGCTAAGCACTGCATCAGCTGCCAGGAAAAGATGGAGCAGGGCCTGCTGTAACTTTTATTCCCATCTGGTTAAATAACTAAATAATACTTACTTTTCGGAGCGGCCCGTGCCGCTGCACCGCCAGCGCGAGCGGGGCTACAACCAGGCGGCGCTTATCGCCAAGCCGCTAGCCAAACTGCTCCGACTGCCCTACAAATCGGTGTTACTCACCAGAATCCGGCCCCGTCCCGACAAGCATTTGCTAAGTTATGAAGAACGATGGGAATCGGTCCGTGGCGCTTTTGCCACACGTCCAGGCAGCCAGGTTGACAATTTACGCGTCTTACTGGTAGATGATGTAATGACTTCTGGAGCGACGTTGGACTCGTGTGCCAAGACTTTGCGCGAGGCCGGCGCCAGATCGGTGATCGGGTTAACAGTGGCCCGCGCGGTTTTAAAGAACGCCGCCGAACATCTCCGGTAGCAACGTACCCGAGGGAAGCGCCATGAGCGCACGACGGCCAAGCATGGTCGATTCCCGGGGGCGCCACACCCCCGATGCAATTGGAGCGCTTGCGCCCGGCTCAGAAAGTCCCGCTGGCAGTAGATTCCCATCCCCGATAACGGCCCGCCGTATGGCGTTGATGCAGGAGCCTGTGTTGGTGCTGAACGCCACATACGAGCCCATAAACGTGACGGCCGTACGACGAGCCATGGTGCTAATGCTGAAGGGCGTGGCGCAAGCTGAAGAACTCCATAACGCGGAAGTGCATTCCGCCGCGCATTCTCACCGCGTCCCTTCTGTGATTCGGCTGCTCGCGTACCGGCACATCCCGCAACAGAGCCGAGCGCTTTCGCGTAAAAATATTTTATTGCGCGATCGCAACACCTGCCAATTTTGCTTGCGAATATTTCCCAGTTCGGAATTGACGCTGGATCACGTTGTGCCCCGTTCGCGAGGCGGGCGCTCGTCGTGGGAAAATCTGGTGGCCTGCTGCTATCGCTGCAATAACAGCAAAGGCGACCGCACCCCGGAAGAGGCAGGAATTAAGCTGGCGCGCAAACCTCGGCCGTTTACCCTACATACATCAAGACAGTTGATGCGATTAATTGGTCATCGTGATGAACGATGGCGTAAGTATTTGTTTTATTAGAGTTTTGGTGTTAACAAAACTTAACAAGAAAAATTTAGGTGACAGTGAAACCTTTTCCGCCCCAGCACATCTAAGTTATCAATACCACTTCGAGGACACACCCCGGGAGGCAGCTAAGACCAAACGTCTTAGCTGCTTCTCTCCTTTTAAGCCGCATTTATTCCGCGCCAGCTAAATTAATATTAATAATGTAGTGCGTCTAACCACCTAACAGGGACCGCAAGGCATGGTTAAGTCATGTCCAGTAGACGCGAGTGTTGCGTCCGGTGGTCCTGAAACCATAATCCCGCTTCTCACGGTCTAATAGATAAAGGAGCGCTTATGCATTCATTGGCGCGGCCTACGTTCTCCACCGTCACAGCGCTTGTGATGGTGGCGCAGCCTATTTTTGCGTTTCGGTCTCCATTGTCCGACGAGTCCGTACGTGAGGCGTATTTCTTGGGCCAACGCCACGATGGCTCGCTTGAGGGCTTGATCGAAAAATCCACGCGGCGCTTCCCTGCACCGAAAACCGGTCCATACATTTCTTCCGTAATGTTCGTTACGCCGTTCGTGAATGCCGCGCTACTGTCTAGCAATTACGTTGGAAATTACAGTGCCCAACAAGCGGAACTGGATCATCGCCAGGCGGGAAAAGAAATTGTTAAAGTTACAGTGCAAATTCAGTTGACGGAAACCTACGGCCAGTTTATCGCCGCAGCCAAGGCGAATTCGCGCTCCGCTTCCCCGTCGGCTTTGATTCCGCGGCCCGATGATTTCTGGAGAGACTTCCAGGTGCAAATTTTTAACGGTGATCAAGCACTATCTAATGCTGTCTATCACGGGCGGCCAAACTATAGCTGCGGTGATTATGGACCTTGCACCTTGATTGGTGCGACCCTCACATTTGAATTTCCCGCGGAGGCTTTCTCAGCTGATTCCGCGAGCATAACGGTAGAGCCACCTGAGGGTGAGTCCGTCACCGCGGACTTTGATCTTTCCCGCCTGCGTTAAACGTAACGGTTCCGAACGGCAATATTTTAATTCGTGGGGTTACGCGGAAATTTAAAATATGGCAATCGCACGCCGCGAATGAAAATCTGGTCGGCGCGTATATTTGCAGGCGCTTGAAATTCCGCTGCTCCGCCGTTGGTCACGTAATCGTCCTGATCGACGCCATCACCGCTCACGCCCAACCCGCCAATTAAATTGCCATTGCGATACAGGCCAGTGCTTCCGGGGAAAAACACGATCCCGCTGTTATTTCCGCTCGATAATCCGCCATCCAGACCTTGCGAACACGGATTAACGACATCGTTCATGAACAAGGGGAAGAATGGCCCGGCATTTGAATCATCAATGCCCGGTGGAAAAAAAGGTTGCGCGCCGAAGCTGATGGTGCGGTTGGTGACTGCGGTGCCGACGGGCACCTGGCTCAAATCCGCATCGCTGCGCTGAGTGCCATTGAAATACACCATGTTGCGTGCCTTGGTTGCCGCAACATCAATGCTAAAAATCGTGGCGTCTGGCATTCGGCGCAACGCGATGATGTTTCCGTCCAGATCGGATATCGCAATCACCATGCGCGCACGCGATCCCAACGGAAGCCGAATGGATGCGCGCGTTTGATTCGCGGTATTTTCGGCGGCCTCGAGAATCTGCGTTGCTTCCGCCTGGCTCAGACCGCCGTTTCCCGGGTTCGGATTTATGCTCGGGTGAGGGCCAACCAAATCTCCTTCAGGTGCCGCTTGGCCGGCCTGGGGATTAACCACATAGCTGCCCGAGAAAGTGCCAGTGCCAACGGATGCAGGCCGCGTAGTCTGATTGATCGCCGGGAGCGCCACCCCGCCAAGAAATACTTCGCCCGGAGCCGGGAGCGGAGTGGGTAGCGGCGAAAATCCGTTGGCCAGGGCGCCCGAAAACGCCGTGAATTCGGCCACGTCCGCTGGCACCGCCGTCACGCCAATTCCTCCAACCAAAATCGCGCCCTTGTAAATCGGCAGTCCCCCGGGATTCACGGCGTTCGGATTGCTGTCCAACACGTCCGCTTTACCGGTAATGATGCCCGGTCCAGGGCCGCCGCCGAGCGCCGTCGAAGGATGAATTCCTCTCGTCTCCAGTTCCGAAGAAAGTTTGCAGCCGCGATTGGTATTCTCTATTCCGTACAGATCGGCGTTTGAAGCATTCGAAACTCCCGGCGGGAAATGGACGCCGCTGATGAAGCGCACCGTGCGGCTCGGCAGAGGCGCTTGATCGTTGCTGAAAAACGCCCCGGTGCGCGCCAGCCCAGTGGCTATATCGTTGGTGCTGGTCTGAACTCCAAAATTCCCGGCAACAGTGAGTGGCGCATCCGGCTTGCGATACAGCGCCAGAACATTACCCGCGCGGTCTACCACCGCGATGACCGCGGTCGTTGGCGAAGTAGCGGCTGCGGCCGCTCGGACGATCGTGTCTACATCTGTAGGAGTCAAAGTGATCGTTGCAGACGCGGAGGAAGGAGTGGGAGTGTTAACCGCCGACTGCGGTGTGCTTTGGCTTCCAGCTCCGCAGCCGACCAGGAAAATCGACAGCACGACCAACAGGATTACGGCAGCGGCGATGCTGAGCATCAGCACGTTCCGGCGCTTTTCATGGGCGCGGCGTGCGGGCACGGGTTCTCTCAATGTATGCATTGGCCTTGGGGGGATGCTCTATTCAATCATCCTTTTACTCTGTATTCAACGAGTTCGGCGGACAGTGCAACCAAGTGATGAAGGCCAGGTCTATCGTTCAGGCCTATCGTTCAGGTTTATCGGTCAGGTCTATCGCAGTAATGCGCTTGTTGGAAGTGCCTCACTGGCTCTGAAAACTGTTGCCCCTTGCCGCCGCTTGCTGTTATGTAGATGCCGCTCCCGTGGCCTTGGCCTACTTTGAGCAGGACAAAAGCGCGATGTCTTCCCTGCGGACGGTATCCGTCGCACTCCTCTGTGGCTGTATCGTGATTTTTTTTGTAGCCCCTCCCCCCGCGGGGCCTGCAAGCGCCGCGTTTGCACAGCTTCCCCAGGCGGATGCCCTTGGACAGGCAACGCCTTCTCGCGAACAAGGCCCCGCGATGCGCATTCCGCGGCAGCAAGCGTCCAACACCGCCGCACTGGACGGCGTGGTTCGCTCGAGCACGGCGGCCGGCGGCAGCAACCCTGTTCCTGGAGCCCAACTGACGCTGCGCAATTTGCAAACGGGTCAACAGTACACTTCGACCGCGAACGGCGAAGGATTATTCCGCATTTTTCCGCTGCCTCCCGGACACTACGAACTGAACGTGGAGGCCGCCGGGGCTGAGCGCTTTGTTCTACAAGATGTTGCGCTGGGACCCAATGAAGTCGTCACTCTCGAAATTTCGCTGGTCGCAGCGAGGACAGCCGAAACCGTTTCACGACTTCCGCGGCTTCCCGAATTAGGGCCCGCGCCTGCGCCGAATCCACCAGCAACGGCAGGAACCTATCGCGAACTACGGCATCGCCTGGATTCCGATCCCACTTACATTCAGGAACTGGCGCCGGATTATCTGCCGCCGGTCGCCGATGTCTATAACGCGGTCCCAAATCGCTGGGCGCTTTCGCAACCCGATTATCGACGCTACCCGCAAGGCGGCGAATATATCTACACCCGCTCCCACTGGTACGACCCATTCAATCGCAATCGCTACAAAGGTGACGAGCCCATTTGGCCAAAGGTGCTCGGCCAACAGACTTTTCTGAATATCACCGCGTCGGCTGAATCTTTTTTTGACGGCCGGCGCGTGCCATCGCCCAGCAACGAGAGCTCCGAGCGCCCCGGTAGCAGCACGTTTTTCGGCAAAGGCGAACAGGCTTTCTTTGACCAGACCTTCCGCTTCACGTTTGATCTTTTTCATGGCGACACCTCCTTCAAGCCAGTCGACTGGCGCATTCGGATCACTCCCGAAATCAGCTTGAACAATCTGTCCGTCCGGGAACTCGGAATTATCAGCCCGGATGTGCGGGCCGGCACCAATCGCTTTGATACTCACGCCGGACTACAGGAAGCTTTCGTGGAAGTAAAACTTCATGACCTGAGCTCCAATTACGATTTCATTTCCGCGCGCGCCGGGATTCAGCAATTCAATGCCGACTTCCGTGGTTTTCTTTTTGTCGATGAGCAGCCCGGCCTGCGTATTTTTGGAAATCTTCACAGCGACCGCATCGAATACAACGCGGCGTATTTCAATCTGCTCGAGAAAAATACAAATAGCGGCCTGAATACCGTTTTCGATCAGCGCCATCAACAAGTGATTCTCGGCAACGTTTACCTGCAGGACTTCTTTTTCCCCGGCTATACCGCGGAATTCATTGGCGCGTTCAACAAAGACGATCCCAGCCTCCATTTCGATGACAACGGTTTCCTGGTGCGCCCTGCGCCGATCGGCAGTGTGATCAACCAGGGAGTTGGCCCGATATTGCACGGCATTCGGGTGGGATATCTTGGCTGGCTCGGCAGCGGCCACATCGGGCGCGTGAATGTGACGCACGCGTTTTATCAAGCCCTCGGCGAAGACACTTTTAATCCCATCGCCGGCCGCCGCGTTACCGTTAACGCCCAGATGGCTGCGATCGAGCTCTCCTACGACCGCGATTGGATTCGCTATCGCGTTTCCACTTTTTACAATTCGGGTGACGCCAACCCGCGTGACGGCCGCGCGCGTGGCTTCGATTCCATTGAAGACCTGCCAACTTTTGCTGGCGGCTTGTTTAGTTTCTGGAATCGCGAAGGGATTCGCCTCACCGGCTCGAACGTGTTAATCAAGTCGCCGGGCAGCCTGGTTCCAGCTGTACGCGCCAGCCCGCAGGAAGGCCAGGCTAACTTCGTGAATCCGGGAATTTTTCTGGCCAATGCCGGGGCGGATTTTGATATCACCCCAAAGCTAAAAGGTTTTGCGAATGTGAATTTTTTGCGATTCGAACGCACCGAACCTCTGGAGTTCTTGCTTTTTCAATCGCCGATCCATCACACCATCGGCACCGATTTGGGTCTGGGCGTCGAATACCGTCCGCCACTCAGTGAAAATATTGTTCTCACTGGCGGCGCGGCCGCGCTGCAGCCGGGCCAGGGTTTCAAGGACATTTATACGGGCCGAACGCTGTTTTCAATCTTCGGATCGGTGAAATTTATATTTTGAGAGAGCGTTCCACTTCCGGCGGCTGCGACTTGGCGACAATTTCTCGTCGGGTGTCGCAATATGGCCGCGCCAATTTTCTTTTATTGCTCACCGTGTCCATCGCTGCGGCTTTTTTGTGGATTGCAGTGCGTGGGCGAACCGCCTTCGCTTCGCCGCAGGATCCGTCGACCAATCCTTCTATGCCGCTTTCAGGCCTGCTCGGCCAGTCTCAGGAGGAAGCGCAACGCAAATCCGCCGGTTGCGTCTCCTGTCATACCGCTACCGACGAACCGACCATGCATCCCACAAAGACCGTCCAACTCGCTTGCAGCGATTGTCACGGAGGTGATTCTTCCGCGAGCGTGGCTTCTGGAATCGCCAGCAATTCTGCTGAATACAACGCGGCAAAAGAAAAAGCTCATGTGCATCCGAAAAATCCCGCCTTTACAAACCGCACCGCTCTACCCGAACGCGTTTACACCGCGTGGCTGAATGAATCCTACGAATATATAAAATTTGTGAACCCCGGCGATTTGCGCGTGGCCCCGGAAACGTGCGGATCGAGCGGCTGCCACGCCAGCGAAACTCGCGCAGTTTCCACCAGCATGATGACGCACTCGGGCATGCTGTGGGGCGCTGCGCTATACAACAATGGCGGATACCCCACTAAAAATACCCGCTTTGGAGAAAGTTACAATCGTGACGGCAAGCCCGAATCGATAAAAACTTCTCCCACTCCAACGCCCGAAGAAACACGAGCGAAGGGCGTGCTTCCGGAGCTTGATCCTCTTTATCGCTGGGAAACTTCGCAGCCCGGCAATGTGCTGCGGGTGTTCGAACGCGGCGGCCGCAAGAAAAGCGAAGTCGGCAATCCCATCGCGGAAGAAAATCCCGGCAAGCCAGAAGACAAACTGAGCGATCGCGGATTTGGCACCTCGCTACGCACCGATCCGGTGTTTCTCGGCCTGCAAAAAACGCGCCTTCTCGATCCGGTCATCTCGCTTCCTGGAACAAACGATCATCCTGGCGACTATCGCTCCAGCGGCTGCTCCGCTTGCCACGTAATCTACGCGAATGATCGGGACCCGGCACATTCCGCTAGTTATGCAAAGTTTGGACATTCCGGGCAGAGCGCCTCCGTGGATCCGACTATTTCGAAAAGCGAATCCGGTCACCCGATCCGCCACGCTTTCACCCGTTCCATTCCTTCCAGCCAATGCATGATTTGCCACATTCATCCGGGAACCAACATGGTCACCACTTATTTCGGCTTGACCTGGTGGGACAACGAAATCGACGGCGACAAGATGTATCCAACGCAACAACGCAATCCCAGCGAAGAGCAACGATACCAATCGCTCTTGCGCAACCCCGAAGGCGCCACCGCTCGAGGCCTGTGGAACGACGATAAATTTTTGGACCAGCTCGGCAGCCCGGAATTCAATTCCAAACTGAAGACCACGCAGTTTGCCGACTTTCACGGACACGGCTGGGTTTTTCGCGCGGTATTCAATCACGACCGCAAAGGCAATTGGCTGGACAAGGATGGAAATATTATCGCTTTCGAAGATCCTGAGCGTTTTTCCAAAGCCGTACATCTTGCCGACATTCATCTCGAAAAAGGAATGCAATGCAACGATTGTCATTTTGCGCAGGACAATCACGGCAACGGCAAAATTTACGGTGAACCGCGCGCCGCCGTGGAAATCGACTGCATCGATTGTCACGGCACCATTCGGCAAAAGGCCACGCTCGTCACTTCGGGCCCGGCCGCGCCGGAAACATTTTCTATAGTTAACGGCGCCCGAGTTCCAGAGCGTGGCCGCCATCTCGATACGTTACGCACGCCATGGGGATTGCGCCGTTTCGAATGGCGCGGCGATGCGCTCATTCAACGCTCCATGTCTGACGAGCACCAAGAATGGGAGATCGTGCAAACCGCCGACAGCGTGACTCCCGGCAATGTGCACTTCAACGAAAAATCTCTGCGCGCCAAGCTGATCGATAAAGATGGCGCAGTCGATTCGGACATGCCCAAGGACGACACCCATCTGGCTCACGGCAACAGCAGCATGACCTGCTACGCATGTCATACCTCCTGGACGCCGACCTGTTTTGGTTGCCACCTGCAAATGACCGCCAACGCCCGCCGCCCAATGCTGCACAACGAAGGATTGCTCACGCGCAATTACACCTCCTACAACTTTCAGGTGCTGCGCGACGACATTTATATGCTGGGTGTGGATGGCACAGTGACCGGACATCGCATCGCTCCGGCGCGCTCCAGTTGCGCGGTGCTGGTAAGTTCGCAGAATGCCAATCGCGAGTGGCTGTACTACACGCAGCAAACGGTTTCCGCGGCGGGATTTTCCGGTCAAGCGTACAGCACGTTTGTTCCCCACACCGTGAGTGGCAAGGAAACCAAGAAATGCAGCGACTGTCACGTTTCCGCAGCCAACGACAACAATGCGTGGATGGCGCAGCTTTTGCTGCAAGGCACCAACTTCATGAATTTCATGGGCCGTTATATTTATGTCGCGACCGGAAAAGGCGGGATGGAAGCCATTGCCGCCGCCGAGCATGATGAGCCGGAAGCCATCTACGGCAGCGATTTGCAACGCATCGCCTATCCCGAAAACTTTAGAAAATTCGTGGCTCGGCGCCGCGAACTCTCAGCGGCCGCGGAACACGGCGGAAATATTCTGGATATTCAGGCGCGCGGGGAATATGCCTACACTGCCAATGGACCGGGCGGGTTGCGCGTCTACGACATCGCCAATATCGACAACAAGGGTTTTTCCGAACGCGTTGTGACTGCTCCGGTCTCGCCCATCGGTCAGCGTTTCTACGTGCCCACAAAAAACGCGGTGGCGGTCGTATCCCCGTCCACGCTGGCGATTGATCCTCTGCGCCAGCGCTTGCCGGAGAATGAGGAGCAATCGATTCATTTGTTGTATGGGTTTCTCTACATCGCCGATAAAGAAGAAGGCCTGGTCATCGTCGGCAATCCTGATCTGCATTCGAAGAGTCCCGGGGTTGGCACGCTTCTTGATGGCAACCCCGCGAATAATTTCCTCAAGCGCGCGTTGGCATTCAATCCTGAAAACATTCTCACCGGCGCCAAGCGCATCACCATTGCGGGGACTTACGCTTATATTCTGACCGACAAAAATTTGGTGGTGGTGGATCTAGACAATCCACTGGCGCCTCGAGTTGCCGCTACGATCGGCGCGCCGGTCCTTGATGGCCCAGCTGCAATCGCCATTCAGTTCCGTTATGCATTTGTGGTTGATCGCCAGGGACTCAAAGTTTTGGATGTTACCGACCTTGCACAACCGAGGCCGGTTGCAAATGCGCTCGTGGCGTTTGCCGACGCGCGCAACATTTACGTCGCTCGCACTTATGCCTATATTTCCGCCGGCAAAGACGGAGTGGCAATCGTCGACGTGGAAAAACCCGAGGCCCCGAAGCTCGATCAAATGTTCAATGCCGGCGGCCAGCTCAATGACGTCAACGACATGAAAATCGGAATGGTCGCCGCCAGCGCCTTCGCGTTCGTGGCAGACGGCAAAAATGGCCTGCGGGTCCTTGAAATTGTTTCCCCATGGGATGACCCGGCGCACTTTTCAGGGTTTAGCCCCCGGCCCATGCCAAAGCTCATCGCGACCGCGCGGACCCGGGGACCTGCGTTGGCCATATCAAAAGGCATCGATCGTGACCGCGCGGTGGACGAATCCGGCAACCAGTTGGCGGTATTCGGCCGAAGGGGTGCCCGGCCCTTAAACGCCGCAGAAAGCCGCTCGTTGTACCTTCACGGCGGTGCCGGAGCCCCCTATACGGTGAATGACCAGTCCGAAAACAGCCGCAATTCTCACGGTGGGACAGGGTCGGCCTCCCTGTGGACAACTCCAATCCTCAACCTTGTAATGCCCTAGACCGGACTTGAACCAGGTTCCTGTGGCAATCCCTGGATATTTCGCTTTAGTTTTGCCCAACAATATCTGAAAGGAACAGCTCATCTTGCAGCATGGAACTGTCCCAAAATGGTTCATCTCCCTTGCTTTGTACCGTTTACCACTAGGCAGCATCTAACCTAACGTTCACACTGCGTTCAATCTTTTTACGCATAGCACCCATCAGAATTATTCGTGACGACAGCACTTGAAATAACGTTATCCTTGAAATGCAAGGCGGCTCCAGCTAATTAGGCTTAACCGCCGGTTCCCCTGTAAGAAGGAGTACTAGGACATGCTTAAACAGTATCTTTTGGCGAGTGATTTCGACCAAACCCTTAGCTTCAACGACTCAGGTGTGGTCCTGAGCGAACTGATCGGTTTTCACGGTTTCCATGACAAGGTTTCCGGCCTATCGCACATGAACCTGGTGCAGCAAGGCGCCGAACTGAGCTACCTGATTTTGCACGACCCCGAATTCCGCCACGTGCGCCGCTCGCACCTTATCGAGACTGGCAAGCGAATTCGGCTGAAGCACAATGTCGCGCTGTTTGCGCGCGCACTGGACACCCTGGCGGACGGTTACAATTTTCACTTCAACGTGATCTCCGCTGCGCCCCAGGAGATTATCCAGTCCGCTCTCGAAGGCATCGTTCCCGCAGACCATATCTTCGGCACTCGTTTTCGCTATAACGAAGAGACCGGCGAAGTAGACTCCATCATTCGCGCCACGGCTGGTTGGGGCAAAATTACAGTGTTGGAAGAAATTCGCGCTTCGCTCGGAATCAGCCACGACAACATCATCTACATGGGCGATGGCAGCTCCGATCTCCCGGTCATGATGCACGTGAACCAACACGACGGTTTGACCATCGCAGTGTCGGAGGCGAAATTCATTACGCGCATCGCGCAGCGAACGGTGTTGAGCGACAACACCATGAGCGTCCTAGTTCCGGTGCTGGAGGAAGTGCTGCGCTGGGATTCCGTCAAGATTCGACGCTTTTTTACCGCCAGTGGCTTGATGCTTCGTGAGTGGGATAAAACCCGCACCGATATGCTCACGATCCAGGAGTCGACCCAGGATACGACGGCTTCGGCCGTCACCGCACATTAACGCCGGCTCTACAATTCCATAGCGCATCCCGGTAGGGCCATCGCAACCTAAAAATCTAAGTCTTTAGGCTCAATTGCGGTGTGCCCGCGTCAAAATAATTTGTTAACCATCTACGACTCTATTTTGTCGTAGAATTCCCGCATTCAAATCTGTAGTCGGCGCATCCAATGCGTGCGCGAAGAATGGGGGCTGTAATTGTCTGCCACTGGAGCTGGAGTGACCGAGCCTAACCTCGACCTACTAAGTATTAATACCATCCGCACTTTATCGATGGACGCCGTACAAGCCGCTAATTCCGGTCACCCTGGCACGCCGATGGCGCTGGCTCCGGTGGCTTACACACTGTGGCAAAAATTTCTGCGGTATGACCCCAACGATCCGATATGGCCGGATCGCGATCGCTTCGTGCTGTCGAATGGGCACGCATCAATGCTTTTGTATTCTCTCCTGCATCTTGCCCAGGTCCGGGCCGTCGATTCCGACGATAAGGTCCTGAACTCGATGTCCCTTACCATCGACGACCTCAAAAGATTCCGCCAGATCGACAGCAAAACTCCCGGCCACCCGGAATACCGTATGACCAGCGGAGTCGAAACTACGACCGGGCCGCTGGGACAGGGCGTGGCCAATAGCGTGGGCATGGCTATGGCGCGATGGTGGCTGGCTTCGTATTTCAACAAGCCGCGATTTGAATTGTTTAATTACAACGTGTACGTCATCTGCGGCGATGGCGACATGATGGAAGGAATTTCCGGTGAAGCGGCCTCACTGGCCGGACATCATAAGCTGTCCAATCTTTGCTGGATCTACGACAACAATCACATCACCATCGAAGGCAACACCAGCCTGGCGTTCAGCGAAGATGTAGCCACACGTTTCAAAGGTTATGGCTGGAACGTCGAGCATGTCACCGATGCCAATGACACTGTGGCAATGGCAAAGGCGCTCGATGTTTTCCGCAACACCACCGACAAACCAACGCTGATTATCGTCGACAGCCACATTGGCTGGGGCGCTCCGCACCGCCAGGACACCAAGGAAGCTCACGGGGAAGCGCTGGGCGAGGAAGAGGTGGCGCTTACCAAAAAATTCTACGGCTGGCCGTCGGACGCAAAATTCCTGGTACCCGATGGCGTTTATGATCAATTCAAAAAAGGCATTGGCAAGCGTGGCGGCGAATTGCGCAACGCCTGGGTAAAACAATTCGACGCCTACAAGAGCGAATTCCCGGCTCTCGCCGAATATTTGAACAAAATGCTGCACCACGCCTTGCCCGATGGTTGGGACAAGGGCATGCCGACTTTTCCGGCGGATGCCAAAGGTGTAGCCACGCGTGATTCTTCCGGCAAAGTTCTCAATGTGATCGCTAAAAACGTGCCATGGCTTATGGGCGGAGCTGCCGACCTTTACCCCTCCACAAAAACGCGCTTGACCTTTGATGGCGTCGGGGAATTCGAAGCGGCAACCCGCAGCGGCCGCAACATGCACTTTGGCATTCGCGAGCACGCCATGGCCGCCATAGCCAACGGAATGACCCTGTGCAAGATTCGTACCTTTGCCTCCACATTTTTTATTTTCACCGATTATTGCAAGCCGGCCATCCGCCTCAGCGCCATCATGGAATTGCCGGTGATCTATATCTTTACGCACGATTCCATCGGCGTAGGCGAAGACGGCCCCACACACCAGCCCATCGAACAATTGATTACATTGCGTGCCGTTCCCGGACTCGTCTTGCTGCGTCCTGCGGATGCCAATGAAGTCATTGAAGCTTGGCGCGTGATTATGCAGTTGAAGAAAGAGCCCGCGGTTCTGGTGCTGACTCGTCAGGCATTGCCCACAATCGATCGCACCAAGTACGCGTCGGCATCAGGTGTTGCAAAAGGTGCCTACATTTTGGCTGAAGCCCAGGGTGGCATGCCAGAAGCAATCCTCATGGCCACCGGCAGCGAAGTTTCCCTGTGTCTCTCTGCGTATGAAACGCTGACCAGCGAGGGGATAAAAGTGCGGGTTGTGAGCATGCCGTCGTGGGATATTTTTGAGCATCAGTCGCGCGAATATCGCGATAGCGTGCTGCCGCCCGATGTAACCGCGCGAGTCTCGGTGGAACAAGCGTCCATTCTGGGCTGGGATCGCTACGTGGGTTCAAAGGGCAAAATCATCGGCATGCATACCTTTGGCGCCTCCGCGCCTTTGAAAGAGCTGCAAAGGAAATTTGGTTTCCAACCCGACAAAGTCGTGGCTGCAGTGAAGGAAGTAATTGGAAAGTGAGCGGCAATGAAAATTGTCATCGGTTCTGACCACGCGGGATTCCAGTTAAAAGTCGCCATGGGTGACTTGCTGCGATCCATGAACCAGGAAATTCTGGATGTCGGAGCGTTCAATGAAAATCCCTCGGATTATCCCGACTTTGCCGAAGCGGTGGGCCGGGCCGTACTCGACCGCAAAGCCGAGCGCGGGGTGCTCATCTGCGGCAGTGGTGTCGGGGCCAGTGTAGCGGCCAATAAACTGACCGGCATACGCGCTGCGGTGTGTCACGACACCTACTCCGCGCATCAGGGCGTTGAGCATGACGACATGAACGTTTTGGTGCTCGGCTCGCGCATCGTCGGCGTGAAGTTGGCGGAAGACCTGGTGAAGGCTTACCTCGCCGCCAAATTTACCAATGAAGATCGCCATGTCCGGCGTCTAGCCAAAGTAAAAGCTTTGGAATCTAAGTTTGCTGTGAGCAGTTCGGCCGGGTAAGCGCCCCAAAAGCGCCCCTGAAAGCGAACGTTGCGCTGCAGGCGTACAATAAGAATTGAAGGCGGAAGGAGAGTTACAAATGAGCACCTCAGTGAGAACCAGTGATACGGAAGTTAGCAAGAGCGGCAAGAATCCCTTGAAGGGACTCCTCGATTTTGGCCAGTCGCCCTGGATTGACTACATCCGCAGAGATTTGCTCACCGATGGCGAGCTGCAAAGGCTGATACACGACGACGGGCTCCGGGGCATGACCTCCAACCCCTCGATATTCGCGAAAGCCATTACCAGCAGCAAATTTTACTCCGATATTTTAGATTCGCCCGATGCCAAGAAACTAAATGCCACACAGCTTTACGAAAAAATCGCGGTGCGCGACGTCCAGGATGCTGCCGATATTTTCCGCCCGGTCTACGACGAAAGCCGCCATCGCGACGGCTACGTCAGCCTGGAAGTTTCCCCGACGCTAGCTCTCGAAATGCAAAAAACCCTCGATGAAGCGCGCCGTTTGTGGAAGATGGTGAATCGCCCCAATGTCATGATTAAAGTGCCGGGAACAAAGGAATGCCTCCCCGCGATCCGGCAACTTCTTGAAGAGGGCATCAATATCAACATCACTCTGCTCTTCGCGCAATCCGCCTACGAACAGGTTGCCGAGGCCTTCATCGCGGCGCTGGAAGCCCGCGCCGCCAAGAATCAGAACCTCGCGCACATCGCCAGCGTAGCGAGTTTCTTCGTCAGTCGTATCGATACTTTGGCGGACAGCCTGATCGACGAAAAGTTAAAGACAGCGACCGATCCTAATCAGAAGGCTTTGCTGAACGGTCTGAAAGGAAAAGTGGCCATCGCCAACGCCAAAGTCACTTACAAAAAGTATCAGGAGCTTTTCAGCGGACCGCGATGGAACGCTTTGAAGGCCAAGAACGCGCAAACGCAGCGGCTTCTTTGGGCCAGCACCAGCACAAAGAACAAAGCCTACCGCGATGTAATTTACGTTGAGGAACTGATCGGTGCCGATACCGTGGACACCATTCCTCCAGCGACCTTCGATGCCTTTCGCGACCACGGCAAACTGCGACCGAGCCTGACGGAAAATGTCGACCAGGCCTTCAAGACCATGTCCGACCTCGAAAAGGCCGGCATCTCCATGAAGCAAATTACCGACAAGCTGCTCGTCGACGGCATAAAACTGTTTGGCGACGCTTTCACCGAACTTCTGGAGGCCACCGGCAAGACCGCTGGTGTGCGCGCGTGAGTCTAGATCGGCAGACCTACAAGCTGCCGGGTTCTCTTTCCGGGCCTTTTGCCGCCGCGCGAGACGATTGGAAAAAGAACGAAAAAGTCCGCCGCCTTTGGCAGTGCGACGCTTCGCTCTGGACCGGCACCGATGAAGGCAAGTGGCTCGCTTGGCTGGGAATTACCGCGGAGCAACTCGCGCACCTTCCTGTTTTTCAGGAAATTGCCGCGGACGTAAAACAGGCCGGATTCAAGCATGCGCTTCTTCTGGGAATGGGCGGCTCCAGCCTGTGCCCGGAAGTACTGCGCATGACGTTTGGAAAAATCGCTGGCTATCCGGAGTTGCACGTCCTGGATTCGACCGATCCCGCGCAAATCAAAGCCATCGAAAGCAAAGTCGATCTCTCCAGCACGATATGCATTGTCTCCAGCAAATCCGGCAGCACCCTCGAACCCAACATTTACAAGCAATATTTCTTCGAGCGCGTGAAAGAAAAAGTCGGCGAGGCGGAAGTTGGCAAACGCTTCATCGCCATTACCGATCCCGGCTCGAAACTGCAGGAAGTGGCCGAGCGCGACAAATTTCGGAAAATCTTCATGGGCGTTCCGGGCATTGGCGGCCGGTATTCGGCACTCTCTAATTTCGGCATGATTCCCGCAGCCATCATGGGTATCGACGTCGCAAAATTCTTAAACAACACCGCGGAGATGGTGAAGGCTTGCGGCGCGGCTGTCCCGGGGGATTCCAATCCTGGCGCGTTGCTCGGCATGGTTCTCGGCGTCGCGACGAATCATGGCCGCGACAAGGTCACCATTGCGGCCTCGCCTGGAATTTCCGATCTTGGCGCTTGGCTCGAACAACTGCTGGCTGAATCCACCGGCAAAGTCGGCAAAGGTATTATTCCCGTGGACCGTGAGCCGCTCGCAAATCCAGATATCTATGGCAATGATCGAGTCTTCGCTTATCTACGCCTGGAAACCGCTCCGGATAAATCCCAGGACACCGCCATCGCGGCTCTCGAAGCCGCTGGGCATCCCGTGGTGCGCATCACCGTCGATAATATTTACAACCTTGGCCAGGAATTTTTCCGCTGGGAAATTGCCACCGCCGTCGCTGGCTCCATCATCGGCATTAACGCTTTTAATCAGCCGGATGTCGAAGCCAGCAAGATCGAAACGAAAAAATTAACCAGCCAATACGAAAAATCCGGCCAGTTGCCCGAAGAAAGTCCGTTCTTTGATGGCGACGGAATCAAACTGTACGCCGACGACAAAAATATCGAAGTCCTCAAAGGCAAGCCGCGGCTCGCGGAAGTGCTGAAAGCCCATCTTAGCCGACTGCGCGCCGGCGATTACTTCGCAGTGCTCGGCTACATCACCATGAATGACGCCAACGAGAAGGCCTTGCAGGCCATACGCCTTGCCGTTCGCGACCGCAAAAAAGTCGCCACAGTGCTCGGTTTTGGTCCGCGCTTCCTGCATTCCACCGGACAGGCTTACAAAGGCGGCCCCAACAGTGGCGTTTTTCTGCAGATCACTTGCGACGACGCTATCGATCTTCCCGTGCCGGGGCAGAAATATTCCTTTGGCGTCGTGAAAGCGGCGCAAGCGCGCGGCGATTTCGCGGTACTGGCCGAGCGGGGGCGCCGTGCTTTACGCGTGCACCTCGGTAAAGACGTGGCCGCAGGCCTGGCCACATTGACGAAAGCCGTGAAGCAGGCTATCGCCTAGTTAAAATAACTTTCAGAGCTTCAAGCAAATATTGCGGAGGGCGAGAAGATGCAGCTTGGCATGATCGGGCTCGGAAGGATGGGCGGCAACATGGTGCGCCGCCTGGTGAAAAACGGCCACCAGTGCGTGGTGTATGACCGGACGCCCGACACTGTAAAGAAATTCGCCAGCGACGGCGCGACCGGCAGCAACTCCATCGATGACTTTATAAAAAAGTTGGAGAAGCCTCGCGCCATCTGGCTCATGGTCCCCGCCGGAGTGGTCGATGCCACCCTCCACGATCTCGTCCCTAAACTCGAGAAAGGCGACATACTCATCGACGGCGGAAACTCCTACTACATCGACGACATTCGTCGCGCAAAAGAATTATCCGCGAAGGGCCTGCACTACGTTGATGTTGGCACCAGTGGCGGCGTATGGGGCCTGGAGCGCGGCTATTGCCAAATGATTGGCGGCGAAAACGACGTCGTGAAGCATCTCGATCCCATTTTCAAAACGCTGGCGCCTGGCCGCGGAAATATTGATCGCACTCCCGGCCGCGAAAAAGCCACCGGGACCGCTGAAGAAGGTTATCTCCATTGCGGTCCATCGGGTGCCGGCCATTTCGTGAAAATGGTTCACAACGGAATCGAGTATGGCTTGATGGCGGCGTACGCCGAAGGCCTCAATATTTTGAAGCACGCTAACGTCGGCAAATCACATCGCGAAACAGACGCCGAAACGGCGCCCTTGCGTGACCCTAGCCATTACCAATATGACTTCAATCTAGCCGACGTCACTGAGTTATGGCGCCGCGGCAGCGTGGTGGCTTCCTGGCTGCTCGATCTGACCGCCATTTCGCTTTTGGATAAACCCACCCTGGAAGGTTTTTCAGGACGCGTCTCCGATTCTGGTGAAGGCCGCTGGACCATCATGGCCGCGATCGAGTCCACAACGCCGGCTCCGGTACTCAGTGCCGCTCTGTACCAGCGTTTTTCTTCGCAGGGTGAAGATGAGTTCGCCGGGAAGATTTTGTCCGCCATGCGATATCAGTTCGGCGGACACCTTGAGAAAAAAACAGCGAAATAAGATTTCGAAGTCTTAGCAGCAATCGCAAACCAAAGGCAGGTCCCTCGTTCATGAGCTTGAATCATCTGGATCCCAACCCCGTAGGGGCGCCCTGCGTCATGGTCATCTTTGGCGCCAGCGGCGACTTGACCAAGCGAAAATTAATTCCCGCGCTCTGCAATCTGGCCAGCGACGGGCTCCTCTCCAAGCAATTCGCCATCGTTGGTTTCGCGGCTAACGACTACACCACCGAAACATTTCGCAAAATGTTGACGGACGAGATTCCCAAATATGCGGCTTCGCCGATCGATCAGAAACTCTGGAACTGGTTTGCCGAACGCATCTATTACGTAAAAGCAGATTTTCAGGATCCCCAGGCTTACCAACGCCTTAAGGAACAAATCGACACAGCTGATAAAGAGCACAATACGCTCGGCAATAAGTTTTTCTATCTCGCGGTGGCCCCTAGATTTTTCTCAGCTATTGCGAAACAACTGGGCGAAGCCGGACTCACCAAAGAAGAAGACGGCCATTGGGCTCGCGTGATCGTCGAAAAGCCCTTCGGCCACGACCTCGAATCCGCAAGACAGCTCAACCAGGACCTGAAACAAGTCCTCACCGAGAACCAGATTTACCGCATCGATCATTACCTCGGAAAAGAGACCGTTCAGAATTTGATGGTCTTTCGCTTCTCCAACAACATTATCGAGCCGCTATGGAATCGCAACTACGTCGATCACGTGCAAATCACCGCCGCCGAAACCGTCGGCGTGGAACATCGCGGCGGCTTCTATGAAACTGCCGGCGCTCTTCGTGACATGGTCCCGAATCATCTCTTCCAATTACTGACCATGACGGCCATGGAGCCGCCCATTTCCTTCGACGCCGATGAAGTTCGTAATAAACAGGCGGAAGTCCTTCACGCTATCCAACCGTTCGGTCCGGAGGAAGTCCTGACCTGCATGGTTCGCGGTCAATACGGCGAAGGCGTGATCGACAATCAGCGTGTAGTCGGCTATCGCAGCGAGCCGGATGTCGCGCGCGATTCGAACACTGAAACGTTCGTGGCCTTGAAGCTCCAAATCGATAATTGGCGCTGGGCCGGGGTTCCGTTTTATTTGCGCACTGGCAAACGCCTGGCGCAACGCGAAACCGAAGTCGTGATTCAATTCCGGCGCACGCCTTTCGTTCTATTCCGCAATACCAGCGTGCGAAATCTGGAGACCAACCGTCTCGTCGTTCACATTCAACCCGATGAGGGCATCTCTCTGAGCTTCGGCGCCAAAGTTCCCGGTTCCGTAATGAAGCTGGGTCTCGTCAATATGGATTTCGATTACGCCACTTATTTCGGATCGGAGCACAGCACCGGTTACGAGCGCCTGTTGCGCGATTGTATGGTTGGCGACGCCACGCTTTTCCAACGCGCCGACATGGTGGAAGCCGGCTGGAACGTCATTCAACCCATTCTCGATGTCTGGCACGCTTTGCCGCCGCGTGATTTTCCCAACTACACCGCGGGATCCTGGGGCCCTCATGAAGCCAAGGAATTGCTGGAACGCGATGGCCGTGAGTGGCACAACGCCGGCAACGAAGGGCTTGGCCGACGCAACCGTACCAGCGATGGCGCTATTCCGATTGACCGTGTAGGTATCGCGTGATGCCAGCCGCCGCAAAACAACGCGAAGTTTATGTTCTGAAGGACAACCCTGCCATCGCCAGACGCGCCGCGGAAGAGTTTGTAAAGATGGCCCAATCCGCCGTTAAGGATCGCGAATCTTTCTCGGTCGCTTTGTCTGGCGGCTCGACTCCGAAATTACTCTATTCCCTCTTGGCGACTGATGCCGAACTGCGCGCCAAAGTTCCCTGGGGTAAAATGCACTTGTTCTTCGGCGATGAACGCCACGTCGGACCGGACGATCCGCAAAGCAATTTCAAAATGGCTTCGGATACCATGATTACCAAGGCTCCGCTGAAACCAGAGCAAATTCATCGCATGAAGGGCGAATATCCTGACGCTGAGCGCGCTGCCAAAGAGTACGAACAAGACTTACGCACGCATTTCCATCTCAAAGACGCAGAGTTGCCGCGATTGGATCTGGTTTTAGCGGGCATGGGCGACGAGGGTCACACCCTCTCGCTCTTTCCGGGAACAAAAGCGTTGCATGCTCAGGGTCGCACCGTAGTTCGCAACTGGGTCGGTAAACTGTATACCGAGCGCATCACCTTCACCGCCCCCGCAGCTAACAATGCGGAGATGATTCTTTTCATGGTCGCAGGAAAAGAAAAAGCGTTGGCGCTCAAGGGTGTGCTCGAAGGCCCTTACGAGCCTGAACAGTTGCCGGCGCAACTATTGCAGCCCACCAACGGAAAATTACTGTGGCTGGTCGACCAAGCCGCAGGCAGTATGCTCACTAACGCAATTCGAGGATAAACAGGAGAACTATATGGCCACCAGCACAACCAGCGGGAAGATCGAAGCCTATTTGGGAGCCAAAGCGGAATTTCTCTTGGGCTTCAATTCCCCGAAAATTTCAAAAGATCGTTTGCATTTGCCCGGACCCGATTTTGTCGACCGCATCTGGGCAATTTCTGATCGCAATATTCGAGTGCTTACCAATTTGCAGCGAATGTTCGGTCGCGGCCGCTTGGCGAATACGGGTTATCTTTCGATTCTGCCAGTCGACCAGGGCATCGAACATTCCGCCGGCGCGAGCTTCGCGAAAAACCCCGACTATTTCGACGCGGAAAATATCGTCAAGCTGGCCATGGAAGGCAACTGCAACGCGGTAGCCTCGACTTTCGGCGTGTTGGGCGCCGTCGCGCGCAAGTATGCGCACAAGATTCCTTTCATCGTAAAAATGAACCATAACGAGTTGCTGACCTATCCCAACAAAGCCGATCAAATTTTCTTTGGCACCGTGAAAGAGGCCCACGACATGGGCGCCGCTGCCGTGGGCGCCACGATTTATTTCGGCTCGGAACAAAGCGGACGCCAAATTGTGGAAGTCAGCCAGGCCTTCGCCGCGGCACACGAACTAGGCATGGCCACCGTTTTGTGGTGCTACCTCCGCAACAACGCCTTTAAAAAAGATAAGGACTATCACCTCTCCGCCGATCTCACTGGCCAGGCCAACCATCTGGGCGTAACCATTCAAGCGGACATCATCAAGCAAAAACTGCCCGAAAATAATGGCGGCTACCAGGCGCTGAACATGGGCGATTCCAGCTACGGAAAATTTGATAAGCGCATATATACCGAACTATCCAGCGATCATCCCATCGATCTCTGCCGCTACCAGGTGGCCAACTGCTTCATGGGCCGCTCCGGGCTCATCAACAGTGGCGGCGCTTCGGGCGCAAATGATTTTGAAGAAGCGGTGACCACCGCGGTCATCAACAAGCGCGCCGGCGGCACCGGGCTCATCTCCGGTCGCAAAGCGTTCCAACGCCCGATGAAAGAAGGCGTGCAATTGTTGAACGCCATTCAGGACGTTTATCTGAGCTCGGAAGTTACCGTCGCGTAAACGATCGACGCTCGTAACTATCATTTATTGAAAAATAATTGATCGTTCGGTTGCCGAGAATCATCAAACGTTTCGGCACCGTCGGAGAAATTAATCCGCGGCGATTTGTTTTCGATAAATAGTCTTTTCACATATCGCTTAATAACCGTGAGGTGAAATGTCCAATCGACTGCAAGGCAAGGTCGTAGCCATTACCGGAGGCAATCAAGGTATTGGACTTGGCATCGCGCAGCGTTTCGTCCAGGAGGGCGCCGCCGTTTCCATCTGTTATCTCTCCGACAAGCCCGGCACAGAAAAAGTTGTCGAGGGCCTTCGCGCCAACGGGGCTAAAGCCATTGCCGTGCAAGCGGATGTCTCCAAACTCGCGGATGGCCAGCGCTTTGTCGAAGAAACTGCGCGCCAGCTTGGTGAAATCGATGTGCTCATCAACAATGCTGGCGTGGAGAAGCGCGCTGAATTCTGGGAAGTTACGGAAGCCGATTACGATTTCGTTTTGAATGTAAATCTAAAAGGCTTGTTCTTCATCACCCAAGCCTTCGTAAAACATCAGATGAAGGCCAAGGCTGGCGGCAAAATCATTAACCTCAGTTCCGTTCACGAAGAGCTGCCCTTCCCTCACTTTGCCACCTACTGCGCCAGCAAAGGCGGCGTCAAAATGTTGACGCGCGACCTTTCTATTGAGCTAGCCCCGCTGGGCATCACCATAAATTCCGTCGCACCCGGCGCGATCGAAACGCCGATTAACAAGGCGCTGTTGAACGACCCGGTAAAGCTGAAGGCCTTGCTCGAAAATATTCCGCTCAAGCGCCTCGGAGAGCCGAGCGACGTAGCCTCCGTAGCGGTTTTTCTGGCCTCCGATGAATCCAGCTATATCACCGGCACTACAATTTTCGTTGATGGCGGCCTGCTCTGGAATTATCAGGAGCAGTGACGCTCGCGAGGACCGCATGACCACTCCAAATCCTCAAAAACCAGTACGCCTGGTTATCGCCGATGTTGACGGCACGCTGGTGACCCAAGAAAAAATCCTGACGCAGCGCGCCGTTCAATCCGTTATGGCCTTGCGTGCCGCGGGCATCAACTTCGCCGTCACCAGCGGCCGTCCCCCGCGCGGCATGGCCATGCTGATTGATCCTTTAAAAATTGATGAGCCGCTGGCCGCTTTCAATGGCGGCGTCATAACCAAGCCCGATCTGACTACCATCGTGCGCGAAAATTTCCTGCCGCGCGCCATGGTGGAAAAGGTCATCCAAATTATTCTCGATCATAAGCTGGACGTCTGGATTTACACCGGTAGCGAATGGTATGTGCGCGATGTAAATGCTCCGCACGTGGCGCGTGAACAGTGGACGGTAAAATTCGCGCCTGTTGTGGTGCCCGGTTTTGACAACCTGCTGGAAAACGTTGCGAAAGTCGTAGGCGTCAGCGACGACCTGGAGGCCGTGCAGCGCTGCGAAAAAGACACCCAGGAAGCCTGCGGCAATCGAGCCTCCGCGGCGCGCTCGCAACCGTATTACCTGGACGTGACCCACCCCAAAGCCAATAAAGGCGAAGTTGTGCTGGCGATGTCCGAGCTTTTGAACACGCCGGTCGATCAAATCGCAACTATCGGCGACATGCCCAACGATGTGTTGATGTTTCGCAAGAGCGGCGTCAGCATCGCCATGGGCAATGCCAGCCCGGAAGTCCAGAAATCCGCGACTTACGTCACTGCCTCAAATGAACAGGAAGGTTTCGCGGAAGCCATGGAAAAATTCGTACTGCAAAAACGTGCCGCTAATTAAGCGCGCGCGAGCTTTGCGCCCTTGGCGGCTCGCAGAAGCTTTCTGACATTTTCACCGATATTTCCGCTACCAAAAACGGCATTCCCCGCGACGAGCAGCTCCGCTCCCGCGCGCACCACATCCGCAACCGTATCCAGCGCGATGCCGCCATCAACTTCGATCCTGAAATTGAGACCGAGCTTTGCGCGCGTGTTGGCAAGTGACTCGATCTTGCGAAGCGCTCCGCGAATAAATTTTTGCCCGCCGAAACCCGGATTCACAGACATCACCAACACGTGGTGAACAATGTCCAATACTTCATCGAGCATTTCTACCGGCGTGGCTGGATTAATCACCACTCCGGGCCGGCAACCATGCACGTCGATGAGCTGCAGCGTGCGGTCCAGATGCACGCAAGCTTCCTGGTGCACCGAGATCCAGGTCGCGCCCGCTTCCGCGAACGCCGGAATCAATTGGTCCGGCCTTTCAATCATCAAGTGGCAATCAAAAATTACGTCCGGAATCGCCGCGCGCAGCGACTTAACTACCGGCGGCCCAATGGTGATATTCGGCACAAAATGGCCGTCCATCACGTCGACGTGCAGCAACGTGCCGCCGCCGTCCAGTGCAGCCTTGGCATCCACAGCAAGCTGCGCGAAATTCGCGGACAGTATCGACGGGGCTAGCTCGATCTTAGGCAACGCAGCGCTCCTGCAGCACTTCTCGAAAGATTATACGCAACTCTACTAAGCTATCGTGCAACGTGTTCTGCTACTTTCCTGGGCCATCTCCAAAACACGCATCACGTCCAAGGCGAATTCAGGTGTCACAGCCAGCGCCGCGCGACCCAGAATCGCGTCTCGAACGTTGGCGTAGTAATCGCGGTAATCGCTCGTCGCAGATGGCATGCTCCGTTTCGTAACTACATCGTTCTCCCCGGTGGTAAGGACGCCCCAATCTTCTTCAGGCTCGTTACCCCACGGCCCATTTTCAGGAATATGTCCATGCCGCAAATTTATTTCTTGTGGATCGAAGGTCTGCTTAACAAATGATCCGCGAGTGCCATACAACACAAATCTTGGGCGCGGCGCCACCGCCAGCATCGTCGAACGAAGCACCGCACGCATTCCACCAGGGTACTGCAGCATCACGTCGAAGGAATCATCAACCACCGCGACGGTGCGTTCCATGCGGATATCCGCGGTTACCGCTTCGGGCAGACCGAATAGCACCAGCGCATGATCGATCAGGTGCGGCGCGATGTCGAAAAAGATGCCACTGCCCGGCCCAACGCGCTCGCGCCACGCGCCAGGCTTCAAATCAGGCCGAAAGCGATCATAATTTGTTTCGAAGCGAACAATTCGCCCGAGCGTGCCGTCCGCAACAATCTGTCGTATGGCTTGAAAATCTCCGTCGTATCGCCGGTTTTGATAAACAGTAATCAATCTTCCAGATTTACGCGCCAGCTCAACGAGCTCTGCAGCTTCCTTCAATGTCGTTGCGAACGGTTTGTCCACCACTACGTCGCGTCTCGCCTCCAGGCACTGCCGGGCAATCGGCGCATGAGTCTCGTTCGGCGTGGCGATTACCACAAGACGAATGTCGCGAATATCCAGAAGTTCCTCGACGCTGCGCACCACTCGCACATCAGGATATTTTTCCGCCGCTTCGTTTCCGTGGCGTTGCACAATCGCAGCCAGCCGCAACCCTGGCGTGGCGCGAATCACCTGAGCATGAAATGCGCGGCCCGCTAAACCAAACCCAATCAACCCGACATCAATCATGGCATTTCATCCCTGCACAAATTTTACTTCAGCGACTCTTGATTCCTGACACCGTTGGTAGAAATGAAAAGGACGCCGGACCGCCCCGCAGAGCTACGGTCTCATTGCCCGCGGCCTTAACCTCGCGCAAAATGACAACGCGCATGCTACCGCCCCCCGCTGCTAACGAATCTCGCCGTCTCAAGTTTCTCCAGGCAGCGCTATTCGCCGGCTTCGTAATTAGCGGCATGATCGCCACAATTGTCGGCCCCAGCCTTCCAACATTCATCGCACGCTGGACTCTTGACGATACGCAAGCAGGCTTATTCTTTACCACGCAATTCACCGGATCGCTGCTGGGCGTATTGCTCACCACCGCGATTCTCTCCACACGCGGCTATCGAGACGCACTGGTACTGGGCTTTTTCCTCATGGCCGCGGGCGTTACTGGACTGAACAGCGCCAGCCAATACGTCGCCTTGCTAGCTACCGCGTTGTATGGCTTCGGTTTCGGAATCGCCATTCCGGCCACAAATCTGTGCATCGCAGAAATTTCCGGGGCGCGACGCGCGGCGGCGCTAAATTTAGTAAATATGGCTTGGGGAATCGGCGCCATCGCTTGTCCGCTTCTGCTGTTGGCCGGACTTAGAGCTGATCGTTACACTTCAGTTTTGCTTTCCATAGCCGCCTGCGCGCTGCTTCTAAGCATTTTCTTTGGGAGTATAAAATTCGCGGGCCTGTCTTCAAAATCTCCTCGGACTGCGACAGCGGAACAACAAATCCATCCGCCGCATCCCATCCACGTTCCTGTAGCGCTAGCTCTGCTCTTTTATTTATACATCGGCACCGAGAACGCTGTCTCCGGGTGGGCCGCCGAGCAGGCCCATCGAGTGGGCACGGGCAATGCTTCCGCCGTCATGCCCATGTTTTTCTGGGCCGGCTTATTATCTGGCCGCGGAATTTCCGCATTGATTCTTGCTAAGGTTAAAGAAAGCTTGCTGCTGATTACCGGCTTGATGATCTCGGCGGTGGGAACGACGTCGTTGTTGCTCGCCACCACGCGCTCGCAAGTAATTCTCGCCGTGGTGCTGGCTGGCTTTGGCCTCGCCAGCGTTTATCCCATTTTTATTTCCTGGCTTTCCAAATGGTATGGCGAACGGGCCCGCCGGCTGGGTGGCGTGATGTTTTCGATGGCGGCGGTGGGTGGTGCGACAATGCCCTGGCTGGTGGGATTTGTTTCGCAACACGCCAATAGTTTGCGAGTGGGTTTGCTGGTCCCCCTCTGTGGCTGCGCCGCTATGATCGGGTTCGTCGCCGTATTGCGCCGCCGCATCCTCGCCTGAGGTATTCTTTCCCGGTGCAGCCCGTGCAGAAGCTCTCCTCCCAGCGCTCGCCGACCACCGGCCTGCTTTTCGGCTTGATCATTACGCTGGCCGCCGTACTGGCTTACGCGTCCTACATCACTGTGCAGCTTTCGGGTTTGCGCCGCCTGCAGAGCGACATGGTCGACCGCAATCGCAAAGATTCGCTGCAGCTTCTGCGCATTCAGAATGATTTGAATTCCATCGCGCTGGCCATGCGCGACATGCTTGACGCTGCCGAGCCTTATCCTCTCACCGCATGGTCCGCGCAGTTCGACCGCATTCATGCCGATCTGGATGCCGCACTGAAACTCGAAGAACAGTTTGCCGGCGCCAAGCGCACACCGGAGCAGCGCCTGTATCTCGACCAGTCGCTTGCGCAATTCTGGGATGCGGTAAACCGCATGTTTGCTCTAGCCATTGCTGCCCAAGAAGCTGAAGCACGCGAGCAAATCCGCCTGACACTTCAGGCCCGCCAGCAGGCCTTGAGTACCGCCGTATCGCGCCTGCTCGTGGAAAATAACGAAGGCGAGGAACAAGCCGCTGCACGCATCGCGCATATCTACGACAGTGTCCAACGCCAGCTGTATCTTTTTCTTGCCGCTACGCTGATTGCCATCGTGCTCACCAGCCTGTACCTCATTCGCGCCAACCGCCAGATTTTCGCGCGGCTCGCCGAACTCTCGGAGCAGCGCAGCGATCTCGCTCAGAAATTAATTTCCACGCAGGAATCCACGCTGCGCCACATCTCCCGAGAATTGCATGACGAGTTTGGACAAGTCCTCACCGCCATCGGCGCCATGTTGGGACGCGCCGGAAACCAGGCCCCCGAAGGTTCGCCGCTTCGCGCGGATCTTCAGGAAGTCCGCGAAATCGCCCAATCCACACTGAATAATATTCGCAGCCTTTCACAGGCACTTCATCCCGTTTTGCTTGAAGAAGCGGGCCTCGAGAGCACTTTGGACTGGTATATTCCTACGGTGGACCGCCAAACCGGCATTCGTTTGCACTATGAAAAATCCGGCCAGCCGTTTCCCGTAGATACCAGCGCTGGCGTTCATCTTTATCGCATCGTTCAGGAAGCCCTTAACAACGTTAGCCGTCACGCCGGTGTCACCGAAGCGTGGGTTCGTCTTAAATTTCTGCCGCATGCTCTTGAGCTGGAAGTGGAAGATCACGGCAAAGGATTCGTCGCCAGCCCGAACACGACAAATGGAGATACTCCTCGCGGCATCGGATTAGTGGGCATGCGTGAGCGCGCCGAACTAATCGGTGCAACTCTGGAAATCTCACATCCTACGCAGGGAGGAACATTGCTTCGTGTGAACATTCCCCAGGACAAATTGCAACCTCATGCCGCGTAAAATCACCGTTTTGCTCGTCGACGATCATGCCTTGGTCCGGCGCGGTTTCCGCCGCATGCTGGAAGATGATCCAGAAATCTCCGTTGTTGCGGAAGCCAGCGACGGCCCCGAAGCCGTTCGGCTGGCGCTCGAATTGCGTCCACAGGTAATCGTGATGGACTGCGCCCTTCCCGAATTCAATGGCATCGAAGCCACGCGGCGTATTCGCAAGGAATTTCCCACGGTGGAAATTTTGATGTTGAGCATGCACTCCGAAGACACCCTGGTTCGCCAGGCTCTGGACGCTGGCGCGCGTGGATATGTTTTAAAAAATGCCATGGAACTCGACCTCGTGAACGCGGTGAAGACTGTCGCGATAGGCAAAGCTGTTTTGGATCCGCAGGTTTCCAAACCGGCGTCACTTAAGGGCGAACGCGGCTCTGGTCTCACTACCCGCGAACTGGAAATTCTTCAGCATATCGTGGCGGGAAAATCCAACAAGGAAATTGCCATTGATTTAAACCTCAGCTCCAACACCGTGGCCGTGCATCGCGCCAACATCATGGACGCCCTGGGCATTCACAAAACCGCTGAACTGGTGGTCTACGCCATTCGCAACGGGCTGGTCAATCTCCCATGAAACTTAGCAATCACGGGTTGGCTTACTTGAGGCGTGGGCTTCCATGAAGCGCCGCCAGTTCGTTGCCGCAGCCGGCGGCTTAGCCCTTAACGCCGCCTTCGCCCCGCGCAATCTTTTTGGCACGCCCCCTGCCTCGCTGGGGTTCAGCTTCGCCGACGTCACCACCGCGGCAGGAATTCAGTTTCAGCACAATAGCGGAGCCTTCGGCGGAAAATTTCTACCCGAAACGTTGGGCTCTGGCTGCGCATTTCTCGACTACGACAACGACGGTTGGCAAGACATTTTGCTCGTCAATGGCATGGATTGGCCCGGCCACAAGCACCAGAAATCCACTTTGCGTTTATATCGCAACAATCGCAACGGATCTTTCACCGATGTCACCCGCTCCGCCGGCCTGGATATCGAAATGTATGGCATGGGAGTCGCCATCGGCGATTACAACAACGATGGCTTCCCCGATATTTTCATAAGCTGTGTCGGGCAGAGTCATCTCTTCCGCAACAATGGCGACGGCAAATTCACCGACGTGACCCGCGCCGCCGGATTTCTCACCCACGAAGGTTTTAGCACCTCCGCCTTGTGGATCGATTACGACCGCGACGGCTTGCTGGACTTATTTGTATGCAACTACGTGCGCTGGTCGCCGGAGCACGATGTGTTTTGCAGCCTCGACGGCACTCATAAATCATATTGCACTCCCGAAGCGTATCGCGGCAACACCTGCTGGCTTTTTCACAATCGTGGCGACGGCACCTTCGAAGATGTCACCGCCACAAGCGGAGTCTTCGACAGCAGTTCCAAATCTCTCGGCGTGGCCATGTTTGATTACGATCAGGACGGCTGGCCCGACCTGCTGGTGGCCAACGACACCCAGCCAAATAAGCTGTACCGCAATTTGCGCAATGGAAAATTCAAAGACGTCGCCGTGGAAGCCGGACTGGCTTTCAGCACCGAGGGCAAAGCTCGCGCTGGAATGGGCGTGGACACTGGCGATTTCGACAATTCCGGCCGGCCTGGCGTGGCTATCACCAATTTTGATAACGAAATGATTGGTTTGTATCGCGCTGTCTCGGCCACCGCTTACGATGACATCTCACAAGCAAGCGGCGTCGGTGGCCCTTCTAAAAGCACTCTGGGTTTCGGCTGTACTTTCCTGGATGTGAATCTCGACGGCGCCCTCGATCTCGCCGTGGCCAACGGCCACATCGACGAAACGGTGCGCAACATTCGCGGCAATGTGGGTTACGCGCAGCCTCCGCAATTGTTTCTCAACGCCGGCAATGGAAAATTTCGAGATATCGCCACCAAAGTTGGCGGTGGATTTGAGAAACCTAAAGTGGGACGCGGCTTGGCTTACGGGGACTTTGACGGTGACGGTGATCTCGACGTTCTCATGACCACCAACAACGGGCCCGCGTATCTGTTTCGCAACGATCAATCGTCAGGCAATCGCAGTATCCGCTTTCGCCTTATCGGCACGAAATCGAATCGCGATGCCATCGGCGCTTGTGTGCGCATTTTCTACAACGGGCAAACTCAAACGCGCCTGGTGCACGGCGGCTCCAGCTATCTTTCGCAGTCGGAGTTGCCCGTCACCTTTGGTCTCGGCAAACGCGACAAAATCGATCGCGTCACCATCGATTGGCCCAGCGACAGCAACGAAGAATTCAAGAATGTCGCCGCAGGCCGCTACGAATGCACCGAATCTAAAGCCATAAAAGCATTAACCAGCTAAGTTGGGAATTGTTTCGCACGAATCAATTCTCCACACGAATCGAGTGTCCACACGAAAAATTACCAGACAACCCAACCGAACTACCACCGCCGGTCATTCCGACCGGAGCAGGCTGACGCCTCTTCCTCTCGTTCGTCCGCGAACGAGTCGGCCTGCGTAGCGAAGGAATCTCTCTTCGATCCCTCACATAGTTATTCACTTCGAAATACGTCGAGAATTCAATTCGGAACGCGCATCAGCTCACTTACCGCCCGATATGCCTGGTCCATCGCTTGATCCGTGTAAGCCGCAGCGGCGGCGTCAGCATTGGCAATAGTGATTCTGCCAAATGGTTTGCGGCCAATTTCGCAGGGCGATTGGCCCGGCGCCCAATCCGGATCGAACAGCGGGTTGTATTCATAGGCGTAACCGTGCGGCCAGCGATTAACGGTGATGGCGTCGATGTCCCGCCCAGGATCGAAACCGCCCGCGCCCAACACGCGATAAAGTTGATCGCGAAGTTTGCGTTCGAAAGTGGCGAACGGCGTCACCAGCAGTTCTGCCCTGCCCACCTTATGCTGTTCTCGTTCGGGAAGTCCCGGAGCGCACGGGGTTTTTGTCAGCCGCACCAGGATGGGCTCTTCCGGCGACAAGGGAGCCTTGTAGTCACCAATGGTCACGGCATTATCCAGCGTAACGTGCGTATGATACATACCCGGACAAGACACGTGATAGACCCCCAGTTTCTCGAAGGCCTTCCAATTCTTGATCGCAACGGAGGTGTACACCAACGGCACTTTTGTCCCGTAGAGCAACGCATCTTTCTGCGCTTGGGGCAGCTCCGGGCATACATAGGGAATCACCGTGTTCCAGCAGGCCATCACCACACCTTTGCCACGCGCGGAATAAAGTTTTCCCTCGCGCGAATAGCTGACTTCCACTTCCCGGGCTGACGACACATCTCCAATATGGCGAGCATGTACCACCGTGCTGTTCAACCGGATTCGCACCATCGAACTGGGTTGATCCAGTTTGCTGTAGTCCGCCTTGGCGGTAACAATGTCCTCGGCCGTTTTTCCGCCAATTGATCCAGGAATCAAAACCCGAACTAACATGCGTGCGATCGAAGCGTTACCATCCGGATAATGAAATTCATAGTCGGGTTTGGGAGTCGCGAATCCTCGCGCGGTAAAGCCCATTCGTGGATGCGGCCCCGGCGCGAGGTTCAAACCTGCGAATCCAGGACTGCGCAGTACCCAGCAATCGAGCGCGCTGACCGCATCAATGCCCACACCATAGAGGCCTTGCGTTTGAACTTGATAAACAGGAACGACACCTGGATCGACTTTCACCACCTTCAACAAATAATCTTTGTAACTGATGCGCGATAGTCGGTCTTTCTTTTCATCGGAAGAAAGTCCCGGAAAAAAATCGACAGTCGTTTCATTCAAACGTAAAAAATCGCGCCTGGCATTTTCCGACAAGGGAGTCTTCTGAACGAAGTCACTGAGTTTGCCGGCGCCATTACGGTTGCGGCGGCCCGGCCCGCCGGGAACAAACTTGTCAGAACCAAATGTCTCCTTGTCAAAAAAGTGAGCACTCTGCAGATTCTTGTACGCGTCTTTGACGTCGCACTTTTCCGCCAGTGCCGCTGGGTCAATCTGCAGCTCGGCCATTAATCCAGCTGCTTCTTTGCTGTACGGGAAGGGCGATTCAATCGCCCACGTTCCGCCGTTGGCAAGCAGCAGCCGCCCGCCCGGGCGAAACTCATTGCGCTTGGCATGACCGCCAAAATCATCGTGGTTTTCAAGAATCAAAATCCGCGCGGACGGATTTTGCTGGCGATAAAAATATGCGGCTGCCAGCCCGCTCAAGCCGCCGCCCACCACGATCAAATCGTAGACTTCGTCAATGCCCTTTGGCTGGCCGGCTTTCTTCCAGAAATCTCCATCCCGCAACGCATGCGCAGCTTCATACGATCCGTCCGTGCTACCGCGCATGCCCGTGAGCGCGGGGGGATAGTAATCCGGGCGGTCTTGAGCGAACGCCTCGGTCGTTTCCGCGGCCAGGTCTAAGCCAGGAAGCACAGAGGTAGCTATCGCGCCGCCAATGGCGATGCGCACACCATCCAGAAAATCGCGTCGCGTAATGGATCGATCCATCCCCAATTGCCGATCGCTCTTGTTCATCCGGTCTCCAGGTAGTTCGTCTACTTTTATTCGCAACTCAGAGTAATTATCACGCGAGCTCACCGCCCGTCCACTTTGCCCCTTAAACTCAGCCTACCCTAGTGTTTTTGCATTATTGCCAGCAATTCGCGCTCGCCTTATAACTCTTCTATAGGACACCCCGCTTCCCGGTCGGCACTTGGCTGGCTCGGAAGCACCCCCCAAATGCACCGCGGCCGGATGATCGAAGCCATCCGGCCGATTTTTTTATATGCTGAGTCGTGAGCGGCACCTCTAATTCCCGCTGGAGACCATATGACCTGGATCAAGACTGTTCGAATGGACGAAGACGAGCGCGTCAAAAACGCGATGGAGTCCCAGCGCAACCTTTATCCTATCGAATACGCCACACCCGTTGCAGTGGTCGACGACGCGGGCGAAGCCGCCGGGATTGTCGCTTCACACACTTTGCTGCCCGCCGTTCTCTTCCATGCCTTCAGCACCTTTGGCGCTTTGATGTCTCCCGATTTGCCGCTGACACGCCACCAGCACGAAATGATCGCCACCATGGTGTCGGTCACCAATCGCTGCCACTATTGAATCGAGTCACACGCAGAGTTTCTGCGTCGCGTGACACTGAATAAAGAAATGGTTGAGGCCCTGCAACGGGATTACAAAAGCGCGCCAATCAGCGAACAGGATCGCGTGATGATCGATTACGTGGTGAAGTTAACCAAAGACGCCACGCAATGCAGCCCGGCAGACCACGCCGCACTTCGCGCAGCAGGCTTTGATGATCGCGGAATTCTGCAGATCACTTTGATCGCGTCTTGGTTTAACTATATCAATCGCGCAGCGGACGCCTTGGGTGTCGGCCGCCCCGGATAGCCGAGCCGTTTACCAAGCGTTCGGCCTCGTGCTTTTAAGCATCGCATCGCGCTCGATGTATGCCGCGACCTGGTCGATAATCCTTGCTAATCAAATGACCAGTACGCCTGGATCGAAACCGGATGATCGAATTGGGTCCGCATTCGCCATGGTGGGCACAGCAGTTTTTCTTTTACTTGCCCCCGGAATCGTCGCTGGACTTGTGCCATTGTGGATTTCCCGGTGGCGTGTTCACTCAGCGTTTTTGGGTTTAGACTTTTCCGAGTAATCGGTGTCCTGCTCATCGCCTCCGCCGTCCCCGTACTGCTTGAGTCATTCGGACGATTCGCACTTCAAGGCGTCGGCACACCCGCGCCCATCTTTCCAACGCGACACCTGGTGGTCAAGGGATTCTACCGCTACGTCCGAAATCCTATGTACCTCGCAGTCGTGTCATTGATACTGGGTCAAGCTCTGCTTCTAGGTGACCTTCACATCCTTGCGTATGCGACGCTTGCCTGGCTAGTGATGCACTTATTTGTACGCTCTTACGAAGAACCAACATTACGGAAATCCTTTGGCGCTGAGTACGATATCTTTTGCGCTCATGTTCCCCGGTGGATACCTCGTCTCACTCCATGGCACGACGACACACACATAGGGATAGGGCGCCCGGGGTAACTGGACCGTGGGTCTGAGCGATCGCAAAAATACCCAGCAGGGCTCGCCGGTAAGGTAGTCACGGGTACAATTGGCAGGCGGTTTACTACTCGCTCGGCTCTGGCTCTCCAGCCGCTTCTCTAGAAGCCTCTTTAGGCGCTTCAGTCTTGTCCGTAGTGACTCGCATAGCTTCGATCTTCAATCCTTTATTCATATCGAAACGCTGCTTGCGATCCAAGCTCTTCACGAATTCGCGAGTGGCCTTTCCAATCGCACCACCAATACTGGACGCATCAATCTTGATCGTGCGGCCGTCTGGACCCGTTTTGCGGTCTTCATACTTCAGAGTGACATTGTAAGTATTCAAAATAATCTCCAAACTGTTAGTTAGTTGCGGGCCGAGCTTTGGGGTCGCTGCGTATGGATACTGACTGATTTTGTACGTCTGCTTTTACTCGGTCATAATCCCCGGTTTCGTACCATTTGGCAAGGTTTTGGCAGCGATACCGGGATTCGAACCCGGATTTCGGCCTTGAGAGGGCCGCGTGCTAACCCTTGCACCATATCGCCACACCGTCCATAAACTTTAGCACCGCATACGGTACGGCACAAAGGTCCACGAACTCCAGAATATTTTTCAGCTTAGGAAATTTCTAGGCCACTGCTTTCTTGGTATCCGCTCGAAACTTGGCCCAGCGCTTCTTGGCAGCCCTGGCAATGTTTCGTTTCCCGGCCTCGGATAACACCCGCTTTTTCATGGTGGTTACCTCACGTTTGGCAGATCCACCCAGCGTTTTTCCCTCAGCCCGAATCTTTGCCCATCTTTTTTTTGCGGCTCTGATAATGTTCGCCTTTCCAGCTTCGGACAGCACCCGCTTCTTTACCGTGCGCAACTCGCGGCCAGCGGAACCCCCCAGTGCTTTTCCGGCCGCGCGCACACCATCCAATCTTTTCCGCAACTTGCTCAGCTCTTTCTCGAGTTTGCGTTCTTCCTGTCTGATCGCCGCAATAATGTTCATTCATGCCTCCGTAACGAAATCTATATCAAGTAGCCTTCTTGCACTAGTCGTACCTCCAAAGGGAAGTTACTCGCTAGCACCCTCAGTTAGACGCTCAGTTAGGATGGTAGGGTACCGAGACAGGGAATGCCAGACCACAGAAGTTGTCCCGCCTTTAGTTGAAACCTGAACAAGGGAAGCAGCGGCTCTCGACCCGAACTCGGATAGAGTTCGGGTTGCAAACTCTTTTTGGGAGGAGAGCCGCTGTGAAGAAAACGTATCAGGGAATGCAAGACAAGTGTCCCCAAGTTCCACGCACTTATCGAACCAAGGGAAGCAGGCTCCCCCTATGTTGATCCCACCCGTCATCCATGAAGAACCGTCCGGGTGATACGAGAGATTTCCTATTCTCTTTATGGCATAAGTACGAAATTGGAAGAGATCATAGGTGACGGTGTACTGGACCTGTACCGTATGCGTCGGCAGGCCCCCAAGGTAGTCGGCCAATTCTTGGGAAATAAAAGCTTCATAACAATCCTTGCCGCCAACAAACCGCCTAAGGACGACAACATCCCGGTTGTCCTGCCTAGTCGATTCTTTGCCAGGGTCGAGGTATTTCGCGGCGGAATTGCCTGTGAGCCACTCGACCTCGTAGGTCCTTTCACGTACCCAGCCTGAAAAGACTGCCACGCAGAGGAAGAAAATAGGTCCGGCTAGGACCCCGATCGCCTTAAGCCAAATCTTCGCATTTCGATTAGGAATACGCTGGGCGACTGCGAAAAGAACCAGTCCGCCGAAAATAAATCCGATGATATAAACGGGAATTAGCATGTCACCCTTTTTCGCCTAGAACACGAGATGCTCAACTGAAAGGCTATCGGGAACTGGAAGGATTGCATCGCCGGATGAACCCGTCGTTGACTCACCAGGCGCAGGTTGCGTAACGTGCACAGAGTCGAGAGCTGCTACTTTCAACTAAACCGGGGACCCTTCGTACCACACAAGCAGTCAGCAAATCGCTGTAAGTGAGTTTACGCAGCCTGATTATCTGAGGAGCTAAGTCGCGGGCACTCTCGCAGCACCGGACGAAGCGCAAAAAACTTATGCCTGCAAGGATCGCATCGCAAAGCGGGCAATCCCAGCATTCGAGCCATGAGTGATAACGGCCCGGCTACAAACTCGGGCGAAATCTTCTGCAGTTCCAGGTTGCCGCAAATTCCGCAACGCGCATAACGTACATTACGCAGCGCCACTGAGCGCGCGTGAAAGCGCTTCTCACACTGTGGGCAGCGCCAGGGCACAATTCCACCTAACGCCAAGACATAATCGATGATGTTGCGGCGCCGGGAGCGACGGCCACCGCCAGAGTGGCAAGCTGGGCAAATCATTACGTTGAATCTAAAATAGCAAAAAAAATGATACTTTATTTTATAATTTACAATTCAATGGAAGCTACTGCCTACTCGTTACACTAGCACCCGGAGCCGCAATGGCGAATTACACTGATGAACACGCTCGCGCGGGCGTCAATGCCCGTCTGCCGGCACTGGAAACTTGGCCAAATCAGTTTCCGGGTTACATTATCACCACACGGTTTCCGGAGTATTCTTCGGTCTGCCCCAAAACCGGCTTGCCCGATTTCGGAACCATCACCATTCGCTACATGCCCGCCAAAGAGTGTCTGGAGCTCAAGGCTCTCAAGATGTACCTGCTGGCCTACCGTGATCTGGGAATTTTTTATGAGAATGCCGTGAATAAGATGCTGCGTGATATTGTAAAATCCGCTCGTCCCAAGTGGTGCATCGTTCGCGGTGAGTTCACTCCTCGTGGGGGTTTGACCACGTCAGTGTTAGCCCGCTGGCCGGCTTCCGCGTTCCCACGGCGGCGCGCCATGCAATAATACTTGCGGCGCTCGCTCGCGCAGGGGTCCGGCATGGACACGCGGCCGGGCGCAGGCCATAATTTCCGGCGAACCCTTCCTGAGGGTAACGCATCCGAGTTAATTGACCGAGGAGGCTGAATGAGTATTTCTCCAAACGTACCAAGCCCGCAGGAAACCTACCATTACGAGAGTCCAGGCACGCCCCGCTGGATCGCCGTATTGTTTGTTGTGCTCTTCGCCGGGTTGGCGGTTCTGGCCTACGTGGGGCATTCCCAACAATCGCGGCTGGAGCAAGACCTGTCGCATCAGCAGGAGCAGAACAAAGTTCTGTCCGCGCAGTTGGAGCAGGCCAACTCTCGATTGGCCGACCTCAAGGGCCACCTGGAAGTCACCGAGCAAAAAGTCGGTATGACCCGCTCCGAGTTGGCGCAAGCGCGCAGCCGCTCCGAAGCCATTCGTAAGGATCAACAAGCTTCGGATCAGAAGCTGACTTCCGAGCTTACTCAGGTCAAGCAGGAAAGCGATGAAAAAATCCTTTCCGTGGCTACCGAGGTAGGTGGCGCGAAAAAGGATATTGAAAGCACCAGAACGGACCTGGAGGCCACCAAAGGCGAACTTAAACGGGCCACCGGCGACATGGGCGTGATGAGCGGCCTGATTGCGCACAACCGCGACGACCTGGAAGAGTTGCGGCGTCGTGGCGATCGCAACTACTACGAATTTACCGTGCAGAAAAGCAAGACTCCCCAGCGCGTTGGTCCGGTGCAAATGGCGCTGAATAAGTCCGACCAGAAAAAGTCCCGCTACACGGTCACAGTTTTTGCTGACGATCGCTCCATCGAAAAGAAAGACAAAACCGCTGGAGAGCCGGTCCAGTTTTACATGCGGGGCGCCACCCGAATGGCTCCATACGAAATAGTGGTGTTCGACGTGGGTAAGAATCAAATCAAGGGTTACCTATCCACACCCAAGGACACTGGTGGCGCGCCTTCCGCAACTCCCGCAGCCACCCCCGCTTCAGCAACGGCTAAACCGTAAGCTTGACGGCATTGTTATCTTGAAGCCCTGCTTCGCGTAGTAATACTCGCGACGCAGGGCTTTTTGGTTTTTAGGGCTTTGCATCAGCCTGGCGGTTACTATTTAGCATCAGCTTGGGAGCCTTCATGAAAGTCATGCAGAAACGTTACTGGCTGCTGGCCGCAACGATCTTCTTTCTGGCCGCAAATGCCGCCTCCGCGCAGGCACCGCTTGAGCCCGCGCAGATGCCTGCTAACACCACCTTTTACTTTTTGTGGCGTGGCCAACCGAGCGCCGAGCTCAGAAAGACAAATTCTATTGCCGCGCTTTGGGATGATCCCGGATTCGCACCGGTGCGTTCTTCGGTGACCAACGCCATACTCAAGAGTTCCGAGGAGAAGTCACCCGAGAACCGCCTGACCCGTCAACAAATTGAAGAATATGCTTCTCTCGCGGAAAATGCTTTTGTACTCGGCTACCTAAGCGATCCTCAAAGGAAGCGGCCTGAGCCTTCCAAGGATTCTTCAGCTGAAAATGCCAGGCCCTGGAACGGGATCTTCTTTGTTTACGATCGCGCCGGAAAAGAGGCCATTCTCTCCAAAGCGGTTCTGAGTCTGCGTTCCAGCGAAAAAGAAACTCCCCAACTCTCCCAGATGACCATCGCCGGCGTCCCGGTCCTGAAAGTGCAGCGCAAAGCAAGTACCACTTACTGGGTGGAACATGGCAAATATGCGGTCAGCGCTAACGAGCCTGTTGTATTGGAAGAAATTCTCGGCCGCCTTGCGGGGAAAACATCTTCCGCCGCGGCTCTCACGGATTCCCCGGCCTACAAAGAAGCCCATTCTGTTCTCGGTTCGGGGCAGGTCGAATTTTTCCTGCGTGTCCCCGATTTAAAAAATGTTGCGCCCGACGCCGCGGCTGGTGGCTTTCGCATGCAGCCGGTGCTTGAAGCCCTCAAGCTCGACTCTATTCATTCCGTTTGCGGCCGTGTGTTGATGGAAGGCACTAAGACCCGTATACAAGCTGTCGCGCTTGGAGATACTGGTCCGGGTTCTTTGTTTGACATTTGGGATACGGGCTCGGCAGCGCCCGCGGCATTAAATTTGGTACCTGCCGACGCTGTTTCTTACTCCGGTACGCAAGTTAATCTGGCCGGGTTGTATGACATTGTTAAACGGATTGCCGCGTCCGTTTTCCCACCGGGACAGCAGAGCAATGTCAACATGCTCGAGATGATGGCGCAGGCCAAACTGGGCCAGTCCATCAGCAGCGCTCTGGCGCTATTCACCGGCGAATTTGCCTCTTTGCAAACCAATCCATCCCTCGACAACAACAAACAAATTTATTTGGTCGGCATTCGTGACAAGCCCGGCACCCTGAAACTAATTCACACTTTGTTGAGCGATAGAATCGCCTCGGAACGTGCCGAAGGCGACACTACTTTCATGAAAATTTCTGCGGGTGGCTCATCCAGCTCTGCGGGCACCGCACAATGGGATTTTTATCACCTGGCCGCGACTTCAGATTATCTTGTGATCGGCTCGCGCCTGGAGCCTGTTCGCGAGGAACTGGCCAAGCGCTCTCAGGATGCGGGTGCCGGCCTCGCCAGCGCTCCGGGATTTCAAGCCGCCCGCGCGCAGTTCCCTGCCACCATCAATGGACTGGGCTACTTTGATTTTCGCAAAGTGGATTGGCCGGCCCTCAAAGCTCGTGTAGTCGCTGAAGCCAACAAGACGCCCGCAGCCAAGCGCTCGCCCGGTGCCGGCAATGCCGCCGCTACACCGACACCATCGTGGATGCTGGACGTAAATCCAGAAGTCTTCGCTCGGCATCTTCACGTGGCTTCAAGCGCTTCCTGGAAGGATGCCCAAGGATTGCATTTCGACGAGTGGATTGAATAAAACGGCGGAATGATTTTGCTTCGCCGACAACTCCTTGCTGTCCTTTGCATTTTGGTTTTTTCAAGCTTGCTACTTTCAGAGCAAGTACACTCGCAGGCATTGCCAACCTCATCGGCTCCGGCCACCGTGCGACAGTCGGAACTCATTCGCGTCAGCGTTGATCGCGTTAACGTCGGCGTGCTGGTAACTGATCCTTCGGGCAAATTCGCCGAAGGCCTCCAGCGAGAAAATTTCCACATCTTCGACAACGGCGTAGAACAACCGATCACCGATTTCCTGAATGTGGAGGAGCCCGCGCAGGCTCTCGTGCTCATCGAAGCTGGTCCCGCGGTCTATCTTCTCGAGGGCAGCCATCTGCGAGCCGCTCAGCAGTTTTTAAGCGGTTTGTCGCCCGACGATCGCGTTGCGGTTGTTAAATATGCCGACGCCCCACAGGGACTGGTTGACTTCACCACCAACAAGCAATCCGTCGATGCCGCGTTCGACGATCTCGGTTTTAACCTAGGCTTCGGCTCTTTGAATTTATCCGCGAGCCTGTCAAAAGTCTTGGACTGGCTAACCTCTGTACATGGCAAAAAAACGATCGTTCTGCTTTCGACCGGCGTGGACACTTCTTCCACAAAGCAGATTCAGGATTTACTGAACCGCTTGCAGACCAGCGACGTGCGAATCCTGACCGTCTCGCTGACTGGCGATTTGCGAAACCCGCCGCCTGTAGCAACCAAAAAGAAATCGCCGTCGCCCAAGGCGGCCTTCACTTCGCAACAATTCGCAGAAGCAGACATGCTTCTGCGACAGATCGCGCAAACAACCGGCGGGCAGGCCTATTTCCCTGCCAACTCAAATGAACTTCCAACCGTGTTCGCTCACATCGCGCAAATCGTTCGTCATGAGTTCAGCTTGGCGTTCATCCCGCCAGCCCACGACGGAACCATTCATTCCTTGGAAGTCCGGGTAACCACTGAGTCAGGTCAGCCTGCCGGTGCGCCAGACTATCGTGTGGATTGTCGCCGCGCGTATCTCGCGCCACCGCCGGCTACACCGTAAAATTACAGATAATCCTTCATAGTGTTAGCCATGGCACGCAGTCTTTCGTCCACCAACACGAAAACCGTGCCAGCCTCAAATTTCCCTTTGTCATCGCGCGTCCCTGCAACTCTTCCAGTCAAAATTTCTATTCCCTGCTCGACTGTGGCAACCGGCCAAATATGGAATTGGCCGGCCGCTACAGCATCGATAATATCTTCGCGGAGCATAAGATCTTCAACGTTGGATGCCGGAATCATCACGCCCTGGCTGCCGGTTAGCCCCTGAATGCGGCACACACCGAAATATCCTTCAATTTTTTCGTTCACTCCGCCGATCGCTTGGATGTCACCCTGTTGATTCATCGACCCCGTCACCGCGATGTCTTGCCGCAGCGGCAACCCGGAGAGCGCCGACAGCAGCGCATACACTTCCGTCGAACTTGCACTGTCGCCATCCACGCCCGAATACGACTGTTCGAAACAAATACTCCCTGCCAGTGAAAGTGGCGAGTCTTGCGCAAAGCGGGTACGCAGAAATCCAGAAATAATGTGCACGCCTTTGTCGTGAAACCGCCCGCTCAGGTTCGCTTCCCGTTCAATATTGATGAGCCCCGCTTTTCCCAAGGCCGCCGAAGCCGTAATCCGCACCGGCTTCCCAAACGAATACCCGCCAATTTCTAGCACACTTAGGCCATTCACTTGCCCCACACGTTCGCCGGCCACATCGACCAGCAACGTACCCTCCTCGATCATTTCGCGCACGCGCGTCTCAATCAAATTGTGCCGCTCCACTTTGGAAGCCAGCGCACTTCGCACATGCGCCGCACGCACTACCGTCTCGCCCGCCGCCATCGCGGCGTAGTGCGCCTCGCGCGCCAGGTCCGCCATATCCACAAATCGTGCGGTAACTTTATTGCGCCGCCCGGCCTGACGTACCCCGTATTCCAACATCGCCGCGAAGGCCCCGCGATCGAATGGAAATAAATTCTCTTTTTCGCACAGCGCGCGCAGCCGGCCTGCATATTCCGCGATCACGCCATCGCTCATATGCATTTCCTCGTCGAACTCCACGCGCACCTTGAAAATTTTGCGAAAATCCTCCTCGTACTGATACAGCACTTCGTACAACTCGCGATCCCCGATCAAAATCACTTTTACGTCGAGTTGCACCGCTTCCGGTTTCAGCGCGCTGCCCCCAAAGGGATAAAACATTTCTAGCGGCTGGATTTCCAGGCGGCTGTGATTCAGCGTGCGTTTCAAAGCGCGCCACACCCCAGTCTCGGAAAGCGCCTCCAGCGAGTACATAATCAAAAAGCCGCCGTCCGCACGCAGCAATGAGCCACCGCGCAAATCCATGAAGTCGCTGGTCCAGCCGCCTCGTGCATCGTAAGCGCGTTGAATCGTGCCGAAAAGATTCGCGTACGTCGGCGTCGTTTCAAAAATTACCGGCGAAGTATCTTCGTCCCCATGCGCCAGAATCACATTTACGCCGTAAACGCGGAACGGGTCGCGTTCCGACAATCCCGGCAACTTCGGTAAACCGTCCGGCGGTTCGGCGCCCGCTTCTGTTTCGCTTTCTCCTTCGCGCTCTTTGAACGGCCCCAAATTATCCAGCAAGTGATGCCGCACTTCTTCCAGATACTCGGACACTCCAGTGCCTGGATATTTTTCTTTCAACTCTTCGATGGCCCCATCCACTAGAACCGAGGCAGCTTCCTGTTCGAGATAGCTCAGCTCGCTGGCCAATTCCCGCGAGAGCGTCAGCGTCTTGCGATACACCACTGTGAATTCCTGCCGGAACTGCTCGTATTTCCGCTCGATGGTTTCTGCTACCGGCGATTCCAGCTTTCCCTCGTGCACCATCTTGGAAATATCTTCAATAGGCACCATCTGCCCTTCGAGCACTGGGAAAATTTCCGGCAGCGCTACCGCGCCCACCTGCATGTGTCCGAGCGCGAATTGTTCACGCGCAATTCGCCGCGTGAAATCGTCCATCAGTTCTTTCTCACGAACCGTAAACCGCTCTACGATTCTTCCTTTTTGCCGCTGGAAAGGTTCGCCTTCGAAGACCTGTGGAATGCGCCGCCGTAAAAAATCGATGCCCGCTTGCATGTCTTTCTTGAACCCATTGGCTTGTCCCCGAGCCAGCGACAGCAGCCGCGGGCGGTCCGCAATCTTGAAATTATTGACGTAACAACGGTCCAGCGATTTCTTAGTTCGCGGGTGCAACTTCTCAATCATGCTGGCGATGGTTCCGCCGCGGCTGGTTCCCGCCAGCCCGCAAACAAACACGTTGTAGCCCGGCGCGGATAGCTCCACGCCCATTTTCAATGCACGTAGCGCGCGCTCCTGACCGATGAAGCCTTCGCGCAATTCCGCCTGCGCCGTGGTTTCAAAGGGAATTCGCGAAAGTTCGCAGCGCCACCGTAATTTGGCGGGCGGTAATTCCTCATGCACCGGCACGGCTTTGATGTCCTTGGAAGTCATCGAGCGGGGTACTCTAACATACCGACACGTAGCCCGGCCCTATTTTGGATTAGTAGTTGAGCACTCGGTTACGAGTTCTCAACTCTGGGAAGCACCAGTTCATTACTTCGTGAAGCTGCCAAATCTTCGCGGTGCATCATATGCACCCGAAATACACCCATCGCGGCAGCCACAATCGCCGGCCCAACTACCAGGCCCAGCAGCCCAAATACAGAAAGTCCTCCGAGCACGCCAATAAACAAGAGCAGCTCATTAAGGTGTGTGCGGTTACGCAATAACAGTGGCCGCACGATGTTGTCGGCAATGCCCGCCACCGCGCCGCAAATGACCATAATCGTGAGCGCTTTTCCCCAGTGTCCGCTGAATCCCAGCCACAGCGCAGTCGGCAGCCAGATAAGCGCCGAACCCACCACCGGCACCAGCGAAAAAAAGGCGATGACCACTCCCCAGAAAACCGGCGAGTGCAGGCCGGTGATCGTAAACGCCGTCCCGCCCAAAAATCCCTGGATGCCCGCTATCAGCAGCCCCACCGCCACACTGGCGAAGATCAGCTCCTTGGACTCCACGAACATTTCTTCCTGTATGGTGCGGTCAAATGGAAATAAATGTTTTATAGCACGCACTACGTCTTCGCCGTCACGAAACATAAAAAACAGCGCGAACACCAGAATGAACAGCGCGATAAAGAAACTCACCAGATTTTTAACCAGCGCTCCGAATTTGCCGGCCAGAAAGGTCGCAACCCTCTCGGCCGCCTGCCGCAACGGCTCGGAAAAATCGATCGATTGCCATGCTTCGGGGAGTTCCGCGCGCACCCGCGCCACCACCTCGGCGGGCAGTTCTCGTTCAGGATTCATGAGCGCGGTTTGCAACCGTGCGGTGGCATCAATGGCCTGTTTCGCGGTGTACGACAGCACCACCAGTGTTGGCGCGATGAGCAACACCGTCACACCCACGGTGCTCATCATCGCCGCGTAGTTGGGCTTCAGCCGCCTCGCCAACCGTTCATGCACCGGATAGAAAAATATCGCCAGCACCGCCGACCACGTCAGGGGCACCAGAAAAGGCTCGAAGATCAGATACACCACGTACCCAAGCAGCAACAATGCGCCGTACGAAAGTACGTTCGTGAGGCGATCGCTTGTGGTGGTCAGCGTGGAGGGAAAAGTCTTCATGCGGGCTCTATTCTGCCGCAATTTGAGGGGAATTGGTTACCTGATGCCGACCTGCTCTATCAATCGCAAAACATCCTCGTGGGTCACATCGTACACCGGGCGGACATCTTCCTCTTCCAGGCGTTCTCTCAAGTAATCCGCGGCGATAAAGCTGGCCTCGCGATCCGTCAAATCGCGGCCGCTACGCTCGCGAAATTTCACGAATGCGGTATGCGCCAGCCCCACCATCACCACGTCGCCATCGACAAAAAATTTGGTATCGATGGTGTCGCTGTGGCGGGTGGCAATGCCGTTCCACAGGTACGAAAACCGGCATTCATAAACGTGCCCGGTCAGTTTGGAAGTCACTTCGAAGGCGCCCACAAATTCTTTCATGGCGCCGGCGTTTGCTAATACTGGACGTGTGGTCACGCGTTCTCCGAACTTCTGCGATTCTTCAATCTACTGGTTCGTTCGTACTCGAAATGACAGCGCACTTGCTGGTTTTCTACCGCGACGCGGCAGACGCAGTTTCTACCTGCGTGTAGTTACGGATAGCCGCGGCCACGCCAGCACCTTCCGGGACTCGCAACCCGAGTTCCAGCATTATTTTTTCCAGCGCGGCCAGGAAAAGCAGCACATTATTCTTCTGGCTGCAGTATCCCATCAGGCCCACGCGCCAGATTTTACCTTTCAACGGACCCAGGCCGCCGGCTATCTCAATGTTGAATTCATCCAGCAGCTGGTTGCGCACCCGAGCGTCATCGATTCCCTTGGGGATCATTACCGCCGTCACCGTTGGCAATCGTTCCGCTGGATTTTTCACCAGCAACTCGAGTCCCGTGGCTTCCAGCCCGGCAATAAGAGCCAGCTGATTGGTGCGATGACGCTCCCAGCGCACCGCCAGGCCCTCCTGCATCACGATACGCATGGCTTCGCGCAACGCATAAATCAGGCTGATCGGCGGCGTGTGATGATACAGCCGCTCTTTGCCCCAGTAATTCATCGCTGTGGTCAAATCGAAATACCAGCTTTGCACTTTCGTTTTTCGTGTGCGCAACACTTCCTCGCCGCGTGCGCTTACGGTGATGGGTGACATACCCGGCGGCGCGCTGATCGCCTTTTGCGTTCCGCTGAAGCAGATATCCACGCGTTCGTTATCCACGTGCAGCGGCACAGCCGCCAGCGATGCTACGGTATCCACCACCAGCAGCGCACCCACTTCGTCCGCCACTTTTCGAAAGTCGGCCAGCTGCGTCAACACGCCCGATGAAGTCTCGCCTTGCGCCAACCCGATAATTTTAATTTTTCTACCCTTACCCGCGCGGCGCACATCTTCGGCATCCACGGTGTTTCCGTAGGGAGCTTCCACTTTGGTGATTTTCGCGCTGGTGCGTTGCGCAATCTCGAACATGCGGTCCGAAAAAAGTCCGTTCACCGCCACAATGCCTTCATCGCCTTCTTCCAAGGTGTTGAGGACCGACGCTTCGATGCCGCCAGACCCCGACGCCGATAGCGGCATCGTCAATCTATTTTCCGTTTGAAAAATCTGCCGCAGCAGGAGTTGCGTTTCGTCCATGCAGGTTTTAAACCACGGATCGAGGTGCCCCACTAGCGGCGTGGCCATCGCGCGATACACGCGCGGATCTACAGAAGACGGTCCCGGCGTCAGCATCAACCGAACCGGCGGATTTAATTCACCAACTGTTTGCGTCATGGCTTGTCCTTCTAATCGTGCAGTGATGTAGAGGCACCCGCTTGCGCTCTCGAGGACATCGAAGCGCGGCCAGAACATCAATTTTCGCCCATATAGCCGCCAGGGCGCAACGGTCAAATTGGCCGCTTATTAGCTGTTCGAAGGTCAGGATTTGCGAAGGTGGTCGAGCAGCGCGAAGAGAAACACGGCCACAATGGCGTTGACCACTGCGGCGGCGGCTAGATGCATGGTGAACCACACGCTGGACTGCGCCAGAAGAATGCGCCGGGTCAAAAGCACGATGCCCTGGTGCAGACCGAAGAAGATAATCGTAAGCGCAAACCGCGCGGCGGGGTGCTCGGTGTCCAGACGTGCGCCAATGGAAGACGCCAGGTAACCGATGATAGTTTTCGCGATGCCGTAGAGACCGAGAGGAACAGTGGGCCCGCTGAGACTGTCCTGAAGCAGCCCGATGACCATGCCTAGCAGGAGACCGGTGGAGGGGTTGCGACGGCTCAGCCCAAAATAAATGGTGATCAGCAAAGGCAGATCAATCATCGCGGCTTTCGCAAAATAAACCGGCACGAAAGCTTGAAACATCAGGGCGAGTAGCGTGGCGACGACGATGGCTCCGCCACGGAACTTATGCACCTCGATGTGCGATTCCATGTTGCGAATGTCGAAGGCGTCGTTCATTCCGGTTTCACCGCTGCCGCTGCGTTCTCAGAGGCTGGAACCGTCGCCGGGGGAACCGCTGCCGGAGCAGGTTTTGCGGCAGCTCCGCTAGTCGGAGACTTTGCGGCTTTCCCCGCCGGCTTGCTTGCGGCGCTCGCGGAAGGCTTCGCCGTTTCTCCGGCTGGCTTGGTTGCGACACTTGCGGAGGGCTTCCCAGTTTCCGTTTCCTGATTCATTTGCAGCGGCTGAAGAGTCAGCAGAACAATCACTTCTTCCAAACGCTCCAGATCGGCCGAGGGACGGATGCGAATGCTCTTAAAAGGATTACCCGGCTTGATATCTGTAATAGTCCCGATGGGCAGATCTCGCGGAAAAATTTTGTCCATGCCACTGGTCACTACCCGTTCACCGACGTTCACTGTGTCATCGTTAGCCACGTACTTCATGACCAGCAGCGGCTCACCAGCGCCGCCAACTGGACTTTGCTTGCGAGAGTTGCTGAGCATGGCGCCCACACCACTATCTTTATCGGTCAACAAGAGGACTTCTGAAGTGTTGTCGTAAACTTCCACCACCTTGCCGACCACGCCTTCCGGCGTGATAACGCCCATATTTTTCTTGATGTGATCCTTCGAGCCGCGGTCCAGCATGATGGTGGCGCTGGCGGTTCCGGCGCTGGTAGCAATCACCCGCGCGCCAAGCATCGGTACGTTCTCATGGGATTTGTGAAAGTTCAGCAGCAACGCCAGGCGGTCCGCCTCAATCGCTTTGCTTTGCAGCTGATTGACCTGCATCTTCAACACATCGTTTTCGCGGCGAAGCAGTTCATTTTCGCGCGAGGCGTTTTGCAACGCGAAATAGTGACGCCACGTCTCTCGCAAGTGCCCGATACCATGATTGCCCGCACGCTCAAACGGAGAAAATGCGCCGACGGTCCACACGCGAATCAAGCGGCCTTCCGAGTCGCGCTTGATCTGCAAGGCCAGCAACAAAACTTGCAGCAACACCACGCCGGTTAGCAGAAAGATCGATTTGTGACGAGAAGGTATGCCCGGCATGTGCCTTTAGCTGATCAACATTCCTAGTTGTTTTCGAAAGATCAAGGTTGCAAATTTTCCTTCAAGAAACGGCTGGCCATCTGTCTTTCGTTAGCAGAATCCTTTTATGCGCTCTCGGAAAGTGCCGAGGGTGATGAATTCTCAATCGATGCACACCTGGCGCAGCAAGCGGAAATCGCTCAACATTTTTCCGGTGCCGAGAACCACCGATGCCAGCGGATCGTCGGCAATCGAAACGGGCAAGCCGGTTTCTTCGCGGATGCGCTTATCGAGATTCTTAAGCAGCGCCCCTCCTCCGGTAAGCACGATGCCGCGGTCACTAATGTCCGCGGAAAGTTCAGGCGGGGTACGCTCCAGGGCCACGCGCACGGCGTTCAAAATGGTGGCTACGCACTCAGACAAGGCTTCGCGAATTTCGCTGTCATCAATCGTCACCGTGCGGGGCACGCCCTCAATAAGATTGCGGCCTTTCACTTCCATGGTTAAGGGCTTTTCAAGCGGGTACGCCGAGCCAATCTCCATTTTAATTTGTTCGGCAGTGCGTTCACCGACCAGCAGGTTGTACTTGCGCTTCAGGTATTGCATGACCGCTTCGTCCATTTCGTTTCCGGCCACCCGCACTGAGCGCGAATATACGATGCCGCTCATGGAAATGACCGCGATGTCGGTGGTCCCGCCGCCGATGTCCACCACCATATTGCCGGAGGGCTCTTCAATAGGCAGCCCCGCGCCAATAGCAGCCGCCATTGCTTGCTCCACCAGATAAACTTCGCTGGCACGCGCCCGATAAGCGGAATCTTGCACGGCCCGCTTTTCAACCGGGGTGATTTCGCTGGGTACGCCGATTACAATGCGCGGATGAACGAGCACGCGCCGGTTGTGCGCCTTCTGAATGAAGTAGGTCAGCATCTTCTCGGTAACTTTGAAGTCCGCGATCACGCCATCTTTCATGGGCTTAATGGCCACCACGTTGCCGGGAGTCCGGCCCAGCATGTCTTTGGCTTCGCGTCCGACCGCCACGACTTCTCCAGTGGATTTGTTGATCGCCACGATGGAGGGCTCGTTAACGACGATGCCCTTGCCGGCGGAAAACACCAGTGTGTTGGCCGTGCCAAGATCAATGGCCAGGTCGGAGGAAAATAAGCTAAAAACCGACCTTAAGTTGTAACCGTTCTTATTCATTCCCCCGTCTCCCGTGAAAGAATTCCATGGCTGCTAAAACAATCAAGTCTGCCGCACCTGCCAACCGAGTTTTGTTCTCTGCCTAAGCATACGCCACCGCAAAAGAGGATGAACCGATGCTTGTTCTGCGATTTCTTACAAAATCCAAAATCTACTTAGGCACCACGATGGAGACTGTCTGCTGCGCGGTCCCTCCACGGCGGTTCGAACCAATAATCGAGATCGTATGCTGTCCCGGCTCCAAAGGTTCGGTGAAATGCCGGAATTGCCCATCCGCCGCGATATTCGGCACCGACTGCCCGTTCACGATAAGCGCGGCTCCTGGTTCCGTTCGCCCGACAATTTCCGCCACCCGTCCGTGCAGCTGCGTGCCCTCAATTTCAAGCATCATGTCCTGCGATTTGCCCTGGGCCACCAGCGTGAACTGAAACGTCTCGCTGACTTCGCTGGTTTGCTTCTTGGCATCCTGCGCGGTGACATTCCAGAAATACTCGCCGGGATCAAGCCCGGTAATATCCGCGGAGGTCCCGGCAACTTTAGCTTGCTTCACAATGGTTCGGAATGATGTGGTAGCGCTCAGCCGCACCGTATAAGAGACCGCGTCCTCCACGGACTTCCACACGAAATGCACCGGCGAAATCTTAGGCTTCTCGTTGATGATCGGAGCAAGGTTCAGCGGCTCTACGAGTGACGGTGGCGCAAGCACGTTGGATCGCTGAATACCACCTCCGGTTGGGAAGCTGGCTTTCTCCCACTGCGTCAGCTCAATTCTCTCGTCGCCGCGCTGCACTTCCGCGGAACCGGTAGAAACCACGATCTCATGATTGTTGCTGTCTGGATCATTCTTGACCGACGCACGGCTGTTTTGCCGCAGTTGCGCGCTGGCATCCTCGACGTTGACCACTGCTTTAGAATCGGGCGAACTCCAATTCCCGGTGGCGAGGTCCACGGAACCGGTGCTGATGCGCATGGCCACGCTAGTGGGTCGGTTGCTAGCCATGGAATTCTCTTCCACGGTCACCAGTGTGTCGGACTTCACCGTGTACGTCGTCCCGTCCGCGAAGGTAATGCGCGCCGCGCTATCCGAGCCCGTCTGCACGAAATCCCCCTTGTCCAGCGTGGTCTTATAATCGGCGGTCACCCACTGCACGGAGTTGACCTTCTTGATTTGAACTTTGCCGTCTAGATTTACAAACTTGGCCTGCATCTGGGAGATAGTCAAATTTTCCGTATCGGGTGTGGAGATGGCGTTCGAAGCCTTGTGATATAGCGAGGAATAAAGATCGGGTGAGATGAGGTACAGCACGCCAAGAATCGCACCGAGGAGAATGAGCGCGTACACGATGACTGTCTTATAGGTGACCGCCGTCCAATAAACCTCTACCCGCGGCTCCTTGCCGGAGGCCACGGTGTGCTTTGGGTCGATGGGTGCTTGTACGCTCACGAGTTTGGCTGTTTATCGCTCCAATTTTAAAATCTAGCACAGCGATTTGAGCGCCGTTCAACTGGGCGGGCGGGTCGTAGTCAAACTGCAAATAGCGAATGAGCACACCTCGCAGAACGCCAATGAAAATTTCCACTCCGCTCGACCTTAGCGCAGCGGCTATTTACGCGTCGAGACTCGATTATCCTCGATTGTCATTGAGGGTCGCGCCGGTATCTCCTATAATTCAGTGTTTGTGCAGTGACGGAGGAGACTGATCGGATGGCTGGAGATTCAGATAACCGGAAACTTGGGTACCGCATATTCCTGGGCGTCGTCGTCTTGGTTCTTGGCGGGAGCATGCTGCTTTACCTGGTGCCTCAAACACCCGGAACTGGCGAGGCCGCCACGGACACCGTGGCTAAGGTCGGAGATCAAGCCGTCACCTTGGGAGAAGTGCACCAACAATTGGCGCAGATCGAACAACGAAATCAAGTCCCCAAGCCGCTCGAATCGCTGTACGCGCGCCAGATCCTGAATCAACTGGTCTTTGAGAAGGAAATTGAATACGAGGCCAAGCGCCTGGGCATAACGGTCTCCGACCAGGAACGCGCGGATCGCATCAAGCTGTACGTTCCGGGCGCCTTCGCTAACGGGAACTTTGTCGGCATGGATCGTTACTCGGCCGAAGTGCAGGCACGCTTCCAGCTTACCGTGCCGGTTTTTGAAGAATTGATCCGCCAAGGCTTACTCGAAGAAAAGTTTCGCAAGCGCGTAACTGATGGAATCAGCGTAGGGCCGAATGAACTGCAGGACGAATTCCGCTATAAAAACGAAAAGATCAAGTTGAACTACGCAGTGATTAAGCCCGAAGAGCTGGCTGCGAAGATCAATCCCACCGACGCGGAAATCAAAGCTGAGTACGAAAAAAACAAATCGCGCTACCAGATATCTGAAAAGCGCGTGGTCCGCTACGGCTTGCTGGACACCTCGAAAATTCAGCGGAACATCCAGGTTTCTGACGACCAGCTGAAAGTGCAGTACCAAAACAATATTCAACAATACCAGGTGCCTAATCGCGTTCACCCCGAGCACATTTTATTCATGACCGTCGGCAAGACCGACGCGGAAGTCGACGAGATCAAGAAAAACGCCGAAGACGTACTGAAACAGGCGAAAAAGGGCACCAAGTTCGAAGACCTCGCCAAAAAATATTCAGAGGATCCGGGCTCGAAAGATAAAGGCGGCGACCTGGGCTGGATAACTCAGGGACAGACCGTCCCGGAATTTGAAAAGACCGCTTTCGGCCTGGATAAAGGCCAAATATCCGACCTGGTGAAAACCCAATACGGTTTTCACATTATCAAGGTGATGGACAAAGAAACGGCGCGAACCAGGACCTTCGACGAGGTAAAAGACTCCTTGCGCGCTCCCATGGTATTGCAACAGGCCGACCAGCAAGCCACCGCGGCGGCCGATCAACTGGCCAAGGCCATTCGCCAATCCAACAAAGTCTCCCTCGATGATTTAGCCAAGCAATACCAACTGACGGTGTCCCAGACGCGGCCCGTAAGCGTGACTGACCCCATCCTGGAACTGGGAAACTCCAAAGAAGTGAAGGACGCCGTCTTCCGCCTGCGCCAAAATGAACTGAGTCTGCCGATCCGTACCGACCGCGGCTACGTGGTTTTGTCCGTGCAGCAGATCACCCCGGCGCATCAGGGCTCGCTCGAAGAGGTTCATGAGCAGGTGGTGAACGATTTGAAGCAGGAAGAGGCCGGCAAGCTGGCAAAAACCAAGGCCGAAGAACTCGCCAAGCGCGTAAAAGCCGGCGAGAAGTTTGACGCTGCCGCGAAGGCATTGGGAGTGGAAGCGAAAACCAGCGATCTCATCTCTCGCAATGACTCCATCAGCGGCGCAGCCAGCGGCAAACAGCTTGGTGACGCTTTTCAAATGAAACCCGGTGACGTGGGAACGCCCATGAGTTTGGGAAGCAGCTGGATGGTGTACCGCGTGGAGACGAAAGAAGAACCGAATCCCAGTGATTTTGAGAAGCAGAAGAAAACTTTAACCGAGCAGTTGCTCCAGACTAAGCGCAGCGTGGCCTACGAGGCGTTTAAGACCGCTCTCGACAACCGCCTCAAGCAAGAGGGCAAGGTCAAGCTCATGACCGACAAGATGGTCGGTTTCGGAAGCTTCGGAAGTTAACTCCCCTATTTTCTTTATATTACGGGATAGCACCCGAGTTTGTGGGTGCTCTTGCCTTTGCTTTTCCTCCCAGATACCCTAGTAGTGTTCCTACCCAAGCATTTTTAGCAACAAGGCCGCCGTCCGAATTGGCTTACGCACGCGGCTTCTTTTTAGACGGAGTCTACAATCCCGTGAAAAACAGAATTACAACCCGCGCCGTGACAGTACGGAACAGCTACCGTTGCAGCATGGAGAGAAACCAGTCCGGAAAGTATTGCGTGCGCATCCAGGTGCGCTTCCCGCGTCATGCCTGGTCGCTGGAGGTGTTTTTTCTGGCTTCGTCCTTCAACCGCGCCATGACCAAGCTTGAGGAGTCGCTCGATTTTCTGCAGCGCAACGAGGAAAAGCTCTGGTTTTGGGGCGTGGATCGAGCCGAAGACATGGGCTTCTCCGCGGAATTTTTGCGCGAAGCCGGGTTAAAGCTGGATCGTCGGACGGAATTCCCACGGAAAGCCACTAATCTCACCGTCGAACCGGAATTGGAAGTGCCCGCGTTTGCTCTGGGTCCCATGCGCCGCGGCTTGGCGGAGTCGGTAGAACCTCCCCGGGTGCAAGCTGCAGGCGACTAAGATTCATTCCAACGTTTCCTCGCTGGCCCCCTTCGCTTGGCCAGTTTAGCTCCTCGCTAACGTCTATTTACCTCACCGGCTGCACCCTCTCGTGTATTGACTTAGATCCTCATGGAGTGCATCCTGCCGCCGCATCATCGCGACTATCGCAATATCCGAGGTGGAACACCATAGGTATGCGTAGAGTCACGCAAAAACTTGCGACTCCAGCCAGTTCGCAATGATGCAACGAGTCTTCAAGGAGCAGCCAGAGGACAGCAATGAAAAAGAACGTTAGCTTGGCCGTTTTGATGGTCTTGCTGTTTGGGTTCGGCTTTACCAGCACGTCGCATGCCAACAACTCGCGTCAATCCACACAATCGACCGACCAGTCGCAAACCGACTCTACTGCAAAGAAAAAGAAGAAAAAACCAGCAGCGGACTCTTCCGATGCGGCGAACTCTACGCAAGCTAATTCGGGAGAGGCCTCCACCATTTCCCGTAGCAAGTCCAAGACTAAGACCGAAAGCGTCGGCAAGACCAACGGCGAGAACGCGAATACCGCTCCGACGGCAACTAGCAAGACGAAGAAGAGCGCTGCAGCTGATCCTTCCGCGAGCGCGACGCCACCCACCGGGGACACTCCCGCAGCCGGCGAAACCAAGACCAGCACAGCAAGTAAGAGAAAATCCAAGAGCACATCGAGCGACTCCGGCAATTCCTCAAGCTCGGCGTCCGGAAACTCAACGAAAGATCCCACCGCTGGAGCGAATTCAGGCAATACCACCAGTGCGCGGACTAAGGAATCGACCGCTGGAACAAAGGACTCGTCCGGTAGAACGTCCAACTCTTCCGGCACCGCTGACGCAGGCGCACCTACCGCCCCGCCGGCGACCGGCAACTCTGGCAACACCACGAGCGCTCGGACCCCGTCGAAGTCCATGAACCAGCAGTCAGCGCCTACAAACAGCAACGGGTGGTCTGGGTTAATACCGATTCCGGTGTTTACCACAAACCGGGAACTCGATGGTACGGCAAGACCAAGCAGGGCAAATACATGACCGAAGCCGATGCGCAGAAGGCGGGCTACCGCGCGTCTGAAAAAAATTAGTAGCGGCCATTTAGTGCAGTAAAAATCTGGAGGGAGGAATCAATGAAGAAACACCTGATGCGGTTGGTAGTGGCGATGGTAGTGGCCTTTTGCGGTACCAATCTAGCTGTTTCGCAGCCAAGCGCCGCTGCAAGAACCTTCAGTTCCTTTGCGGCCGCGGTTCCGGCGGACGATCTGGTGGATATAAATTCGGCCACTTTGGATCAGCTAAAGGCGCTGCCCGGAATCGGAGACGTTTACGCCAAGAAAATAATCGATGGCCGGCCCTACGCGAAGAAGACCGATCTTACCCGAAAGAAAATCATTCCCTTGGCCACTTACAAAAAGATCGAGGACAAAGTGATCGCCAAGCAGACAAAGACACCATAAAGAACGGGAACCTCATTAGAACTACAGGAGCTTTCTGGGAGGCCGGCACGTAACCGTGTCGGCCTTTTTTTTAGTGCGAGTTTATTTCCCAGCGCGCAATCGAATATGTTGCAGGCTATCGCATCACCGGAAAATCAGGGTTGTACCCGGACCTTCGCCGCATAGAAAGTAAACGTTGATCTGGGAACCAGCAACGCCCGAATGGACACCGTCTGCCCCACCGTGACGCTGTTGACGTCCGCCACGCCATCAAAGTTCGTCGCCCCTGTAATGGTATCCACCAACGGGTTGGTCGTGAAGGACATAAACGGCGGCAAATTTGAAAGCGTGAACGTCTGTCCAGAGACCGTTTGTACCGTTCCGGTAGTCCGGGTGAATCGCAATAGAACCGCGTCCGCGGTTGCCGCCTGGTCTCCCGTTGCTGCGCTCCCCGTTGCCGCCGTGACATGCACCATTACATTCTGGCCATCCGTAAGATCGCCAACACCGGCAAACAGCGTAGTCACATTGGCTGGTGGCAGCGATGCGTTATTAAAAAATTCATCCAGGTCCACGGCGAACGTGGGATTGGTCGTTGTCACCAGAAAAACATCGCCGGGATTCGCCGCCGTCAGTGTCGCATTCGCGCTCGCAACCACTTTGTTCGCCACCACCAGGTTGAATTGTCCCGGAGTCGCGGTATTGATTAGCGTTCCTTCCAGTTCATCTTGTGGAGTGGCGCTCAGCAGGTCGGCCGAAACCAGCGTCAGCGCACCCGCGCTATTCACCGTAGCATCCACACTGACCACCGTCTGATTGGCCACCAGGCACGTAGCATTCACCGCCGCGCACAATCCTTGCGGATCTTCAATCACCACCGTCGACGGCAGCCCGATCGATAACGAGATGCTATTGCTCGCCTTTACGGTGATAGACGTGGAGCTCGTCGCCGTCACCAATCCCACAAAGTCCTCAATCAGATCGAGCGACCCGCTTGGGGTCCCGATCCGGGGAAGAGTCGCTACGTTGAAAGTGTCCGCGGCGCCAAAATTCAGGGCCACTGTGCCGGAACTCACAGTAATCGCGTCGTTCAAATTCAAGTTTAAAGAAATACCGGACGCTTGTCCGGCAGTAAGTGTCAACGGAAATGGAGCTGCAGTTACTTGCGACGATCCTGCCGGCAGTACAATTTTGCAAATGGTGCCGGTCAAGCATGTTCCATTCAGCGTGGCCCCCGACTGGTTGTCTAACGTTAGAGTGGGCGCGGAAAACGTGACCGTGGCGCTGCTGTAAGTCCCCGCAGGCAAACTCAGCACACCAAGAAGCGCGGTGTCCGCTTGCAAGCGTGTCAAATCCACCGGGTAGGCTGCAGGCGACAAAGTCAATGGGACCGCATTACCGCTAGTAGGATTCAAAGTTATCCCAGTGATGCTGACGGTTGCCGACAGCACCGAGATATTCGTCAATGTAACGTCCGGCTTGGAGGTCAACGTCAGAGTGAGACTAGCGTGTTGTTGATTGCCACCGCCGCCCGTTGTGGCTTGATTTCCGCCGCTGCAACCCGCGAGCGCGATGATCGCGACGAACAGTACGTACCCAAGCTTTTTGTTACGCTTCATGCTCACCCCACGTGCCCCATAGGCCCGATGTGAATGCTGCTAAATCAGCTTAATCAGTCTGAACTGGGACTGCCATCGACTGTAACGCCGCCTTCGCGGCAATGTCGCCGCAAAAGCTTGCGTGGTGTTCAACTATTAAAGCCGGAAGCACGGATCCCAGGATGTTGCCCGCCGTCCACATGACCGTTCTCGATGAGGCAGTATGTTAAGGTAACTATTCATCTCTATTATAAATTCCAAGTTCCTGCAGGAGACCTTCACCCTCGTGGCGCGCAATATCAGAGCGACGACCGACAAAAGTGCCAAGCCCACCGGCGATCTGGGGCCTGGCACGCAAGTCTCCGAGCAAGATCGCTCGAATAGCACTGCCCCACCGGGTTTGGCCCGCCGCGGCAACTCAGCACAACAGTCGCGCCCCGCGGTACCCCCGCAGAAAGAGTCCCACGAAAAGGTTGCGGCCCCGGGCAGTCCCTCAATGCATGACGTATTCGGACCTGGCGGCCTTCTCGAACGCTGCATGATCGGCGGTTACGAGCATCGTCCCGGTCAACTGGAAATGGCCGAAGTGGTACACGACGCATTCGAACAGCATCACCACGCCGTCGTGGAAGCCGGCACCGGTACGGGCAAGACGCTCGCCTACTTGATCCCCGCAATTTGCAGCGGACGCCGCGTAGTTATTTCGACAGCCACCAAGTCTTTGCAGGAGCAGCTTTACCAGAAAGATGTTCCATTCCTGCAGAAACATTTCGCGCCCAATCTAACAGTCGCGGTAATGAAGGGCCGCTCCAATTTTTTGTGCCACGCCCGCGTCAATCAAATGGCCCATCAGCCTTTGCTGAAAGGAATGGAGGAAATTGACGCTTTCCGCCAAATTCGCGAGTGGTCGAAACTAACCGAAACCGGGGACCGCAGCGAACTAACGTTCCTTTCTGATGATTCCGATCTGTGGACCCGCCTCGATGCCCGCCGCGACACCTGCACCGGACAGAAGTGCGATTACTTCAACGAATGCTTCGTGACCGCCATGCACCGGCGCGCCAAGGAAGCCGACCTCATTATCGTCAATCATCACTTGTTTTTCGCTGACCTTTCGCTGAAGCAGGACGATTTCGGGAGCATCCTCCCCGAATATTCCGCGGTAATTTTCGACGAGGCCCACGAAATCGAAGACGTGGCTAGCGATTACTTTGGCCGGCAGATTTCCAATTATCGCTTCGAAGAGCTGGCGCGCGACGCCGATCAATCCTTGAGGCTCCTGAACCTGGGCTCACCTTCGATCCTGCGCCGCACCCAGCGTGTTCGCGAAAGGACCCGTGCCTTTTTCGAAATGTTCCCGCCTCGCGATGGACGTTTTCCTTTTGCGCGCAGCGAACGCGACGCCTTCGTGGAGCAGCATCGCGAAGCCTACGATTCCCTGTTGACGGCGCTCAAAGCCTTGGAAACCGAAATCGCCGCCATGGTGCCAAAGCCCGAGGAATTGTTGCGCATCGCCAGGCGCAGCTTCGAGCTCCGCCAGGAAGTGGCCTTCCTGTTTGAGTCCAATGAAAAGAATTACGTGTATTGGTATGAGCGTCGCAACAAAGGCGTGTTCCTAACCGCCACGCCCATAGATGTCAGCCAGATCCTGCGCCAGCGCCTTTTCGAGCAATTCGATACCGTGGTCTTAACTTCCGCCACTCTTACGGTCGGCGGACGATTCGAATTCATTCGCCAGCGCCTCGGCCTGGATCATGTCAAAGAGCGCACCCTTCCCCCTGAATTCGATTACCCCGAACAAGCTCTGCTGTATTTGCCCACTAAAATGCCGGACGTCCGCGACGCCGGTTTCGCAGCCAAAGCCGCCGATGAAATTGTGCAACTGCTGGAGCACAGCCAGGGCCGCGCGTTTTGCCTTTTCACCAGTTATAGCCAGATGAACGATCTGTTCGAACGCGTACGCACCCGCGTAAGTTTCCCTCGATTACTGCAAGGAACTGCGCCGCGATCGGTTTTGCTGGAGCGCTTCAAAAACACCCCAGCCGCGGTGCTCTTCGCCACTTCCAGCTTTTGGCAAGGTGTGGACGTTCCCGGCGAACAGCTTTCTCTGGTAATTGTCGACCGCTTGCCCTTTGCGGTTCCCAGCGACCCGATCGTGGCCGCCCGCGTGCGCGCATTGCAGGATGACGGTCGCAATCCCTTCTCGGAATTTCAGGTGCCGCAAGCGGTGCTCGCCCTGAAGCAAGGCTTCGGCCGCTTGATTCGCACCAAGACCGACCGTGGCGTGTTGGCACTGCTCGACACCCGCATCCAACGCATGCCCTATGGTAAAATTTTCCTGGAATCGCTGCCGAACTACCGCATTACTCATAATTCGGCTGACGCTGCTCGCTTCCTAGAGAGATAGGAAAGATAAAGTTACGCAGAGTCCCTCCTGGCGCAATTTGAGGATCCATGTTTGAAGTCAGCGTAGAAGAAACCTTTTCCGCCGGTCACGCCCTGCGCGGATACCGGGGCAAGTGCGAAAATGTGCACGGCCATAATTACCGCGTGCGCGTCACGCTCGAAGGACCGCAACTGGACAACATCGGTCTGCTTGTCGATTTCACAGAATTAAAACGCGTCGTTCGCGAAATCATGGGCCGGCTCGATCACCAATTTATCAACGATCTCGAGCCATTCAAGACCGTCAATCCCTCGGCGGAAAATTTAGCTAAATATTTTTACGACGAGGTTACCCGCCTGTTGCGTGGCTTGCCTCCGGGCGCGCATGTAACTGACGTGATTCTGTGGGAAACGGACACCAGCCGGGCGCAGTATCGTCCGGCCACCTAACCTCATGTACCGGGCATTTTTCATCGTTATGATTCCCGTAGTTTTGGTCGCGTTAGGATACGTTTTCCTGTTGCGATCGCTGGGAATTCCGCCCGGCTATTTCAGACTTTTCGTCGCCGTAACCGTTTTTTTCGGCGCGATCTTATGGCTGGCGCGTAAATCGCACAAGGCTGATGCGCCCAAGGCTGATGCAGAAGATCGGTAGTCTCGCCTTCGAAACAATTCTTCACAAGGATTCGAATCTCTAGCCCATGTTTATTACCGAAATATTTAAATCAATCCAGGGGGAAGGCACTCGCGCGGGCTTGCCCTGCATTTTTGTGCGCTTGACCGGATGCAATTTGCGCTGCACCTGGTGCGACACCGCTTACGCCTTTCATGGCGGCAAGAAAATGAGCGTCGCGGAAGTGGCCGCCCGTGTCGATCAACTCGCCGGTCACATGACAGGAGCCGGATCAGAAGCAGGCCATCCCGTTGCCGCGGTGCCGCTGGTGGAATTAACCGGCGGCGAGCCCTTGCTGCAAGAGGACATTTACCCCCTGGCTCAGCACTTACTCTCTTCCTGTTACACCGTGATGATCGAAACCAGTGGCGAGCGCTTCATCGGCAGATTGCCGCACGAAGTGATCAAGATCGTCGACGTGAAATGTCCCGACTCCGGCGAGCCAGACACTTTTGAAATGCGCAACCTCGAAGTACTCGGCCAGAACGACGAAATAAAATTTGTGCTCTTCACGCGGCGCGATTATGAATTCGCGCGAGAATTTACTTTGCAGCACAACTTGCACGAGCGTGTCCACCAGGTGCTGTTCTCCCCGGTCTTCGAAGGCCCGGAAGGCAAGTGGCCGGGCCTGGAGCCCCGCAAATTAGTGGAATGGATGCTCGACGATTCTCTGCCGGTGAGATTGGGTTTACAATTGCACAAGTTCGTGTGGGACCCGGCAACGAAAGGCGTTTGAAATATGCCCGCCTCAAAGGTTCAAGACGTCAAAACAGTCGTCCTGCTCAGTGGCGGTATGGATTCGTGCGTATGTGCGGCGATTGCCATAGAAGCGCACGGCGCGGAGGGCGTCGCGTTGCTGCATGCCGGTTATGGGCAGCGCACGCAAAAACGTGAGCGCCAAGCATTCGAATCCATCGCCGATTTTTATCATGTGCCCCACCGGCTGGTGGTTCAACTGGATCATTTTCGCGCCATCGGAGGCTCCGCGCTTACCGACGGGAGCATCGCCGTCCCGGAGCATCAGCACATTTCCGAAGGCTCCGCCTCTGGCGAAATCCCCGTCACGTACGTCCCTTTTCGCAACGCCCATTTTCTTTCCGTAGCGGTCAGCTGGGCTGAAGTCATCGGCGCTCACTCCATCTACATCGGTGCGGTCGCGGAAGACAGCTCCGGCTATCCCGATTGCCGCCCGGAATATTATCGCGTCTTTCAGGAACTGATTCGCGTGGGCACCCGCCCTGAAACAAATATTGAAATCGCCACGCCGGTGATCGCCCTGAAGAAAAGCGAAATCATTCGCAAGGGCATCGAGCTCGGCGCCCCGCTGCATCTAACTTGGTCGTGCTACCAGAGCGAGGATACCCCTTGCGGGGTATGCGACAGTTGTCTGCTGCGTATGCGTGCTTTTGCTGAGGCTGGCGCAAGCGATCCCATTTCTCAGCGTGGTGCCGCAGCCCACTCCTGACCTTTGAATCCAACACCGAATCCAGTGATAATGGTGCGCGCCTCGCCCGGGCGGTAGGCCTGTTGCAAAGGAGAATCGAGTATGAGGAAGAAATACGCGAGTTCGTGGCTGTTAAGTTTCTGCACGGTTGCGCTATTTGTGTCTGTGCTGGTTCCGCGCGCCGCTGCGCAAGGCGATGGCGTGGTTCGCGGACAAATCCTGGATGTTACCGCTAAGCCTTGGGCTGATATTCCGATCCAGCTGGTAAGCGATCAGGGCGTGAAGCAGGATACGAAAACCGATAAGAGTGGCAATTACAGTTTTAGAAATCTTAAGGCGGGAATTTATAGCGTATTCGTGGTTTTGCCCGCGCCCAATAAACCGTTTGAAATCAAGGTTCAGGCGCAAAGTGGCAAAGAGGCTAAGGCCGATGTCAATTTTAAAGACATCATCTCCAAGCAGGGTGCGGCGGCCACCGAGCAAATCAAAAAACAGGAAGAAGAAAAGGCCAAGTTCGAAGGCATGAAGCAGCATTTTTCTGCCGGCATCGCACTTTTGGACCAGGAACGCAAAGCCAAAGATGATGCAGGCAAAGCTCCTGCCGATCAACGTGACGCGGCGAAAGCCAAAGTCACCGATCTTGGAAATCAGGCCATCGCGGAATTTATCGCCGCACAAAAGGCAGCTACGGAAAAAGACGCAAATCACCACATTATCTGGGCCAAGCTTGCGGAAGCTTACGACCTCGCGGGCCGCAACGACGACGCCATCAACGCCTATCAACAGGCTATCGCCGCCAAGCCGGACGTCCCCGGCTATTACAACAACCTCGGAAATGTGCAGGCGCGAAGCGGCAAGGTTGACGACGCACGCGCTTCCTACACCAAGAGCGCGGAACTCGACCCTCCCAATGCCGCCACCGCGTGGCGCAATTTCGGTATCAGCTTGTACAACGCCGGCCGTTTGAAAGAAGCCGTCGAGCCCCTTAAGAAAGCCAGCGAACTCGATTCAAAAAACCCCCAGGTTTGGTATTTGCTGGGCGCTGCGCTGGTCGGTTCGATGGAGACCAAGAAAAACGGCGACAAGCTGGAGTTCATCATTCAGCCGGGAACCGTGGAAGCCTATCAAAAAGCCGTGGAACTTGATCCCAATGGCGGCCCCAATAGCTATGGAGCTCAGGCCAAGATTGGTCTCGAAGCCCTGCAGCAAATTCAGCCCGGCATCGACACCAAAGTAAATGTGCGCAAAAAGAAGAACTGATAGAGTGCTGTTCTTTTGGCCGGTTCCGCGCGACGGGACCGGCCTTTTTTATTTGTTGTTCCAATAATGTGCGGGTTTTGGCGGTGGATCTGTTTCTCGTAAATGGGTTACACGTTCCCTGCTCGTTGGGCTCAACCCTCTTCATCGTCTTGGGAGATGCTTCTAAAGTTGTATCCTACTTGAATATTCATGCGATTATTATTTGACCTCTTGCTCGTTTTGTTCGCAGGATTCTGGCTGTTCCAGGTCTCACGAGGTATTCGCCGTTCGCTCAAACGAGGCGAAAAAACGAACTGGGTTGTCGCGGCAATGGGCCTTTTGGTCTTGACAGGTTTCGGCGGATTTTTTGCTGCTGCCTTGGCTGCTGAGGGAATTTTAAAGCTTCCAAACTCTTTTGAGTGGCCCGCGGGCTATGTCGAGGGAGTCAAAACTCTGCCGGACGGGAAGAGTGTTGTACCCCTCGAGCCATCAGGAAGACTGCAAATTTATGACCCAAACTGGCGTTTTCTGCGAGGCTGGCATGTAGATGCGCATGCAGGCAGATTCAGGGTCGAGTGTCCGAGCAGCGGATTGATTGAAGTTTACACTGGCAGAGGAAACCATCACTACACTTATAAGGAGAACGGCCAGATGGTTTCATCAATGACATATTCAGAGGGATTTAGTTGGCCGCCAGAAGAGGGGTCTTATATCGTAGTTCCGACTACTCCGATAGGCTGGGTTTTTTCGAGCCCTTTTATTTCGTGGAGTGCAGGTGTCCTGGGTTTCATAGGTCTTGCGCTTGTGAAAAAATTCACAAACAGAACGGCGAACCAGTCCGTCAGACCCTAATAATTACTGGACCGCGGATATGGCTTCTTGCTGTGCAATTCTTTTTGGGTGTGATTAAATTTCGCTTATGCCAGAGATTGCCTTCGCGATTCTCGGAGGCGTTGCCCTTTTTGTGTTTACGGGAATCGCCCTCTCTTTTACTTATTCGACCATCGCAACACATCCGCCGGTCGAAAAATCCGTGGATGGAAGACACGCCATGGATGAGACTGCAACTTAGAGCAGTCGGACTGGTTTTCTGCCTTTTCATACTGATGGTCGTTTCAGGAATCGTAGGCGGGAATACAAAAACAAGCTTACTCGCAGGCTTTCATAAAAATCTACTGATAGCTTTGTGGCTCGCGTTTGTCGCGACTTGGGTTGTCGGAATAGTTTCTTGGATTCTGTGGCGATTCATGGCATTCCGAAGTTTCACCAGCGCACATTTCGAAAGCGAAACACTAGAAAATCCACTATGGGAACATCGAATGACCATTTTGTTCTGTGCCTTACTCGCATCAATCGTGGCGATCGCCTACGTCCTCGCCGTCGGCGGCTATCATGGCTAATTCTTGACGCGGTTAACTGCAGCGGATAACTGCTGTGTAGTCGGGTAATCGGAAACACCCACCACTAGTTCTAAGTCTTTGAGCGCGCCCGCATTTGACGCGTGAAAATTTTGTGTCATTACGGCGATAAAGATTGTCGCGTACACTAGGCCGCGGAGCTCTGGGGTCCTTCTTTTGCAATCGACGGTCACAAAGACCATTCAAAACAATCTGCCCGCCTCCGCTTCCCCAGAATGGGCTGCTTTGCTGCAGTGCGCGTCTCCACATGCCGACTTATCCATACTTTCCGGATTGCTCAGCAAGGTATCCTGGCCCGCGCTAGTCAGATTGGCCGAAGCCCATGGCGTCATTTCGCTGCTCGCATCAAGTGTGAGCCGGCTCCAGGAAAATCTGGTGCCCCCGGAGTTCACGCACAAAATCCGCGAACTTCACCGCGCGCAAGTGCTGTCCGCGTTACAGATGACCGCCGAGCTATTTCGGCTGGCGGATCAGTTTAGCAATGTTGGGTTAGATACCGTGCTCGTAAAAGGTCCTACTCTGGCTTTGCGCGCTTACGGCGACACCGGCGCCCGGCAATATGGCGATCTCGACTTTCTTGTGCGTCAAAAAGACATTCTTCGCGCCACCGAGCGAATGATTTCCGCCGGCTATGAGCCCGAAATCGCCGTTGAATCCCTCAGCCCCCAAAAAATTCCCGGCCAATATCCTTTCGTTCGAATCGCAGGTCCGCTCCTGGTGGAGCTCCATACCGAACGCACCATGCGTTATTTCCCTCGCGGTCTTCCCATCGAAGAATTCTTCGCGCGCCGCCAACTTGTTAGCGTTGACGGCCACCAGATCCCCGCCCTCGCCATCGAAGATGAGCTAATCCTGATTTCTATTCACGGCGCCAAACATCTTTGGGAGCGTCTATCACTCGTCGCGGATGTAGCCGCCTTCGTAACTCGTCAAACCTCTTTGAATTGGGAGCGCACCTTTGCCGCAGCGCGCGCTATCGGTGCGGAGCGCATGTTTCATACCGGCCTGCTTCTTGCCAGCACTTTTCTCGGGACGCCTCTTCCGCAAAATGTACAGGCAAGGCTGCAATCAGATCACTCGGCCTCGCACCTTGCCGCCAAAATTGCGACGTGGCTGCCTTCGGCTGGGCAGACTCAGCCAGGATTATGCGCCCGCGCTCTGTATCGCGTGCGCATGCGTGGGAATGTAGCTTCAGGATTAAGTTACTTGCTTCGGCTTACCTTCTCGCCTACCCAGGAAGATTGGCCGGCTGGAATGGAAAATGAACATGAGGGGCGTTTCGCAGCGCTGCGAAGGCCGGTTCGCCTGGCCAAGAAATATCGCGGCGGCGAGAAATCTTGATTACTGCGAGGTTTAATCAACAACGTATCTCACAAAAAAAAGGCCCGGACGCAAAAATGTCCGGGCCTTTTCTAAGTCACCGGTTAGATGTTCGTGCGACGCGCGATAATGTGTTTCGTCGTCGTCGCTGGTGCGGGCACTTCCACGTTTAGAGAAATTTCACTCTTGTTACGCAGTACGCCCAGTTTTACCGTATGCGTTTTGTCCTTGTTCTCTTTATCCTTGCTCTCCGCGTCTTTATCTTTCTCGCCGTGCTGTTCCGCAAGCTTTTGACGCAGGTCTCCCACTGAACGAATGCGCTCGCCATTCAGCGAGGTGATCACATCGCCGGCCTTCATTCCCGCCTTCCCCGCCGGCGAACCCGAATTCACCGATCGCACCAGAATTCCCTCCCCATCCGGGGCGCCAAAAAATGATCCCAGCTGACCACTGAGGTCCTCGGCATCAATCCCCAGGCGTGGATGGCCGGCGAAAACCATCGCGCCATTCCATTCCATCGACGGCATTCCGGGAATCTCCGCTACTCCCGGCATGTCTGGCATATCTGGCATCTCCGGTAGTTCCGGCATGCGAAACGCGAATGTGCCGGGCATACCTGGCGCCACTCTCGTCATGCCCCTCAATTCTTCAGCCTTGCCCAGCGTGACGTTGATTTTCTGCGTGCGTCCGTCGCGCCACACCGTAAGTTGCACGCTTCGTCCTGCAGGAATTTCGCGAATCATGCGCCGAAATTGCATCGCGCCTTCCACCTGCTGCCCGTTGATTTCCGTGACCACATCATTTTCGCGAAGTCCGGATTTCGAAGCGGGGCTGTCGGGAGCAATTCTGCCCAACACTACCCCGCGCTCGCCCGGCAGTTTTAGTTCCTTGGCGTTGTCGCTGGTGACTTCCCGGGTTTCAACACCCAGCCAGCTACCGCCTTCCTCCCCGAACATTACGTTGAAATCTCGCACCTGCGGCTCAGCCATCGCCTGAGCACCAACCACGTGCACATGTTGAGCAGCCGTAAATCCCGGTGCCGCTATCAATGCAGCGCAGAGCGCGGCAGTGCCGCCTGCAATCGTCCATATACCTTTATTCATTGAACCCGTCCTCCAAAAAAATTAGCTTCTGCGCATTTAGACGCAGCAAAACCTAAACCGTTGACCGCAATACCACCACGCGAATCCCACCGTTCACGGTACGCAAATGAATTGGCGCTCCGCCCTTGCCCAACTTTCCGTGTATTTCTCGTGGGTGCAGGGAACTTTCCAGCGCGAACGGCAGCTCCGAAGAAAAATTCCCATTTAAGCAGCGCGCATCCAAATTTGCCTGCACATCTGAGGGCACAGCCAGCAGCAAAGAGCCGTTAGTCGTTTCGGCCGTAGCTTCGCCCTTCTCGTCTCGACTAACACCGAGATGCGCAAGCTCCAGACGCACATTGCCATTGGTGGTGTGTGCGTGAACGGGGCCGCCGCCTTCATATACCTCGATATTGCCATTGACGGTGTGCAGATCTTCGATCACGTCCACGCCCGCGATACGCAACGTGCCGTTCACCGTTCCTACATGCTCGACATGCGCGCTGTGCGGCACGTGAATCACATATTCCACCGCGACTTCCACGCCGGCGTTCTGTGGATAGCGTGTCACGACAGACACCGCGCGGGGTTTCGCGTCCACTTCAATCGACACGCGATCCAGATCCGACTCTTTACTCTTGGCGGTCTTCACCGCGTGAACTTCAATAGCGTCGCGGTCCCAGCCTTCCACTTCCACCGTGCCGTTCACATTTTGCAATTCAAATGTGCCGCCCGGTTGCAACGGGTAGCTCTGATCGAAATCCTTGCTCATCGCCAAACCGGAAGCGGCCCAGGCCGCACCCGCCACAGATAGGATTAAAGCTGCGCGCAACGCATGTCGAAGCATCGTCTTTACCCCCTTCGATTTTTACGACAGACCCGGACCGCAACCCGAAGCTACCACTTGCACCCGAACGACTCTCAATCTCGTGTAAGCCGCGCGATTACGCGCTTCGCTCATCAATTCAATTCAGCTGAAAATTAAATGTCACCGTCGAAACCACCTCCACCTGTTTTCCATTGATCCACGCGGGTTTGCCTCGCCACTGTTTCACCGCCTTAATTGCGGCTTCCGCTAATACCGGCTCGCCCTGCAGCAATTTCAATACTTCCACGCGCCCGTCTTTCTGCACCCGCACCTGCAACTTCACCACCCCCTGAATTCCCACACGCTGGGCCAACTCCGGGTAGACCGGATGAGGTGAAAAGGTAAGACGATTGCGAAAATCATCAGCATCCTCGCGCAACCCTCCGGTGACCGCGACTTCCAGCCTGCCCATCCAGCTTTCCAGCCAATCTCTTTGTGAATCCGCCTGCTGTGGTGTCTGCGGCGGTGCCGGAGCAACGGGTGCCGCTGGCTGAGCCACGTCCAGGACACGCAAGCGTTCCTGCTGTTCGCGAATTTGCGATTCTCGCAGTGACGGATCGGCATCCAGGAATTGCAGTCGAATCTTTCCCGAGGAAGTGCGCAGCTTCAACGGGATGCCCCCGCCGTTCAACACCCCGGTGGCATGTACAGGACCCGCGCTGTTAGACTCCGAAGTTTGAAAACTCAAATGCAGCGCCGGATCGGCTTCGATGCGGTGTTCGCCGCCTTTAGTGACCAGCGCGTCGATATTCACCGCCAGGTTCCGTGGCAAAAAAACTACAATGTCGCCATTTCCGGAAGCCAGCTGCGAGGCTCCTGCAAGCTGTACCGTGACGGGCTGCGCAGATGCAGCGCCGGGCAAACCATTAAGGGGGCCGCCATCAGGCCCGCTCGAAGGATTGATCCATGCGGTTATCGTCCCGTCCGCAGTAGCCGCTTGCACCGCCCCTGCAACGCGCGTCAGGCAAATGCTGCCGCCGCTGGACTCCACTTCCATGGGCCCGGCGACATACATAATGCGAATACCGCCGCCGCCCGTCTGGGCATGCACCGAGCCGCGCACCTCGCCAAAATCAATCTGTCCGCCGCCGGTGCGCACATTTACGAAACTGCCCGCATGCCCAACGGTAATGTTTCCGCCGTCGGTATCCAGATCAGCGCGACCGCCAATCGTGCCCGCGCGAATGTGCCCGCCCCCACTGCGCAGCGTAGCGTCGCCGGTAACATTGCCCACATTGATGTGCCCGCCTCCGGTAAACACGTTCAGGTTGCCCGCCACATCGAGCACCTGAATATGCCCGCCTTCAGTTCGCAATTTCGATGAACCCCTGGGAGAGTTGCCGGCGTTGCCCTCCTGCATGTGCATGTGGTGCGCAGCGCTCTGCAAGCCGCCGACGCCGATGCGCCCGGTGCGGATATTTCCTCCCTGCGTGATCAGCGTCGCCGTACCGCCAATATCCTGAGTTTCAATGTCGCCCGCCTCGGTGTTCAGATCGAGGCTATATCCCTCGGGCACCGCAATTTCAAATTGCACCCAGAATTGCGCGCCGGACGCCGCTGCACGCGCCGCCTGCGGAGGCAACGCCCCTTCAATTTCCACGCCCGCGCCGGTCGCTTTGGCGTGCAGAACGTATTTATCCAGCAGCGCCTGAGCCTGTGGCGCCCGCGCATCCGTTTCAATATGCACGGTGTAACGCACCACTGGGGCCGCGCCCGCTTCCAGCGTGACAATACGTACGGACCCTAAATCGGCGCTGAGCCGCAATGTCAATCGATCTTGCGTCTCAAGCACACCGGTGCGCTGGTCAAAGGCGTGCGGCGGGACTGGCTCTCCAGGTTTCGTAGGCTCGAGAGGGTCCAGCTCCACGGCGGCCCGGCCTCTAATAGAAAAAGTAGAGACACAAAAAATAATCGCCAGTCCGCAGAGCCATGGCGCACTGCGAAAATTCTTTTTTCTAAACTCACGTTGGTAATGGGAAGAGACTTTCATCGATGAACTAAATCCCGCTGATCACTACTGCGGTTCTCGTGGCCCGATCTGCCGCAGCGCGGCCGCACTACGCAGCCGCACATAACGGCTGGGATCCCGCTTTTGTAGTTCTTCCAACGTGCGAATCACTTTTTCCACCGAAGCGTTCGAAGTCATCGCGATGGATTCGCCGGACGAATTCATCTCCACGTCATCAGACTGGTCGTCCAAATTTTCTGGCGCGCCCGCAATTTTCGGATATGCAACCACCGAGTCACGCGACTCATGCTCCAGCGAGTGCACCAGCATATTCACCACTTCCACGCGCACCCCCGGATTCGCATCATGCGCCAGCGCATCCAGCATCGCTTCTCGAACAGCGTCATCCGCAGCCGATTCCTTCAGTGCTTCCAGCGCCTTCATGCGCACCGCGGGATTCTGATCCCTGCGCGCCGCCAGCAGCAGCGCCTTACGCACTTGCGCATCTCGCGCCTGCGCTTTGAGCGCATCCAGACAATCCAGCCGTACACCGGCATCGAAGCGCTCACCGTTTTCCACCACATAGGTAAGCACCCGGCGCATGTTGATGTCGTCCGCATTGCCCGAAAGCACCATGGGCTGCTCGGCGCGCAATTGCAGTTGCACCGTGCCGGGCGCAGCATTGGGCCACGGCGCAAGATTAATTCCTGCCACCGCCATTTTCGAAAGCTGATCGTCGGTAAGTTTTTGCGAAGCCATGACATTTACAGCGCGGCCGTTGCTGTTGCCGGGAAGCCCACTCTGCAACCAGGGCATCACTTCCGCGCCCAACAAAACGCCAAAGAAAATCAACATTGCGCCGCTCCACGCCGGCCGCAAAGCCATCCAACGGCGCACCCAGCCGAACGGCTGCCAATGCTCACGCACCGGCGTCACCGAAAGATCGTCAAGCGTTTCCGCCAGCTGGCTGCGGCACTGCGCCAGCAGCGTGTCCGCGGAAGTGATTTCCCCCGCCGGCGGATTCGCGGCGTTCATCGCTTCCCACAACGATCGTTCGCCCGCCAGTTGTTCCGCGCACGCGGCGCACACCGCAAGATGCTCGTCGATCAGCTTGCGTTCGTTCTCGCTGACTTCGTCGCACGCATAGAAAACCAGAATGGGAGCAATGTTGGCGCAACGCCACTTTTTATCCGCCGCCCTCATCGTAGTTCTCCCAATTCATGCCGCAGCTTGCGCGTCGCGCGGAACAGAGAGTTCTTCACCGTTTCTTCGGTGGTTCCCAGCGCATCGCCAATAGCACGCAGCTTCAATCCCTGATAGTGCTTCATCTCAAATACGATGCGCTCGCGGGGTGAAAGGCGTTCCATGGCCAGCGCGATTCGCGCCTTGATTTCTAGTCCAAACATGGTGCGTTCCGGATCAAGCGTGGGCCGGTGTTCCCGCTGCCGCTCGAAAAAGTCGGTGATGCCTTCATCGTTGCGCCCGTGATTCACTTCCGGAGATTGATCCTCAGGCCGCGCTTGCCTCCGGCGCAAATGGTCGAGGCACACGTTGGTGACGATGCGGTACAGCCAGGTATAAAAACTGCATTCAAAACGGAATCGGTGCAGGTTGCGGTAAACCTTCAGGAAAGCTTCTTGGTAAACGTCTCGCGCATCTTCCGGGCGCTTCATCAAATTCAGCGCCAGCCGCAAAACGTCCCGGTCATACCGGTGGACAAGTTCCTCGAACGCCGCCCGGTTGCCCACCTGGGCTTCCACCACCAGGGCCCGGTCATCGAGGTTCGGCAGAGAAGTCACCGCGCCCAGGGCTGCGTCTCCGCCGCCCGCGCCTCCAGCTTCACCGGCCACAGCCAAAACCCATCGTGGAAGCGACATTCTTCGCCTTCTGTTCGCGTGCCGCCCGGGAAAACGTGTCGTGGCGCTCGCCACTACACGATAATCCAAGTTTCTGCCTTAGGCCAACACGCAACACTCGTGCGACCACCCTGTTTGGACGTGCCACTACCCCATGGGTGAGCATCGCTTCCCTGAATAGACAACGCTCAGATCACATATTTTGTTTCGTTCTAATTTGTTGAATTTACAAAATTAAGACACTTTTTTGTTGAGGAAACCAATGTGAATTCAACGCCCTTAGGGTTTTTCGGGAGCAATTCGTGTGTTCCATGCCGCCAGCGGCCAAGCCAGCAAAGCAGCTAAGATCAATAGAACCGCATAGCCGTTGCCGCGGTAGAACCCGTCCGGCTGCGAGACCAGTTTTGCCGCCGCTGCTAGCAGCGAAGTTCCTGCCACCACCAGGAAATAACCGAGGAGGTTAAAGCGTACGATCCGCGTTATGCCGAATACCAGCAAGCCCAGCAGGAGCGCTCCTGCGAGAAATTGTTTGGCGAAATCCACAGGTGTCCCCCAAGCCGTTCCAACGGTCGCCAACGCGGCGCTAAGAAAAAGTAATAATCTCAGCCACGACTGCTTCACATTGGTGGCTACGAAGGAAGCGCATAGCGCCACCAGCCCGGTGTACATCAGCGTCCTCAGCAAAACTGTGCCAAAAATTCCCGCAGCCGGCAGCGTCGCGTCAAAGTCGCCGCCAAAGGCAGCGTCAATTGCACGACGGGCGGTGGGCCAGTGGGCCGACAGGGCCGCAACCAGCCGGCTGAACCCGATCAGCGCCGCCGTGCCGCCCACTCCAATCAACACCGCATCGCGATAATACAGCGGCGGCATACCCGTCCAGCCCGGCAGGCGCTCCTCGCCGAAGGCACGCCTGCCAAAATACCAACCCATGCCAAAAAGCAGCACGATCCCGGAGAAGTACACCGCTGCTCCCAGCACCCCGCCGATGCCGATTCCCACAAGCATGGTCTTCAGCGGAATGGCAGTCTGATAGCCATTCATAAAACTGGCGATGCGGTCGCCGAAAGCAAAAATAATCACATACGCCGCCAGCCCCCATAGGCCCCACATCCCCAGGCGCCGCCACGGAATCGAATGAGCATCCTCAGAGCGTAAATTTTTCAGGAATACGATCAGTGCCATCACCATGAAGCCGCCCAAAATCAGAATCGGCAACACCATCGAAATGAGTACGCGCGGGAGCGTCACCTCCGACTGCCGGCGCCTCCACTCATCGGGAATTTTTATGTACGTGCGATAGTCGGACACTTCGTCGCCAAGCACCGCCACTTCGATGCGCGCGTGCGCATGCGACTTGGAATCTGCTTGCGTGTCCGGGTCATCCAGCGCGCGATTTTGTTCCCACGTCAACTGGTGATCCACGCGATGAGGGCGCTTGTCGGACTTGGCTTCGATCAGCGACCATTGCGCCAGATCAACGTGCTGCGTGTTGGGCAGATAATCTTCCGCGCGCTTTACGGCTTCATCTTTGCTGAGCGTAGCGCCAGGCGCATCTTCGCTCAAAATGTGATGCACGGAATGCAGCGCGCCGCTCGGCCGCAGCACCACCGCGAATTCTTCCGGCTGGCTGTCGCGAAAATAGCGGACTCTCCAAAGCGCCCCGGGCGCTTCCTTATCGTAAATTTCGTTCGCTTTGGCCACACCGACCCGCTCACGTAGAAATTCATTCGTCACCGGATCGGTGGTATTGGCGAGCAACACCGCGTGATGATACGTCCTCGGGTCGATCCCGCGGTGGCGAAGAACTTCATCGGCACCGGTGAGCGCCGTCCGCGCATTAACCGAAAGCTTCAAGTAATCCCCGATAGCAGGTTGTTTGAGGCGCCAGGCCAACAAACCCCCAATCACCAGGCATGCCGCAAGAACCCCAATCAAGCCCGGCGTAAGCGCGTCGTACACACGCACTTTTCCTGAAGGCGCAAACTCTTCAGCAACTTCATCCACCGCACTGATGTCCGGCACGGGTGCCGCGCGATTCAACAAATCATCCACCGGCGCAAATTGGCCTCGCCTCAAATACGCCACGCCCGAAAAGATCAACGGGGCCAGCGCCGCGGCGCCCACAATCACGCCCGAAATTTTGAAATACATGCTGTTGGAGCGCACCAGCAACAGCCCCACCAGCGAAGCATCCACCGTGTAATGCCAGATAAGCGTGGCCAGAATGCCCCAATTCAGCATCACGATGCCCGCCACAATCCCGATAATTCCCACTTCAATTCCGCGCGTGTAACCGGGCTCCTGTGGATACGCGCTATGCAGGAAGCTCCACGAAAACGCCGGCAGAATAATTGCCAGCACCCGCGATTTGGTCAAACGCCCGATGAAGGGTACAGCGAACAAACGGAAGAGAAATTCTTCGCTGGTCGACGCCAGCAACCCAATCGCGATTCCCGCGATCCACGGGAATGAAGTATTCACCGCGTCCGAATAATTCACATCCTGCGGTGCCCAGACCCCAACTTTGCTGCCGAACATATAAAACGCCACGATAAAACCAATGTGCGCTGCCGCCAGCGACAAGCCCACCACCGCGGCCGAAAAAAATTCCTTCGATTGCAGCCCGCGCAAAGTAAACGCCTTGCTAAGCCGCAAGCGGTCTGGCTGCGTCGCGCGATACAGCGGCTCCGCGCCAGGCAGCACCATCGTGACCGTCAGCGCGGTGGCAATAGCCTCCAATATATTCAAAAGGATTTGCAGCGCGACAAAACTTCCGTACGAAGCGTGCGTATCGTAATTTGCCCGCGTCGATTGCCACTGATTGAGCTGCATGAAAAAATACAGCGCGGCCACCAGGGCGCCCAGTTTTATCGCCCCCATCCAGTCGGCTTGCCCTTTGCGCCACAGCGAAATTCCCAGCCACAGCGCGCTGCCCATCAGTAAGACATACGGGATTATCGCGATCTGGTTGTACAGCAAGTTCGTCGAGCGCAATTGCGTGTAGCTGCGCTCCCACGCTTCCGGCACCTTCAGATATTCTTCGCTGCTTCCGATCTGATCGCCTTGCAACACTACATTCAGCCGGTACGGCGCGTCCTTGGCGCGAAATCCATGTTTTTCCCAGGTGAATGACCAATCCAGCCGGTTCGGTCTTTTCACCGAATTTATTTCTTCCGGCAAAAGATCCCATCCGGACTTGATACCCAATTTGCTTTCGATAAAATTCTCAGCGTCGAATTGCGCAGCGGCTCGTGACAGCGTAGCGCCCGCTCTCGCTTCTTCCACATGATGCTCGTAGCCCACCACCTGGCCTGCAGGATTCACCCGTACGTGAAATTCCTCTTCCTGTAGCGGCTTGAAAAAACGCACATCCCAATACCAGATATTCAGTTCCGAAGACATCAGCCGGTTGGCTTGCTCCAGCCCGGTTTCCCGTTCCAGATATGTTTTCGCGTTGTCGTCTACATTGAAAACGATGGCGGACTGATAGAGTGCGGCGTCCTGCCCTTCACTAGCCAAAAACTCTTTTGCGCGCGTCAGAGCTTCCCCGCGCGACACCTTGAAATTCACCGACGCTTCCGGGAACGCGCGAAAATAATATTTATACGCGAACAACGCCCCGGCAATTCCCGCGACCACCCACATCACTAACGCAAGTTTGTTCGCAGACGTCAAACGGTCAGTGGACACGAAACCTCCACGAGCTCACTCCAGTACCTAATCTCTGCATCCATTGGATTTCGCAGCAGCAATTCAAGCTTTCTGGATAACGAGGGTACCCCACGCGCCGTAAATTGCAGGTGGGATTTTGGACAGCTACAAACTGAGACGGTTCCTTCAGCAAATAGGCAGCGCCATCACTTTAGAATACGCACGAAATCAGCGCAAGTTTCGCCACTACAGCGGCTTATCGCAGCGCCGTCTACTCATGATGGTATAAAAGATGGAGTTATTTTGCCGTTATTGTGCAAATCGCAGGAGCAGATTCGTATCCGGCGTTCACAGTTCGAACGCTTTTCCATCGTGCCCACGCAAACCCTAACCACTGATGTCCGCATGATTAAGGGCGTTGGCCCGCAGCGAGCGGAATTACTGTCTAAGCGCGGCATTCACACGCTCGAGGACCTGCTCACCTACCTGCCCTTCCGCTACGAAGACCGCATCCATTTTTCCAATGTAAAAGACATTCAGCCCAACGGCATTTACACCATTCGCGTGCAGGTCATGAGCGGCCAAGCGGTGCGCACCGTGCGCGGACGCGACGCAGTTTTTCACCTGCTGGTGCGCGACGCCACCGGCCAACTTCCCTGCAAATTTTTTCACGGTGGCTATCTCGAGGGCCGCCTCAAACCCGGGCAAACGCTGATTCTTCACGGCAAAGCCGAGATAGACAAGCTCCGTCCTGCGCGCATCGAAATGGTCAATCCGCAAATGGAGATGACCAGCGACCAGATGGATTCCACCGAAGTCGGCCGCATTGTCCCCATTTATGAAGCGATCGGCACGTTTGGATCCCGTGCCATTCGTCGCGCCATTTATGCCGCGCTCGATCTGCTGGACCCCAACATGCCGGACTTGCTGCCTGCCGAATCGCGCGCGCGTCTCTCTTACCCCTCGCGCCGCGAGGCGCTGATTCATACCCATTTCCCGCCACCCGACGAGTCGATTGATGCGCTGAATACATTTCGTTCGCCCGCGCAGCAGCGCTTGATCTTTGAAGAATTTTTTCTTTACCAATTGAGTCTGGGCCTCGATCGACAATCCACTCGCAAAGAAAACGCCATTGCCTTTCGGCTGCGCGAAGACAACATTCGTGAAGCCCTCAAACGTATTTTGCCGTTCAAGCCGACCGCGGCGCAAAAGCGCGTGCTGGCGGAAATTGCCGCCGATCTGGAAAAGCCCACGCCCATGAATCGCCTTTTGCAAGGCGACGTGGGCAGCGGCAAAACCATCATTGCTCTGCAAGCCGCGGTGATCGCCATTGAAAATGGTCTGCAAGCCGCCCTGATGGCTCCCACCGAAATTCTTGCCGTGCAGCATTACCTCGCCGCGAAAAGAATTCTTGCTCCCGCCGGTTATCGCGTTGAATTATTAATCAGCGGCCTCAAGTTTCGCCACAAAACCGCCGTCCTCGAAAGCATTCGCACGGGCGAAGCCAAATTAGTCATCGGCACGCACGCGCTAATCGAAGACAAAGTCGAATTCGCACGCCTCGGTTTCGTGGCCGTCGATGAGCAGCACCGCTTCGGCGTGTTGCAACGCAAACGTCTTATGGATAAATCGCTCGCGCACGGACACGCGCCACACGTCTTGGTGCTGACCGCCACCCCGATTCCGCGCACGCTCTCTCTCACGCTGTACGGCGATCTCGATGTCTCCATCATCGACGAGTTGCCACCCGGCCGCACCCCCATCGAAACGCGCATGACCACGCAACAGCATCTGCCAGGAGTATGGGAATTTGTGCGCAGAGAAGTTAACGCCGGTCATCAGGCCTACATCGTCTATCCGGTGATCGAAGAATCGAAGCTCGAATTAAAAGCCGCCATCGAGGAATTCGAACGCCTCTCCCGCGAAGTATTTCCTAAGCTGAAACTCGGCCTTCTGCACGGCCGCCTTTCCAGCGAAGAAAAAGAAACCGTGATGCAGCAGTTCCGCAAGAATGAAGTACAAATTCTGGTGGCCACCACGGTTGTGGAAGTTGGCGTCGACGTTCCCAATGCTACCGTCATGGTCATCGAGCATGCCGAGCGCTTTGGACTGTCACAGCTGCATCAATTGCGCGGACGCATCGGACGTGGCGCCGCCAAGTCTCATTGTATTTTGATGGCGCCGCCGTACATGACCGAGGAAGCGCGGGCACGCCTCGAAACCATGGTCCGAACCGCCAACGGATTCGAAATCGCGGAAACCGATTTGCACTTGCGCGGTCCCGGCGAATTTTTTGGTACTCGCCAATCCGGCGACATGGGCTTTCACATCGCGAACCCGCTACGCGACCGGGAACTGCTGGAACTAGCCCGGCGCGAAGCCTTCGCGCTTGCGGACGATCCCGAGCGAGCCGCGGAGTTGCGCGCGGTGTTGCGATCGCTGCCTGAACACTGGCAGCGCCGCTACCATCTGGCACGCATCGGCTGAGACTTTTTACCGGAGAAATATGCGCGTCATTGCCGGAACCTATCGCAGCCGCATTCTCAAAAGCCTGAAAGGCCTCGCGCTGCGCCCCACCAGTGATCGCTTGCGCGAAACGCTTTTCAACGTGCTGGGCTCAGGAATTCAGGACTCGCGCTTCCTTGATGTCTTCGCCGGAACCGGCGCGGTTGGCATTGAAGCCCTCAGCCGTGGCGCTGATTACGTTTCCTTCATCGAAAATCACGCACCCAGCGCCGCGCTCATTCGCAAAAATCTAGCCGCTCTAAAAGCGCACTCCGGAGTGACGGTCATCTGCGCGGACGCCATCCGCGGGCTAGAAACTTTGGAAGCAAAAGTAAAAGTCGGCGATCTCGCCTATGATTACATCTTCATCGATCCGCCATACGCCGCCACCGCGGATTATTCGCGGGTACTGCAAAAAATCGGCGTCTCCAATCTTCTCGCACAGGGCGGAATCGTCATCGTCGAGCATCGCAAGACTTTCGATCTGCCCGAATCTTTCGACACTCTAAAGCGGGTTCGCCTCCTCCGCCAAGGCGATGCCGCCCTGAGTTTCTATCGCCGCGAGCAAGCCATCCAATCAATCGCGCACGCGGATAACCCCTAGCGCCGCCCACACATCTATCTTCGCAAGCCGTAAGAGCTTCGGAGACGTCTATTCTAATGCGCACAGCAAGCATTTAAGAATGCGGAGGGTGCCCTACCCTCGATTTTTAGGGTTTACCCGCCGTGGCGGGTGGGGCTTTGGACTCTATTCGCGCTTTCAAACTAAAGTTGCAAAACGAAATTTATTAAGGAACACCAAGCTATAATCGAGACCGCATGTCATTTGGCCAAGCCAGCAGTTCATTAAGTCTTCTAGGGCAGCAAGGCGCGCTTCTCACGCGCGACGCGTACACATCTGCCGCAGGTCCGCAGTTCGAAATCCGCTGGAACAGCTTTCACCAAAGTCTCGGAAGCAGCATCCATGCGCTCCTCACAGGCCCCACTCCAAGAAAAAAATTCGTAAGCAAAAATATTTTCAGAGATTGCTCGGTCGAAGGCCGAATCCCACGCGCCGCTGTAATCGCAGCCGCCCTGTGGCACATCGTTTTTCTGCTGGCACCCTGGCCGGACCTACTCGCAACTCCAAGAAAAAATCCTGCCCTGGAAAATTTTCAACTTACCTGGTCCGGCCCCATCAATGACTTCCCGCCGCTAAAGCTTTCCTCCGCACCAGCACCAGCGCGCACAATTCCCAGCCCGCGTGGCGACGTCGCCAAACCGATCGCGCGCGAAGGCGCCGACGCTTTCCATCCGCGCCAGCGTATTTTCACCGACCCCATTGCACCAACCCACCCTCGGCAAACCCTGATCAACACCGCCGCTCGAATCGTCCCGCCAAAAATTCTTCCCAGCTTGCCCAATATTGTTTTGTTGCAACAGAATGCCGTCCCCGCGAAGCCACGCATGGAAATCACCGAGCAAATGCTGGCTCAGCTTCATCCACGCGAACACCGCAAAGCCGCCGTGAAAGCTGCGCCCTTGCCCGATGTTCCGGTGACTGACGGCCCTCCCGCGGAAATCACACTAGCCGTAAATTCGAACGCGCCTGCCCGTCCCAAGTTGGAGTTGAACGCCGGCGCCGCACCGCGCATTGCACAACAGCGGTCACCATCAAACGATGCCGGACCTGCGCCTGAACTCGCTCATCAAAACTCGATGAACCCGAGCGCCTCCACCCTCATCGCGCTTTCCGCAACGCCCGGACCCGTTGCACCCGCGGCGCTGCCGCAAGGAAATCTCGCCGCGCGCGTAGCCATCTCTCCGGAAGGCAAACAACCCGGCGTTCTGGGCGGCAAAACTTTGCCCAACGAAAATAATAACGGCGGCGTTGGCGGCACGAGTGAAAGCCTCGGCGGTTCGGCTTCTGGAAATAACGCCGGAACAAACTCGACCACCGTAAGCATCAGCGGCGGTAACCCCACGCCCAAGAGCATGTCCGGCTTATCCGTCAACCCGCAGCCCAAGATCGACTCGCCCACCCCTCACCGGCTGGTCACTAAAATAGATCCCCGTGCGCGAATCGACGACGCACCCGAACGCACCAGCCCGCCAAACTTTGCCGCGCTGCCTCCTGGCGCAAAACCCGAACAAGTTTTTGCTTCGAAAAAGATATACACCATGCTGGTCAACATGCCCAACCTCAATAGTGCAACGGGAAGCTGGATTCTGAATTTCTCAGAGCTCCGCTCGTCGAGTTCCGCACCACACGTAACGTCGGCCGATCTCTCCGGTCCGTCGCCCATAAGAAAGAGCGATCCCAGATATCCACCCACGTTAATCAACGAACATGTCGAGGGAGAGGTTGTGCTCTACGCTGTAATTCGCGCTGACGGTTCTGTCGACAGCGTTGAACTGGTTCGCGGTATCGATCAGCAGCTCGACGCCAATGCCATGGAAGCATTAACTCAATGGAAGTTCAGGCCTGCAACGCGGCAAGGCACGCCCGTAGACGTCGAAGCCATCGTGCACATCCCATTTCGCGCCCCAAGTAGCGACAACTAGCGTCGCGCCTTCATTTTTTAGCGGGAGCGCCTAGCCTCACGCAGTCACCACCGCAATCAACTTATCGATATCGCGTTCGGTGTTAAACAAGTGCGGCGATATCCGCAAATTCCCCTCGCGCAAGCTCACAAACACATTATTCGCCCGGAGCTTCTCGTATAACGCCGCCGTTTTTTCCGCCGTCCGCGCAGCAAAACACGCATACGGCCCTCGCCGCGCCGGATCAAGCGGACTCGCCGGCACGCAACGATCTTTCGGCAAGCGCTCAAACATCAGCTCCATCAATGCGCGGTTATGTGTCGCGACTGTTTCGGGTTTGATTCGCAGCACCAATTCCAACGACACCACCATCGCCGACAAATTAAAGTAGCTCGCAGTCTCCGCCGAGTCCCACCGCCGCGCGCCCGCCGCCATCTTGGGATTTGGCATTACCATGGAGGCAAAGTGACTCGCGCCTTCCGCCGCTGTCCAATAAAACGGACCCGGCCTCATGTTGGCTATGTGCTCGCTCTTCGCCCAGAAAAATCCCGTGCCGTACGGGCTCAGCAGCCATTTGTAGCCCGCGCACACGATAAAATCGACGCCCAGTTCCGTCACGTTCATCGGAGTAGCGCCGCAACACTGGCTCGCGTCCAGCAACAATAGCGCGCCTTGAGCGTGACATGCCGCCGCCAGTCGCGCCGCGTCGATCATCGACCCATCATCAAATCTCACCATGCTGACCGACACCAATCGAGTCTTCGGCGACAAAGCGCCGATCAAATCGTCAGCGCTGATAAACCGGTCGCTCGGCGCGACGATTTTCAGGGTAATGCCCTCGCGCTTCTCCATCGGCCTCCACGTGGTGTATTGCAAAGGAAACTCGCCTTGCGCAGTGATGACTTCGTCGCCCGGTTTCCACGTCAGCCCGTAAGCCACCGAGGCCATTCCTGTGCTAGCACCCGTGGTCAGCGCGATCTCCTCCGCGCGCGCCCCAACCAATTGCGCAATCGAAGCGCGAATGCGATTCGGCACGTCGAAATAAGACTCGTCGGGTACCCGTTGCGGAAATTTCTTCCATTCAATTGCCCCTTGCGCGGCTTTCAATGAGGCCTTCGGCATCGGCGCGTTGCCCGCCACATTCAGGTAAGTTGCGTCTTCGAATTCAAACCATTCATCACGCCAGTTGGTGTGCGTAGGACTCGACGTTGCGGTGGCCATTCATACCTCCCAGAAATTCTCAATCAAAGAGATTGCAAGCGCTCATGACAGACATCAACGTCCAATTTGGGCAGCAGCGCTCCGGGCGCCAGAACGCCTGAATGTATCTGAATCGAAATGTCAGCTGCTGGACACTTTAGAAATGTGTCCGCAATTCGCGAAACGCCGGCAGGATCACCAATTTCCCCGCCCCCGCCACCACCGGCTCATGCTCCAGCTGCCAGGTATCCTGGTGCGGGATATACACCGCATTCAATCCAATCTTCATGGCCGGATTAATATCGCTGCGCGGGCTGTTCCCGATCATCCAGCCCTGCGACTTCACAATTTTGTGTTTGTGTACCAGCTTGCCGTAAGTTTCGTGATCCTTTTCCGGCACAATCTCGATAAATTCAAAAAATCCCTGTAGCCCGGAGCGCTCCACCTTTGCCGCTTGCTCCGCGGCCTCGCCTTTGCTGAACAAAATCAAGCGGTGCCGCTCCGCAAGATACGCCAGCGTTTCCGGCACGCCATCCATAATTTTTGGCGGCGTGCGCTCCAATTCCAGCACCCGTTCCTTAATAGTCTTTAGTGTGTCGCGGGAAGCCATCTGCTCGGCCAGCTTGATATACGTTTCTTCCAGGGAGCGGCCAAAGCACCGCACCCCATAACCGTATTGGCGTATATTTTTTCGTTCCGTCTCATTCAAAATGTGACGAATATAAGCGCGTGTGTAGCCGCAGGACTCCACCAGGCTGATGAAATCCTCAATCAGCTTTTCAAAAAAGACATTATTTTCCCACAGCGTGTCATCCGCATCGATCAGCAGCGTATTCCGTCGCATATTTAAATTCTACAATAGAGCATCAGGAGGCTTTGCGCTGGCCTGCGGCAAGTTTTTCCAGCACACTGCGCGCCGTCTTTTGCAGCTCGCCAAAACGCGTCAGGTAGGTTTGAAATTCCTGGTTCAACGCTTGCGCTTCGGTCGGTCCCAATTTCGTGCGTAAAATCATGTCGCGCAGTTTCACCGGGTGCGGCAGCAGCGCGTCTTCTTGCAATTCTTCCAGTGCCAGCTTGGCGTCGTAGTGGTACATAAATCCCCTCCAGCGTAGATCAAAACGATTGTACTCGTAGAGGGGATGAATTTCTGAATCGGGAGAGGTTTCTGACCGAAGGAAATTTAAGCTACTGCGCTACAAGCAATAAACTCGTAACGGTCAATCTTTGCGGCGATGCCCGTCTTCCCATTTTCGCCCTCATCGACGCGCACCACCATGCCCCGGCACCGTATCTTTACGTCCGATGATTTCAGCATGTCTTTCGGCAAGGTAATGATAAAAGCAATCTCGCGGCCCGCTTCAAATTTTTCTCCAGCAAAAAAGTACAGGCCCCGGTAACTAACATCCCGCATGTCCACAGGCAATTCCTGGCCCTTCGTCTCCCACGGGAGAATGCTGAGTGGCAGGTGCATGTTAAATCGGCGAGCTTCGCGGCGGTCCGCAGCACTATTCATAAAGCTCCTCAGCTTGGGCTGGAATGCAGGAACGCTAACACCGCCACCCGCAAACTGCAACGCGAAAAACGCGGTATTTCGTTCCGACGATCTATGTAGCACTTTAGTACCGGGTACAGCGTTCTCTGTCTGCGTGCGCGAACGTCGAAATTTTACTTACCAGAAGTACTGATAGACACCGGGTCGCTTAGTACTTAGGGACGCGGTTGTTCAGCGCTCCTACCCTCAACAGTGACAATATTTCCTGAATACGTTTTAATTTACAGCAACGATTTCGCAGCCTGATAAATGACCCACCATCACGATTCACGAAATCTTTTTCTTTCCGGCCCGGTAGGGCGCCTCGAAGCCATCCTCTGGACGCCTCGCAGTCTCACTCCACCCGCCATTGCCGCGGTCGTCTGTCATCCTCATCCGCTTTTCGGCGGCACCATGCACAACAAGGTGGTTTTTCAGGTCGCCAAATCCATAGACGCGCTCGGCGCTCCGGTTCTGCGTTTCAATTTTCGGGGCGCTGGGCTCAGTGAGGGAGTTCACGACCGCGGCGTCGGTGAGTGCGATGACCTTCGCACCGCATTGCAATTTCTCATCGCCGAATTTCCCGGCGTGCCTTTGCTGGTCGCGGGATTTAGTTTCGGCTCCATCGTAGGCCTGCGCGTGGGATGCCAGACTCCAGAAGTAACGCAATTAATCGCGCTGGGTCTGCCAGTAAACAATTCCGACATATCGTTCTTATTCGAATGCCCCAAGCCTAAACTGTTCGTTCATGGCGGCAATGACGAACACGGCGACATCCGCAAGATAAAAGAATTAGTGCCCGCATTGCCGGGCGAAAATCGCCTGGTGATCGTCGGAGGTGTCGACCATTTCTTCACCGGCAAATTAAGCAAAGTGGATCAGGCCATTACCACCTGGCTCACCAAACAAGTCCCCGCACTCAAAAAGTAGCGCCACGATCAAAACTTCAAGCGCTTTCGCCACGAGCAAAAAGTTTGCTGAACTGATCCACGGTGGCTGTCGGCACACCCAGCAGCCGCGTGTTCGCACGCGCATGTTCCGGCCGTGACATGCCCACCAGCGCAGTGGTAATCCCCGGCGCCGAGCGCACAAATTGCAGCGCTCTCTCCGCGTCATTCTCTAGTCCAAACGCGTCAGCCACAACTTCCGGCAGGTTGCGCGCCACTTGCCCTTGCAGCAGAGAAGCGCTGGCAAGCAGCGTGATATCCAGCTCGTCCGCCGCCTCTGTTATCGTACGCTTGCGTCCCGCGACCGTTTGATTCCCCAGCGTCAGCGCTTCCGTCATTCCCAGATTAAAAGGCAACTGCACAAACCGGAATCGATGCCGCCCGCCGGCAATTTCCTGCGCGATCTGCACCAGTTCCGCAAGTTGCATGGAGTCGCGGGCACTAGCTTCCTGCCGAAAAGCATTCCAGGTAGCCACGCCGTAATATTGGATTTCTCCAGCCACCACCGCGGACTCCAGAAACGTGAACGCTTCCCTGATGCGTTCAAGAAAATCCGCCTTCGGGATTTCCCCCAGTTGCGATTCAGGATTGTGCAAATAAAAAACGTCCACGCAGTCCACCCGCAGGTTGCGCAGGCTGCGCCCCAATTGATTTTTCAGAAATCGCGGCGTCATGCAATGGCCGCCGCCGACAATGTCTTTCGCACCCAGCACTCCCGGCTGAATGTACTCCCGAAAGAAATATTCATTCGGGTCGCTGGGCATATCGCCGTCGGGCGTCAGGTAACCGGCCTTGGTGCATAAAATCAGTTCGTCGCGCGCGATGCCGTTGGTTTCTAACTCCGCCAGCGCTGCTCCGATGCTGCGTTCACTGCGCTGAAACCTGTAATTGATGGCTGCATCAATTACGTTGATGCCACCTTGCACCGCCTCCACGATCGCTGCCGTATAACCCCGGTCCGTCTTTTCGTCGGGGTTCCCTAGATATGTCCCAATTCCTAGCGATGAAACCGCCAGTCTCTGCGCTTCACGAAAGTGGCCCTCAACGGCCTTGGGAAATCGTGCCGCAAAACGGCGTGTTCCTTCAGGCGTAGCAAATGTTGTCATCGTTGTGCTCGCAATTTTTTGGTCGCTCCCAATTTTTTTGTCATGAACGCGAAGTATAACAGGCCAGCTGCTTCATGAATTAGCACTCGGCTCCTTTGGCACTTCCGGGGGAGCCAGCAACCGCGAACAAGCTCGCAGAATTCTGCGATAGGGCCAATCATTCTTCTCGCGAAAGAAAATCTCGCCGGTTCGCGGGTTGCTGTAAAACCAACGCGCCACCAGCCACAAATGTTCGCTCAACTCGCCTTTGGACAGCGGCAATTGTCCAACCATCTTCACTGCGCCCGCTTGTTCAACCACATTCGGCAGAGCTACCGCCGACTGTGTGGCAACGGCCGAATCGAGCGCCGGATCGAGATAATTCCGAAAGATCTGTTCGGCCGAACGTGGCTGGCTGGCAATTTCTCCGAATGGCAGAAAAAACGGCTCGCAAAGCCGTCCGCCCTGAACACGATACGCGGCGACAACCTGATCGCCCGTCCCACGTTGCAAAATCACCGCGTCCAAAGCCTGAATGCGCCGCGCCAGATCCGGCCGCCCGCGCAAGACCTCGTCCAGCTTCTCGACTTTTTTGTGAAGAGTTGCGGCGCGCTCGAAATCCAAATCATCACTGGCGCGCTCGCGTTCACTTTCAAATGCCGCGCGCAGCGACTCGCCGCTCGATTCCAGAAACTTTACGAACCGCTGTACCTCCGCGTCGTACTCCTCTTTCGAGCACCCCGCAAAACAAGGCGCCAGGCACATTTTCATCTCCGAATATAGGCATCCTGGAAACGTGGGATCCCGCCGGATTTTTATCTGGCAGCGCCGCATCTTGAAAAAATCTAGCGCGCGATTCGCAAACGCCAGCGCGGCGCCACGCGAAGGAAATGGCCCGTAATAACTTCCGGCGGTCGGCGTCCCCAAACTGTCCACAGAAATGTGCCGAGTCACGTAACACCGCGGATACGCATTCCGGAGGCTCACCTTTAAGACTGCGGGCGGACGCATGCGCAACAAATCGCGATAGCGTTGCGGAAAAAGTTTTTTAGCGTGCTGGTAATACGTGAGGCACTGCTCGAAAGTGGAACCCACCGGCCGATATTTCGCTCCGCTAGCGAGCGACCGCAGATTCAGCCGTTTACTTGCGGGATCAGGCGGACCAAGCAGCCGTTGCAGTCTGCGGCGCAAATCCTGGGTACGAATCAGCAGCGGTTCAGCATTTGCATCATTTAATTCCACCAAACAAACAGCAGGTTTCGACGGCAATGCGGAAAAGAATTCTTCATCTGCAGCGGCGTCAAAAACGAGGGAAAAATCCAGTTCCAACACGTGTTCAGAATACTACGACTCAATCCCAAAGAACGGACGCTCCAAGGCCAGCTCCCCGGGCCAAAGCGTTTTTCCTTGTACATTAATCTCGCGTGGAAATCTCGGATGGACCTTCGTCATTCGAACGCCACGCCGACAATTTCTAAAATCATTCGAACGCGCACTGTTCGAACGCCAGCAATATTACTATAATGTTATAGTGACTGAATACTTAAAGTATCACTTGAAATGTCGGCGTGCCGACATTTCGCGGCTTTCTATCTTCCAGCCTCGAGCTTCCAGCCTCTAGCTTCCGGATCTCAACACCCACGACGCAATCACCAACCGTTGAATCTCGCTCGTGCCCTCATAAATCTCCGTGATACGCGCGTCACGATAATTTCGCTCCACCGGATACTCCCGGCTATAACCGTTCCCGCCATGAATTTGAATCGCCTTGTGCGTCACCCGAGTAGCCATTTCGCTGGCAAATAATTTAGCTACCGCGGCTTCCATGCTGAATCTCGCCCCACCGTCCTGCTTCCACGCCGCTTTGCGAATCAATAACCGCGCGGCGTCAATCTCCGTGGCCATATCCGCCAGCATGAATTGTATGGCTTGGAATTGTGAAATCGGATGTCCGAACGCCATGCGCTCCTGCGAATATTTCAACGCTGCTTCAAACGCACCCTGCGCAATCCCGGTCGCCTGCGCGGCGATACCGATTCTTCCGCCATCCAACGTCGACAGCGCCACTTTGTATCCTTCACCTTCATCGCCGATGCGATTTGCGGCCGGCACGTTGCAATCGGAAAACACCAACTCACTGCAAGCGGTAGCGCTGATCCCTAATTTCTTCTCTTCCTTGCCCACGTGAAATCCCGGCGTTCCCTTCTCAATCACCAGCGCGGTGATGCCTTTCTCACCCTTGGCCGGATCCGTATTCACGTATACGATGGCGGCATCCGCCGCGCCCCCATTGGTGATCCACGCCTTGGTGCCGTTCACAACGTAGCTGTCGTCCTGGCGCACCGCTTTTGTTTGCAACGCCGCCGCATTCGAGCCTGCCTGCGGCTCCGTCAACGCATAGCACCCGATTTTTTCTCCGCGGGCGAACGGCAAAAGAAATTTCTCTTTCTGTTCAGCGGTGCCAAATCGGTGGATCGGATCGCAGTACAGAGAATTTTGCACCGACAAAATCACGCCCGTCGACGCGCAGCACCGCGAAATCTCCTCAATCACGATGGTATACGCGACGTGATCGAATCCTGCGCCGCCTTCGCTTTCCGGCAGGGCGATCCCAGTCAGCCCCAATTCCGCCGCTTTCTTGAATATTTCCCGCGGGAAATGCCCGGTCTCGTCCAATTCTTTCGCGAACGGCCGCACTTCCGTCTCCGCGAATTCCCGCACGCTTTTTTGTAGAAGCAACTGCTCCTCACTCAGTTGAAGATCCACTCGCTCTTTTCTCCGCGTTTACGCCGCTGCACTCGCATTCAAAGCTTTTCGCAGGCGCTCAAAAGTTTTATGCAAATCTTCCGGATGCACACGCGTTTCGCCCGTCACGGTCATGAAATTTGTGTCTCCAAACCACCGCGGCAATGCATGCAAATGCAGGTGCCCGGCAACACCCGCCCCGGCAGCTTTCCCCAGGTTCATGCCAATATTCATCCCATCGGGTTTGTAGTCCGCAACAAAAGCCTTCTCTACTCGCTGCGCCACTAGCATCATTTCCGCCAACGTCTCCGCATCACACAATGCCAATTGCGCGACATGCGCGTATGGCACGATCATCACGTGCCCGGATGTATAGGGATAGCGATTCAGGATCACGAACACTTTTTTGCCGCGGTAAACGATCAGCGCCGCAGCGTCATCGTTCCGCGCCAACGCATCACAGAAAATGCACTCAGGCTGTCTCTCATCATTCACCTGTGCGATGTATTTGTAGCGCCACGGCGACCACACATAGTCCATCAGGCATCCTCAAAGAAAAAAGACGCTCGCACAGCATAACGCACAATCCATTCACGCCGCGCGCAGCGCTACTCATTGTCTTATTCAGGAAATGAATTCAGAGGCGTTCTCAGGAACGTGTCGCGTCGCCAGGCACCGAACTGGAAGGGGTTGCCGCAGCAGCAGTAGAAGCACCGGCTTCTGTTCCGTCGCCTTCCGAGTTGTTCACAAAATCCTTCAATTCTTTACTAGGCTTGAAGAACGGAATCTTCTTGGGCGGCACATCCACTTTGGCGCCCGTCTTAGGGTTCCGCCCGATGCGCCCGCGCCGTTGCCGCGTCCGAAAGCTTCCAAATCCGCGAATCTCGATCTTGTCGCCCTTTTGCAGGGCCTCAATGATGCTCTCGAAAATCGTCTCCACAATCGTCTCGGACTCCTTGCGCGGAAGTTCCGAGATACGCAGCACCTCTTCGATCAGGTCAGCCTTCGTCAATGTCGGATGCTTGGTCATAGTCCCTATACCTCGTCGCCCCGCGCAGCTCCTGCCACCGGGCTTCTGACCGCTTTGCGGCCTCTCAAATCGGTGTTACAAAAAGGGTTAGAGCGGAGAGCCGCCCTCTGGGTGCACCCTTCCTATCATTAAAATAGGCCCCACGTAAATACAATTGTCCAGCTGGGTTGGAGTCAAATATTTGCGCCTGGACCGCTACCGGCCCAGCTTTGACTTAAGGGCATCGCCAATCGTCGCCGTTGATGAAGACTTCCCCGTCGAAGTCGACCGGTACTGATCGATCTCCCGCCGCTCAATTTGCTTCACCGCCGCGCGGTAGCTAAGTCCAATGCGCCGCGTTTCTGGGCTGATCTTCACGATCTTGAAGTCGTACTCTTTCCCCGGCTCTAGCGGCCCCGCGCTCTTCAGCGGCCCCGTCGAGGTGCGATGCATCGGCGCGGGTCCTTCATCGCGCCGCCGCTTGTGCTCCTCAATTTCGGTGTTGTGGCACAGCGCTTCGATGTTCTCGCCCAGTTCCACAAAGGCTCCGAACGTCGCGATGCGCGAAACTTTGCCCTTCACGATCTGGCCCACTTTGTGCTGCTTGAACCAGTCGCCCCAGATATCGTTGACCTGCTTGATGCCCAGCGATACCCGCCGGTTTTCCGGATCGATCTTCAAGACTTTAGCGGTAACGTCTTCGCCCTTCTTGAAAACCTCATGCGGATTTTTTACTCGCCCGGTCCAGCTCACGTCACCGACGTGGACCAATCCGTCGAAGCCGTCCTCGATTTCCACAAATGCGCCAAATTCCGCAATGTTGCGGATCTTGCCGGTCACCACCGTTCCCACTGGATACTTTTCCGCGATGACCATCCAGGGATCCGGTTGCGCCTGTTTAATCCCCAGCGAAACGCGGCGGTCGCTCGGCTTGATGTCCAGCACCACCACATCCACTTCATCGCCAACCTTCACGAGCTTCGATGGATGCGTCGGCTTCTTATTCCAACTCATTTCCGAAACGTGTACGAGCCCCTCAATGCCCTGCTCCAGCTCCACGAACACGCCGTAATCCACCACGCCAACCACTTTGCCTTTCACTTTGCCGCCCGCGGGATATTTCTCCGACGCATTCACCCACGGATCGGGAATCAGTTGTTTCAGGCCCAGCGAGATGCGCTGCTTATCCTTATCAAATTTCAGGATGACAACGTCCAGCTCCTGATCCGGCTTCAGCATGTCGGACGGATGCTTCACGCGTCCCCAGCTCAAATCCGTCAGGTGCAGTAGCCCGTCGATTCCGCCCAGGTCCACAAACGCGCCATATTCCGTCACGTTTTTCACGTGCCCGTGAACGGTCTGGCCTTCCTTCAGCGATTCCATCAACTCCGCGCGCTTCGCAAGTTGACCTTCTTCCAGCAGCGCGCGCCGGCTCACCACGACATTGCCGCGTCGCCGGTTCAGCTTGGTGATGCGCACGTCCATTTCCTGGCTCAGCAAGTCGTCCAGGTTGGCCGTCGGCCGCAAATCGTATTGCGAGCCAGGAAGAAATGCGCGCACTCCGATATCCACCACCAGACCGCCCTTGATGCGGTCTACAACCTTGCCCTTGACCGTTTCTTTCGCTTTGAACGCCGCTTCCAGCTTTTCCCACATCCGGCGGCGCAGAACTTTCTGGTAGGACAAAATCTCGAAGCCGTCTTTGCGCTCGCCGGTTCTTTGTACTTCGATTTTGGCGTTCGGCTCCGGACGCGGTATCTCCGTCTCCGAAAATTCCGCCGCGGGAATCAGTCCTTCAGTCTTCTGTCCCGTATCTACAACCACGCCATGTTCGGTGTAGGCCACCACCGTCACTTCGATAATTTCGCTGTGCGACGCGGCTTCCTGCTTCTCGTCGTACTGCTCCATCAACTTGCTCATCTCTTCTGAGCCAGCCGCTTCGTCGGCCGCAGTCGCCGCTTCCCTATCCGCAACCGCAGTCCCACCGCTATTGTCTGTGTGCTGACTCGCGCCCTGGTCATCGCTACCTTGTTGAGCAGTTGCGCCGTGCGACTCAGTGCCGCCGTGCTCCGGCGCGCCGTCATCGCCATGCGAACCCGAGCCACCCTGTGAAGCCGAACCGCCGGATGTAATCGCGGGACTCTGTGAATCACCATCGGCCTGCGGCACCGCGGCACGATTCTCCGCGCGGCCGCCGGATTGGCTCGTACCCTCGGAGCTAGAACCGTGTTGCTGAGAATTACTGGGACCAGCGTTCGACGAGACAGTCTCGTGTGTTGCTTCGTTTTTCTGTTCTTGAGCTTCCGGTGCGGCGGCAGCAGCAGCACCGCTTGCCGTTGTGGACGCCGGGTTGTCGTGGTCGGGAAACATGGTTGTAGGCCTCCGGGATAAATATCCCTGTTTAGTCGAAAAAATTCCTTGCGAGATCCCTACTTGGATAGCCGTGCAAGGAGGTGGACCGTTCAGTTGGTCGCTAAGGAAAAAGTGCCGCGGGCGTCACTGCAAGCACTGCCAGAACTCCTGGACCAGAACTCCTGGAATTGTCACGAGGAACGCCGCAACCTAGCCAAAAGCATACTCGCCGACTCAACTCCCTGTCAATGAATCGCACCCGCGATAGAGCGATTTTCTTGGCCGCAAATTCGCTCCAAGCTGCCCGTCCTTTGAAATCCCCCGACCAGCTAAACCAACGAGGAGGGTGCCCCGCCCTCAGATTTTTGGAGGGTGGGTCTTTTAATGTGGAATCGCCCAGACCTGAACATCGCAGCTCACGAACTCCAACATATTCAGCTGTGTGCGCGCCCCGCCTGGGTTTTTTCTCGCCGAAAATCCGGAGCGATCACTTCCACAGTTCTACACATTTCATACAACCGCGAACGCATCCTGCTTCCAATCCGTTGCTCCAGCGTATCTTCTCGCGACGCCGGAATCATCCGTCCACCCGGTAGCCGCGAAGGTTCGCCTTCTGACACGGGATTATCCACATAGTTTGTGGTGATCACCGTGGTGCGGTTCTCGTTATAGCGTGCGTTCAACACAATCCCCACAATGTCGCGCACCCAATCCGAAGGCTTGCTCGCCCCCAAATCGTCCAGCACCAGAATTTCCACGTTGCGAATCGGTTCCAGAATGCGCATTTCGGTCGATTCACTGGCCGGGTTATAACTCGCCTGAATTTCTTTCAGCAATTCCCGGTAATCGCAAAAAAGTCCGCCGTGTCCGCGGCGAATCAATTCTTTCAAGGCCGCCACCGCCAAATGCGTTTTGCCTACACCCGACGGCCCCATCAGCAGCAGCCCTTTTTCCGCCGCGCCCGGATAATCCCGCACAAATCCCTGCGTCAACATCTTGGCCTGCTTCATGGACTGCGCGTGCTGTGGCATCCAAGTCTTCCCATCCGTCAAATCCGCAACATAGCTTTCAAAATCACAATGCTCATACCGCTTGGGTATGCGCGCACGCTCCATCACCCGGGCCGCGCGTTCTTCCATACCGCAATCGCACGCTGTAGCAACCGTGCCCGAAGCGCCATTCAGCCGCTGCTCCAGCCGCCACCCCGTCCCTCTACACAACGGACAATTTTCTATCGCCATATCGCCACAAGCATACGGGCACACCCACGTCACGGCAAGCGATCTACTGTCGCCGGTCCCAACTGCTCACGCCAGTGACATGTTAAGATTCCCAATCTCACCGACGGTGCACAGTGAAAGCCAAAACAAAAAACGCAACTCTCCAACCCGCTTTACCTATGAGCGTGCGCGTGCGCCGCGAGATCCTCGCGTGGTTCTGGGTTGGTCTCGTTTTTCTATTGGTCAACGGAACGATCGGCCAGGCGCGTGTCATTCCTTCCGCTTCCATGGAAAACACTCTGCTGATCGGCGACCACTTGATCATCAGCCGCGTCGGTTACGATGCCGGCTTGCCCTTCACGAACTGGCATGTTCCGCTATGGCGCAATCCCAAGCGGCAGCAAATCATAATTTTCAGGCCGCCGTACGCACCCGATCAGACCGACCTGGTAAAGCGTGCCATCGGCATGCCGGGCGACGTCGTGGATCTGCGTGACGGAAATGTTTGGATCAATGGAAAGCACCTTGAAGAGAATTACACGACGGGTCCGACCAAACCAGCGCCGCCGGGATATTCTCAGCGCGGTCGAATCGATGTCACCTTCCCTTATCGCGTGCCTGACAATTGTTATTTCGCGATGGGCGACAACCGAGCTAATTCATACGACAGCCGCTTCTGGGGTTGCGTGCCCCGCGAATATCTCATCGGCACCCCGGTGATGATCTACATGTCTATAGATGCGAATCCAAGCGCATGGCAGCCGGGCCACATCGTCGACCGTTTTGTTGCCTATGCCAACGTGCTGATTCATCCAGCCACCATGCGCTGGAAGCGCTTGTTCCACGCCTTTTAGAGCCGCCGCGACACCTACGAAGACTTTTTGCCTCGCGCCGCGTCAATCGTTCATGTGGCATTACCACATGAAATCTTATATTCTTCTGTGGTCGTAACACAGGAAGGGCCGATGCGCGAACGCCAGAGCTGTAAAGGGTCGAATCGATGACAAATGATCCGGTAACTCGACTGCGCGAATTCTTGCACCGTCTGCGCTCATTATTTCGCGCCAGGCAACTCGACACCGAGTTGGACGCGGAAATGGCCGCACACCTCGATTTGGCCATCGAAGAAAATCTTCAACGCGGCATGCTGCCGGAGGAAGCGCGACGCCAGGCGCTGATTCGCTTTGGGGGAATGGATCAAGCCAAAGAACGGCATCGCGACGCGCGCTCTCTGCCAACCCTCGATGAACTGAGCCAGGATTTGCGCTATGCCCTGCGAACTTTCCGTCGCGATCGCGGCTTCGTGGCGATTGCGATATTGATTCTTACCTTGGGTATCGGCGCGAACATCGCCGTATTCAGCGTCGTGAACACCATTCTATTGCGGCCGCTTCCCTTTCACGATCCGCAGCAACTCACTTTTATAACCACCGCCGAAGGCAAGGCGGGCATGTCCAGCATGACGTACTCCGTGGACGCCTACGGAGAACTGAAACATCAGAATAATTCCTTCCAGGATGTCACCGGCTACTTCGCGTTTTCTTCCAGCAATAATGCCAGACTCGCTCGCAACGGCGACGCGCTACCGGTCACGACCATGACGGTCATCGGGAATTTCTTCCCTACGCTCGGCGTTCAACCATTACTGGGCCGCTCGTTCGCTCCCGATGAGTGTCTGAAAAATTCTCGTCCGGTTGCGATTCTTACCAACGGCTTGTGGCGGCGTCAGTTTGCCGCTAATCCCTCGATTGTCGGCCAGGCCATCACTCTCGACAATCATCCGGTAACGGTCATCGGCGTTTTGCCGGACACTTTCGATTTCGGTTCTGTTTTTTCTCCAGGTTCAAAGACCGACCTTTTCATCCCCGCTATTCTGGACGACATGGAAGATTGGGGAAACACCCTCGCACTGGTTGGCCGTCTCAAACCCGGCGTTACGCTGCCGCAAGCGCAAGCCGAGGCCAACATTATCTTTCCCCGTCTTCATTTCAACTTGAAGCATCCAGAATGGGGCGGCGACTACACGGCTCGCCTGTCCGAACTCAAGGAATACGTCACTGGCAAGCTGCGCCGCTCCTTGATCGTGCTGTGGTGTGCGGTGGGGCTCATCTTGCTTATCGTCTGCGTGAATCTTGCAAATCTTTTGCTCGCTCGCGCCAGTGCGCGCAGCAAGGAATTCGCCATGCGCCGCGCTCTTGGCGCGAGCCGCGCCCGGCTTATTCGTCAGTTGCTTACCGAAAGCCTGCTGCTGACCAGCGCGGGAGCCTTGCTCGGTCTGGGATTGGCATATGGCATCACCATTTATCTTGCGCACCAAGGCTCCCTTGCTCTGCCACTCCTTGGCAGCTTGAAAATTGATGGCCGCGCTCTAGCCTGGACGCTGATCATTTCTTTAGTGGCCGCGATTTTCTTCGGGCTCCTTCCGAATCTCAAAATCTCCGCAGGCAATCTTCAGGAAGCCCTCAAAGACTCCGGCGCAGGCATGACTCACGGCAAAAAACACGATCGCTTGCGTTCCGTTCTCGTAATTTCCGAAATTGCGTTGGCGTGCGTCCTTCTGGTCGGAGCGGGCTTGCTGTTGCGCAGTTTCCTCCACGTTCTCGACGTGGACTTGGGATTTCAACCCAGCCGGGCAGCGGCCATCACGGTCGATTACAATGACGAAGACAAACCCGCGAAGCGCAGCGCGATACTGCAGCAAATGCTGGGTCGCGTGAAAGCTATTCCGGGCATTGAAGCCGCGGGCATCACGGACAATCTGCCGCTGGATCGCAATCGCGCATGGGGCTTATCGGCAAAGGGGAAGGATTATCGCAAAGGAGAACTCCCTGGAGCGTTCGTGTACATTGTCACGCCCGGCTACCTGCAAGCCATGGGCATGCAGCTTCTCGCGGGCCGCGATTTAAATTGGTCGGACGCTCCGGACGGTGCGCCAGTGGTGCTGCTGAATAGAACGGCCGCGAATTATTTGTGGCCCAATGAGGATCCTATTGGCCAGATCGCGCTCGTGAACGACAAAGAAGCTCGCGTCGTCGGCGTGGTCAGCGATGTTCGCGAAAGCAGTCTGGAGTCGCGTCCCGGCTGGCAGATGTATTTGTCTTCCAGTCAGAATAGCCCGGACGGCGCCGAGCTAGTGGTGCGCACCAAGCTTCCGCCGGATGTGCTCGCCTCCAGCGTAATGAGCACGCTTCGCGAACTAAACCCCGGCCAACCGGCTACCGAGTTTCGCACCATACAGCAGATCGTGGATCACGCGGTTTCTCCCCGGCGCTTTTTTGTTTGGCTGGTAAGTTTATTTGCGGCGCTGGGGCTGGTGCTGGCTTCGCTAGGCATCTATGGAGTTATTTCGTACTCGGTTTCGAGGCAGACTCAAGAAATTGGCATTCGCATGGCTCTCGGCGCCACAGCCAATCGCGTTCAATTCAGCGTGATCTACAGAACTTTGCACCTCGCGCTGGTAGGAATCGCCATCGGTACGGTTGCATCTTTCATGGTGGCGAAAGCCATCGCGTCGCTTTTATTTGCGACGGACCCGTCAGATCCGCCGACCTTCGCAACCACCATCTTGATGCTAAGTCTCATCGCCCTTCTGGCGGGATATATTCCAGCGCGCCGCGCCTCACACATCGACCCCATGACCGCTCTTCGCGTCAGCTAAGCGGTAACCTGAAGGCGCCATAAATTGAAAACCCACCCTTGATTTGAAGGGTGGATTTTTATTTCCGGAATTTCCCGGGGAAAATATAAAGACGTCAGCTTCGCACAATTCGCGGGGCGGCGCGGACGATCGCGTGGCGCGAATCCTGCTCCGCCGGGCGCGAAGCCACGCGCGACAGTTCCTGCTGCACGACCTTCGCGAACTCGCCCATCTGGCGTTCCATCTCAATCATTTTTTCGCGCATGTTCAGAATAATTTCGATGCCCGCCAGGTTCACGCCCATGTCGCGCGCCAGCGTTAAAATCACGTCCAAGCGCTCGAGATCAGTATCGGTATACAGTCGCGTGTTCCCCTGCGACCGCGAAGGCTTCAGCAAACCCACGCGCTCATACAAACGCAGCGTCTGCGGGTGCAGTTTATAAAGCTCCGCCACTGCGCTGATCATGTAACCGGCTTTGGCTCGTTTTTTTGTTCTTTGCGGCATGGCCTTACACACCCGCCTTGCTGAAAAGATTTTGCCGTGGATCTTCGGGATCCAAAGTTTCCAGGTCTTTCATCAGATTACGCACCCGCTCGTCCGTCGGTTTCGGCACTACTACTTGAATCTCGGCGTATTGATCGCCGCGCGCGCCGTTGCGAGCGCCGGGCACACCCTTTTCTTTCAGGCGCAGCGTTTTCCCACTGTCGGTTCCAGGAGGAATGCGCACCAACGAGCGCCCGTCGATCGTCGGCACTTCAATCTTCGCGCCAAGGGTGGCCTCTGGAACGGTCACGGGAATTTTGGTGTACAGATCATTGCCGCGCCGTTCGAAAAATTCATGCGGCTTTACCAGGATGCGCAAATACAAGTCTCCCGGAGGCGCTCCCATCGTTCCGGCATTTCCTTTGCCCGGTACGCGCAACCGCGCGCCACTAGCGACGCCGGCGGGGATGCGTACGTCCACCGTCTCGGTGCGACGCACTCGGCCTTCGCCATTGCAAGTGCGGCACATGGTACGCAATTTACCGGTGCCACCGCAGCGGGTGCACGGCACGTTGAAGCGCATTTTCCCGGCAGCTTGCTGGATGGTTCCGGTTCCGCCGCAAGCGGTGCAGGTCTGCGGCGAACCCACCGCGCCAGTTCCGTGACAGGCCTCGCACGTATCCATGCGTGTGATGGAAAGTTTTTTCACCGCGCCGCGCACGGAGTCCCAGAAATCAATCTCCACTTGGTATTCCAGGTCGCTGCCCGGTTCCTGCTCCGGCTCCATTTCGCCGCCGCGGCCGCCTTTGAAAAACTGGCTGAACAAATCGCGAAAACTTCCGCCGCTGCCTGCCGGCCCTGCGCCGGAACCGCCGCCACCGCCAAAATCAAATCCGCCAAAATCAAAATTGACGCGCGCATCATCGTCTTCCCCGCCATGCGAAGAAGGTCCGCCACCCTGCGGCAGGTTGTCGCTATAAAATCCGTACTGGTCGTACATCTGGCGCTTCTTGGCGTCGGAAAGTACGTCATACGCTTCCTGCAGCTGCTTGAATTTCTCTTCCGACGATTTATCGCCGGGATTCAGATCAGGATGGTATTTGCGCGCCAGCTTGCGAAAGGCAGTGCGAATGTCCTTGCTGCTGGCCTTCTTCGGCACCCCGAGCAATTCGTAATAATCGGTTTTAGCTGTCGTCGCCATGATCTATATATTTGTGATCTCGAATCGTACTTCTGGAAATCTGTCGAAATGTGCTTCCAAAAAATGTCCGGCCCACTCCGTCTTGCGAACGAAGCGGGCCGGCTCTTTTACTCTTCGCTTCCGCGAAGGTCCGGCCCGCGCGGAGTTACTCTCCGCACTTTCCTTCTTCGCTCAGCTGCTCAATTAATTAGGACGCTTGGTTTCGTCCACGTCCACGTATTCGGCATCGATCACATCGCCAGGCTTGCCGCCTTGCGGGCCGCCGGCTGAACTAGACCCAGCACCCGCCGGTCCGCCTTGAGCGCCGGCGCCCGCCGCGCCTGCCTGTTCCGCGCCGCCAGCCGCTTGCGTGCTCTTGTAGAGTTCTTCAGCGATCTTGTGCAGCGAGCGTTCCAGGTTCTCAGTAGCGGAGCGCAGTTTCGCAACACCGCCCTCGTTGATGGCTTTCTTCGCGTCATCGATTGCGGTCTCCGCAGCCTTCACGTCCGCTTCGTTGAGCTTCTCGCGATTCTCGCGAATCATCTTTTCCGACTGGTACAGAATGCCGTCCAGGCGATTGCGCGCCTCGACTTCTTCCATACGCCGACGATCGTCCTCGGAGTGCGATTCTGCCTCCACGCGCATCTTCTCGGCTTCTTCCTTGGTCAAGCCGCTGGACGCGGTTATGGTGATTTTCTGCTCCTTGTTGGTCGCTTTGTCCTTAGCGCTGACGTTCAGAATGCCGTTCGCATCGATGTCAAAAGTGACTTCGATTTGCGGCGTCCCGCGCGGAGCTGGTGGAATTCCATCCAGCTTGAATTTGCCAAGCGAGCGGTTGTCGTTCGCGAATTTGCGTTCGCCCTGCATGACGTGAATTTCCACGCCAGGCTGGTTGTCCGCAGCCGTGGAATAAGTTTCCACTTTGCGCGTCGGGATCGTAGTGTTGCGAGGAATCTGCACGGTCATTACGCCGCCCAGAGTTTCCACGCCCAGCGAGAGCGGGGTGACGTCCAACAGCAGGATGTCTTTCACGTCTCCAGCCAGCACTGCGCCTTGAATCGCGGCTCCTACGGCAACAACTTCGTCGGGGTTCACGCCCTTGTGCGGTTCCTTGCCGCCGAAGAACGTGCGCACCAGTTGCTGCACCTTCGGAATGCGCGTTGAACCGCCGACCAGCACCACTTCTTGTATGTCGTTGGGCGACATCTTGGCGTCTTCCAGCGCCTGCTTCACCGGCTTCATGGAGCGTTCGAGCAAATCGTTCATCAATTGCTCGAGGCGCGTCCGGGTCAGCTTCAGTTGCATGTGAATCGGCCCGCTCGCGCCCGCGGTGATGAACGGCAGATTGATTTCCGTCTCCATCATCTGCGACAGCTCGATTTTGGCCTTTTCCGCCGCGTCCTTCAGGCGTTGCAGGGCCATGCGGTCTTTGCTCAGGTCGATGTTGTTTTCTTTCTTGAATTCGTCGATCAACCAGTCCACGATGCGCTGGTCAACGTCGTCGCCGCCCAGGTGAGTGTCGCCGTTGGTGGATTTAACTTCCACTACGCCAGCGCCAACTTCCAGCACGGAAATATCAAACGTGCCGCCGCCCAAGTCATACACCGCGATGGTTTCGTCGGTCTTTTTGTCCAAACCGTATGCCAGCGCAGCCGCTGTCGGCTCGTTGATGATTCGCACCACGTCCAGGCCCGCAATTTCACCGGCTTGCTTGGTGGCCTGCCGTTGCGCGTCGTTGAAGTACGCCGGCACGGTAATAACCGCCTTAGTGACTTTTTCACCCAGGAAGTCTTCCGCGGCGGACTTCAGTTTTCCAAGAATCATGGCCGAAATTTGAGGTGGGCTATAGATCTTGCCGAAAATCTCCACACGCGCGTCGTCGTGGTCGCCCTTAACAACCTTATAAGGGATACGCTTCATTTCGTCGGTTACTTCGTCATAGCGGCGGCCCATAAAGCGTTTGATCGAATACACCGTATTCTCGGGATTCGTCACCGCTTGGCGCTTCGCCACTTGTCCCACAAGGCGTTCGCCACCCTTGGTGATCGCTACCACCGAAGGGGTTGTGCGCGCGCCCTCCTGGTTCGGGATTACCACTGGCTCTCCGCCTTGCATCACGGACACAACCGAGTTAGTTGTGCCCAGGTCAATTCCAATAATTTTACTCATGTAATTCTGGCCTCCATTTAAGCCCGATCTGTTCAAACCTGTTGAGCCCAACTTCCGCCCAGAAGTTTGCGCGGGTCGCCAGGGACCCGTTTCGAATCAGCTCGAAGGACATTATAAATATTGAGTGACTTGTTGTCAAGTCTTGTTATTATCAAACTATATCCTTATGTTTGTGTCACATAGGGATTCGTGATTCCCGCCTACAAATATCGCATCCTGATACGAACATCATCACCTTGTCGCGCATCCTACTATCTTAGCTCTCGCGTTCGGCGCAGCACAGGAAATCCAATTGCACATTCCAGCACGCGTGCGCTGGCCTTTAGGGTGATTCGGGGTAGAATCTTCAAAGGCCAATTTCAAGCGTCCAACTACTACGGAGGAACAATTGATTCGCAAGCGAAGAGGAATCCCTAGAGTCGCCGTCGCCTTCCTCAGCGTATTGGCCGCATTGGGTATTGGTGTCGTTCTAATGGCCATGGCTGCTCCTCCGCAGACGCCCGGCGCAGTAAGCGACGTGGATCCCCATAAGGCATTCGGCTCAAAAAGCGCTCCGCTCGTACTGGAAGTCTTCAGCGATTTTCAGTGCCCGGCCTGCAAGACCCTGTATATGACGACCAACCGGCAGCTGATGGACAATTACGTAAGCAACGGCAAGGTGTACCTCATCCATCGCGACTTCCCCTTACCTATGCATGCCCACTCAAGAGTCGCCGCGCTGTATGCTCGCGCCGCGGCGCACATCGGCAAAGTCGAACCCGTCGAGCAAGCATTGTTTGAGAATCAGGAAAAGTGGGAGAACTCAGGAGACGTAGACGGTACCGTCGCGGCCGTCCTGTCGCCAGCAGAGATGAACAAAGTGCGCGCCCTCGTGAAAGGCGGCACGCTCGATCCACTGATCGAGAAAGACCTGGCGCTAGGCCGCATGTACAACGTAAACCAGACGCCCACCACCATTATTCATTCCAATGGCCAGACCTACCCGGTGGTTGGAGTGCAAAGTTACGCCGTATTGCACCAGTTCCTCGACCAACTGCTTAGCCAGAAATAAGCGCGTCCGGCTTGCGAAAGTGCTCTGCCTCGGATTTTGACAGGTAGATCTAAGCATCATCTTGATCGCGCATTTCAATTTTTGATTCTTCTGTTACGATAAACCGCATTTACGAAGCGGGTAGGTGAAACGACTTGCTGCAATCCAGCCCACTCAACTTCCGGCGCGTTGTCATGTGGCTTGGACGCCTTGTTCTAGGCGTGATCTTCATCTACGCGGGCTACTCCAAAGCCTTTCAACCCAATCACACTTTCTGGCCCATGTTCTTCCTGAAATTTTCGATCTCCACCAACCTCGCGAATTTTGCGCTGCAGGTAGAAGCGTTCAAGTTGCTGCCGGCAGGGGGAGTACAGTTTGTCGCGCACGTCCTGCCATTCGCTGAAATCGCGCTGGGTCTGCTGGTATTAACGGGATGGAAGCTGCGGATCTGGGGAGTGCTGCTCACTGCCATCATGGTGGGATTTTTCGCGGTGGTCTTGCGTGCTTACCTTTTGCACATGGACATCAATTGCGGCTGCTTCGCCACTCCCGAGCCGATCAACTTCAAGAAAGTTCTGGAAGACGCGGGACTGTCGGCACTAGCCTTGCTAATGACCATTTTCGCGTTCATCGAAGCCCGTCGCCCCCATCCTTGGGCTGCAGCGCCAAAACCGGAAACGGTATAAATCCTCTCCCAGTCAATTTTTCGCCGATAAATCAACTCATCAGGCTTTACGCAGCTCACGCGACGGGCGCGCCGCCGCGGGTGCCGCAAAACCAGCGAACGCGAACGGCTCTTATCCCTCGCCGCCGACGTCTCCAGGCGGCGGCAGCATACACGAATGCCACTGCTCATCCTCAGCGTGGGCGTCACAGAACCACCCGTCGCAGGTCGGGCAGTGTACGGTCGCAGGGTAGTTGCAGACCGCATCGCCCGGCGAGACACCCTGACATGTACGCTCCAGGTCTTCGCTCTCGCCCTCTACCATGGGCACCCACCTCGTGCCGTATTCTACGCCTCTTGTTCTTTCTGTCGACAAATTAAGGCGCGCCCCCGTTATGGCGCTATAAATCGGAATGTCCAAAAAAGTTCGACGTCGACTGGAAAGAAGAATTCGCTGTTTTTACTTTCGGATTATCCAAGGCGGTAAAAGCATCCTCTATTTTGATGGCCGTTGCCGAGGGCGGATACTTTGCAATATCTTGGTCCAAAGTGCGCAAGAAACTGCCCATGTTAATATTCCATACATAAATCAATTGAGTAACTGGAGAAGTACTGCGGACAAAATAAAGTAGTTACAAGAGTATCCTCAGACTGCTTATGCAGATTCAAAATGGGCTATGCCGTGCACAGGAAATAGTGCAAAATACTGCGCGCCGGATCAACTCGCGCCATAGGGAGCTATCGCATGAACATGAGACTCACGGCAACAATCCTGCTAGGAGCAACTGTGCTTTTGGTTGCGCCTGCCCGGGCCGATCGCATACGTACAGGGTCGAGCTATGGAGTGCCGATCAATTCTCAAACCTCGAGCATCGGGACCCAAACTCTGGTGCCGTTGACTCCTCTAGGCCCGACTGAGGGTGACCTGTTGCTGCAAATCAGCCCCACCAGTCCCGACCTGGGCGATCCCATCCAAGTAAAGATAACGCTGTCACCTACGGAATTTGTTGCAGGGACTGGAACCTTTGGAGTTGTCAATTGTCCCGGATTCAACCTCGGAGGCGTGTGTACGCCAGCGTCAAATCCCCCCTGTAATCTTAGTGGTGTGACATACCAAGGGGGATCGCTCACGCTCCCCGGATCGTGCGACGTGGCGAATGAGACATTTTATTTCGACGAACCAGCGACCACGGATGATTTTTCCGGGGTCTTCGCTGACATCTCCGCCGTGACGCCAACAACGACACCTGAACCAAGTTCCTTGGCCCTATTGTGTGCAGGTTTGTTTTCTCTTGCGCTTCTGTCCAGGCGGCTGTTGCAATCCTAGCTTGTGAGATGGCCCCGGGGCCCGGATGCTTCGCCGTCCGGGCTCTTTTCTATTTCAGCGCGGTAGCGACGCGTTCAATCGTTCGGCCTTGCTTGCGATCAGCAGATAACCTGACTGTTTAGCCTCGCGCTGCAGCGCAATTAATGGCGCTCTGTTCGCCTTGGAATTCTGCTCCAGCTGTATCTCTGCCAATGCGAGTTTGATCTCGAACTGCAGGCCAGTGAGATTGTTCTCCTTGAGCTTCGCCAGCTGCGATTCGAGATTTTGCCGGGCTTCTTCGACACTTCCGCGTCGAGCCTTCAGCCGCGCTTCCGTGATTGCCAGTGAGGCTTTAATCGCATAATCCTGAACAGAAATTTTCGCCACGTCACCCATCTCCTTCTTAGCCGCAGTCACATTCCCTTCTCCAAGTAACGCCCTCACCAGAGTATTCCGCGCATCGGCCTGGTCATCCGTCAGCTTTGCTGCCTGAAAGTCTTGTATAAGTTGGCGAGCCATTTTTTCGGCGTCCGCCATTTTCCCTTCTTCCAGGGTAAGCTTGGCGAGCGAGAGATTGGTCACCGCGATATTCGGTTGGTCGCCGGCGTCCGTGAACAGCTTCAACCCATGTAAATAGTTTTCGCGCGCCCCTGCTAGATTTCCTCTGACCATTTCAATGTCGCCCAGATTGTTAAACCCGGAAGCCGTGGTGTTCTGCAGTTGCGCCGCTTGAGAAATCCCTAACGCCCGCCGAACTTCATTCTCCGCAACCTTCAGATCGCCCGTTTGTAAAGATAGGGCGCCAAGATTTTGCAAAGCCGTTGCGATGCCATCCTGGTCTCCAATTTCTTGAGCAGTCTTGAGAGATTCCTCGTAGAGTTTCGTCGCTTCTCGATACTGACCTTCCGACTGTAAATCCGAGGCCGAATTATTCTGCAGCCCCAGAAGCTGACGCTTGTCTCCGATCTGTCGCGCGATCTCCATGGCCTCGCGTTCGTTGGCCTGCGACTGCGCGATTTGCCCCTCCGTCGCCTGCAAATTTGCCAGATTCATCAGCGCTCCGATCACATCTTTTTGGGAGCCGATTTTGCGCGCAGTGTCCAGAGCCTGCCGGCGCATTTCCAGCGCATCCGCGGTGCGGCCCTGAGCCACCAGGATGCTCGCTTCGACCGTTTTTGTGCGCGCTTCAATCTCTAAGGCAAACGGGGCCGCAGCGGTCGATTGTTGGCACGCCTCCATAGCTTTTTGAAGATCGCCCAATGCAAATAGCGCGCTGCAATTCTGCCAATAAGCTTGAGCTGCGAGGTACCTGGAGCCAAGCCTGGAAGCGCTCTCGGCTGCTGCGGCGCCCGCAGTTTGCTGGAGTTTGACGTCGGAGAGAGATTCGGCGGCAAACGCGCGGGCTAGATTGATACGGGGATCGTCTTTCATCCGCGGCAGGCCGGCAAGTTGATTGAGAGTGTTCAAAGCATCTTGACCTTTTCCCGCTGCGGTTTGCACCTTGGCGAGTTCCAAAGCATAGTTAGGCTCATCCTGGAAGACGCCCCAGAGGCTCCGATAGATTTCAATGGCCTGGTTCCATTCGCCGTTCAACTCACGATAACGGGCTTCGATTGAACGACGATCCACCTGCGAAAGATTTACCGAGAGCTCATTGGCAATTTTCGCTTCCTCAAGAGCCTTCGAGTCATAGCCTAGAATCTGCCATGCATTTGCAAGAGCGGCGTGCGGGGCGGGCCATTTCGGCTCCAATGCAGAGGCCCTCTCGAGCGGGTCCCTGGCGCCCAGCGCATCGAGAGTCCGCAGTTTCGCTAAACCCTCGGTGTAAAGACGCGTAGCCTCAGGATCTGGGGCCAAAGCCGCCTGGGCTTCTGCCGATTCAGTTTCGGACGGCTGATTAACTTTCATTTTGGCTCGCAGCGTTGCGCAAATTTTCTGCAGCACCTCCGGCATGTTGCCGATGGTTGCCGAGTCCGCCAGCGATGCGAGCATTTCGCCGGAGCCGGTATCTTGCAGGCGCAAGTCGAAACGGACATCGTCCGATTTCTGGCTGCCAGAAGCGACGTACGAGCCGGCGATCACATAATCGGACTTCAAAATGCTCCGTAATTTCGCCAGGGTGCTTTTTCCATAGCTGGGCATTTTCGCTACCGCCAAGTCAGCAGTGGTATTGGCAACTTCTTCTCCCGCAATCATTCGAAGTCCGGCGCCAGCGGCCAAGTCCGTGTTCAGCATTTCTGGAAGGGCGTTCCCTAACCACTCTTCATCGGTTTTTCCAAGGTTCCTGAATCCAAGTACCGCCACCGATTTGCGAGGCTCGCCATGAAACGTGAAGTCACTGCCTTCTCGTGGCTTGGCCTCACGTCGCGCCAGGTAGCTGGCGCCGGCGATTATCAGAACCATAGCAGCGGCAATTGCTATCGCCATCCGGCCCATGGTGCGCCTGCGTTGGATCTCCCCAAGTGGGCGCACCGCTGTGGAGCGCGGGCCCTTTCCATCCCAGTCGGCTTCCCATAACGCCATGTGATCCACGCCTTTTAGGGCGAACTCACCACGGGAATGGAATGGGACGTCGGTCATTTGGCGAACGAGCTCATAGGTTCGCGACGACAGAAGAATCTGATGTTCCGTTGCCATCGCTTCAACGCGCGCGGCGGTGTCCACATCCGTACCGTGCCAACTCCCCTCAAAGTATTCAGGGAAGCCAGAATGAATCCCGATGCGCAGCCGCAACGGCCCTCTGGGAGTTTCGATTGGAGCCGCGGCCAGGCGCTGCTGGATATCGACTGCGCAGCGAACTGCTTCCACTGGATCTTCGAAGGTCAGATAAAATGCGTCGCCCATGGTGCTAACTTCGTTGCCACCATGAGCCCGACAAGCGGCACGGACCAGTTCGAAGTGGCGAGTCTGAACTTTTTCCAAGTACGCGCGGTCGCGTTCCCGGCTGTCGCGACCGAGCGAAACATCGCGCTTGGTCGCACTGGACTCAACGACATCTGTGAAGACGATGGTCAGCAGGGGCATAAATTGGCGGGCAGGGCCGCATGTTAATTTGGGGGCAGGTACAAGTCAACGAAGACGGAGAAATTAGTGAGTGAGTGCGGTAGTCCCGCAAGTTCGAGAGCCGTCCCTAATAGCAATTCACATTGCACGGATTTTCATGTAACGCGCGCGGTCTGGGCCGAGCGCAACGGCCTCCGCGACAGCCAACGGCAGCGCGATCGCCAAATATTGCGAGCAGATTGACGCCTCACGCTATACTGGGCTTAATGACCGTCCGTTTCAGCATATTGCTACCGGTCTATAACCGGGAGAATTACATCAGGCAGGCCGTTGATTCCGTTTTAAACCAGAGTTTCCGCGATTTCGAGTTGCTTGTTATTGATGATGGGTCCACTGACAGGACGCCCGAAATACTGAAATCCTACGGAAATAAGCTCACCCTTATTCACCAAAGAAATCAGGGACCAGAGATCGCTCGCAACGCCGCAGCCGCAATAGGTCAAGGTGAATATCTTGTGTACCTGGATAGCGACGACTATTTTCTGCCTTTCGCGCTGGAAACTTTCGACAAAGTCATCCGGGCCACGAATTCGCCGCCGCTTGTCCAGGGCAGCATTGCCTTTTTCCGGGACGGCGAAGCCCCTCCACAACCTCCACCCACAGATACCATAGAAATTTTTAAGTTCCGGAACTACGCCTCCAAGACCATATCTCTTAGTTCTAACAACACCGTCATACGAAAATCTGTTTTCGATGCGGTGGGTGGCGGGCGACGCGATACTACGCCACAAACATTCCATGTCGACGATACTTATATTCAGCTTAAAGTCGGGGATTACAGTCCGTTTGTAGTCATCAAACATCCCTGGACCCTGGCCTACCGTCTCCACGCAGAAAATTCGAGCAAGAATATCGAAGCTATAGCCAACGGCTTGCTGCGAATGATTCGTTTAGATAAGCGAGGGGAATTTGGCAAGCCCAGCTGGAACAGGTACGCCTGCCTGGGGGGGAGGGTTTTGGCCTATGCTTACCGGGACAGCTGGCGTAACGGCCAGCGTAAATTAGCATTTCGACTGCTGCGTGGTGCTGGCTTCATGGTACCTATCGCGATATGCAGCAGAATACTTCGCCGTTTTCGGACACCTCCGGAACCAATAATTCTAAAGTAGAAGAAATTGGCTCGTGCTCCTTTCTTAGAATCACAACAACAAACTTTCTCTGCCATCGAAACGTTTTGCATCGCAATCGGATGAAATGTCATTCTTGAATTAACCATGCGCTCGGCAACGGCGAACCCATAGGAGGCAATCAGGGATGGCAACGAGAAAGCCGGGAGTCAGTCCTCGGCGTCGGTCCGCAAAAAAGGACACTCCGCAAAATGCGGAGGTGGAATTCGGCCGCGAAATCTGCGGCGTGCTCGATGTTGCGGAACAGCGCGAGTGGCTGGTCACCAACGGTATTGGGGGATTCGCTTCGGGTACCGTGAGTGGCAATCTTACGCGTCGCTATCATGGCTTGCTGGTAGCGGCGCTTCAACCGCCGCTAGGCCGCATGCAACTCGTAGCCAAGTTCGACGAAATCGCTCGTTATGACGGTGCGGATTATGCGCTGGGAACGAATTGCTGGAGCAGCGGAGCAATCGAGCCTCACGGGTATGTGCATATCGAAAGCTTTCGACTGGACGGAACTAGGCCGGTTTGGTGGTTTGCCATTGGCGATGCAATTCTCGAAAAACGCGTTTGGATGCGTCATGGCGAGAACACGACTTATGTGCAGTACACGCTGTTACGCGGCAGCCAATCGATGGAGCTGGAACTCAGAACTCTTGTCAACTATCGCGATTTTCATTCCAATACTCACGCCGGCGATTGGCGCATAAAAATTGACGCGGTGAAGAGCGGCTTGCAGGTCACCGCATTTGAAGGCGCGATTCCATTTTATTTGTTGAGCGCGGACGCCACAATTGAGGCACGTCACGAGTGGTGTCGCGATTATTTTTTGCCGCTTGAGAAATATCGGGGCCTCGACGATCGCGACGATAATCTTTTGGCGGCGATTTTTCGCGCCACGCTGCAAACGAATCAAAGCGTGAGCATTGTTTTTTCTACCGATGCAAACGCAGCGCTTGATGGCAATGCGACACGCACGGAGAACGTCAAGCGCGAAGCGGACCTGCTGGCGCAGTGGTCTTCAACGGATGGGCCGGCGGCAACTGCGGCACCAGGTTGGATTCGGCAACTCATTCTCGCCGCGGATCAATTTGTGGTGAGGCGTGACTTGGCGGATAGCACGGAAGTTACCGAGGGGAAGACGATCATCGCTGGGTATCACTGGTTTGGCGATTGGGGGCGCGACACCATGATCGGGCTTCCTGGATTGACTTTGGCAACCGGCCGCGCCGACATCGCAACAAAAATTCTCCTGTCTTTCGCGCGATACATCGACGGCGGCATGCTACCAAATAATTTTCCCGACGTAGGTGGGCACCCCGGGTACAACACCGTGGACGCCGCGCTGTGGTTCTTCGAGGCGGTTCGCCAATATTTTGCGGCTACGGAAGATACCGAAACGCTGGACAGGCTTTTCCCAATCATGGCGCAAATGATCGATGCTCACGTAGCCGGCACGCGCTATCAAATTCATCTAGACCAGACTGATGGCCTTCTTTACGCGGGTGAACCCGGCGTGCAACTCACCTGGATGGACGCCAAGGTCGGCGATTGGGTGGTCACCCCACGAATCGGAAAGCCCGTGGAGATTAATGCGCTGTGGTTTAATGCGCTGGAAACTATGGCTGGTCTCGCTCCGGCGGTGAAACAGTCAGCTGAGCCGTTCGCAAAATTAGCGGCGCGCGCGAAGCAAAGCTTCGGCAAATTCTGGAATGGATCCGCCGGATACTGCTACGACGTTATCGACGCGCCGGGAATTGGGAATGACGCCACTCTTCGACCAAATCAGATTTTTGCCGTTTCGTTGTCACAGAGCCCGCTCTCCGCGGAGCAACAAAAAGCGGTTGTCGATATTTGTGCCCGGAGACTAGTGACCTCTTACGGTCTGCGCAGCCTGGCGCAAAGCGAACCGAGTTACCAGGGACATTATGGCGGGAGTAGTCGAGAGCGTGACGGCGCGTATCACCAGGGCACCGTGTGGGGTTGGCTGCTCGGCCCATTTGTACTGGCGCATCTACGTGTGTACGCGGATCGCGCTGCGGCGATGAGTTTTCTGGAGCCGCTAGGAAAACAAATTCATTCGCATGGCTTGGGCACGCTGAGCGAAATTTTCGATGGCGACGCGCCCTTCACTCCCCGCGGATGTATTGCACAAGCCTGGACAGTGGCGGAAGTATTGCGAGCATGGCGCGCTACAGTAAGTTAAATAAAACGCCAATGTTTGTTGGTATCATCCGACAATTAAAATTGCTTAAAGGAAGAATGATGAAGAAGATGATCGTTGCGGGATGTTTTCTGGCTCTGACGCTTGGCATTCCGCTCATCTCATTCGCACAGACCGCGCCGACCTTCGTCGGCGTACGCACATTTCTTAGCGCGCGATACGATCCGGACCTGGACCACCTGAAAGCCGACTTCGCGGTGCTGGGTGTGCCTTTTGATGAAGGCACCTGGGGCCAGCCCGGTGAGCGATACGGACCACGCGACATGCGCGAAAATTCTCAGGAATACGCGCACGATTTGACGGAGGGCTTCTACTACATCGACGGCGACCGCACGGTCTTGAAGGGCAAGCAATGGGTCGATGTGGGCGACGTGCTGATTTATCCCACGGTTCCGATTGAGACTGACGCGAAAATTACCGAGGCGGTTAAGAAAATTCTCGCTAAGAAAGCCTTCCCAATTATTTTAGGCGGGGATCACAGCATTACCTTCCCGGTCATTCGCGCGTATGACATTCCGCTTACTGTCGTACACATCGACGCGCACCTCGATACCTGGACAGGCGCAAAAGGCAATCTCGACCACGCCTCGTGGGTGCTCCGCGTGGCGAAGCTGCCCGCCGTGAAACACATCACGCAGATCGGCATGCGCGGGATCGCCAACGATCAGGAAGCGGCCGGCAATGCTAAGGCGATTCCGACTAAGGTGGTCACTTCCGAAGAAATTCACCGCCGCGGAATTAGTGCCGCCATCGAACAGATTCCGCAAAGCGAAAATATCTACGTCACCTTCGATGTGGACTCCATGGACCCCACTCTGGCGCCGGGCACCGGCACCCTCGAACCGGGCGGCTTGAATTTCCAAGAGATTGACGAACTCATGAAGCAGATTCCCTCCAAAGGAAAATTGGTAGGGCTCGACATTGTCGAGGTAAATCCTTATCGCGATCCAAGCGGGCGCACCGCACAAACCGCGATCCGGTTAATGGTTGATTTGTTGGCCGCAGCTTTTCACTAGCAGGAGATAAAAACGACAGTCAGCGATTCGCGTTAGGCGGTATCGCGCTCCCACACTTTGCCATTGCGGGCGAAATCGATGAACTTCGAAACGTCGCCGTTACCGCGAAGATCCGTTACGCCGACAACTCCGTCGACGCGAGTTTTCTTGGCGAGATTCGACACGCCAGCCAGCGCAATCGCTTTTAAATGCCGGTCGGCGTCCATCAAAAAACTGATGGCATCTGGTTCTGCGCTCAACGATTTGTCACCGGCAGGCCCGGCAAGCACTGTGACTGCATCGAACATAATGGACGGCGAACCTGATAGCGCCATCTCGGCCATAATTTTCTTGCCGGCAGAATCCATCACGCCGCCTACTTTGGGCGCGACGATGACTGGTGTCGCTCCTTCTTTCTTCACCGCCGCGACAAGCGCATCTTTTAGTTTCGCGTCGAAACCATCCGCCAGAAGAATCCCGACCTTCCTGCCTTTGAGTGTGGGCTTGTATTTTCCGTACAGGCGCAGCGCCGGACTCGGATCCAGATCGATCGGCTTTGCCGCCGGCGTCGCCGCGATAGCCTCGCCAGTCATCCCCAAGCCGTCGGCAACCTTGGCGCCAAGCTTTTCGTCGATGACATTGAGATGGCCCAACATTTTTTTGCGGATCTCCGAAATTTCCACTTTGCTTAACTCGAACGTCAGCGCCATGGCCATGTGCTTCTGCTCTTGCGGCGTCACTGAGCGGTAGAACAAACGCGCTTGCGAATAGTGATCTGCAAACGACTCTGCTCGCAAGCGGACTTTTGTTCCCTCCAGCAGAATGGGCGCCGTGCGAAAACCCTTTGGCGTTTCGCGCTCGCCTTTGGGCTCGATGGAATTTGGCTCGTAATTCCCGCGACCTTTGTGAACCATCATTTGCATGTGGCCGTCACGCTGCATATTCGCGAACGGGCACTTCGGCGCGTTGATGGGAAGCTGATGAAAATTTGGCGAGCCTAAGCGGCTGAGCTGCGTATCCAGGTACGAAAATAAACGGCCTTGCAAGAGCGGGTCTTCGCTGAAGTCGATTCCCGGCACTACGTGGCTGGGGCAGAAAGCCACTTGTTCGGTTTCCGCAAAAAAATTGTCGGGATTTCTATCCAGCACCATTTTGCCGACGATCTCGACGGGCACGAGTTCTTCAGGTATTAATTTTGTGGCATCGAGAACGTCGAACGGCAACTTGTCAGCGGTTTTATCATCGAGAATTTGAAGTCCGAACTCAAACTCCGGAAAATTTCCGCTGGCGATGGCCTCGAATAAATCCCGTCGATGATAATCAGGATCGGCGCCGCTGATCTTGACGGCCTCATCCCACAGCACCGCCGCAGTGCCCAGAACGGGCCGCCAATGGAATTTTACAAACTTGGACATGCCTTCGGAATTCACCAGGCGGAAAGTATTCACGCCGAATCCTTCCATCATGCGGAACGATCGCGGAATGGCGCGATCCGACATGGCCCACATCACCATGTGCAGCGCCTCGGGCATCAGCGACACGAAATCCCAGAAAGTGTCATGCGCCGAACCTGCTTGCGGGTAACCGCGGTCCGCTTCCATCTTGACGGAATGAACCAGGTCCGGAAATTTAATGGCATCCTGAATAAAAAACACCGGAATGTTATTCCCGACCAGATCGAAGTTGCCTTCCTGGGTGTAAAACTTCACCGCGAAGCCGCGGACATCGCGAGGCAGGTCCACCGAGCCGGCGCCACCCGCAACCGTTGAAAAGCGCACAAATACGGGCGTCTTTATCTTGGGATCGGAAAGAAAATTTGCGCTGGTCACGTGCTTCATAGATTTATACGGCTGAAAATATCCGTGCGCGCCCGAGCCGCGCGCGTGCACAATGCGTTCCGGAATGCGTTCGTGGTCAAAATGCGTGATTTTCTCACGCAAAATAAAATCTTCAAGTAGGGTGGGCCCGCGGCCGCCGCCTTTCAATGAATTCTGGTTGTCGGAAATAGGCAAGCCCTGATTGGTGGTGAGCAGTACGTCGGTGATGGCTTGTTGATGCGTTTCGCCACCGTTGGTTTTGGCAGCTTTTGTCGCTTTCGTTTCTTTGGCGGGGACAGTTTTTTTGTTTGGCATGGGAGGAAGTATCCCCCGTTCCATTCCAAACTTCAAATCAGGTCCATCCTGTAGGTGGCCCGCGACTTATTAAAAATTAAACATTCTCGGTGCCTCATAGCAGTAAGCGAGTAACCGCTGGGTAGGGGAGGACGTTGGTTTGTTTCAAACGGGTTTGTGATTACCGCGGCGCGGTCGAAGAGAGGCTCAATGAGCCTGAACGGGCGGCGCGCCTGGCGCCGAAACCTTCTCTTATCAGGCTAAAGATAGCGCCCCGGTTTTCGGCGATGGTTTTGACCCAGGCGAAACGGCCCAGTTGCGGGAAATAAATCCCGCGGAAACAAAGGCGCGAGATAAGGATATTCACACGGTATCCCAGGGGCTTGTGAGCCACTGTCGCCAGAGCTTTCGCGATGGCCTCCGGGCTATACGATTTCGACCAGCCGTACTTCACTTCAGCGTGGGCTTCCTCAATGGTCATCTTCAGCGGCGTGTGGGCCATGGCAAACGGTATGAATTCTTGCCAATGCTTCGGCCGCGTCAACCTTCCTGCGGCCTCCAGCCTTTTGTACAGCGGCGTCGCCGGTAGCGGCGTCAGCAACCCAAAGATAGGCAGTCCCGGCGGCCACGTGCGGATTTGCTGCAAGGTGCGCTCCGCCACCCCGGTGGTATCGTTGTCCATCCCAAAAATAAACGAGGTAATCGCGAACACGTTGCGGTCTGCAAGGCGCTGAAGCACGGCCGCATATTCGCCGGGCTTGTTGAAGCCCTTGTTAACGTCTTTCAGGTTGGCAGGATCAATGGACTCCATGCCGATAAAGATCCACTTGCCACCCGCGGCGGCAATGAGGTCGACCAGCTCTTCATCACGCAGCAGATTGGCGCTGATTTGCGCCACCCAATGCACTTGCGCTTCGGCGGCAATAATGTCACGCAGCAGCGACTTGGTGCGCTTGATGTTGATGGCAAAGTTATCGTCGATGAAAAACACGGCGATCTGGCCGCGCTCTTTTTTGGCCCGCGCTTTCAGCAGCAACAGCTCATTCACCACGCTTTCGTTGGTGCGAAAACGAATAGAGTCTCCAAAAAATCCTGTCACCGTGCAGAACTCGCACCCGTATGGACAGCCGCGCCCTGACTCCACAGGGATAATGCGAAATGTTCCCCAGCCCTCACCAGTCTTTTGCAGCATGGATTTGAAAAACTTTGGAACGATATTGAATTGTTTCAGGTCTATGGTGTCCCAGGGGATTGCCGGGTAGGTTTGCAAGGAAGGCTTATGTTCCTGGCCAAACGCGTCGACCGGAGCGTAGACGTCCTTCAGCGCGCCTTTGGCGGCATCGTTAACAATTCTGGGCCAGGTTTCGTCGGCTTCGCCGAGAGCTACGGCGTCGGCATGGCGCGGTCCGCCAGCTCTGCCGAGGGCTTCGTCGGCCATTTCCGTAACGTGCGGCCCGCCCATAACCACCGGCACGCCGACGGCACGAATCGCGTCAGCCATGCGGTAGGCCTTGGCGATCATGCGGGTCATGGCGCCGATGCCCACCAGGCCGATCTTTTCGGCAATCACGAATTTGGCGATGGCCTCTTCATCCATGGGCTGAGCATTGCCGTCAATCAGCACCACCTCGTGGCCCGCAGGAGTGAGTGCTTGCAACAAAAACATCCAGAGGTGCGGCATGAAATTGCGCGTAACCCCATTGTCGGGGTTATAAAGCAGGATTCTCATAGTCTTTTCTTTGTCTCGACGTGCTTATGACCCGATGGAAGGGCTGAGGCGCCTACAAATAAAAATTAGCATTCAGGCAACGCGCAAAACTGTGCAAAAAGAGACACTTTTCAGGTTGGTGCGAGATTTGAAACCTATCTGACAACGCGGACGATTCGAGAAAGGGATCCACGCGGCAGAGTCATTGTACATGGGGTTTCGGATTCTGATCCGAGTTTTAAGGAATTTTTTTGCTGTGTTTCGGCGTTATTCATAGCGCGGCACAGCTTTACACCTGTAACCCGCCAACATATAGTTCCATTGCTTGCTAATCCCGCCATGAAACGCACCCACGCTCTAAGACTCCTCGCAGTGTTTTGTGTGGTGTTCGCATTTGTTTATGCTGCGGCCGGCGAAGACATCAAGAAAATTCATCCGACGGGCTATGTCACGGACCTTGCCGGCGCTATTCAACCGGACACCAAGGCGCGACTGGAAGCGCTGTGCACCGAGCTGGAGCAAAAAACTGGCGCGGAGATGGCGATTGTCACCGTGCACTCGCTCGAGGGGCAAAGCGTCGAGAATTATGCGGTGGACCTTTATAAGCAGCTGGGCGTGGGAAGTAAGAAGGACAACCGCGGCGTACTGTTGCTGGTTTCGCCCGATGAGCGCAAATACCGGATTGAAGTCGGTTACGGATTGGAGCCAGTAATTAATGATGCGCGTGCCGGGGACACTGGGCGCGCGATGGTTCCATTGCTGCGAAGCGGTGACTTCAGTAGCGCTATAGAAGTTGCCGCGTGGCAACTCGCTAAATATATTGCTGATGATCGCGGCGTGATCTTGAGCGGCCAGCCACCGGCGCGCCAGGTCGTGCATCGTGAGGAGCGTTCGCGGGGCGGAAGTCCGTTCTGGCTGATCATCGTAATTTTCCTGCTCATATGGTTCGCGAGTAGCTCATTCGGCGGAGGCCGAGGTGGCGGACGCGGCGGTAGTGGTTGGTGGATCTGGCCGCTGTTGGGCGGAATGGGCGGCGGCGGAGGGCGAGGCGGGGGCTGGGGCGGCGGCGGATTTGGTGGGGGCGGCTGGGGTGGTGGCGGTTCTGGCGGCGGTGGATTCGGCGGATTCGGTGGCGGTAGCAGCGGCGGCGGTGGGGCCTCCGGCGGTTGGTGAGCACGGAGTTGAAGTTGGTGTAGCAAAGGAGTGACACGAGCATGCTCTCGACGGACGCGAAATTAAACGAGCTGGTGAACCGCTTGAAAGAAGTGTCCTCAGCGAATCTCCAATCGGTGATCTTATACGGTTCTGCGGCGCGCGGTGGCTACCATCCCGATCATTCTGATTTGAATGTGCTGTGCGTGCTCGGTTCTTTGAGCGTTGAAGAGTTAAGCCGCGTGGCGCCCGTGGTGCGCTGGTGGGTGGTGGATCAAAAAGAGCCGGCGCCATTATTTTTTACCGCGGAAGAGTTGCAGCAATCGGCGGATGTTTTTTCCATCGAGCTGCGCGATATGCAGGACAGCCGTAAGGTATTGTTCGGCAGCGATCCCATCGCGAGGCTTAAGCTGCCAGTCAATCTACATCGCGTGCAGGTCGAACACGAGTTGCGAACGGTGCTATTAAAGTTGCGCAACGCGTATCTTCGGTCCCCGGGTGATGCGCGAGAATTGACGCCCACTTTGCGCAAATCGTTTTCTTCTGTGCTCACCTTGCTGCGCCACGTAATCATCGCGTTTGGGGAAGTGCCGCCTAGGGAACCACGCGATATCATTCGGCGCGCCACGGAGCTCACGCAATCGAACGCTGCCGCATTTGAAACTATTCTGCATTTGCGAGAGCATACCGATGCGCATTTGGAACTCGCGCAGGCTTACGGAGCATATCTGGCTGCGGTGGAAGCAGTGATACGCGCATTAGACCGGCATTTGCCCAAAGAGCAGTGGCAACGCACCAAGCAGGCGCATTCTTGAATTTCGCGTAATTGAGGAGCTTATGAAAACAGGCATCGTGATTTTGGTGATTCTTTTGATTCTTGCTTTGGTGCTGGGCAGCGCCTATGTCGGCCGGCGCAACCAGATGGCTATCAAGCGTGAAGCCGTGAATGCAGCTTGGTCGCAGGTGGACGTGGTGCTGCAACGGCGCGCTGATTTGATTCCTAATTTGGTCGAGACGGTTAAAGGTTATGCCGTCCAGGAGCAAGTTGTTTACGGCGAGATCGCGCGAGCACGATCAGCCTTGCTTGGCGCCAGCACTCCGGCGGACAAAATCGCGGCCAACGGGCAATTGGACTCCGCGCTCGGGCGTTTGCTGGTGATTGTCGAGAATTATCCGCAGCTCAAATCAAATGAGAATTTCATGCGCTTGCAGGATGAACTGGCGGGCACGGAAAATCGCATCGCCATCGAGCGCCGCAACTACAATCAAGCGGTGCAGGACTACAATACGTACATCTCGTTGTTCCCCAACAGCCTGGTTGCCAGCATGGCGGGATTTACGCGTAACGACGCGTACTTCAAAACCGATGCAGGCGCGCGTCAGGCTCCCAAGGTTAATTTCGATTACCCGAAAAATCCCGGCGCTGAAACTCCGGCGCCCGCTAAGCCGGCGCCGACACCGGCTCCAGCGCACCCATAGGCGCTGCGCAGCAGCTCGCGTCGAGCTTATTATTTTTTGTCTCTTAGACCAACGGTAGACGGCGATTACGTGTTCCCGAGGAATTCGCCGAGCAACATGTGGAAATGGTGCACGCCATTTTCACGCTTTACAGAATAACGCCCGCGATCGTAGGTCGCGGAGCGCAGACCGCGCTGCACATTTTCGCAAAGGCCGATGTCTTCCTGCTGTACCTGGTCACTGAACGCAACAGCGCGCTGGATGCGTTGCTGCACTGCGCTATTGGCCGCGTCGTGAAAAAACCATTCGAAGATGGTCAGGGTCTTATCGTGTGAAATGGGCACGATGAGGTTGGTTGAAACATTGTCCGGGTAAATGTTCAGCATTAAATTCGGGAAGATCCAGAAATACGCGGCTTGCTGCAATCCGCTGCCCGGCTTATAAAATCGCTCGGCATTCTCTTCCGCTTTCATCGCGCGAATGGGCGCGAATTGTTGCGAGTAATAACGATATGTGTCGGTGCGATAGTCTGCGTAGTCGATCTCGCGCATTAATCCCGGGTGCGCGATGGGAATGTGGTAGCCCTCAAGGTAATTATCGACGTACACCTTCCAATTGCAGTTGATGATGTAGTCGCGGCGCTCCGCGAATTGCAGCCCTTCAAACTGGAATCCGTGAACCTGCTCAGGAATTTTTTCCAAATACGAAGACAGTGGCTCCGCTTGCAAATCGAAATTCACGAAGATGAATTGCTCCCAGACTTCCACGCGCAGCGGCACCATGCCCATGGTGCTGCGATCGAAAAATTCCACGCCTTCCACATCCGGCGTGCCAATCAGGCGGCCGTCGAGCGTGTACGTCCAGCCGTGATATTGGCAGCGCAACACATTTTTGCATCCGCTGCCTAATGCGATGGGCCCGGCGCGGTGGCGACAGACATTGCTGAAGGCCCTCAAGAGGCCCTGCTTGTCGCGCACGACGATAATGGGCTCGCCCGCAACGTCGGCGGTAAAGAAACTTTCAGGACCGGCTATGGTGCGTTTTACGCCGCCAAATTCGCCACAGGCGTGGCTGAGAGTGCCGACCAGTTGCCAGGTGCACAAAAAGATGCGCGTCTTTTCAATGTCGAGGATCGCGGGGTCGGTATAAAACCTGGAAGCGAGGGTTTGAGCGCACTCGATCTGCTCGTTTACGTCGAGTTGCAGGGGCTTGGTGTTCATGACCTCTGCCGCATTAGAATTTTCTGGTTTCCTGCCTGGACCAACGCTCGATGACGATTTTTGATTCAGTATAGAACTCCACCGCGTCGCGGCCCTGTCCATGCAAAATGCCGAAGAAACTATCTTTCCATCCGCTGAAAGGGAAATACGCCATGGGCGCGGCGACGCCAATGTTGATGCCGACATTTCCCGCCGGCGCTTCGTAGCGGAATTTTCTTGCCGCCGCGCCACTGGTGGTGAACAGCGAAGCCTGGTTTCCATAAGGGCTGTTGTGCAGAAATTTCATGGCTTCGTCTATGGAATCCACGTGCACCAGGCTCAACACCGGGCCAAAAATTTCCGTATGCGTTAATTTGCTGGTCGGTGGCACACCATCGAGTATGGTGGGCTTGATAAAGTTGCCGCCTTCAGCATTGGGAATTTTTGCGTTGCGTCCATCGACGATGGGCTTGGCGCCCTCGGCGACACCAGCCGCGATTAAGGATTCCACACGCTGCTTACTTTCCTTGCTGATTACCGGACCCATCTGGACATCAGCGCCCAATCCATTGCCGACTCGCAGCGAAGATGCGGCGTGGCTGATTGAATCGCGAAATGTTTTCTGCGCGTCACCGATGGTGACGGCCACGGAAACCGCCAAGCAGCGTTGACCCGCGCAGCCGAATGCGCTGTCGCCGATAATTTGCGTAGCCAATTCCATATCCGCATCGGGCAACACGATGACGTGATTTTTTGCTCCACCCTGACACTGCATGCGCTTGCCGCTGGCTGCCGCGCGAGCATAAACATGTCTCGCTACGGGCGTGGAGCCCACGAAACTGATGGCTCGCACCTGCGGATGATCGCACAGCGCATCAACTACCTCACGACCGCCATTCACCAGATTCACTACACCGCGCGGCAAGCCGGTGGCCTCAACAAGTTCGAAAATACGGCGCATCGTCAGCGGCACACGTTCGGACGGCTTCAGAACGAAGGTGTTGCCGCAAGCGATGGCGTAGGGCAGAAACCAGAAAGAAATCATGGCGGGAAAATTAAATGGCACGATAGCAGCAACGACCCCTAAGGGTTGGCGTATCAGCATTTCGTCCACACCGGGCGTAACATCTTCGAGGTTGTAGCCCTGCATCATCATGGGAATTCCGCAGGCTACTTCGACATTTTCAATGCCCCGGCGCATTTCGGCCTTGGCTTCCGCCAGAGTTTTGCCGTTTTCTTCGGTGATCAGGCGTGCGATTTCACCTATGTGCTCTTCGAGCAGATTTTTTAACTTGAAGAGATATTGAACGCGTTCGCCGGGTGGCGTGCGCCGCCATGCCGGAAAAGCGTCGGCGGCGGACTGGACAGCGGCGTCAACGTCTGCGGTAGTGGATAGAGGAGTACGCGCCAACACCTCAGCGGTCGCAGGATTAGTCACGTCGACGTATTCTTTCGCGGCGGACCGGCACCATCCACCTTGAATATAATTTTGCAAATCAGGAGTTTGTGTTGCGGCAGTGGTGCTCATGTTGGGATTCCTTATTATTTACGTTAATCGCGGAGCGGACCGCGGTCGAACGGATGATGGTAGTCTACCAAAAATCTGTAAGACACAGAGGACCGAACGGGCCGAGCAGAAATCGCTACGTGACTGATTGAGAAGAAGCTAGTTTTGCTCGCCAGGCGAACCACGCGATAACCGCCAGCATTCCGAGCCAACCCAGATCTCTCGTAAGTCCGCCGATGCGCTGGTCGTACTGCAGCACACCCCACTGGCCGAACAGAATTTCCCAGTCGTGATCGCCGGAGCCGACCAGCGGCAGCGCCAAAGCTCGCGCATCCGCCATGTACGTGCCAATGTACAGAAAATTTTCGAAGAACCAGAAGCTGCAGAAAGCTACAGCGGTGACCTCACGCTGCCAGAAAAAATAAAGGGCGCACAATAACGGCACGATCAATTCGCCCAGCGTTCCTCCAAGAATGGTGATGGTGTAGCCGAACCAGCTGAAGAAAAGATGGCCGCCTTCGTGAATAATGAGATTGACGTAATCGAGGAATAGAAATCCCGAGCTATTAAACGCCGCATACAAAAAGAAAATTATATAGAACACCAGCCAGCCAATGGCCGCCGCGCCAGTGACCGGTTTCCAGGGGCCGAGTTGCTCTTCTAGAAGTGTCACGCAACCCTTATTTCTGAAGGTTGATTTCTGGATTACTTCTGGATGGCTGCAAGGGCTTCGTAGGCCGCGCCAATCAAGGGCGCCGATTCGTTTAGAATTACCGACACAGGAATATTATTCATGAGTTGTTCAAATTTCCATTTGTCCTGAAAAGCCTGGAAAAACGAGCCGTCTCTGATTTTCTCCAAGATTTTTACGGCAATTCCGCCCGCCACGAACACGCCGCCTAGCGCCAAAACTTTCAACGCCAAATTTCCTGCTTCCGCGCCGTAGATGGCACACCATAAATCCAGGGTCTCCACGCAGACGGGGCACGATTTATCCAGACCCTGGCGAGTGATAACCGGCGCAGGATCGGCATCAGGATCTTCAAAGGTGGGATGTCTTACAGTGGGGGCAAGAAATTCATGCAAAGTACGAAAACCGCGCCCGGAAAGAATCAATTCCCAACTCACCTGTGGGTAACGGCGGCGCATGAAGCGCAGAAGTTCGATCTGCAGTTCGGTGTGCGGCGCGAAATCCGAGTGGCCGCCCTCAGAAGGCACCACCTTGTAACGGTTTTCAAGTTCATTCCACACCAAAATCGCCTGGCCGAGCCCGGTACCGGCCGCGAGCAGAGCTTTGGTGCCGCCAGGTTCGAGCTTGCCGGTATTGAGAACGCAGAAATCTTCCGCAGGGAGATGTTCGATGCTGTGGCCCGTGGCGCCCAGATCGTTCAGCACGACAACCTGTTTTACCTTCAGCTCGTCGACAAGATTTTCGGTATCCACGACCCAGGGAAGATTTGTGGCGCGAACGCGATTTTTAATTACCGGTCCGGCCACGCCAAAACCGGCGGCTTCGATGCGCTCGCCGGAGAGATAGGGTGCGGCCTGGCGCGAGAATTCCTTCACGATGCGGCTGAATTGCGCAAATTCCTTGCTTGCAAACCTTTGTTTGAAAACAAAAGTGAGCTTGCCGTCTTTTTCCGAGAACAACGCGAGATTACACTTCGTACCGCCGACATCCCCAGCAAGGATCACCAGCTCCCCCTAAATCTTCGAGAGTGCTACCGGACATTTTTACGACGGGTTGTGCCAATGCCTGCCGTCGCGCTCGAGAAGAACGTCGGATTCGTGCGGGCCCCAGCTTCCCGCAGAGTATTGCGGGACGGCCGCGCTTTTTGCGGCGGTCCAGACGTCCAGGATCGGATCGATTAGCGCCCACGCAGCCTCGACGTTATCGCCGCGATCGAAGAGTGTGGCATCTCCGCGCACGCAATCATTCACCAGCGTGGCGTAGGCGCTGCGGGGAGCATCGCCGAAGCCCTCTTTGTATTTGAAATTCATATTTACGTTGCCGATGCTCATTTCCGTTCCAGGACGTTTGGCCACGAAGGAAATGGAGACACCTTCATCGGGTTGGATATTGAGGACCAGGCGATTGGGCTCCAGATCGCGTTCGCGGAAGACCATATGCGGCGCACGTCGAAACTCAATGACGATTTCGGTGCTGCGTTTTGCGAGACGCTTTCCGGTACGCAGATAAAATGGCACGCCGGCCCAGCGCCAATTGTCGACCAATAACTTGGCAGCCACAAAAGTTTCGGTGCGCGAGGTGGGGCTTACGCCGGGCTCCTGACGATAACCTGGGACGGGCTTGCCGCCAACCTGACCGGGCGCGTACTGGCCGCGCGCGACGGCCTGCGCAACCATTTCCAGATTGAAGGGGCGAATCGACTGCAACACTTTCAGTTTTTCGTTGCGCACCGATGTGGCATCGAACGAGGCGGGTGGCTCGACAGCCACGAGCGAGGTAAGTTGCAGGACGTGACTTTGAATCATGTCGCGCAAGGCCCCGGTGGTTTCATAGAAACCGCCACGACGCTCTACGCCTAGCGTTTCGCCAGCGGTAATCTGCACGTGATCCACATAATTGCGATTCCATAGCGGCTCAAAAATGCCGTTGCCAAAACGCAGCACCAGTAAATTCTGCACGGTATCTTTTCCGAGGTAGTGATCGATGCGGTAGACCTGCTTTTCTTCAAAAACATTTAGAACGGTTTTGTTCAACTCCTTGGCGGACGCCAAGTCTCGTCCGAAAGGTTTTTCGATGATAATTCTTACCCATACATCGGGTGATTTGGGCTTCGCCAATCCAGCTTTACCCAATTGGTCGACTATGTGAGGGTAAACTTCCGGCGGAGTGGACAGATAAAATAAGCGGTTTCCGCCAAGTTTTTTTGCCGCCTCCAAGTCTTCCAAGCTTTTCGCGAGGCGCGCGTAGGATTCCGGATCGTCATATTCGCCCTGGCTGTAATGCAGATTGCTGGCGAATTCATCCCATTGTTTCGGGTCGATGGGGCCGACTTCCGAAATGCTTTTTGCCGCTTCGCCCAAGGCGGACCGAAAACTGTCGTCGCTCATGGGCGTGCGGGCGAAGCCTACGATGGTGTAGCGAGGTCCCAGGGAATTGTGTATAGCGAGGTCATACATTGCGGGAATCACTTTGCGTTTTGCGAGATCACCTGAGGCTCCGAAAAGAACCACGGTAACGGGTTCGGTGGCGCCGTTGTAGCCGCCGGAAGGATTAGAGTTGTCCACCATCAGGGTTCCCTTTCCAGCTAAAAAGGCCACATTTAACCGATTTAAGCTTCAGGAGACTATACCTCAACACGGTGCTTTCGCAGTTCCGAACGCAGATCGCGGGCATCGTGGTAGTGAATGACTTGCATGCCCAGCCGCCGGGGAACCTCCAGGTTCAGAGCCCGGTCATCAATAAAGATGCATTTTTCTGGGGGACGTTGCGAAACTTCCAGAGCGATACGGAAGATGGTTTCTTCGGGCTTTCGCGAGCGCACGTAGCAGGAGCTGAAAAAAACGTCGAAGTTCCTTCGCAGATCGAAGACCTCGATGCGGTATTGATTAAGCTCCAGGGGCTCGTTGTTTATTGAGCCAATAAAATATCTCTTTGACTGCGTGACTTCATCGAGAATGGCGCGCGTTTCTGGAAATTCTTTCGATTGCGCAAACATAAAAGCGGTAAATTCTTCGCGGGTGAACGGCCGCGGCCGGTAAAAGAGGGTGCGGTCTAGATAAGCGTCGAGGGTGATGAGGCCTGCGTCCAAGGCCGGGAAGCACAGATCGTGGCGGTCGACAAATTCTTCCCAGTCCAGGTTGAACACTTTTGCCGCTTCCAGCCGGGAAGACCGGCCCCAGCCATTGGTGAGGATGACCCCGCCAATGTCCCAGAACATAGTGGTAATGTCGGCCAAGAACGCGATCCCCCACAGTTTGGAGATTAGGAACGGAAACGATCAAGCTTGCATTTCTTGTGAATCTTCGAATTTGCGCCACTGCTTGTATAGCAACATCCGCGAGTTGCTTCAAACTATTTTCCCCAAAATTGGCGAATCTCGTCGAAAATGACGGGGCCAGCGTTGGCCATTTCTAGCGTGCGCCGTCCGCAGTAATGACCGCTTGGCGACTAGGAATTTCCTGCAACTTGCAGTAAGGTCAAAAAGCAGCTCTTTCAGGAGAATCAGTTTATGGCCAGTGAAAATGGCGGCTCGACGCCTCCCGCCAACCAGACATCTCAGCCCGGAACGCGCATCGTACATTGCGTGAAGTTCAATAAAGATTTGCCCGGCCTCGATCGAGTGCCGTGGAAAGGCGAGCTTGGAAAACGCGTGTATGAAAGTGTATCGAAAGACGCGTGGAAGTTGTGGCTGGAACATTCCAAGATGGTAATGAACGAATACCGACTAAATCCGCTGGATCCCAACTCCCAGAAAATCATGGAAGAGCAGATGGAGCAATTTTTCTTCGGAGAAGGTTCTAAGTTGCCTGAAGGGTACGTGCCGCCAAAAGCTAAAGGATAATTCTTGGTTTGGCAGGCGATTAGCGAGCCGATTTGCCGCTGGCATGTTGTGCCGGGTGCTGTACGGGTAGCCTTGGAATCATCGTAAAACGTAATTTCGCGTGCGCATCTCGGAGCGTTTGCTCAACTTCGCGCGGCGTCTCCGCGGCCGCGAATAAAAATCCCAGATAGCTGGCGCCCTCCGGCCATGCCTCGATGTAATCATGCAGGCGGGCGGTAATCAGCAATTCGGTGATTCCAGGAGTTTCGCGCGCGGCTGCTTCCCCCTGAACACTTTCCAGTATTCCGCTGCTGGGTACCGGAATCATCATTACGCCGGAGGCCCTTCGTTCGCGCATCCAGGTGCTTACCGGCAAGTCTAAACTGTGGAGCAGTAACAGTTCTTCCAGTCCTATGCTCGCTTGTGTCGTCGCGTTTTTATTCTCGAGGGTTTGACTTTCATTTTCAACGAAGCGCAACGCTCGAGCGCACAATCCCCCAATAGGTCTGGCGGCAATTTCCAGCGGCCAGACTCCTGTGCCCGCCTCGCCGTCGCCATGGATACGAAATTCAACATGTACGGGTCCGCGCGTCAGGCCGATGGCGCGCGCGGAGTCCTGGGCGCATTTTTGAATTGCGAGTTGCTGCGATTCCGTGAGGCTGGATGGCGTCACATAAATTGTTTCTTCAAAGTACGGGCCTTCGAGCGGGTCGGGCTTGTCGAAAATCGCGAGAACTCTAACAACGCCAGCAGTCAACAGGCCTTCGACGGCGACTTCCTTGCCTGGAATGTAGCCCTCCACGAAAATCTGATCGAGATGCGCTTCACGAGTGGCGCGGACTTCTGGCGACTCGAGCAGATTGCGAATGCGCTGTGCGGCGGAAACGAATTCGTCGCGATTGTTCGCGCGGATTACGCCGCGGCTAGCGGAAAGAGAGAGCGGCTTCAAAACGCATGGATAAGAAATTCCTAAAAGCGCGGGCTCGGGCAACGGATCAAGATTCATGACGCGAAACCACGGCGTGTTCAAACCACTTTGCTGAAACACTTCGCGCATGCGTAATTTTGAGCGGCAAGCCTCCACGGAAGCCGGGTGATTGTAAGAAATTCCCAGCTCGCGAGCGGTGTACGCGGCCGCCACCGATGGTGCATCTCCCAGGGCCAGGAGTCCATCGACGCTTTTGCCGTTCAGCGCTGCAACCACGCTGGCTGCCGCGGACTGCGCGGATTCAAAGTGCACCGGGATGGCTCGATCGCCCCAGGGATCTTCCAACCGATGACAGCGGTCGGTAACGTAGATGATTTCGGTGGCGTGTTTTTGAGCGGCTGCTTCGAAGCTGCGCGTCTGGTAGCCCAGTTTATTGGTGAACAGCAGCAATCGCCTCAAGAGATTTTGTTTGGATGGAGCGTCCATTGTTAATGACATCTTTTCAGCTTCAAACAAAACTGTCTGCGGTCACGGTCGGATTGCTGACCACTGGTTTCGGGCGTCCAATGGAAATCAGCTGATCGGTTGTAGGTTCCGCGCAGCAATACCAGGGCTCGCTGAGGAATGGAACGGTCTGGGCCGTTTGAGTGCGTGGAAGCGCCGGTGCCAGCATTCCGGCGGCGCGATGCGCAGCGATCCAAATGCGTTCAAAAGTCATCGTGCGCGATAACTTGTCCCGGTCGGCCCCGGCGGCAATTTCCTGGACTGCCTCACTCAATGCGTCCACACGCGAATCGGAGTGCCGCCATGGATACACCAGCGATTGCGGATCAAAAGGCCCAATCGCTCGGCTGATTTCTTCGAGTTGCAGCATGCGTGAACCCGCTGGGATCAACAGGCGAATGCCCAGCTGAATGGGAGCTACATTTTCCGTCAGGTGCTCTTCATACAAGACGCGTAACAGATCCAGATAATTCTCGACGGTAGTCCACGGTGAAAACGGAACGAAAGTGGGATGCAAAGTCAGGCCCAAATTGCGAAATGTGGCGGCAGCCTGCAAGAAATCCGCGCGCGTATGGCCCTTCTCCAGCGCGGCGAGGAATATATCGTTAACGGACTCCACGGCCGAAATCACAAACAGGCAACCGGTTTCTTTCAATTTAGGCAAGTGCTCTTCGTACTCTCTCAGGTGCTCGATTTTTATGGTGACGTCATAGGTCACACTGGGAAATTCGCGATGAAATTGTTCTACTAGCGGAATGGCGTGACCTATGCCATTAAAAAAGTCCGGGTCGCCGAATGAAATATGTTGCGCACCCGCGGATACTTGGCGGCGAACGTCCTCAAGCACAATTTCCCGCGGTACGATCCGGAAAACGCCGTTGTATACCGGAACGATCGGGCAATGGCGGCATAGATGCTTGCATCCGCGGCTGGCTTCCGTCGAGCCGACAATCCGGTAACCGTCGCCGGGAATAATAAGATGCGCGTATTTTTGCAACGCAGGCATTCCGGAGCGATCCGGGACTTCGAATTTCAGGCGTTCCAGCGAGATTGTAGATTCCTCTTGCGGTGCTGGTTGATCGACGCCATTGCCGTTCGACCCATTTGAGCGCGCCAAGCGCTTCGACAAATGAACCAAACCATTTTCGAACTCTCCACCTAAAATTGTGGATACACCCAAGCTTCGCAAGTAGGCCTCATTCATGGGCGCATAGAGGCCGTAACAGCAAAAATGTGCACTGGGGTTTTGCGCACGCAAGCCGGGCAGAATTTGCGCAGCCAAGCGCGTCGCGGTGTGCATAGGCAAATAAATAGCGATTAAATTGGCTTCTTTTATGGCGGCATCATTCAACGCTTGCCGCGCCAGGTCCATGCATACAACGCTGTGGCCGCGTTTGCGCAGCCACGCCGCAGGAGATGCCAAACCGAACGGCTGGCGCCCCAATTCATAGGTGGAAATTAAAACGATTTTCAAAGTGGCGCTCACGGCATTACCAGTATAGCCGCCCGCGCCGTAATTCGATTTCGGTTATCATGGAGGGCTGGCAACGGTGAAAGGACCGCGAGGATGGCCATCTCCGCAGGAAATTCGTTTGGCACGCGTGACACACTGCGCGTTGGAGCGCAAAGCTTTGAAATACATCGGCTGGAAGCGCTCGAAAAAAATCGTGTCGCTGATCTAGGCAAGCTTCCCTTTTCTCTACGTATTCTGCTTGAAAATCTTCTGCGCTGCGAGGACAACCGATTCGTTCACGCCGCGGACATCAAATCGCTGGCCAATTGGCGCCCCGGAACCGCTGAAAAAGAAATTGCCTTTATGCCTGCGCGCGTATTGTTGCAGGATTTTACCGGCGTGCCGGCCATCGTCGATCTGGCCACCATGCGCGAAGCGGTTCAGCGCATGGGCGGAAATCCCAAGCGCATCAATCCGCTGTTCCCCGCGGAATTAGTCATCGACCATTCCGTGCAGGTAGATAGTTTCGGCAACGTGAATGCTTTCGGGCTAAACGCGGAGTTGGAATTTCAGCGCAACGTCGAGCGATACGCGTTTCTACGCTGGGGCCAAACCGCATTTCATAATTTTAAAGTAGTGCCGCCGGATACGGGGATTTGCCACCAGGTAAATCTTGAGTATCTTGCGCGCGTGGTTTGCGCCATGCCGTCCGGCAACAAAGTTGAGGCGTATCCGGATTCGGTGGTGGGCACTGATTCACATACCACCATGATTAACGCGCTGGGCGTGTTTGGATGGGGCGTCGGCGGTATTGAAGCCGAAGCCGCAATGTTAGGGCAGCCATCTTCTATGCTCGTTCCTGAAGTAGTGGGATTTCGGTTGCACGGCAAATTAAATGAAGGTGCGACCGCTACCGATCTGGTGCTTACGGTAACGGAAATGTTGCGCAAGCATGGGGTGGTGGGAAAATTTGTGGAATTTTACGGTTCGGGACTTTCCACCTTGAGCATCCCGGATCGCGCAACCATCGCCAACATGGCGCCTGAATATGGCGCGACGATGGGATTCTTTCCCGTCGATGCGGAGACGCTCGATTATCTGCGGTTCACGGCACGGCCTGCCGAGCAGATCGCACTGGTCGAAGCTTACTGCAAAGAGCAGATGCTTTTCCGAACGGATGCGACTCCGGCTCCGGAGTTCAACGGCAAGCTGGAGTTGGATCTCGGAACCGTCGAGTCCACTGTGGCTGGTCCGAAGCGTCCGCAAGATCGCGTGGCACTGCGGAATGCAAAGAATTCGTTCGCCAAAGTTGTGGAAGGCGCGCCGGCCATTCATGCGGCGGTCAAAAATAATGGCGACAGCTTTGATCTTTCGAGTGGCGCGGTAGTGATTGCCGCGATCACCAGTTGCACCAACACTTCCAACCCATCATTAATGCTGGGCGCGGCGCTGCTTGCTAAAAAAGCGGTGGAGCACGGACTGAGCGTAAAGCCGTGGGTAAAAACCAGCCTGGCGCCAGGATCAAAAGTGGTTACGGATTATCTTCAAGCGGCGGGACTCACGCCTTATCTTGAAAAACTGAAATTTCATCTGGTGGGCTACGGTTGCACGACCTGTATCGGCAATAGTGGACCGCTGCCGGATGCCATCGGCGCGGCCATCAAAGACAACAATATGGTGGCTGTCGCGGTGCTCAGCGGAAATCGCAATTTCGAAGGACGAATTCACCCGCTGGTGCGCGCGAATTATTTGGCATCACCGCCTCTGGTGGTCGCGTATGCGCTGGCGGGACGAATGGATGTGGATCTGACGACCGAATCGCTGGGTTCCGACGCGAAGGGCAAACCGGTTTATTTGCGGGACATCTGGCCGACACCACAGGAAATCGAAAAAACGGTTCGCGAAGCAGTCACTTCAGAAATGTACAGCAAACAATATGCGCAGGTTTTTGAAGGTGACGCACACTGGAAGTCCATGCCGGTGCCCGCCGGCGACATTTATCAATGGGACCCCAAATCGACGTACATCAAGATGCCGCCGTATTTTGACAACATGCCCAAGGAGGCGCCAGAGCTGGCTGATGTGCATGGCGCGCGCGTACTCGCGATTCTTGGCGACAGCGTGACCACTGATCACATTTCCCCGGCGGGCTCTATTCCAGTGGATAGTCCCGCTGGAAAATATCTGATTGCTCACGGTGTCAAGCCCCACGAATTTAATTCCTACGGTGCGCGGCGCGGCAATCATGAAGTGATGATGCGCGGCACGTTTGCGAATATTCGGCTGCGCAATCAACTCGCGCCCGGGACGGAGGGTGGCTGGACGCTTTATCTGGACGGCGCGAGTAACGACGCAAAAAACAATTCAGAAAAAATGTCTATTTACGATGCTGCGGTGCGATATCGCGAAGCGGGCGTGCCGTTGGTGGTGCTGGCGGGCAAAGAGTATGGCTCAGGGTCCTCGCGCGATTGGGCCGCGAAAGGGACGCGCTTGCTCGGAGTGCGCGCGGTAATTGCGGAGAGCTACGAACGGATTCATCGCAGCAATTTAATTGGGATGGGCGTGTTGCCGCTGGAATATCAGGCTGGTCAAACTCGGGAGTCATTGGGGCTGACCGGCAACGAAGTATTTGAAATTGAAGGGATCTCTTCGCTGTCACCGAAAAAACTTATTTCGGTGCGCGCGAAACTCGCAGGCGGGAAGGAAAAAACTTTTTCCGCGATCGCCCGCGCCGATACTCCGGAAGAAGTGGCGTATTACCGACACGGGGGCATCCTGCAATACGTTTTACGCCAGATGCTTTAAAAATTGAGAGCCACCGCTGCGATGGCTTCATCAAAACTCTGCTTCAGTAGAAAATCTATCTTTTCTTTTGCGCCAGGATCAAGCCACGCGGGGTCGGCAACAACAGCGCGGTAATCAAGCCTTCCGCTTCAAGTCGCAGCGCCGATTCGCGCACGATTTTCATCGCCGAATTGGCGTCGTGCATCAGAATCAAACCCCATGGATTCATTTGCGGCAGAAATCGCCGAACTTCCTGCTCGCGCAGCGGAGCATCGCTGTCGCAGAAAAGCATGTCGATGGTGCCTTCCACATTCATGTCCAGGCTGGAAACGTTTCGCGCGTCGATCCATTGTGCCAGGCCGCACGAATCGAATCTCTGTTTTGCGGCGGCGAAAACTTTGGGATCAAACTCGCAGGTAATTACCCGGCCCACACCATTGGCTTTCAGGCCTTCTGCGAGTCGCAGCGTGCTCAAGCCGGAAAAAGTGCCCGTCTCCACGATCAACTCGGGCTTCACGGTTTTTACCAACTGGCATAGAAAATCGAGAACTTCCACTTCGGCGGTCATGGAATCGTACATGTGCCAGCGTTCGGGATGAGGACACTCGGGCGTTGGCCGGGAATATTCCGGTTGCAGGATGTCGCCGTGCGCAGCAATGTGTTCAACAATGCGATGCTCCTTCTTCAGCGCGTAGAATTGGCTTTTAATACGCCAAAGCAACACCGCGCCGGCCAGGATGGAAACAAGACTTGCGGCCTGCGCGTTCGAGAGGCCAAAAAACGAACGCGGATTGATGCGAATAAATTCAAGTAGAAAACGAGCGACACCGGTGAGGATCAGGTAATTGCAGAAAATTTCCCCCCTGGCCTTGGGCTTCTGCAGTGATTTTTTCCCCATGTGCCACAAAAATGCGGCAATGGCCAGCCAGATAAAAAATTCGTACAGCGGAGTGGGATGCACGCGATCGGTGGTGGGCACTACTCCGTTCGGAAAGCTCATTCCCCAAGGGAGCGACGTCGGGCGACCGTAATCGCCGTCGCCGGATAGCAGGCACCCGATCCGACCGATGGCGTAACCTAGGGCGGCAGCCGGAGAGCAAATGTCCAAAAATTCGAGCAGAGGAATTTTTAAATAGCGCGCCAAAATGATCAGCGCGATCAGCCCACCCAGAAAACCGCCGAACCATGCAAATCCAAAGCGGCTGAATAGCAGGGGCCAAGGATCGGCAAAGAACTCGCCGGGACTCTCCAGCACGTGATAAAGACGCGCCCCTACCAGGCCCGCGAAACCAGCAATGCCAATGATTAGAAAACCTTCGTCTCTACGCTCGACTTGCTCGCCTTTGGATTTCTTCGCGGGAGGGAGGTACGCACAGCGGCGATCGAAATCCGCTTGAAGGACATAGGCAGCTACTAGTAATCCCGTTGCGACCATCAGCCCAAAAGTGGGAATGGTCAGCGGCCCCAGATGTAGAAATGGAATCATGAATTATAGGTGAGGTTTCGCAATGAAAAAGTATACACGAGCGTATCGACGCTTGCCGTTAGCCGCGACGCAGCATCAATCCCAGCGCCAGCCATATCGCGAGAGCCAACCACTCGGCCATGGAAAAATGTCCCGGGAAGAACGGGAGCAGTTTCATCAACACGAGTAAGAGGGCAACAGCTATTCCCAGGCTAGTAATGAGCCGTCTGCTGGAATTCTTCTCCACCAGCCAAAACGACAAGCACGCCATGAACCAGCCAGTCGCGGCGGCCATGGAACCGACTTCCGTCACGGGAACGAGAATCGCGTCGCCGAGGAACAGGCCAATAATTGTGGCTGACGCGATGCCGACGATCGCCACGGAAGGCGTCAGAAATCTTTCGTGAACTTCGCCAAAGCGTACAGGGATTGTGCCGCGGCGACCAAATGCAAATAACAATCTGCTGGCGGCGACAAAATTTCCGTTGAACACTTCGAACAGTGCGACCATTGCGGAAGCCATCACGATGCGCACCAGCCAAGGCGCGCCGGTACCCTGCTCGAAAGCGACCGCGGTGGCGAATGGCTTGCCGAGTAATCCTTGCCACGGTGCAACGTAAGCTACCGCGGCAGTGACCATCACGTAAAACCCTGCGCCGACAATCACCGCCAGGAAGATTGCGCTGGAAAATCCGCGGGACCGGAAGTCGGGGTGAGCTTCTTCGGCAACTTTGGGCACCGCTTCAAAGCCGGTCATGAAGTACGGCACGATCTGAAGCGTAAGCAAGATAGAAATGAATGGCGTAGCGCTGAACACTGGATGAAAATTCGCACGCGAACCATGCACGGCGCTGGCTCCGACAATTACCAGGAACAGCACCAGGACGGTTCCAGCTGACCAATTTTGAAACGTGGCGCTAGCGCGAACCCCGCGATAATTAAGGATCGCGATGAAAAATGTTAGTCCTAGACCTAAGAGCAAGCGCGGAAGAAACACCGGATGACCAGCAATGTGATACAGCTCGAAGGAATTGAGCGATGGAAAAAGATAAGCAGCAAGTTTGCCGACAGCTACGGCTTCCCAAGGGCAAACAATAAAGTATGCGAGGAGCATGATCCATCCGGTGAAGTAGCTGACGGATGGGGGAAAAACCTGCGCCGCGTAGGCGGCTTCGCCGGCAGCGTCCGGCAGACGCTGCACCCACTGGCCGTAAACGTAGCCGACTGGCAACAAAAGAACTCCGCCGATCGCGAAACCTAAAATTGCGCCGAGCGGCCCGCCGCGGCCCAGCCAATCGTCCATGACGACCAGCCAGCCAACGCCCACCATGGTTCCAAAGGCGAGAGCACAATAATCGGTGAAGCGCAGTTTGCGTGCGAGAGCCCCGTTCACGTCAGGTGACTCGCAATCGTGGTGTACATCAGCAACTGGAATGAGCGTGGTTGCGGAGACATTGACAATTTTGATTCGCGACACCGAATCGGCGCATCCGCACTATACTTTCGCGGGCACGCAATCTCCAGCTACACTTGTTACGCCATGAAAACCAAAAAATTCGTTAAAGAAGCAGCACAACTTGCGGCGCCGTACCGTATCGCGCAAGGCGAGAAGTTTCGTTTGAAAGACCACGATCCAGAAGATACCGGCGGCATGAAGGACAAACGGGAAGCTCATGGCCTGCTGCAGCACAGTGTCGAAATGTTGCGACATTTGCAGGAAAAACTTTACGCACAGGACCGCTGGGGAATGCTGGTGATCATTCAGGGCATGGACGCGGCCGGAAAAGACGGGTTGATCAGCCATGTGATGTCCGGAGTGAACCCGCAAGGCTGTGACGTGTGGTCGTTCAAGGAGCCCAGCAAGGAAGAGCTGGATCACGATTTTATGTGGAGATGTCACAAGGTAGTTCCGCAGCGCGGCAAAATCGGCATTTTCAACCGCTCTTATTACGAAGAAGTACTGGTGGTGCGCGTTCATCCAAACGTCTTACAAAATGAGAAATTACCGGAAAAGCTCATTACGAAAAAAATCTGGGAAGAACGATATGAAGACATCAATGCGTTTGAACGCTACCTGACGCGCAACGGCATCGTGGTGTTGAAATTTTTCCTGCATCTTTCAAAAAAGGAGCAGAAAAAACGATTTCTGGCGCGACTGGACGATTCGGAGAAAAACTGGAAGTTCTCCATGGCCGACGTGAAAGAGCGCGGCTACTGGAAGCAATACCAGGACGTTTACCAGGAGACCATTCAAAACACCGCGACCAAGCATGCGCCCTGGTACGTGATCCCGGCGGATAATAAATGGTTTACAAGAGTCGCGGCGGCCTTGGCGATCGTGACGGAACTGAACTCGTTGAATCTGGCATTTCCGGATGTGGAGAAATCCAAACGAATAGAACTGGAAAAGGTGCGGGAGTCGCTGGAACACGAAGACGATTAGGGCGGACTTTTAGTGGCAATTGCTGGGAGCAGGCTGGCCAGAAAATCGCGCGCGGATCCAACTTACTTGCTCGCCGACCGAATTTCCCAGAACTGCGCTGGGGTTGAGGCCCGGGTAGTTGACGAAAAGAACATGATCTTTCTGCTGGCAGAGCTGACCCACGAGGGCGTCAGTGAGTGATGCCGGTACGTCGCCAGCGGTTTCGCCGCCGATGAGCAATACAGGACTAAAGGCGGGGCTGCGGCCTAGCGCGTTCCTCGAAAAGAAATCATTTATGTAGGGATTGTTCCGCCAGCCGGGCTTTGCCAATTCGTTGGAGTCGGATACCTGCTCTGAAGGCGCTTCACAGCTATCGCCGAGAATTTTGTACAGGGTCATGCCCTTGGCGGTCAGCATCTCGTCGACTGGGAATTCCGGATGCTGATTTTTAATTGCTTGTGCCAAGAAAATTAGCATGGGGTATGACGGCCCCTGTGCAAGCTGCTCGAAAAATTCCGGCGGGTTCGCGGCGCCCAAAATTCCGATAGCTCCCAAAAACTCTTTGTTAGAGTTTTTTGGTAGAGCTTCAGCTACGCCAACGGCAACCCTCGAACCGTGGGCGTAGCCGGCGACCAGCCACTTCGATCCCAGTTGCGGCAAAGCAGCGCGGGCCGCCGCAACGGAGTTGATGACGTCCTGCGCGTTGGACGGTACATCAAGGACCGCGTATGGAAAGTTAGTACCCAATCCCGCGTAGTCGGAAGCCACTACCGCATAGCCTAAGCCCACATACATCGAGAGTAACGGACCCTCATTGAGGGTTTTTAATAGAGAGGGAGCACATTGTCGTGCTGAGCCGGTTAAATCATGGGCCCAGGCGATGATGGGCCAGCCACCAGGCGGCGGTGTTCCGCGCGGCAGCAAAACTACCCCTGAGGCGGCGCCATCCTTGTCGTGAGGAGAGCGCGAATGATACAGAATGCGAACGGCCGAGACGGTGTATGGCAAAAGATACTCGTAGAACGGTTCAGCGCGAATCAACTCACCAGGCTGGCCGGAGGGTAATGGGTCAGGCGTGTCGTAGAACTTTGACAGCGGCAACCTGCGGGGTGTTTGAGAGGTTTTGGGATTCAAGACCTGGCTTGGGGCGAAGGCCGCCGAAGCGGCGAATAAAAGAGCGGTAACTAATAGCTGCAGATATGGCGGGCGGAATTTTTGTTTTGCAGATTTAAACCATGAGCGAGAAACATCGATCACTTCGGGCTGCTACCAACTACCAATCGGAACCAGATCCGGAAGCTTGACCCTCGTGTTTGAACTGATTGCGTTTTGCATGTGCAATGGCGGCAATTACCAGCCACATCAAGGTGGGTGGGACGACCAACACTAATATCCCGCTGCGCAAAGCTTCAATCATCCGATGTCCGGCAGAAGCAGCCTGGGTGTAGCAAAGGGCACAGCTTTGCGAAAACGCCGCGGGAGAGAAAGCCAGCGTCGCGCAGACCGCAATGGCAATTGTCAGGACCTGGAAAAGGCGCTTACTCTTCACTGATTTTTCCTCGCAACCACTACCCTACCGCGATGGCCGTTACTTTGCGTAAGGGACACCGAGGAGAAGTCGGAAGCTGTCTGTCCACCCATAATTGATGGTCGCAAGCACAAAGAGTGTAAAGACAGCAAATCCGATAACCGCATTACGATTTTCAGACGCCAAGCCCATAAAGTAGAGAAGGCCCAGGATCGCTCCGATAAAAGCCAAGATCAATAGCGTGCCCAGTAATTGACCGCCGCCGGGACGGTGATAGGCGACAAAAAGTTCTATCGCGGAGATAACCAGCATGCAAACATAGACAACGTAATATTTGCCGGTCCCGCCTTGTTCTTCCGGTGCGTTTGTCATTACGGTTCCTTTCGCGACCTTTATTCAGCCAGCCGCGTTCATGAGATAGACCAAGGGCACGACGAACATCCACACAATGTTGATAAATTGCCAAAACAAGCCGCAGTTCTCAAGGTCCACGGAGGTGTAGCGGCCACGCTTGTAACCCATCCCCACAATTACAATGGCAATGAGCGCGGCGATTACGTGCAACAACTCAATGCCGGTTATGCTGTAGTAGGCGCCGCCAAAGAGGCCGGTGCCCCACGGGTTTTTGTACAAGGTGACGCCCTGGCCGATCATGCTGAACCATTCGCGCACGTGCAGTGCAACGAAAACGAGCCCCATGAGCAAGGTGATCATGGTAAAGCGGAAGGCTTCATCGCGTCGCTCAGCACGCGCAGCGCGCACTGCCAGCACCATGGTCAAACTGCTGGTGATCATAATGAAGGTCATGATCATGACGCTGATGATGGTGCCTGACTGGTAGGGCCTCGGCCAATCGGGTTGAGCATTCCGGAGAAAACCGTAAGCGATCAGACATCCGGCAAAAGTCATGATGTCGGAAATAATGAATAGCCACATCGCCAATTTCTTTGCCGGAACAGCAAAGGGCGACGGCTCGAATACCGGGGCATGGTGCCCGTGTCCAGAACCTTCCAGGACTACTTCACTATGGCTCACGACGCCTCCTCATGATCGAGCGCGTTAAATTCTCATCCACAGTAGGGCGAAGAGATAGACCCAAAGCACGCCCATGAAATGCCAGTAATAAGCAGTCGCATCCAAGGTGCTGCGGCGTAAGGTGGAGTGATTCAGTTTACCGATTACTCGAAGTAAACCAGCAAGCCCGCCCAGAACGTGCAGCGCATGGATGGCGGTAAACACATAAAAGAAGGAACTGTTCGGATTAGTAGCCAAATATAAGCCCTGTGCGCGCAGTTGCAACCAAGCCATATATTGGCTAGTCACAAACAAGAGACCGAGGCCTAAAGTGAGATACAGCCAAAGTCGAGGGCTCTCAACGTGAGTTGCGCGTCCAGTCATGTAAGCGGCGACATGGCGCCGGGCGACTTCGAGAGTTCCACTGCTGACCAAAATCACGAACGTGCTGAAGAACAGAATGGGAGGCAGGGTTATGTGCCGCCAGTCTGAAGAAGCGCCTTGACGAACGATCAATGCGCTGGTTAAGGCGGCGAAGGACATGCAGATCGCCGCTATGCCCACCCAAATCGCGCTGGACGACGGCGCGGGAGAGAATTGTTCAGCTACTTTCAGACTTCCATCCGCTGGAATGAAATCGTACCCACCGGAATTGCCGGCGCCGCTTAACTGAGGACGCTTCGGTAGCGGTAGAGCTTCAGGTTCTGGCGGTGGAATAGTGGTAGCCATATTTTCCGTTTCAGAGGAACTCAATCCTCTGTCAACACCCAGTCGGAGACGGCTCGGGTGAGTCTTGCATAATATAGTCAGTCCCGGATGCGGTCTTCACGCCGTACTGATCCGCATCGTGATAAACAACCGGGTCCTTACCCCCGAAGTTATTCCATGGCGGTGGCGAAGGCATAGCCCACTCTAGCGAAGTGCCTTCCCAGGGATTGGCGGGCGCCGGCGCCCCACGGAACAAGCTGTGAGCCAGGTTGTATAGGAATATAAGCTGCACCGCGCCCGTGAAAAGAGCGGCGATGGTAATGAACTGGTGCAGAGGAATGAGCGGCTTCAAGTAGTCATCGGTGAACGCCGAGTAACGGCGCACATTGGCAGCCCAACCGAGATAGTGGAAAGGCATGAAGGTGCAGTAAGTACCGACGAAGGTTAGCCAGAAATGGACCTTGCCCAAAGTGTCGTTCATCATTCTTCCGGTCATCTTGGGGAACCAGAAATAGGTTCCAGAGAAGATTCCGAAAATTGCGGCCACGCCCATGACCATGTGGAAGTGGCCGACCACAAAGTACGTGGCATGCAGCATGATGTCGATGGATGGCTGGGCTAGGAAGAAGCCGCTAACTCCGCCAGTGACGAACATGGAAATAAAACCGAGCGCAAAAAGGGACGCGGCATTGATGCGGATTCTTGATCCGTAGAGACTGCCGATCCAGATGAGCACCAGCACGGTGGAAGGAATGGTGATCATTAGGGTGGGGAAAGAGAATACCAGCGACGAGAAGGGGTTCATGCCGCTGACGAACATGTGGTGTCCGTACACCATATAGCTCAAGAAAGCCAGGGCCCACATCGAGTAGAGGATGGCCTTCATGCTGACCATGGGCCGGCGCATGTTGGTGATGAGTACGTGGGTAATGATGCCCATGCCGGGCACGATCGCGATGTACACCTCAGGGTGACCAAAGAACCAAAAGAGGTGTTGCCAAAGTAGAGTGGAACCGCCGGAGTGCGGCACCAACTGGTCGTTGATTACCAAACCGGAAGAGATGAAGAAACTCGTGCCAGCGACGTGATCAAGAATCAGCAAGATCGTCGCAGGCATTAAAACCGCGAAGGCGGTCAGACCCATGCAGGAGGTGATGAACCACGCCCACGCCGTCACCGGAAGACGTTTCAAGGTCATGCCCTTGCAGCGCATGTCGAGCACGGTGGAGATGAAGTTCAGAGCGCCGAGTAATTGCCCGATACAAAAGATACCAATGGCTGCGGCCCAAATAACCTGGCCGGTGCCTTGTCCCGGTCCAGCATCTTTTCCGATGGCGCTAAGCGGCGCGTATGCTGTCCAACCAGAGAGAGGCGGCCCCTCAGAAGTGAAGAACGCGGAGACGAGAACGCAAAAAGCGACGAAGGTCGTCCAGAAGGACATCATATTGAAATGCGGGAAAGGCATGTCTTCGGCGCCGACCTGGATGGGTAGAAAGAAATTGCCAAAGGCGGCGAACGGTGCGGTAGTTAGAACGAAAAAGACCATGAAGGTTGCGTGCATGGTCATGATTCGGAGGTACAGTTCCGGGGTCATGACGCCGCCGGGCGCGCCATTTGGCGAGAAGGCCTGCAGTCCCGGAATGGCCAGGTCATTCCAGCCAAGGTGGATACGCATCAGCCAGGAAAGCCCCATGCCGGTCAAAACCGCGACCAGCGCCAACGCGTAATACTGTTTGCCGATGACCTTGTGATCCAGACTAAAAACATGCTTGGAAATGAAGGTGGTCGGAGGACCATGCACTACTGCTGGTGCTGTTGAAACTGCTGGCTTGTCATGCATCCTTCACCTCGCGCAACTCACGGAAAAACATTTGCTGCCAGATCTCTGACCTTGATGAACTACTGAGCCGCTGCTTGTTTCTTTTGCCAGTCGTCAAAATCCTCGGGAGACATAACTTCCAGGTAGGCGCGCATGTTGTAGTGACCGAGGCCACATAACTGCGAGCATACAATTTCGTACTTACCGACTTTCGTGGCGGTGAAATGCACGGAAACATCGAGGCCCGGCACGAAATCCTGATGAATGCGCAATGCAGGCACGTAAAAGGAATGGCTGACGTCCTTAGCGTGCATGAGGAGATGAATCTCCTTGTTTACAGGAATGGCCAACTCTGCAGCGACGACGTCATCTCTGGATTCCACGTCGTGTTCCGGATCGAGTCCGAACAAATTCTGGGTGGCCTCGCTGATCATCTCGGGATGAATTGGGCCAAATTTCCCGTCCTTACCTGGATAACGAAAATAAAATGCAAATTGCCCGGCTTGAACCTGGATGGGCATGGCATCGGCCGCCGGCGGAGTAAAATAAACCCTGGCCCATGCTTTGGATCCGAACGCGCCCAGAGCCAGAACTTCAACACCTACCAAAACAATTGAGGCAATGATCAAACCTTTGGCCCCACCGGGGAAGACTTTAAATTTTCCTTCAGGGCCAGGCTTGTTCGTGGGAGATTTCCAGATAAACAGGGCAAGAAGGATTTGCGCGGCCAGAAAGGACACGCCGGCTTCGATCATGGTGTCAGCCATCTGATCGTCAATCATCTGGCCGTGGGTGGAGATGTCGGCGGGCGCTTCCCAGGTGTGCATGATTACGGGGATCGCCGAAACTATGGCGATCACTATGATGGTCACTGCCAGGAGTCTAGCCATCGCTTCCCGCCTTTGCCCGCGGCGTACACGGACGCTTCAATTCGGATATCGAGCCGTAAAATAATTGCCCACGCTGGCGCTGTTCTTGCGTTTTCCCGAACTTGCAAACAAAAAACGACGCCAGCAGTTTCGATCGTTCAACTCAAGCGTTGACCAACTATGTGCATTGGAGGAGCCGAGAGCACATGCGATACCGACTAGTAAGGCTTGGCTTTGAAAACGAAATTGACGCTTTTCGTTTCGCTGCCCGAGATGGTGACATCCTGAGTTTGCGTTCCGTAGGATTCATGCCATGCGGTGACGGTGTATTTTCCAGCCGGCAGATTGGGCAGCGTGAACGAACCATCTTCTCTAGAGGAAACGGCATAGTGCGAATTCTTCAGCACCGCGAAGTTGCCGTGCATCCAGGGGTGAACGTTGCACTTTACGGGAATAAATTCCGCCTGCGCGAACTTTTCGGAGAGTGGCGGCGTTCCGGGGGGCTGAGACTTGTTCCATTCGTGATTTATTTTTGCCAGTGGATGGATGTTGTGAGAGGTCTGATCGTCATTCACGACTTTCAATTCCTGATTGGTCTGGAAAGCGAGAACGTGGGGAGTGTAGCGGCAGCCCTTCTGGTCAAATGTCACCGCTTGGGAAGGAGGAGGTTCGTCAGGCGCGCCCGCAGAAATGTATACGACCACGTCCGCTAGAGAATTACCCGGTCCAGTAACCACCGTTTCGGTGGTGGGCGGAGTGGTGTATTGCTTGGCGCAGCTAGGCTCCTTGGACATATCGATGGGCTTTTGCTTCGCGGGAGTGCCCTCGTAGGTGACTTTTCCGCTGACGGAACCACCGGCGGGCTTGGGCGGACCAGCGAAGGACATGGCCGCTACGCCAGTTAATAAAAATGCTGCAGAGATAATCTGTTTGTAACGCATTTCTGTTCTCCTTGAAACCACTTGCAACTACAAAGCTACTGCTTGATACCTGAACCGGTAGGGGTGCCGGTAATTTTTTGTGCGCTTACAATCGCAGCGCCTTCCGAGGTGCTCATCCATAAGGTCAGCTCGGGACTCTTCTTGTTCACTTGAAGTGTCCTTAAGTAGTGAACGAGGTCCCATGCTTCTTCCGGTTTGACCACGTCGCCAAAAGAGGGCATCGGGGTGCCATCCACGCCAGTGAGGAAAATTTTGTACAAATCGCTGTTGGTCACACCGCACTTGAAGCGGGAGCCAGCGGCAAAGTTGTACGGGCGAATGGGTTGATCGTTGCTGTCGGTGAGGGTTGAAGCCGATGGACCGTCGCCACGACCTTCCTGTCCATGACATTTCCAGCATTCCAGTTTCTGGAAAAGTTCCTGGCCATGCTTGATGCTTTGCAACGTCAACGCAGGTTCTGCCGGAACATTGATAGGGTCGCCGGCCTTTTCAGTTTGCCAGCGCGGTGAAAAAGTCTTAATAAAAGCAATTAGGTCGGCACGGTTTTGCGAAGTTAAAGTGATCCACGAGGGCATGTTGCTGTTATTGAGTCCGCGGACCAAGGAGTTGTAAAGATCCTGATCCAAGGGAAGGGTGCCGGTGGGAGTCGAGCGGCATTTGAAGGTCGCCGCCACGAAATTGCGGGGCAAGATGTTGAGGTAGGGACCATTCTCTCCGTTGCCATCGCCGCGGAATCCGTGGCAGCCCCAACAGTAGCGGTAATAGAGTTGCTTACCGGCAGCCGAGTGCCCGGTATATTTTCCAATGTGAGATTCCATTGGCGCGTTGCGGTTCGGCGTAACAGCGGCTTTTTCGGCCGGCGGAGCCTGTTGTGCCGGAGCCGGTTGAGTGGCGGGCTGCGCGGAGCCTTGCTCAGATTGCGGCTGCTGCGCGGAAACTGCGAGTGGGCAAACGGCGAGAAGTGCGACAGCCAACTTCGTGATTTTCATTAGGCTCATCGTTTTACCCTTAGAAGTCGAAGTCAAATCCGGCGAGCAAGCTGCTGGTAGTCAGATCTTGGGCAGTAATCGGCGAGGCGCCTCGCTGGCGCATGATGGCGTACTCGTTGTGGAAAGCAAAACCGGCGCGGCTAGAGATGAACGGGTAGTAACGCCAGCCAAAGGTCAAAACGTCCTCGTTGCCGAAGTTGCCAGGGTTCGTTGCGAAAACCTGACGGGACATGCGGATCGCTTCATAGCGATTGATCAGAATCAGCTGCGGATTGAGATTGTAATGAGTCTCGATAAGCGCGCCATTCCACGTTGGTGCGCGGGCTGTAACGCCATTGGCGTCGGTCGGGAGTGCAGTGTTTGAAGGAGTGTTTGAGCCCAGGAAAGCGTTATCCCAACCGTGGAAGTACATGGTGGTGACATCAAGCTTCTTGAAATACCACATGCCGATTAAGCCGTCGCGGTAAAAACTCTTGTTGCCAATGCCAGTTCCAGGGACACCGACTCCGCCTTGGGTGAACTGAAAGAATGTCGGCATATTTCCAATGAAGGCGAAGGCACCGACTCGCTGCACACCCAAGCTGCCCAGCTGGAAAGCCTGGCTGGCTGTAAAGAAACCGCTATAGCCTCTGCCGTTAGGCAAGCCGGGCTGACCATCCTGCGAACTGAGAAGCGAGGCCGAAACGCGGGTGCGGTCGTCCTTGGAGTGGCCCATGTATTCCACGCCGACCTGGTTGTCGCCAATGCCGAAACCATATGATTCTGTAACGGCACCCGGAGCAGCGAGACTTCCGGGGGAAACCAGTGGTTGGAAGTGATAATTGGCGTAAACGCCCGCCACATTGGTGATGGTCAAAATGCGTTTTTCCGAAAGCAAGTTATCGAGTTCAAACTTGCCCATTTTGATGTTGAACCAAGTGCTCCCCAGAATATTGTCAACACGCGCCCAGACGGACTCGAAATGGAAAGAGGCGGTGTTATCTGAAGAAGGGAGGACATAGAACGAAAAATTCTTTGCGAGCGTCCCGGCGGTGTGAAAATCCAATCCACTCCAATCGAATCCGTGAGTAGTGACCTGACCCTCGGCGGTTAAAGGTCCACCAGGACCATCGACGTTTGTCAGGTTCTGACTCTCGCGGTGCCAGACCGGGGTGATGCGGAAGGTTACCGGCCAGTAGGCGGGGTTCTGGAAGATGGGGGCGTCACGATCGTTGCCCATTTGGTAGCCATTGTCTTTGAAGGCCTGCCCAAACGGGCTGAGTTTAGGCCACGCCTCGTGGCACGAGGAGCATGGCATTCCATATTTTCTTGCGAAGGCCGGTAAGGCAGAAGCGGGGTGAACATTCGCGAAGAAAAAAACAAACGCTAGAAAAGCGAGCAAGAGCGAGGAAGTGAATCCGAAAAACTTTTCCTTCACCGCTGCCTTCGAAAGCAAGGACATACCGCCTCCTCTTTCAACACTCAAAACGATGTGCAAAAGGAAAGTTCAAACCGCAGTGTAAGGAAGGGAAAAGGTGACCGCAGACTCGTCCACTTGGTCTCCGGGAGAGACCGAGAGCCATTATCGACCGCAAAGAAGTGTCCTGAAGCATGCCCCATGGAATTCCCGGCACCTTTTTGCGTAGAAAAAAAGGCGCCATGACTCCGAGTCCCTGAACCGTCGCGAATCCTACATCCACGAAAAAATGAATGCAAGTGATTTCTTTAAATTTGTGGTTGAAAAAAATTCGGCTAACACTCGCGGTGGTGGCTGCTTACAGGAATTGGGATATTTTTGGTGTGGAGTTATCGATTTTTGTATCTTCGAGGCTGCGTTGGCCGAAATTATTGTGATCAACTTGAATAATGATGACGTCCAGCATTCCGTGCGGAAACCCAGCATCGCTTTATGACCTCTAATCGAAGCGGCGCTTGTAGCGGCTCCGCCCCGGCCGCTGACGATTCCGGGAAAGTGTTATTCTCGTCGGGCTGGTGCCAATCTGCCGGCGATGATTGGTCGATAATCAGCGGGAGAGTGAAATAGATTTAAGAATGGCAATAATTGCGATGACCTTAAGCAACACGCTGAATAATTTCATCAACGGGAATTTTCGACGAGCAAAAATGAGGAACCCCTTGGGCTCGAGTTCCACGATTGTTTTGCCTACCGCGTTATATATCGTGATTGCCGTTTTAACGGGACCGGTTGACGCGAGAGCTCAACAACTTCGGAGTCCTGGTTTTGCTGGTGAGTTTCTAGGCGCCAAGGCGGATGTGCTGCAAGCGGTAAACGAAGTCCTGGAGGATCAGATTATTCACGGTACGTGGATCTTCGACAAAGACCGTACGCTCATGGGCGCAACGGAGGTCACCTCGACTCCCTTGTTCGCGCGCTGGAAAGGCCCTGGGCAGGTATTTTACAAGATTCGCAAAGATGCTATCGCGCCGCGCCATTTTTTGGAAAGCGCGGATCAAGGAACTATCGCAGTGCGATACATCGTCATTCCGGAACAAGAGGGGCGCACTCGCGTGCGAATCGACGCGGTCTACGTAGAGAACACGCACCGGACCGTGCATGATTCGGATGGCACGGTGGAATCCAGCGAGTACAAGGCCATACAAGAGCATTTGCAAGCCATCCAGCTTGACGCGCAAGCGGCGGCAGATATGAAACGGCGGCGAGACAGCGCGGATTTAGTGAAACAAACAATTATTCGCAGACGCGAGGATGAAAGAAGTTTATTGGCTTCGACGCAAAGCTCGGTGAAGGACATAGAACAACGCCTGAAAGATTTGCGACACGAGGTGGAACGCCGAGTTAAAGCGCCGGGAACGGATTTGAAGGCAGCACCGTTTCAGTCTTCGGCGAAAGTGGTGAGCTTGCCGGCGTATACGGAAGTGGTGATCGTGATTGTCACCCCGCACTGGTTGGGAGTGGAAACTCCGGACGGGCAGCGCGGCTGGATTGCGATTGAGCAGCTGGAACCTTTGCCGTGAATGTGACGAAAGATTTTCTAAAACTTAAAATTCGAAACTCTGCAGTGGCGCTGGTTTTCAGTGCGTTTGCAGTTTTCTCCGCGAACGGACAGGCGATGCCGTACGCGCGGACGTTTTCAAAACCAAAAACAGAAGTCGAGCAGGCATTGAAGGACTTGCAGGCATACACGGGGCAAAAGCTGCCGATCGTGGATGGGTTCGTGGGTACCACGCAACAGCCGCTGGAGCGCTACGAGCGAGCGTTCTACCAGTTCTCTATTGAAGTTTTGCCAGGGGTTCCAGCGGGGACGATTGTACAGGTGAGCGCGAAGATAACCGCGTGGTATGCCGACAAAGATCCGGCAAAATCGGGCTACCAGATTTTGTCTTCCAATGGCCGACTTGAACTGGATTTGCTTGACCGGTTGGACGAGAAATTCGGAAACAAACCTGCGCCAGGCACGGCGCGCTCCCTAGCAACCTCCGGAATTTCGGTGCCGACGCCAAAATTGAATCTGGGTGGGGGCATAAATATGTCGCCTGGCGGCGGGAATCCAATCGCAGCGCCAGAGGGCACGGAAGAGCTGAACCGGCTGCGCATCGAGCGTGAAACGGAAGAAAAGCACATGCGCAGTTTGAACGTAGAGCTGCAAGGACTTGAGGAGGTTAAGAAGAATCAGGCGCATCCGCTGAATCTGGTGACGGTGAAGAGAGCGGGAACGCCGGTGCTGGCGCGGGCGGGCGAGGAGAGCCGGGTTTTATTCAAGGCAGCGGTGAACGATGAGTTTGAATTTCTGGACGCCGCGGGCGAATGGATTCACGTGCAAATTTCAGGTGTATCACGCGGATACATACGGCGGAGCGCGCTGGAGTTGCCGGAAGTGATTGCCGAGCATCTGGAGGAAACGGCGAAGTTGGAAGCTGCGGCAAAGCAGGCGGCTTTCCGAGTGGAGCGCGAAGAAAATAGTGTTTTCCCTGGCGAATGGGAAGCTTTGAAAGGAAAAACGGTGAAGATTTATACCGTGCAACCGGTGAGTCAGGATCCCAAGGAGACTGACGCGCACGCGAAATTAAAGTTTGCCGGCTCGTTGATGCAGAAGTATGCGGATGAAACGGCGGGCGCTACAGCGGGGGATGGGGTAGTGGTGATTTTTGATTCCGCTGATGGGGGGATCGCGGGCGCGACGCTTGCGGGCATCCAGCAATTAGCGAAGGGAGAAATTTCGGAGGAAGCATTCTGGAAGCAGTGCTATTTGGACCCACCCGAAACATTTCAGCCCAAGCGTTGAGCGCTGACCCAAACGTTATGGTTAACCATCTAATAATTCAAACAATTAATTAGAGTCGACAAGAATGTCGGCGCGCCGACATTTAAAGGAAGACTTGAAGTATTTAGTGGCGCGTTCGAATGAGCGTGGGGAATTTAATTCGAATGGTGCAGCGGTTCGAATGACGGGTTCGTAACGGTTGAATTTTATTCGAACGGTGCATCGTTCGAATGACGCCTGGTTGAATTAATTTTTGTTTGAATGGTGCAGGTGTTCGAATGAACTGCGTTGCGCAATGAGCAGTTTTTGTTTTGCTTGAGGCATTAGAATGGGCGCCTGAATTTTGGAGACGGGAGCGGTATGAAAGCTGCGGCGATATTGATCGGGGCTGGTTTTGTGGGTAAGGCGCATGTTGATGCGCTGCGTCGGCTGGGCATTGAGGTGCGCGGGGTGGTAGGAAGTTCGGCGGAGCGTGGTGAGGAAGCACGGGCGGATCTAGGGCTGCCGCGGGCTTACGCTTCGGTCGAGGAGGCGGCGGCGGACAAAACGGCGAGCGTGGCGCACGTGTGCACGCCAAATTATTTGCATTTCGAACAGTCCAACGTGTTGATGCGCGCGGGCAAGCACGTGCTGTGCGAAAAGCCGTTGGCTACGGATACGGCGGAATCCGAAATACTGGTCAAGCTTGCCAGAGAGTGCAAACGCGCGGGAGGAGTGGCTTACAATTTACGCTACTACCCGCTATGCCAGGAGGCCAAAGCGTTGGTTGCGAGTGGCACGATTGGGACTCCGCGCCTGGTGCATGGGAGTTTTTTGCAGGACTGGCTGCTGCATGCGAGTGATTGGAACTGGCGGCTGGAACCGAAGCTAGGCGGCGAATTGCGCGCGGTGTCGGACATTGGCACGCACTGGCTGGATTTAGTTATGTGGATCGCGGGAGCAAAAGTGGATGAAGTTTGCGCAGACCTGGGAACGATTGTGCCAATTCGGCAGCGGCCGCGCGGGCGAGTGGAGACTTTCAAAGCGCGGTCTAGCGATGAATTTGATGAAGTGCCGATTACCACGGATGACTATGCGTCGGTGTTGCTGCACTTCGCGAATGACATGCGAGGGGTGATGACCGTTTCGCAAGTCAGCGCGGGGCGCAAGGCGAGGCTGTGGTTTGAAATTGACGGGACCGAAGGCTCGCTCGCGTGGAATTCGGAATCGCCAAATGAATTGTGGATCGGACGACGGGATGAAGCGAATGGATTGTTGTGCAAAGATCCTGCGCTGCTGAGTCCTGAAGCGCGGGGGTATGCGGTGTATCCGGGGGGGCATGCGGAAGGGTATCCCGATACGTTTGTGCAATTGTTTCGGGAGTTTTATGAGTATGTGGATGCGGGGGATTTTGAAGCCCCGCAGAAGTTTCCGAATTTTTTGACGGGGCATCAGGAATTGACGCTTTGCGAAGCGATTGCTAAGAGCGCGAAGAAGCGTGCGTGGGTGGATGTTTCGCTGGAGTGATTCGCGTTTAAATTGGTTTTTGTTGGGGCGCGAGAAACAACCGAAGAGAGATTCCTCGACTCCGCAGACCGGCTGCTTCGCAGGAGCGAAGCAGAAGGAAAAAGCCGGTCTGCTCCGCTCGGAATGACCGGTTTTTTTGTATCACGGTTTTTTTGTTTAATGGTTAGCAGCCGATTATTTTCTTACTCCGAAGGCGAATTTTGAGGGCATCCGTGAACCAGGAAGAGGAGGCAACTTCTGGACACAGATTGACGGAAGGCTTGTTGCTAATTCCCTGCCCTTAGGGGCGAGTTGTCTGTGCCTCGATTTTCACTTCAACTTCAAAGACGAAGGTCAACAGAAAGACTCACCCTAAAAATCGAGGGTGGGGGCACCCTGCGTGTTGGATGACTTTCAGTGGATGGGGGCGTATTGGTAGCGCAACGATGGGGGTAAATGATCGGAGCGCTGGCGAGTGTTGAATTCCAGTTGGTAGTCCAGATGTGCGGGGTCGACGGGATAGTCCTGGCCGGCGGGATAGGGATAGGGCAAAAGAGTGTGGCGCGGAAGAGGCTCGACGGTGAAGGCGTGGGCGGCGTAAAAATCCAGGTCCTTTTCAAAACCGTCGGCGTAGAAGAAATAATCGCGGACCCAGCCTTTCTGTAGTGGCGGGAGTTTGTGCGGATCGAAGTCGAGCTTGAGGCCTTCACCGGAACCAAATACGACGAAGCGATCGTCTGAGGCGCGCAAGAGATTTTGCACGTCGCCGTATCGAGTGTAGTTGCCGGCGGCTCGAGCGTAGGGGCCGGTTTTGCTGCGTCGCGTGTAGGAGTAGGTGGTGTCGCTGGCAGGTGTGAGGCGTTTTTCCTGCGGAAAGCCCAGGAAAGTTAGCGAAGCGTTGGCGAGCGGGACCTCGGATACGTGCACGTCGTTCGTGTCTGGGGTTTGATCGATGCGGATGGCGTCCCAGTAAATTTTTAGATTGTTGACGATACGAATGCGACGGGTGCCGGGCGGAATTTTCCCAGTCAGGTCGGCGACCATAGTGCGCTCCAGGCCTGCCGGAAAACCCATGTCGTTGATTACTTTTTTCCAATTTCCTTGTGCGTCGAGAACTTCCACGTAAGGCGCGATAACTTTTATGCCGGCCTGGTCGGCAGAGTACATGGATGTAGCGGTGAAATAGTCGGTGTAGCCATCCATGATGAGGCGCAGCGGCTTGGCGGAATCCCAGCTTCCAAGGTCGAGTTCGAGCCAATGAAGTTTGGCGAAGCCGGTAAAAGGTAACGCGTCGAAATCCGTAACGTACTTGCGGTCGCGCTTGGCGATCAGTGAAAGAACGTCATGACCGTGGTCGTCCCACGCGCCGGCCGGCGGATGCGCGCCGCGCGTAGCGATTACGCGGAATTCGGGAAAAGGCGGAGCGCTGACGAAACGCTCGTTGGGATTTACTTCGTAGGCCGCGGGATGGTCGATGGCCAGAAGGCGCACCTGGTCGAGATAAACGGTTTCCTCCATGGGCTCCATGAAACGGAAACTGAGCAAGCCATTCAGTGGATGAACGCTACGGGCGTTGACCTTGAGATATTCATCGGGATCAGGGACATCGCGCTCTCCGGGTGCGACCCAGTGGCCGACGACGCCGGGACCAATCATGTCGGCGACGAATTCGTATTCGCGGCCGTTCCAGGCGAAGAGAACCGGGCAAGAGCTTCCGCGACGATCGAGTTCAGCGAGAGAATGAAATTTTTTGGCGGGCAAATTTATTTCGTCCTGCGGAACGCCGGTGGGCCAGAGCAGGCGCACGACTTCGACATTTTTTTCTGCGCCTAGTCCGGCGAGAACGGATGTGGAATTTTGGCCGAGGTAGCCGGAGGCGCCGGCGATTTCCCATTTTTGATAGAGCGGGCCTGCGTAGACTTCCACTTTTGTGCCGATGGCGGATTTGTTGTCGCTGAGAGATTTCAGATCGATGTGCATCCAGTTGTGTTCGGTGGCGCCATCGCTGTGAAGGATGACGGGAGGACCGCCGAGTTGCGTCACGACGATGTCAGCGGCGCCTTGGCCGCGCGTGTCGGCAAGGGCTAAGGCGCGCGGCTGAGTAACTTTGATGGCGTCGAGATGCGCGTCTTTGGTGGCGTCGGACCAACCCTGACTTCCCAGATTGCGGAGGAGGCGAAGTTCGCCGCCGTTGCTGGATTCCCCTGCGGCGATAATGTCGAGCCAGCCGTCATTATCGTAATCGATGGAAGAAATTCCCCAGCCGCGTTGCCAAGCGAGATCGGGGAGCGGGACGCGCTCGAGTTTTTTTCCGCTTACGTTGCGCCACAGGCTTATGCCGGGTGCACCCGCGTGGGTGAAGGCGAGATCCATCCAGCCGTCTTTGTCAAAATCGAAAGCGATGACGCCGACGGCTGGGGGAAGATTTTCTTTTTTGAAATCGATGATGGGGAGTGAAGTGAATTTTCCTTCGCGAGGATTTAAGTAAATGGAGGCGCCTTCGGGACCGCCGGAGAAAACAAAGTCGATAGCGCGATCATTGTTGAAGTCGGTGGTGATGAGACCTGCGCCGGTGGCGGGGATACCTAGTGCGGTTTCGGCGGAGACGTCGGTGAAAGTATTGTTGTTGTTGTTGCGCCAGAGAGTGTTGTGAGGTGATGCGCTGCCGCCGTCCGCGGCCGAAGTGATGTAGAGGTCGAGATCGCCGTCGTGGTCGTAGTCCACGAAGGTTACGGCCACGCAACTTTTTTCGCGGCGAATGCCGACTCTTTCTGTGACGTCTTCAAACTTGCCGTTGGCCTGGTTGTGGAACAGGTGAACGCCGTCGGCCAAGCAGACGGCGAGGTCGGTGTGACCGTCGTTGTCAAAATCCCCCGCGGCACAGCCGAGTCCGGGGCCGGAAAGTTTAAGGCCGGCGCGGTCGGTGACGTCTTCGAAGCGGCCGTCGCCGATGTTGTGCAGGAGATGGCTGACGCCGTTCGCTGTGGCGCTAACGAGGAAAAGATCGGGTTTGCCATCGCCATCGAAATCCAAAAAACATGCGCCAGTGGATGGGCCCGGAGTGGAAGAAGGAGTTCGAGAGGATTTGGTGGAGTTTTGCAAAAGGGATTCAAAATTTTGCGCGGTGAAGTGCACCGGGATTGCGGGTGGAACTGTTAGAGAGGAGTTGGCCGGGAATTCCGCGAGAGAGAGGCGGCCCTGATCGCCGTAGCCAGCCCCAAACGGAGCGCCGAGATGATTGGTGGTGATGTTTTGGAATTTGGCGAGATGCTCGCGCGCGGAGGCCGAATCACCTTTGCGCTGGTAGGCGCGGGCGATGCCAAATTCCGAGGAAGCGTGATACGGAAATAGCGCGAGGCCTTTTTGGAAGGCGGCGATGGCTTGATCGTATTTCTGGAGCTGAGAATACAAGTAGCCGACAAAATAATAAGCGTCGGCTTCATCGGGAAGGATTTCTGTGACGTGTTCGAACGCGGCGGCTCCGCGAGCGAAGTCAGCCAAATCTTTGTACGCTAGGCCGAGGTTGTACCAGGCGTAAGGATCGCGCGGGAGTTGCTGTGCGGCGGTGAGGAGTTCATCGCGGGCGGCTTCGGCTTTTTGTTGATTGAGGAGTGCGATGCCGAGGTTGAGGCGGGCGACGGCAAATTTTGGGTCGGCTTGCAGAGCTTGCTCAAAAAGCTTCTGGGCGTCGGCGGAGCGTTGCTGGTTGAGGTAGGCGACGCCGAGAGTGTTCAGGCGTAATGGCTTGGTGGAATCGTCGGGCAAGGCAGGTTGCGGCGATGGCGCAGCTGCGGGGGGATTGGAAGTTTTCTGGGCTGAGCGCGAGGGCAAAAGTATGGCGCAAAGCAAAAGCAGGCAAGCGAGGATGGGAAGAATGAAACGAAAAACGATGCGCATGTAGATGACTGGTGCTGCCTCCGTGAATTACAAGCTGTGTAGGGCTTTTTCCTGTGAATATACGATTCTGTGGGCTTCGTTGAGCAGGGTCAAGTGTGTTTGACCGGTGTCGGCGCAGCGCTTACTCTCGCTTGAGACAAAATGGATTCCATTTATTTCGCGGGCATCGCTGAAGTTGCAGGCAAGATTCGAGCGAAAGAGATCTCTCCCCGCGAAATTATTGACGCTCATCTTGCACGAATTGAGAAATTGCAGCCCAAGTTAAACGCTTTTGTGCATGTCGATGCGGAAGGAGCACGGCGACAGGGGCTTGCGGCGGAAGCAAGCGTCTTGCGCGGAGATTCAGTCGGGGCGCTGCACGGCGTGCCGATTTCGATCAAGAGTTGCATCGATGTGGCGGGGTGGCCGTGTCCGGCGGGTTCGCGGCTGCGAACGGATTATGTGGCGGGCGAGGATGCGGTGCTGGTGTCGCGGCTGCGGGCCGCGGGCGCGATTTTGATTGGAAATACCAATGTGCCGGAATTTTTAATGGCGTACGAGACGGACAACGCGTTGTCTGGGAAAACCAATAATCCGTGGGAGCTTGCGCGATCGGCGGGCGGGTCGAGCGGTGGCGAAGCGGCGGCGATTGCGTCGGGTTGTTCGATGGGAGGAGTGGGAAGCGATGGCGGCGGATCGGTGCGGGTGCCGGCACATTTTTGCGGGATTAGCGGATTGAAGCCGACTCCGGGGCGGATTCCTGGGACCGGACATTTTCCGCGAGAGGCTGGGGCGTTCCCGTGGTTAGGCGTGGTGGGACCGATGGCGCGAACGGTGGTGGATGTGCGGGTGTTGTTTGATGTGATGAAGGGGCTGGATGCGGACGATGCGCTCTCGACGGCGATTGAAGCGCGATCTTTTGGAGAAGGTGAGCTGACCGGGATGCGCGTGGGGTTACTGGAGTCGGACGCGTTGGGAAGTGTTACGAGGGAAACGAGAGAGGCGGTTGACAGAGCTGCGAGTTTGCTTTCAGAACAATTCCAGGTGGAACCGTTGCAGTTGAAAGGGCTGGAGCGAGCCATTGAGTTGTGGTGGTTTTTCTTTGGGCCGATGATCGCGCGTTTATTTGAGCCGATGGTGGAGGGGCGCGAAGTGGAGTTGAGTCTGATGTTTCGAGAATATTTAGCGGCGGCGAGGTTGAAAACTGAGCTGACTGTGGATCAGTTCATGGGCGCTTGCGTGAAGCGGGATATCGTGCGCGCAAACATTATCAAACAGATGCGAGACGTTCCGATTTTGCTTTCGCCGGTTTGTGCGGCGCCGGCATTTCGACATGGCGAAGGAAACTGGCAACCGGGTTGCGGTTATCGCGATACGATGCGGCATGCGCAATGGTTGAATCTGGCGGGGTTTCCGGGGGTTTCGGTGCCGATGGGATTTTCAGCGGAGGGATTGCCAATTGGGGTGCAAGTGATCGGCAGGCCCAACGAGGATGAATTGATTTTGGCGGTTGCGGAAATGCTGGAGACGGCGCGAGGAAAGTTTAAACCGCCAACTAGTGTTTAGCCGACCCTTAATCCGCCTCACTTCGCCGTTGTCAAGGAAGCGATCTGTTCCTTCGCCCAGTCATCGTCAGGATGAAGTTCCAGCACTTTGCGGTAGTCGGCTATGGCATTTTCGACCTGTCCGTTCGCTTGGTGGGCCATCGCCAGCATATGGTAGGACCACACGGAATCCGGATGATTGGAGTCGAAATTGAGCTCCATGATCGCCAGCGCTTCCTTGTTTTTCTTTTGCGCCAGCAGCGCCTCGCTCAGTTGATTCAGCGAAGTTTCGCTGAAATCGTACTGTCCGCCGCCGTAATACTTCTTTCGCAAATCTTTGTACAGGGCCACAGCAGAGTCGATCCCTTTTTGTTCCACGGCTTCGGCCATAACACTGTTCAGCGTTCGGGGTTTCGCCAAGCCGTGATGACAGGTGACGCACTGCACCTGAATAGGCGGATTGTCGGATACTTTACTGATGTAATCTCGATTGATCGCCGCGACCATCTCCAGCATTACCCGTGCCGTCTTTTTGGGTTCCTTATCGTCGGCTGCGAAGTCCATCTCGAACTTCTTTCCGCCTGCTTTCTCGCTATGACAATGGTCGCATCGCACACCCAAAGCGAATGCGAATCCACGCATGGTGGACTGCAACTCCGAACGCGAAATGTCCTTTGGCAATACCTTCAAATTTGTGAACTTCTCGGGAAACTGCGCGGCGGCCGGCACGGTCCAAGACAGCATTCCAATTGACACGATCCATCCGAGTCCCACTCTGAGAGTCATCATTGATTTTCACCTACGTCCAGACACACCGACCACTATCTTAGGCCTTATGACGTGCGCTGGTTGGACACGTAAGCAGTTCAAAATGGTTATAGGAAGGTTGGCTCACTTGCGGCTATTCACTTTTGGGGCTGGAGGAGTACAATGCCGCGCATGAACCGACGAACATTTATTGGCAGTACTGCTGCGGCTACACTTTTGGCTTCGCGCTCGACGTTGGTCAGCGGCGCCACTGGGGCCACCGGGCCTACTGGGGCTGGTGGGGCTGCTGAGGGCTCACACAAACTGGAGCGCATTGGCGTGCAGCTTTACACCGTGCGGGACATGATTAAGACGGACTTTGAGGGGACGCTCGCGAAAGTTGCGGGCGTCGGTTACAAGGAAGTGGAATTCGCGGGGTATTTCGATCACCAGCCGAAAGAGATTCGAACCATCCTGGACAGGGTGCATCTCACGGCGCCCAGTGAACATGTTTCTTATGAAGTGGTGCAGAACAAATGGCCGGAAACATTAGAGGCGGCGCATGTCGTGGGTCACAGCTTCATTGTGTGTCCCTCGATTGATGAATCAGAGCGGAAGAAAGCGGCCGCATATAAGAAAGCGGCGGAAGTTTTTAACCGGGCCGGTGAGGCCAGCAAGAAAGCCGGGATCCAATTCGCGTACCACAATCACAGCTATGAATTCGAGCCGCTGGCGGATGGCGACGGAAAATTGGGGTATGACATTTTGCTGAGCGAATCGGATCCGAAACTGGTGAAGATGGAGATGGATCTTTGCTGGATCACTATTGCGGGACAGGATCCGCTGACCTATTTCAACCGTTATCCGGGGCGGTTTCCGTTGGTGCATGTGAAGGATTGGACTAAAGGGCCGGATGGGAAGATGGGCCAAAAAGACGGGCACATGGCGGACGTTGGCGACGGCGCGATTGATTGGAAGCACTTGTTTGCAGAATCGAAGAAAGCGGGTATTGAACATTACTTCGTGGAGAACGACGAGCCTACTTCACCGATCGACGATCTTCGCAAGAGTTATACGCACCTGCACGACCTGCGCTTTTAGTTCACGCGGCGCAGAGAAAGCGAGTTATGAATAAATTTCTTTTGTGCGCTGCTTTTGCGGCGATGCTACTGCTCGCGGCCGGACGTCCTCAGGAAAAAAGTACCGAACAAGAAAAAAGTCCAGCACAAGCCAAAGGGCCTGCAGTCAAACAGCTATTTAACGGCAAAGATTTGAGCGGCTGGAAGCATGTGGGGCCCGGCAGCATGACTGTCGAAGATGGATTGATTCGCACACATGGCGGTATGGGATTGCTGTACTGGACGGGCGGCAAGATGGGGAATTGCCGGATCCGGGTGGTGTATAAAATGCGCGATCACAATGACAATTCCGGGGTGTTTGTGCGCATACCGATCGAGCCGCGCGAGCCATGGATGCCGGTACATTACGGATACGAAGTGCAGATTGATAATGAGCCGGAGACCTCGAAGGAAGACGCGTATCACGTTACGGGGACGCTTTATTCGTTGACCAAGCCGGCGGCGCGTCCGGGAAAGCCGGGGCCGGAGTGGAACACCATGCTGATCACGCTGGATGGTCCACACACCGTGGTGGTACTGAACGATGTGAAGGTTACCGATTACACCGAGGGGCAGCCCGTTCCGGAGAAGAAATTTGATTTTGAGCCGGAGCGCGGGCGGCGACCGAATGACGGTTACATGGGGCTGCAAAACCACAGCGATAATGACATTGTATTTTTCAAAGAAGTCAGCGTGCAGCCATTGCATTGATGATCATTTTCAAGATCGCTGAAAATTTTCGGAGGGTGGACGATGACTAAAGATCTTTCGCGCCGTCAATTTCTGCAAAGGAGCGCGGGGGTGTCGGGTGCGTTAGTCGCGAAGCGGACTTTTTTTCTCGATCCAGAGACGATTCCCTCCCCTTCCGAGGCAGTGGCGGCGAGCGACCGGGTACGATTTGGGATTATCGGCATTGGGATGCAAGGCTCGGGGCTGCTGACCAATGCGATTCAGTTGCCGGGTGTGGAATGCGTAGCGGCGTGCGATTTGTACGATGGGCGGCACACGCTAGCGAAAGAGATCGCCGGGCCGAATATTACGACGACACGGCGATACCAGGAATTGCTGGCGAATAAAGATATCGATTGCATCGTGGCCGCAGTTCCCGACCACTGGCACAAACAGGTGGTGGTGGATACGGTGAGCGCGGGGAAAGATATTTATTGCGAGAAGCCGATGTCGCACACAGCGCAGGAAGGTGTAGCGATGGTGGCCGCGGCGCAGAAAACCGGAAGAATTGTGCAGATCGGATCGCAGCGGGTCAGCTCAGTAATATGCGCCAAAGCGAAGGAAATGCTGGCGCAGGGAATGATTGGAAAACTGAACATGGTGGAAGGTTCGCTGGGACGCAATGATCCGACGGGAGCCTGGGAATATCCGCCGCCACCGGATTTGTCGCCACAAACGCTGGACTGGGATACCTGGCAAGGAACGGTGCCGAAGCGTCCGTTTGACGCCAAAGTTTTTGCGCGATGGCGGTGCTGGAAGGAATACGGGACGGGCGTGGCGGGCGACCTACTGGTGCACTTGATCAGTGGAATGCAATATATGCTGGGATGGAATGAGCCGCCGCAGCGAGTGATGTCCATGGGGGGAATATTGCGATTCCCGGACGGGCGGAACATGCCGGATGTGCACGCTACGTTATTTGAGTACGGCGAGGTTCCGGTGTATATGCGGCTGGATTTGGGTTGCGAGACGCCGGAAATTTACCGGTTTATGGGTTCGAAGGGAATCCTGGAAGTGACGGAGACCGCGATCAACTACATGCCGCAAACTGGGGAAGATAGCGCGCCGAGTTATTACGTGTCGGGCTACCCGCGGGAGATGCGGGAGGCCTATATAAAGAAGTGGCATGAGGAACACGATCCGGCTCCGGGTAAGGAGCCTACGATGGAAGGGTTTAGTTATAAGGGCGTGTCGTGGGACGAGGAAAAGCCGCATTTGTGGCGGTTCTTTCAGGCGGTAAAGAGCCGACAGCCGGTGACGGAGGATGCGGTTTTTGGGCATAATGCGGCGCTGGCGTGCCACCTGGCTAACGAGTCGTATTTTCGGAGGAGTGCGACCACTTGGGATGCGACGTCGCAGCAGATCAAGGCATAAAAGCAATGAGTTTGAGGTTTAGGATTTTGATATCAGAATTGAAGCAAGAGCATCTAATAGAGTGGAGTCTTATCGTTCGGCTATGTTACGAAAGGGCTTGAAGTTAGCTGGCGATAAGGAGTATTAAAGGCAAAGCGGGCGCAACTTTTTGGCCGCTTTGGAGTTTAACAAGTAGCGGTGATTCGACAGATAGATTCCCGGACGAGCAAGTAGCCGAGAATGAACGGTTTGCCGGTCATCGGGAGGGCCACATGAAATACCTAAGATATTTTGCGTTGTTAGCGGTTTGTATGTTTGCGGCGAGCTATTCGCACGCACAAGTTTCGGTGGGAGTTGGGGTAGGCGGCGGGTATTACGGCGGTGGTTATGCCTACGGCCCGCCAGCATGCGCGTATGGCTACTATGATTACGCGCCTTATGCTTGCGCCCCATACGGCTATTGGGGACCTAATTACTTCGTGAATGGAGTGTTCATCGGAGTCGGACCCTGGTGGGGTTGGGGATACGGTCGCGGCTACTACGGTCGCGGCTACTACGGTCGCGGTTACTACGGTCGCGGTTACTACGGTCGCGGCGGATATACCCACTACGGTAGCGGATATGGCGGACGCGGCGCTTATAGCGGTCGCGGTTCGTACGGCGGATATAACGGACGCAGTAGCTTTAACGGCGGCGGACGTGGGTTTAGCGGCGGCAGTCGTGGCGGAAACTTCCAAGCGCGTGGTGGCAGCAGCTTCCATGGCGGTGGTGGTGGCGGATTCCACGGCGGCGGTGGCGGCGGATTCCACGGTGGTGGCGGACATGGTGGTGGAGGCCATCGCTAAAACCTGAAGGACCATCCAGATTTGAGAGAACGGCTGGCGAAATGCCAGCCGTTTTTTTTGCCCTGAGAGTGGCTGGAAATTACAGGCGGCAGCCTACTCGGAATATTTTGGCGTCGCGGCGGAGTGAAACAAGGACTTTCGGAGTTTTGCGGTGAGCGGAGCTTCGACCCATCTGTAGAGCGCCAGGGACAAAACGACGATTAAAGCGACAACAAGCAAGGGTCCGATGTGTCCAAGTTCAGTGTGATTCGCGAAGGACCACGCGGCGAACACCAAAAGAGGCCAGTGCAACATGTAAAGCGCGAAACTGGATTGGCCCAAGAGCACGAACCACTTCGGTTTAAGTATCTTATCGACGAATGCGCCGCTGGCAATACTCGCGATCAAGATGGCCAGTAGAGGCGCGAGCAGTCCAGTGTGGGTTACCGGATACGGAATGCTATAACCGAGAAGCAGAATAATGAGGATGATCGCAGTTGAGAAAACGAAAGCGTAATCGGCGTGGGCGCGGGTGAACCCACCGGTGGCAGTGAAGAGTCTTGCGGCCAGCACGCCGATAAAAAATTCGGGAAGGTGCGCCAACGGATTATATTTGAGAACGTAAAGCCAAAAAGCCACGTTGTTGCTGTCGATGTGCGTCAAGTTGTCGGGATTCAGAAGAAGATATGAGAGTGAGAGGGTGAGCGAGGTGAGCCATGCGGCGGCCGCGAATATCAAGCACGCGGATTTAGAAAAACAGCGCGTGGCTCTCAATAGAAAAGGCAAACTGAGGTAGCAAAAAGCGAGGTTAGAGAGAGCCCAGGCAGGGGTATTCCAATAGAGGGCGCTGCTGGGGAACCAAGCTTGCAACAAGAAGACGGTTAAAAGCATTTTGCCGGGTGCAGCTGTATGGGAGTGAAGCAGGACCGGCAAGGCAACCAGCAGGCCAAGGAAATAAACGGGCAAGAGGCGCGCACAGCGACCCAACCAAAACTTGCCGTTTTGCATTTCGTCGCGATCAAAGCGCTCACCGTATGTGTAGGTCAGCAGAAATCCCGAAGAGACGAAAAAATAACTCACGCTGGCGGGGGTGCCCATCAGGCCGCGCCACCAATAGGTACGGTGATCCCAGTTCACGAGGTGATACATGGCGACGCGAAGAGCCGCGAGAAAGCGAATGGAGGTTAGCGCGGAGAGATTTTTGGCGGCTAACGGCAACACGGTCAAGCTTCGGGCAGCGGCGGGCAACCGGGAAATTCGGGGAGCGCGGTGTTGCCGATGTACTGGAGGTCGGCGATGCCGATTTTGCTGGTGTAGAAAGCGTCGCAAGTGAGATTGCGAACGAAAGCGAAGAAAACAACCCCCTGGCTGAGAGTCAGATCGGCTTTGGCGTTTTTGCGGAAAGCGATGAGGTCCAGCACGGATTTTTTTTGCTCGGGAGTGCAATCCAAATATGTAGCGTTGTAACGGTCGGAGCAGAAACCGTCGAGCCAATACAAGCCGCCACCAAGTCTGAGTCGATATTTTTCGTTTTCGCTGGTGAGCAGATCGATAAATTCGGGGGCGCCGGCTTCGATGGCTCCGGCGGATTTTTCGTCCTTGGGGATGATGGTTTCGCAAAGAGAGGTTAACGTTTCGTACTGATGCGGCGTGAAATATTTTGGCGTGTACTTGCCGGAAGAGGCGGCTTTAGCTTTTTGGACGGCTTGATGGGCATATTCGGCAGCCTGGGCGGGGATTACTTTTAAGACGGAACCTCCGACGGCGCTGAGAGCCAGCGTTTTCAGAATGTCGCGCCTGCTGATGCCCGCGCTCATGCTAGATATTTCCTTTCTTGGCTTCGTCGAGGAGATATTCGGAAGCGCGCCAGGAAAGAGCCATGATGGTTAGGGTGGGATTTTTATCCGGGTTGGTGACGAGCGGAGCGCCATCGGTAATGAAAAGATTTTTTACGTCATGAGCCTGGCAGTAAGCGTTTACAACGGAAGTTCTGGGATCGGCGCCCATGCGGGCGGTCCCGACCTCATGAATAATTTTGCCGCCTTCCAGAATTCCGAAAGGATATTGGCCATCGATGGAGGTTTTTGTTTTGTAAACGCCGCCCATGGCTTCGACGATGGAGCGGAAAGTTTGCTGCATGTCCTGTGCCTGGCGCAATTCGTACTCCGACCAGCGAAAGTGGAAACGCAAGACGGGGATGCCCCACTGATCGACAATATCGGGGTCGATTTCGCAGTAAGTATGGGGATTGGGAATCATTTCGCCACGTCCCGCGAATCCGATGGTGGTGCCGTAGGTTTGACGTGCGCGGGATTTGAGAGTGGCTCCGTAACCCTCTTCGTCATGGCAAAGTTCGTGGAACATTCCTACGCCGGGCATGTCGCGGCCGCCGTATAGCTCGATGTGATAGCCGCGGGGAAAATCATTTTTGCGATCGAACTTCCACCACGGGATATAGAGGTGCATTCCACCAACGCCATCGTGATTGTGCGGCGGCATTTTTTCGAGGGCCGGGATGTGGCCCCAGCCATCGCTGCCGACGGAATCCGTTAAATATTTTCCGACGGTACCGGAGGAATTAGCGAGGCCGTCCGGAAAAGCGGTGGAGCGGGAATTCAACAACAGGCGGGCGGATTCGCAAGCACTGGCGGCAAGAACGAGGGCACGAGCGTTGACGCGTTTCTCGGTGAGAGTGTTTTTGTCGACGTACGAGACGCCTTCGGCCTTGCCATCTTTACCGACGACGACTTCGCGGGCCATGGCTCCAGTGATTAGAGTGAGGCGGCCAGTTTTCATCGCGGGGGGCAGCAAGACCTGGCTGGAACTGAAATTGGACGCGGTCGTGCAGCCGCGACCGCACTGGCCGCAGTAATGGCAAGGAGCGCGTCCATTTATGGAGCGGGTTAGAACCGCGAGGCGAGCGGGAATGCAAATGATGTTGAGCTTGTCGCAGGCTTTTTTGACGAGCAGTTCGGTGCAGCGGGGCTTGGGCGGCGGAAGAAATACACCGTCGGGAGCGCTGGAAACATTTTCTTTGGTGCCAAAAACGCCGATGTAGGATTCGACTTTGTCGTAATAAGGAGCGATGTCTTGGTAAGTGATGGGCCAATCGTCGCCCAATCCATCACGGGTGCCGGAAGTGAAGTCGATGGGAGCAAAACGGAGAGCGATGCGGCCCCAGTGATTGGTGCGACCGCCGACGATGCGGGAACGGAACCACTGAAAGTTAGCGCCAGGCGCGGAAGTGTAGGGTTCGCCGTCGATGTTCCATGCGCCGTTGGGTGCGAGGAATTCGCCGAAATTTTCGCTCGCGTGACCGCCGACGCCTGCGCCACGATGAGGCAAATCGTACGGCCACATCAACATCTTGAAGTCTTTTTCGGGATTTACGGGCGGACCGGCTTCCAGCAGAACAACGCTTAAGCCACCCTCGGTGAGAATTTTAGCGGCCATGCCGCCACCTGCTCCGGAGCCGACGACGCACACGTCATAGGTTTTTGGAGAGCGAAGAACCTGAGACATCCGTTAAAGCTCACCTTTTTTCATTTGCGAAACGGCGAAATCGCAGGCCCGAGCGGTGAGGGCCATGTAGGTGAGCGAAGGATTGACGCAGGCGGAGGAGACCATGCAGGCGCCATCGGTGAGAAAGAGATTCTTCACGTCGTGGGCCTGATTGTGTTCGTTCAAGACGGAGGTTTTGGGATCCTTGCCCATGCGGGCGGTGCCCATTTCGTGAATGGTCAGGCCTGGCGCGTTATCCTCAATGAAAGGATGGATGTCGGTGGCGCCCGCGGCGGTGAGCATTTCGGCGGCCTGGATAGACATGTCTTTCTGCAAGGCCTTCTCGTTATCGCCAAAGGCGCAATGAATTTTTAAGGTGGGAATGCCCCAGGCGTCGTTTTGTTCTTTATTGATTTCAATAAAATTGTCGCGGTTGGGGAGGCATTCGCCGAAACCGTAGAACGAGAAATGCCACTCACCGGGCTTGCGAAGTGCGTTTTTGAAATCGGCCCCGAAGCCCGCGGAGTTAATGCCGCGCGACCAGCCCTCGCGGTAGGCGCCGCCCTGATAACCGTAGCCACGAAGGAAGGGTTCTTTGGTTTTTATGTTTCTGAAGCGCGGAACGTATATGCCGTTGGGACGATTGCCGAATTCTTCTTTGTCTTCGTGACCGGGAATGATGCCGTCGGCGCCGGCGCCCATGACGTGGTCCATAAGATTGTGGCCAAGCTCGCCACTGGTGTTGGCGAGGCCGCTGGGAAATTCGGTAGTCGCGGAGTTCAATAAAATACGCGTGGATTCGAGAGCGGAGGCGTTCAGAAAAAGAATGCGGCTGCGAAATTCGAGAGATTGTTTGGTCTGGCCGTCGATCACGCGGACGCCAGTTACTTTGCGAGTGTTGGGATCAAAGATGAGGCTGTGCACCACGCTGTAAGGACGAAGCGTCAAGCGACCGGTTTTTTCCGCGGCGGGGAGCGTGGAATTCAAGCTGCTGAAGTAAGAGCGGGTGATGCAACCGCGATGGCAAACTCCGCAGTAGTGGCAGGCGGCGCGGCCGCGATGGACACGCGTCAATACCGCGGCGCGTCCGATGGTCAATATCCGGCCGTCGTTGAAACTTTTTGGCAAGGCCTCTTTGACCACCAGTTCGGCGCAGGTCATCTCCATGGGCGGCAGGAACTTGCTGTCGGGAAGCTGGGGCAGACCTTCGGCTTGACCGCTGATACCGACGAAATCCTCGACGTATTCGTACCAGGGCTCGATGTCTTTGTAGCGGATGGGCCAGTCGGCAGAAATTCCATCGCGCACGTTGGCTTCGAAATCAAGATCGCTGAAACGATAGCTTTGACGGCCCCACATGATCGACTTGCCGCCGACCTGGCGGCCACGAATCCAGGTGAAAGGCTTGTCGGCATCGGTGGTGTAGGGGTTGTCGAGATCGTTGACGAAAAATTTGCTGGAGTATTCATCGCACGCGTAATAACACTCGCGCTGAACTTTTTGTGTTCTGAGGCGCTCCTCGCGATAATCCCAGCCGCGATACTTCAATTCCCAGGAGGGAACATGCTCAACGTAATCCTGTTCGGGGACGATGGGGCGGCCGGCCTCTAACAATAAAACGTTGAGACCCTTTTCGGTGAGTTCTTTTGCGGCCCAGCCACCGGTGATTCCGGAGCCTATTACGATTGCGTCGTAAATTTTTGTGCCAGGCATCGCTTCTCCCTAAGCCTTGGTAGTGCCAGCAGCGGTCACGGGAGTACATCCGTGATATGCGCCGGGAATGATTTGCTTGCGCAGCTCCTGAGTGAAGCCGACCTCGGAGGTGTAGTAGCCGTATAGAGTCATGCGTTTTACGACGCCAAAAAAATCACCGGTGAGCTGCTCGTTGTGAGTGTGGCGAACGTAAGGATGGGTGGCGCGCTCTTCGCGATCCATGGCCCAATGCTGATCGAGCTCACGAAGAAGAATTTCCTGCTGCTGAGGTGTAACGTCGATAAAATTTTTGCCGAAGATGACGTTGCTGCGCTTGTCTATGCTCTCGAGACCGGAGAGAAACTTTTGACGCTCATCTTCGTGGGCCCAGTCGGTCAAGATCAAATCGATAAATTCGTTTACGCGCACGGCCTTGGCTCCGGGTGTGTCGGTTTCGGGGATGAGCAAATCGATTATGGCGACCACAGTGGCGTTCTGATGGGGGTTCAGGGTGCGCAGCGCGTAAGTGGATTTGGGGTGTGCGTCCTGAAAGGCGGCGAGGAGATTCGAATCAAAAACCGGGAGGGCTGCACCGGCTCCAAGTAATCTGAAAAGTTCACGCCGCTGCATAGGGCCTCCGGTGGTTGATGAATTGAGCGGATTGATTTCGTTGCGCGCTGCCGTATTTGGTGGCCATTTCGCGAGCAGCGCGGAGAGCAGCAACGGTCTCGCCTTCGGGTATAAATTCCATGGCTACATACCCATTAAAGCCCAGTTGGCCGAGCTTGCGGAAGATATTTGGATAATTGATCTCGCCGGTACCAGGGTCGTGACGGCCGGGCACGTCGGCGATGTGAACAACGCCGATGAGGTCCAGGTTTTTTTCCAGCTTGGCGAGGAGGTTGCCTTCGGCGATCTGGTCGTGAAAGAAATCATATAGAAACTGGACATTAGGAGCGCCGACCGAGCGAACAATGTCGAAGCCTTCGGAAACGGAGGTCAGGAAATATTTCGGATTTTCTTCGGGATCGATATTTTCGAGAAGAAGGCCGACATTTTTAGCGGCGGCGATCTCGGCGCCGCGCTTCAGGCTTTCGATGCAATTGGCGTGCATTTGCTGAGGGCTTTGGCCGGGAACTCTATCTCCGGAGAGGATGATGAGCTTATTGCATTCAAGCTCTTCGAGAACGGGGAGTTTCGCGCGCACTTCGTCAAGGAAAGCATCGCGTTGAGACGCGTCGCACAAACTGTGGGAGATGCCGCTGGTAGCATCGACGGTGAGTCGCAGTTCGCGTTTTTTGGCACGAAATCTGGCGTAGTCTTCCTTGGTGAAATTCCTGTACTCGTTGACCAACTCGACGGCGGGGTAGCCGGCCAAGGCAACTTTTTCGATACGCTGATCGAAGGGCAATTTTTCGTACACGGTCCACAGCATGACGGAGAGTTTGAACGGCGGCGTGTTATTTGCAGTTGCCTGGAGTTCATCTGAATCCGCGAGACAGGTTGCGTCGGACAGCGAGGTAGCGCCAGAAGTGGTGGCAGCGACAGTTGCCGCGGCTTGGGCGCAAGCGCCGAAAAATTGCCTGCGGCGCATGCTAGGTTCCCAGCAATTCGTTGCGCACGTTTTTCAAAACGTAGGCGGCTCTTTCAACCCCGACTTCGCCAGCGAGAATGGGGTCTTCATTTTCGATGCTTAGGATGCCCTGGTAGCCAATGTCCATGTAGGCCTTGATGATGGATTTCCAGAGTTCCGCGCCGTGACCGTAGCCGACGGCGCGGAAAGTTTCGGAGGCCAGCGGCAAATCCGCGGTTTCGAACGCGAAATTAAGGACGCCATATTTGTTTACATTGTCGGGATAGAACGCGGTGTCTTTCATGTGAGCGTGATAAATGGCGCCCTGCTTGCCGAGAAAGTGGATGACTTCGACGGGATCGCATCCTTGCCAGAAGAGATGGCTGAGATCGCAGTTGGCACCGATTTCTTCGCCGACGGCTTCGCGAAGTTTGAGAAGAGTGCGAGGATTATAGACCACAAAATTCGGATGCATTTCAAAAGCGAGCTTGTGGATGCCGTGTTCGCGAGCAAATTTCGCAGCTTCCTTCCAGTAGGGGACGACTCTTTCTTTCCATTGCCAGTCCTGCATCGCGGCGTATTCGGGCGGCCAACGATAAGTAACCCAGTTGGGCTGGGTGTCTGATGCGGAGCCGCCGGGACAGCCGGAGAAGCCTACGATCACTTTGACGCCGAGGCGTTCGGCGAGCAGAACAGTTTTGCGAAAGCTTTCCGCGTCTTTTTTGGCGTGCTCGGGATCCGGGTGGATGGGATTGCCGTGACAACTGAGAGTAGCGACGTGAATGCCGCGATCCTCGAATTTCTTCTGCCAGGCTTTGGCTTTAGAAGCGTCGGCCAAGAGTTCATCGATGGGACAGTGAGGTGCTTCGGGATAACCGCCGGTGCCAATTTCCATGGCTTCGAGGCCGAGGGCGCTCACTTTGTCGAGCATGGCGTCCATGGACAGGTCTTTGTAGACCGGATCAAAGACGCCGATGGGGATCTTGCGCATAGATGATTTCTGGGGGACCGCTGCTTGGGCGGCAGTTCCGGCGGTGTTCGCGGCAACGAAGCCTGCAGCGTCTCCGGCCGCGGGCACTGCGGCGGCGAGAAGGCCTCCGCCAGTGGCAGCCAGGAAATGCCGACGATCCATGCCGGAAGTGACGCTGGAACTCTTCATATTCGGTGGTCTCCGAATCAAAAATTTAATGCGATGGATGGGAACGCCGCGAAATTATACCCTCTGGAAGGTGCAGAGGAGCAGCGAAATCGTGACAAAACTGCCAGGCAGCAAGGTGATGTTCGGTTTAAACCGGGCCGCGTTGAATGAAGGTTTGCCGCATGTGGCGAGCGATTTGAGAGCCTTGACTTGGACTGATACGGGCCATAGACTTTTGTTGCTCGGACGTTTCCTTCCTGTGAATAGGTCTGTCAACCACGGCACGCGCGTTTTCGTCGAGTTGGTGCTCGCTGCGGGATTTCTCGTGCCGGTTGCATTGGGACAGAAGCCGGGCCCCGCGCCGCCACCATCCGGCGCTCCAAGCCGGTCTCCGAATCCCGCTACAACTACTACGCAGCCGGTTCAATCGACCCAAGACCGGGTGATGTTTCTCCTGGGACGCGTCACAACTTCCGACGCCACGGCCGTTCCAAACGATGCAGTGGTTGAGCGAATTTGCAACGGGGCGGTGCGTCAACAGGTCCATGCAGCTCTCAACGGCGAGTTCAGCATGCAACTGGGATCGAAAAATGATTCTTTCCTTGACGCGACCGCCGACCCAGCTTCGCGAGCTGCGGTGGATAACCAGAATTCGGAGCTGGGAATTCCACGACAGGAATTGGCAAATTGTGAGCTACGGGCTTCCGTTTCTGGTTTTAGCTCCAGCGTCATCAACCTTGTGGATCTCACTGGTTCTCTCAGCAGTGTTGACGTGGGCGCCATTGTGGTCCAGAGACGCACAAAGGTCAAAAGCCTGACGTTAAACGCGTCGCCATACAACGCGCCAAAAGATGCGAGAAAAGCTTATGAGAAGGGGCTGGTAGCGGAGAAGAAGGGCGAACTCGCCAATGCGCACAAATATTTTGGAAAGGCGGTTGAGATCTACCCCAAGTACGCGAACGCCTGGTATCAGTTGGGAACCGTTTTACAGAAAGAATATGAGAAGGATGCGGCTCACGCGGCGTTTACCCGAGCCACGACTATCGACACCAAGTTCTTGCCGCCGTATCTGTCGCTCGCGTTGATGGCGTACGAGGCAGAAAATTGGACGGCGGTGCTGAATTTTACTGGTCACATCCTGGATCTCGATCCGTTGAATCACATTGCTGGCTATGTCTGGGATCTGGATGCGTCGAATTACAACGATGCCTATTTCTATAATGCGGTGGCAAATTACAAGCTCAATAAATTCGAAGACGCGGAAAAGAGCGGGCGCAAGGCAGAACAAGTAGACCTGCCCACGCGTTTTCCGCAACTGCATCTCTTATTGGCTGAAATTTATGCGCGAAAAAAGAACTACGGTATGGCGATCGCAGAGCTACAAATTTACGTGGAGCAAGCTCCGTATGCGAAGGACGCGGATCAGATACGGGAGCGGTTGGCAAACTTGGAGCAGCTGAACGGCTCCGTGTCAGCCAGTGAAAAACCCCAGCAGCAGTGAGTATTGGCAAATTGGCTCGCAGCCTTTTGTGTGGAAGCTAGCGTTGCTCATGGATTCAGTGCGCAGCGGCACTTTTGGTTTTGTCCACAACGACGTCGCCACTCTTCATCACCCACTTCACGTTGTGGAGCACGACGTTGATGTCGGCGAGGGGGTCGCCGTCGACAGCTACCAAGTCGGCCAGGTATCCGGGCGCCACCGCGCCCAACTCGTTTTCTTTTCCTAGTAGCTTGGCCGCATTTCCAGTGGCGGTTTGCAATGCTTGCTCTGGAGTCATGCCCGCTTTCACGAACCATCCCAGTTCGCGGGTATTTTCGCCGAACATGGTATAGATGGCGTCGGAGCCCATGGCGATTTTCACTCCGGCTTTGAAGGCGCGCCTGGTGGTTTCCAAATTTCGCGGGATGAAGGCTTGCAAGCGTTCCTTATAGCCGGGTGCATAGCCAATCTTGTCTCCATTGTCGATGTAGTAGCGATTGTGATCGACGGTGGGGACATAGTAGGTGCCGCGTTTCACCATTTCCTGAATGGTGGCATCGTCCATGTCGGTGGCGTGTTCCAGCGAGTCCGTGCCAGCTCGCACCGCGTCGCGCGCTCCGGCTGGCCCATAGGAATGAATGGCGATTTTCTTTCCGAATTGATGCGCGGTGTCGACCGCTGCTTTTATTTCGTCGTAGTTGTAGGTCTGGAATCCGGTCACGTCGTCATCCGTGCCCGTTGATGCATACATCTTGATCCAGTCGGCGCCGGCGGCGATCTGTTGCCGGACCACCCTCAATACTTCCGGCACGCCATCGGCAATTCCGCCCGCGGGGAGATTCAAGCCCGGCTTGTAGGGCGTATTCGTAGTGTACAAGCCATAGCCAACTACAAACATCCGCGGCCCAATCATCTCGCCATGATTAATGAGATCGCGCATGGCAATATCCATGTACTGATCGGCTCCCAGATCGCGCACCGTGGTTACACCCGCCTCGAGCGTACGCATGGCGCCCTTGCGGGCAAGAAAAACTTCTACGGCCGGCGGATTCACGGTGAGCTGCTTCAACATCGGCTCACCGGGTTTTTCGTCGGTGTACATAGTCATGTGGGTGTGCACGTCGATGAGACCTGGCAGGCCAGTGTAGTTCGACAGGTCGATCAGCTCTGCGCCCTGAGGGATCGCGGACGCGTCGGTGGTCACGTTACGAATTTTCCCGTCTTCCACAATGACGATGGCGCCGGTCCAGACTTTTCCATGCCCGTCCCATAACTTCCCGAAACGCACCGCCCTGACAGGTTGCGCGGCGATCTTCGCTTGGCCAAAGGCACGCGGCACAAAACTCACCACAAACCATGCAACCAAGACTGCGCGCACAATTCTCATAGCACTCCTAAGTTTTTTGCTGGTTTCCACGTGAACGCGAGCGGCACGAAAATTATTCAGGTCAGGCTGGGTGATGGGCGCTGGCGTCCGGCACGGAAAATCCCTTGGCGGCCTGATCCACGGAGGGGAATATTTCGATGACCTGGTCGACCTTGGTTAATTTGAGGCTATAGTCAACCATCGATTGTGCGCAGGCAATACGAAGGGCGCCATTGGCAGACTTCAGCTTTGTAAAGCATTTCACGATGACTCCAATGGCTGAGCTGTCCGCATGGGTCACGCCAGACATCTCAAAGATCACACGGGTTTCTCGGGATTCAATTAGTTTGTCAACTTCCTCGCTGAGCTTGGCGCATTCTGGGCCGGAATGAAGGCTACCTTTGATTTCCAGGGCGATCATGCCTGGTTGGAGAGTTCGTCGGGTAATTTGGAGGATCACGAGGTGACGGCCCCGTCGCCTTCGTATGGAAACTGACGGATGAGCCGCACGCAATCGCCAAGCGCGGAAAAAATAGAGGTGCCCCAGCCGCACGGTACAAAGGAAGCGGATTTCTGGTTCACGGGCTTGTCCGCCTCGGCATAAAAGCGCAGGCGCTGCCCGGGAGGCGGTACGGCAAATTCCTTGATGGTGATATTGAAGGGCACGCCACCGCCGCGTTGCTGTTTAATAATCGAAAAGTGATGCACCTGCATTAACTGTTCCGCGGGATCTGTCTGGATGTACTCCCAATCGCTCATTTATGGTCCATGGAGAGCAAGTTGGCGGGAGTTTATATCGTGGGCTAGGCGCCGTCAACGCGTACGCGATGGTGAGGCAATGATTCAGCGTCGAAGTCCTTGGTGCGGAAACATGCGGAAACATATTGACGATTCCACAAAACTTTGCCGGCGTGTGGAGGAGTTGAATTGTTAATTTACATTCAGCGTTAAGTTCATGGTGTGGGTTAGGGTGCCGGACTTGGCAGTGAGCACGAGTGTGTAGGTGCCCTTCTGCGTGCCGACATTGGGTGGCGTGGTGGCGGAGCCTCCACCGCATGCGGCAAGGAAGATCGCCGCTGATGCAAGACCGAGGAAGCAGGCGGATTTAACGCGCACATTTACGGGACGGCGAGAAAGCGCTGCGCCGGCTAGCAGCAGCACAAGCAACATAGACCACGCGGTAAGTGCGATGGGCGAAATTGGTGGGCGATGGGATGAGTCAGGGCCGAAACGGAAAAGTGCGGAATTCGCCTGAGTGGTGACGTTCACGGCGAAGGGTATGGGTGCCGTACCGTTGGTGGTCAGTGTTGCGGGAGCGGGCGTACAGGTGGCTCCGGACGGCGCGCCGGTGCAAGTGAGGGTAATTGTTCCGCTGAAGCCAGTGGGACTCATTTGCAGGTTATAGGTAGCAGGCTGACCTGCAGTAACGCTGGCGGTAGTAGAACCGCCGGTGGGAGTAACGATGGAAAAGTCGACGCCCATTCCCGAGAGCGCGACGGTTTGCGGACTGCCGGAAGAACTATCAGTGGTGGAGAGGGTGCCGGTGCGATTGCCAGCAGCGGTGGGCGTGAAGGTGACGGTGATTTGACAATCCACGCCGCCGGCGAGGGAGGCGCCGCAATTATTGGTTTGGGCAAAGTCACCGGTTGCGGCTATGGAAGAAATCGCGAGGGCGGTAGTACCGCCATTGTGCAGGGTGACGACTGCTCCGGTAGTGGATGCGCCGACGGGTTGCGAGACGAAAGTCAGAGATGTAGGACTGACGCTGGCCTGCTGAGTTGTGCCCTGGCCGCTGAGGGCCACGGTGTGCGGGCTGCCTGCAGCGTTATCAGTGATGGTGAGAACACCCGTGCGATTACCAAGAGCGGCGGGGGTGAAAGTAACCTGCACGATGCAGTTGGTTCCTGGAATCACTGGTGAACCGCAAGCGTTTGACTGGGCAAAGTCGCCTAAAGTTTGCAGCGAAGTAATAGTCAGGGGGCCGGTGCCGCTGTTGCTGATCTGAACCGAGAGCGGCAAGCTGGTGGTGCCGGTGAGTTGTGGTTCGAAGGCCAAAGCGGTGGGTGTGAAAGTTTCGGCGGGAGCTGTTCCGTTACCGGTCAACTGTATGACCTGGGTGGTTTGCCCGCTGGCGCTGATCGTCAGAGTGCCAGTCCGAGGGCCGGAAGCCGTCGGCTTGAAAACAACGCTGATGTCACACTTTTGACCGCCTGGGATGGTGGCGGTACAAGTGTTAGTTTGAGAAAAATCGCCGGTGATGGAAATTGCACCGGGGACGCCGAGAGCGGCGTCGCCGAAGTTTCCTACCGTGACATCGGAACTAGCGCTTGACGTGCCGAGCAACTGATCGCCGAAAGAGATGGACTTAGGATTAACGATCATTACCGCTGCTCCCAAGCTTGGAGCAATTTTCGCCAGAAATGGAGTGGGTTCGACTTCCTCATGGAACCCGGGATTTGGTTCCAGCGCGTTAGCAGTTGTCGGACCCATACCGTTCAAAACGTACACATTGGCGGAGGGATCGACAGCAATTCTCTGATATATGTCTTGGGCCACCTGCCCGAGGAACGTCGCCCATACGATTGCTCCAGAGTTATCCACCTTTATTACTGCATCCGGCGGGTCGGCACTGGTAGTGGCGAGAAGATACGCCTGAATGGGATTCGTTAGAGGAAATGCCGCGATGTCTTCGGTTTGTCCAACAGCGTAGGCATTCCCCAGACTGTCTAAAGCGACGTCGGTAAATCCCCAAGATTGTGAACAGAATGATGTGGAATAGACTAATGCGGAGCCTGCAGCATTGAACCTACCAACGAACATGTGATCGGCGAGCGGCGAATTAGTACAGTTGGGGATCGAACCAGGTGGATTGGGACCCCAGCCTGCTATCGTAGCCTCACCGGAACTGTCTACAGCTACGCCATTGATGTAATCGTTCCCAGGCCCACCAAAATAGGTGGAATATACGAGCGAACTGCCGTCCGGGCTCAGTTTAGAAACGAATCCGTCGTCGTAGAGTGCGTCTGCATTAGCGGTTTGAAATGCCCCGGTGGTAGTCGGCCAGCCAGCGCTGGCAGAGCCTGCCACGTAGGCCGCACCGCTGGAGTCTACAGCGAGACTAAGAACCTGATTAGGCTGATCGGTTTGTGCCCCAAGAAAGGTTGCATAAGATAGGGCGGAACCGGAGGGATTGAGCTTCATGACAAAACCACTGGGATAAATTGATGGTGGCGTAGTTTGATAAGCACCGACAGTGGCGGGAAACGGACCAACCAACAGGGCGGAGTCTACAGCAGGCGTCGTGGAGGCGGTAGTTCCCGTCACATAGAAAGCGCCGGAAGCATCAACCTTGCCACGTTGAGGCTGAACCGCCTGGTAATTAACGTTGGGTTGGCCCGAGGGCGTTACCAACTGGAGAAGAGTGGAGTATTGAAGGTTCGCGCCGTCCGGGGTCAATTTAGCCGCGTATGGAGCACTGCATACCGCGCTTAAGTACGTACTGCAAGCATTGGCGGGAACCTGGCTAAAGGCTCCTGGCGTTGTCGGCAAAGTGCCGGCACCTGCGGGCGCGGGATACTGAGCGATCCCGGTCACGTAGGCAGAGTGAGAGGCGTCAACGGCGACGGATTGAGCGTAGCCAACGCCAAGAAAGACCATGTAGATCACTGTCGTGGCGTTGGGGTCTAACTTCACGACGAACGACCGAGTTGCGTTAGTTGGAGTGCTGCCACCCGGAGCTGGAATACTCGCGGCGTTTGTAGATCCAGCAAGGTAAATGCCGGTGCTGTCTACAGCCAGATCATAGACCGAGTCCGCGCAAGATGAAAAATGGGGGTCGGCAGACAGGGGACAATTGCTGCTCAAGTAGGTGGCGAAGATCAAGGCGGGGTCAATCACGAGCGGAAGGTCGTGGTTGTAGTTGTTGAGGGCGAAGGCCATGTCACGACCGCGCAGCGAGTAACGCACGGTTGTAATTTGATTCTCGTGTCCCTCGTTTCCAGGTTGATAGGCGTCCGGCTTCTTCAGCGTGAAGTCGTGATGCTTGCCGAATCGTACAAGGACGTCTCCGGCGACGGTGCGATGCAGCGTGCCGCCTTCTACGTTTACGCGAATAAGGTTGGGGTTCGCATGCGGTGCGATCAGGAAGTCATATTCCAGGCGGCCATTGCGAATCTCGAAAACCAGGTCAATGCCAGGATAGGCGTGACGGTAAATCACCTTGGCAAATTGAGGGACGCGGGTGTGCCACTGTTTGGGGTCGTTGCCGGAGAAATAGCTGGTGACGCCGGGACGCTCTTCTGAACCGATCACTGCAGGGTGCGAATCGATGCCGAGGATGTTGAGGCGCACGACTCTTTGGGAGCTGGTTGCGCGACCGTTGGCGGACCTGGAAGATTCGGAGAACACTAGGGTCGCGCCATCATGCGTGAGGTAGGCAGCGTAACCCAGGCCCTGAGTCAGAAACAAAACGCGGTCGTCCACCTGGCCTTCGTTGCGCTCAAAGAATGCGGCAGAACGCAGCAAATTCTGGGCCTTGTATTTGTCCAACGGAGGCTGGAGGGGCGCTGGGTCGTTCGCCGCCGACAAAGGCAACGCAAACGTGGCTGCGAGCAATGCAAACAACCAGAATTTTAAGTATGTTGGGAGTAAATCGGACTTGCGGGCACGCCGGGGCCTAGTGGACATCCAGTTTATCCTTCCGGGACAGCAGACAACCGATTACAAAACAAAGTGATTGTAGGGACGCAGATAAATGACGCATATAGTACTTTATTGGTTAACAAAAAATAAAATTAATTTCTGTGTACTCAAGACATTAAGTAACGATGTTCTGAAGAAAGGCCCAATAATTCGCAACTAGCCGAATTCCGGTTTCACTAGATCGTCAGGTTTCGAAGGCCTAGCTTGGCACGCGGGGTTTTAGTTCGCTGAGGGCGGGGATGGAAACGGGGACGGTGAGTACGCATTCGGGGATTTGCTTTTTTGATTCGCGGGCGTGGAAGAGCATCTCGATGGCTTGGCCTGCGTTGGGAGGAATAAACACGGTGGCGGTGAGGATTCCACTGCGCACCCAGGATTGGCCCGTTTTGGGCAGGCCGTCGCAGCCGGTAAAAGGCAAATTGAGCCAACGCTCCTTATCCAGCTCGTTGGTTAATTCTTCAAAGGCTTTGCGAGCACCCATGGCCATGGAATCATCTTGAGCGGCGACGAGGTCGATGGGAGCGCGCTGAGAGGTTCCAAGCTTAAGCCAGGAGCGCACGGAGCGAGTGGCGCTTTCTTCGGTCCATTGAGCTTTTAAGAGAGTGATGTGAATATTGGCGGGCTTGGTCTCGCGCATGCCAAGAGTGCGCTCTTTGGCCGCGGAGTTCTCTGAGGGGCCCTGTATATAAAGGATAGAGCCACCGTGCGGTAACAGCGCTTTGAATTGACGGCCCTGGATTCTGCCGATTTCGACGTGGTCAGAAGTGAGGCCGAAGATGGGTGCGGTGGCTGACTTGCGAAGATCGGCAATGTAGGAAGCGTCTCGATTCAAGACGGCCCAGCCAATTCCGGCGCTCACGGCGGCCTGGCCGACCTGTGGCAAGGCAGTTCCACCAACGGGTTCAAAGATGATGCCGTTTGGGCGCGTGGCTTCCGAGGACTGGATGGCTTTCAGGACTTGGGTGCTTTGAGTGATGGCGTCGTTATCAGCAAAAACAATCTGAACTTCTACGCCGAGTTTGTTGGCGGCTTGTTCGGCAGACTGGGCCTGCTCAATCTGATAATCGTTATCGCTGGTCGTCAGTGAGACCAAGAATCTAGGCTTAGACATGTGGTTGGCTTTAGCCAGCGCTATTCAAGCGGCTGGGCCGCGGCAACGGCGCGATTGTGGATTCGATTTACGAGCTCGTAAATAGCATAAGTCCGCGTGCGGCAGCAAGCAATTGGGACTGCGAGCAAGTGTTCCAGACGCGTCACCTGTTGACCATAATCCTGAAAACTGTTTGGAGGTTTTAACGGGAGAGGCATCGCGGCTGAAGGGTGCGGGCAAATAACGAGGAATTGTGGTATAAAATCGATATTCTAAGCATCCCAGGTCATGATGCTATAAATGTCGAGATCGCTGGCAGCCCTCACGGCACCATTTGCGAACCACTCAGGAGCAGAGATGAATTCTTATCGAGTTAGGTTTGGGTTGTGTGTGCGACCGCTTGCGCCAGGTATTTGCCTGACGATATTGGCGCTGTGGTGGGGGCCAAGCGCTCGCGCGCAGGTCACGCCAGTGACAGTGGAAATCGACGCTGCGGCGCCATCCCATCCGTTCCCACACTTCTGGGAAGAAATGTTTGGTTCGGGGAGAGCAGTCCTGTCGCTGCGTGATAGTTACCGGCACGATTTGCGGGAGGTCAAGCGAATCACGGACTTCGAATATATTCGGTTTCATGCCATTTTTCATGACGAGATCGGGCTGTACGACGAAGATAAAGATGGAAAGCCGGTGTACAACTTTTCGTATGTAGACCAGATTTATGACGGACTGCTGGAAAATAAAGTGCGGCCGTTCATTGAGCTGAGTTTTATGCCAGAGAAGCTGACGTCGGACCCGAATGCCAAGCACGCGTTCTGGTACAAGCAAAACGTGGCGCCGCCGAAAGATTGGGGCAAATGGGAGCAGTTGATTGAAACTTTTACGCGGCATCTGGTGGAACGTTATGGCGAAGATGAGGTAGCGCAATGGTATTTCGAAGTATGGAATGAACCTAATCTTGATTTTTGGGTGGGGAATCCAAAAGATACGACGTATTTCGATTTGTACGATCACGCAGTGCGCGCGGTGAAGCGGGTTAGTTCTAGGTTGCGTGTGGGAGGGCCTGCTACGGCGCAAGCGGCGTGGGCAGACCGGTTCCTGGCGCACTGCAAAGAGAAAAATGTGCCGGTGGATTTCGTGTCGACCCACGTTTATGGAAATGATACGGCGAAGGATGTCTTTGGGACGCAAGAGAACATTCCGCGTAACGAAATGGTTTGCCGCGCAGTGAAGAAGGTTCATCGGCAGATCGCGGCTTCGGCATATCCAAACATGCCGCTGATCTGGTCGGAGTACAACGCGGCATATGATAACAACCCGGCGGTGACGGATTCGGCGTATATGGGGCCATATCTTGCGAACACGATCCGGGAGTGCGACGGCCTGACCACGATGATGAGTTACTGGGACTTCTCGGACGTGTTTGAAGAGCAAGGGGTGGTGAAGACTCCCTTTTACGGGGGATTTGGGTTGCTCGCTGAGGAAAGCATTCCCAAGCCGGCGTTTAATGATTTTGCGCTGTTGCACCGGTTGGGCGATACGCGGCTGGAGGTGAAATCCGATAGCGTGCTGGTGACGAAACGGAAGGATGGAGCGCTGGCGGTGGCGGTATGGAATTTGTTCTTGCCGGAGGAGGCAGGATTGCCGAAGACATTTGAGCTGCATTTTACGGGAGTGAAAGCAGGTAAGGCGCGGGTCACAATTGTCGATAAAGAGCACGGGTCGCCGCTGCCTGCATACGAAAAAATGGGAAACCCGCGATTCCCTTCCCGACAACAAATCGAGACATTGCGGAAGGCTGCGGCGATGCCTGCAGCCGAGGAACCGCCACTCAAAAATGGGGAAATGAAATTGACGCTGCAGCCGCATTCGCTGGCTCTGATTGAAGTTGCGAACTAACAGCGAAAGAGGTTTATTGCAGTTTCGCGTATTCTTCTTTGGCCTGCTTGAGAATGGGGATGTCCGAGTCGGCGTCCTTCCAGGCAGCGAAGAAAGTCTGATAAGCCAGTTTGGCTTTGAGCGTGTCCCGTTGCGCATAGGCGCGGCCCAAGCCCAAGTATCCCAGTGGATAAAGCACGCTGGTGGTATTCACGCCGCGGTGATCCAATATCTTCTGATACTCGGCCGCCGCGTTCGCTCCATCATGAAGACGCAGAAAAGCTTCGGCATGAGCTGCCATGACGGGCACAGCGAAGGGCGAAAGTTCGTAAGCAGCACCCGGTTCCACGTCTCGAAGGGCTTGTTGCGGTTGATTGTGGTTGAGACTCATGGCTCGCGCGGGGAATGTCGATGCCGTGGATCAAAGTGTCAGCCGGCGAGGCCTTGTCGAGGTCGTCCAGTATTTCGTTAGTCTTTGCCTCATCACCGAGACGCGCTAACACATAAGCTGCTCCAGTTTTGGCATTTCGATCTTGGGATTCAGCGAGGGCCGCGTTGACCTCCAATCGTGCTTGTGACAGGAATCCTACATCGACCTCGCAGCCAGCCTCGCTCTCAAAAATATTTGCGCGGTATTCCTTCATGTTCTGCGTGCGCGCAGAATCCAGTGCACGCGTATAGGATTGCCGCGTTTCGCGAATTTTCCCCCGCAAACACAGATCTTCAGCGCGCATCAGATAGAGCTCTGGTTCTTCGTAGTGTCCGGCCACCTGCTCCAGATCCTTCTTAATGGTGTTTTCGTCACCACGAAGCAACGCTAACCGGAAATTCGCGGTGTGAACTCCGCGGGAATCGAGATGCTGCGCCGTCGCCTGGTCCAGAATGGATTGGGCTTCATCGAAACGGTTCAAACTCACGTAAGCGCGAGCCATATTCATCACGCCGTAGGAATCCTTGGGATAGATTTGCATTGCTGCCCTGGCCTGCTCCAAAGACTTCTGGTGCTGCCCGAGCATCCAGTAGTCTAGTGAGAGATTGTCGTGCGCCAGGTTCTCGCGCGGATAGTTCGTGGATGAAATGGTAGAGGTCAATTGAAGCCGTTAAAAAGGCTAGCAGAAAACCTACTTAGGAATTAAGCGGTTGAGTAGTGACTAATTCGTGGAAGCCGGCGCGGGCCATTCCTCGAATGGCTTCGTCATTTTTCATGAACTGTTCCCATACAAAGCCGGTACGGGCATTTTCAGCCATCAGAATGGTGATGCCCAAATCGATGCCGAGCACGTCGGCGCTATACCAGTTGGTGAGGGGATTGAAGGCGTCCACGAAGCCATAGGTGCGCCAGGCTTTTTGGGCGTAATTTTCGCGCATATAGCGTAAAACCCGCAGGCACTCCTGCGGCAAGAACGGCAAGGAGCCGGCGGTGGCGCAAGAAACTACCGATCCGTCGATGCGACCCATTTCCGGAGGTCCGCCCCAGGCGGTGTAGCCGCGAACGGAGTCGGAGGCGGTGATACCCCAAAGGTCTTCACTGTAATCAGGAAATTGCTGGGCCAATTCAAGACACCACAATTTGTGGACTTTTGTGGCGATTACGGAATTGGTGAAATAGTCGGCGTAGTGGTCGCGGCGTCCGCGAAAGTCAAACCAGGCGTGCGAATATTGATGAATGAAAAGGGGCGCTTTGCCGCTGATGTAGCGGATGCCATTGAATTCAAAAATGGGCCGCGACCACGCAGACCAAGTGGCGGGGGGCAGAGTGTGGGTTGCGGAGCCCAGACCTAAAAGATAAAGCATCATCTGTTCGCTGTAACCGTCCCAGCGGGTTTTGATGAAACCGTGCTCAGGAGTCCAACCCATGGCAAGAGTTTTGTGGCCCTGTAACATCCAAAGCCAATCGACACGCTCAAAAATTGTGGTCGCGAGTTCGTAGATTTCCGCGTCGTCAAAATAAGCGCGGCAAGTGAGCACCCCGCAAAGAAAGATGGCGGTGTCGATGGAGGAAACTTCTGACTGGAAGACGCGTTCGCCGTTCTGGATATTCAAGAAGTGGGCGTAAAAGCCGTGCTCGTGCGGTACGCGGGTAGCCACGAAACGCAGGGTATTGCGAACGCGATCGCGAATTTCCATACGCTGTTCCCAGCCGCGCTGGTCGGCAATGCAATGAGCAGTGAGGCCGAAGCCGGTGGCCGCGATGCTGGCGACATTACGCTGATCGGTACCGTCAGCGTGGCTGCGGTCTTTTACCAGGCCGGTAACGGGGTTGGTCTCGTTCCAAAAGAATTGGAAGGTGGTGCGTTCAATACTTTCGAGGAATTCGTCCTCGTCACGAGTGAAGCGGTACTTGGTGGGGTCGTTTTCGAAGAGGGGGGGGCGCTCGGAAGGCTGTTGCGGCGCAGGCTGACGCTGGGGTGTGGGCTGAGTATGTTGCTGGGCGGGTTTAGTACGCTGCAGGAATTCGGAAATTAGTGCGGAAGGGCCGACTAGAGGCAAACCACCAGCGAACTGTGCGGCTTGGCGAAGCCACGCGCGACGCGAGAATTGGCCGCGCCTCACCAAGCGCTCCTGCGGAGCGGGTGGAGAAGAGCGGTGCACAGAAGGGACTGGTTTCTCCTGTTCATCGACCAGACCATTTTACGAGAGGGCCATGCGGTGGAATACAGGGAATCTCGGGGCTCGTTCCAGCGGGTCATGACGGGCAATGACCGCCGGTAAGCGAGAGAATAGGCGCATTGGAAATTAAGTGCGATGAATAAGAAGTAGGGTGCGGAGGGGTTACTTTGGGACGAGAAGCCTGAGGTTATGCCGACTGGACCGGCCAGCGTTGCGGAAGGGATGGAACGGTGAATCTGGGGCGCTGGCGTGCTATGGTGCGGAGGGCGTGAGGAGAACTTAACGATGAGATTGGCGATTCGGAGATCGTTTAAGGTGCTCGCACCGGGTGGTTCGCTGCGGAAGCGTGTGGCCCTTAGCCTGGCGGTGGTGAGACTGATTCTGGTGCCGGTGATCTTTTTTGCGATTTACTACCTGCTGGTGGTGGGGCGGATCGTGGACCGCATCGTAAGCTTCGATGCGCCGGCGGCGACACTTTCTCAGCAAGCTTCCATCGAGATGCTGGAGGCCAGGCGGGCGGAGAGGAATTATTTGCTGCTGTATGATCCCTCTTCTTTGCAGGCTAATCGCGAGTCGATCTCCAAGCTGGAGCAGATTTTGCGAGCGATCCGCGAGCTGAATGCCGCGGATCAACCGCTGACGGATCAAGCGTTGATAGCGTTGCACCAGTACGACGAGGAATTCAAGAACGCAGTCGCAAGCATGCAAAAGCCGGGAGAAGCGCCGGCCGATCGAATTCAAAATGTTTTGCAAGCGTACGAGAAAGACCTGGGGAGCATCCTGAAAGGCGCACGGAATAAGCCGCGGGACCAATTGATCGAGGAGTTGCGCACGAGGATTGGATCTTTTGATACGCAGATTACAAAGACTGCGCAGGAGGGGAATCCCGCGTTGCAACAGATTACGACAGACCTGCAAAACTCCGGGCAAGATGTTTTGCGACTGACTTCGGAACTGGAGGCGCGGAACTGGGACCGTATAGATGGAGATCACCGAAGGGCGCGCCGATTGATTTCGCATTCAGAATGGGCGTTGAGCATCGTATCGGCAATCACGCTGCTAGTGAGTATCTGGATCAGTTTTGTGCTGCCGCAGCAGGTGGTGAGGCCTTTGATGAGTTTGAAGGAAGCGGTGGACCATGCCGCGGCAGGCAATTATGAAATTGAATTTGAAATTCGCGGTGAAGGCGAGGTGGTGCAACTGGCTAACAGCATCCGGCTGCTGATTAGCCACGTGAAAGAACGCTACGACGGAAATGTGTCGCGAGAGCAGCCGGCTGTTTGAAATTATACAGAGTGGTGGGGAGCTCTTATTTCCTTGAGCGAAGCTCGAATTTCTTCGAGATCGACGCAGGCGGTTCCGCGTTTTCCTACTTTGATGCCTGCGCTTAAATTGGCGAGTTGGGCGGCCGCGCCCAGGTCGGCTCCCGAAGCGACCGCAGCGCTGAAGGCAGCGATGGCAGTGTCGCCGGCTCCGGTTACGTCATAAACGCTGCGCGCCATGGTGGGGATATCGACCCTGCGCAAGCCATTTGCGGAGTTTTCAAAGAGCGACATACCTTCGCTGCCGCGGGTTACCAGCAAGGCCTGCAAGGCAAGAACTTCAACCAAGGAGCGGGCAGAAGCGTCCAGCCACGCTTCCTGGTTCGCGTCCTGATTTGCGCGCTGCGGGGTCATTTGCCGCAGTTCCGTTGAGTTGGGCATCAGAATACTCGCGCCACGATATTTCTCGGCATTGGAATCTTTTGGCGCGACGATGCTGCGGATGCCACGGGAGCGCGCGACTTCAAATACCGCAGCTAAAACTTTTTCAGACAAGACACCTTTCAGATAATCGGAGCACACGATGGCTTGGACGTTCTGGTCCAGGGTTCGAATCGCCCGTATCAGACTGTTTTCAATTTCACCTTTGACGGTAATTGTTGATTCCTCGTCCAGGCGGAAGACCTGCTGGCCGTGTTCTACGGACATCAGGCGGGCTTTGCGGGTTGTTTTGCGAAGAGGGTCGGTGAGAACGCCTTTGGCGTTGACTCCGTGTGATTGGAACAGGTCGGATAGCTGGCGAGCAGTTTCATCCTGGCCCACTACACCTATGAGGGTCACTGCGGCACCCCAGTGGCGCAAATTCTCGGCGACGTTTCCGGCGCCACCCAAGGTCGAGGTCCGGTGAGTGACGCTCAAAATCGGAACCGGGGCTTCGGGCGAGATGCGCTCGATCTGGCCCCACAAATACTCGTCAAGCATCAGGTCGCCGACGACCGCAATGCGAGAGGCAGGAAAAGCGTCCAGCGTGCTCGAAAGATTTGGCAATTACCGCGCCTTGCCGGTGATCAAAATTTGGCCGCCCGGATGAGCATCGTGGACGAAAGAGTTTTCTACGATTCCGCAGAGAATGTGAATTACCAAGGTGTGAGCTTCCTGAATTCTCGGCGTGGAACGGGACGGTACGATGACGCTCATGTCCACGAGATCGCGGAGCTTGCCGCCGCCGTTTCCGGTAAGCCCAATTTTCTTCAGGCCAAGGGTCTTGGCGGTTTCCAGAGCACGCAAGACGTTGGGTGAGTTCCCACTGGTGGAAATCGCCAGGACTAGATCTTGAGGCTTGGCGAGAGCTTCGAGCTGGCGGACAAAAATTTGTTCGAATCCGAAGTCGTTGGCGATGGCCGTGAGCGAAGAAGAGTTGGTGGTTAGCGCGATGGCGGCGAGGGCTTGTCGCTTGGCCGCGTATCTGCCGACGAGCTCAGCAACCATGTGCTGGGCGTCTGAGGCACTGCCACCGTTGCCGAAAACGATCAATTTTCCGCCAGCGCGAAGGCAATTTATTATCGCGGTTGCGGCTTCGGCGATTTGTTCGGCGACGCGACCCAGCCCCGTCTTGACGGAGATGCTTTCCTGAATCTCACGGGCGATGTGGGCTGCGTAATCAGTCATGGCATTTTTCCCCGGCTAGAAATCACCGGGGAATCAGTGGTCCGACTCAGCGTAAACATTATGCGGCAAAAATAACGGAACGCAGATCAACATCTTTGACGAGGTTCAAATTTTGGCTCAAAAATCCAAAAGTTAGATTCTGGGGAACTTGCGTGTTGCCCAGATGTCTCCCACCTTATATATCTGATATTTGGTGGCCAACGAAGAGATTCTGGCGTCTTCAAAATTTTGCTCGGTTGAGGAAGGATTATGAGGATAACTGCAATCCTGATGATTTTATGGGCGTTCATTAGCGTTGTCCATGGGCAAGAACGTTCGAACATAGACAGAGAACCTGAAGGACAAGGAAGTGGCTCGCAACAGGAAGGAAGCGGCGCGTCGATGAGCTTATTCGATGCTGCTGGTAAAGCCCATCGGATATACCAGGATTGGAACGCTACGCCACGCACGACGGACTTCCTGTTACAAAATGCCACCGGTAGCGAGGAGTCCGTTTCGGCTGCGTCCAGCGTGGTGTTTCTGCCGCAGCTTACCGGCACGGTGTGGAATGGCGCGGCGCAGGAAATGGATGCGGTATTGTTCTTTCCAAAAATTATTAGGCCGTCGAAGGGTACGCCCGCGCCAACCATCAGCGGCGTAGCGATCGCGGCGCCAATTGATGGAGGCGGGACCGTCCCGGCCCTGGATGCCGCGACGTTGCGTATCGAATCGAATCCGCCGCTGGCGATGGGCGCAAAATCGTGGGCATTGGCGGTGGACGCCGGGGACGTCAAGATTGGCAATCACATTTATTTTCCGCAGCCGAGCGGAGTGCAGCAAGGGCGGGGCGATATGATCTTCAATAATCTGGATGCGAGCGCTGCCGGAACCATCAGTTTTTACTCTGGCGGAGCGTTGCGAATGCGGATGCAGCCGTCGGGACTTTTGGCTGTGCCGCATGGATTATCGGTCGGCGGAAATGGAACTGCCATCGAGGGGATTTACCGCGCAAGCCAAAAATTGGCCTACTCTACAATCGCTGCGCAGAGCTGCGCCGAACGGGAAATGGAGGTAGCGAATGCGCGTCCGAGCGGAACAGCCATGGCTTCGCCGGGTGAGCCGTTGGGAAGTGGAAACCTGGTGTGGAGCGCGTGGATTAGTGAAAACGATAAGGTGAAAGTGAGAGTCTGTAATCCAACCACGAGCAGTATTACACCCAACAGCGTAGGATGGAATGTTACGGTGATGCAATAAGATTTCCAATGAGTTTGGTTAGCGGGAGCACGGCATAGGCGGTGCAAATCACTTCCGGCTAGTAGGCGTTTTTATTCGCGAAACCACGTATAAGCGTGAGCAGGATAATTTGCAGATCAAATCCGAGGCTCCAGTGGCGCATGTAATAAAGGTCGTAGCGGATTCGTTCAGGGATGGAAGTATCGCCGCGTAAGCCGTTAATTTGCGCCCAGCCGGTAATACCGCCCTTCATATAGTGGCGGCTGTTGTAACTCTCGGTGTCTTTAACAAACTTTTCGACGAAATAGGGGCGCTCGGGCCGAGGCCCCACCACGCTCATGTCACCTTTTAAAACATTGAAGAATTGGGGCAGCTCATCGAGACTTGTGCGCCGCAAAAACGATCCGATGGGCGTACAACGTGGATCGTTTTGAACAGTCCAGCGGGTACCTTCCTCTTTTTCCGATCCCATCATGGTGCGGAATTTATACATGCGAAAAATCTGGCCCTTAAACCCGACGCGATTTTGGATAAAGAGCACGGGGCCGCGGGAAGTCAGCTTAATGGCGATGGCGATCACGATCATGATGGGAGCGGAAAGGATCAGTACCAGGATGGAAAAGAGGAAATCAAATGGGCGTTTTATCAAAGCATAAGACATGGACTCGGTGGGAGTAGGTTTTAAATCCAACAAAGGCATTCCGCCAAAATCAAAAAGGTGCTCCTCAATCTGGACACCATCTCCAAAACTCAAAAACGCGCGTGTCGGCACGCATAGCGGTTCAAGGCGGCGCAATAGGGAGGGAATTTCACCGAAGCGAGCATAGGGAATGGCAAGAACGGCTTCATCGATGCCGTTCTGAGCGGCAATCCGGGGAACATCATCGAAAGTGTAGACGGGGAGGTCGGTAACGGATACTTGCTGGTTGGGAAGCGCGACGTAAGCGGCTACCTGGCAGGGGGTCAATTGGCCGTGCATTAAACGGTTGGCCATTTCCAACGCAAAATCGTCGGCGCCAATGATCAGGACGCGAATGCAATATTTTCCACGGCGGCGCAGACTCTCCAGGATGACGCGAAAGAGAATTTGCGAGGTGAACGTCAGAAAAAAAAGAAGGACGCAACTTAATACCAGGAAGCTGCGGGAAAACTGGGCATTGCGATAGAAACTGGCGCCCACAAAAGTAACCAGAAACGTGGCACCACAGGCGCTGGCGATTCTTCTGGACTTGCCTCCGGCCGCAAAAAGGTTCACGGGAGAGGTAAGACCGTACTGGCGTGACAAGAGAGCCCAACTGATGGTCGTGAGCAAAAGCATGCCGATGTAATCTTTGGAGGCCGCAAAGAAAGGGAGGTCAAAGCGGATGTACCCCGCAAGGGTAAAGGAGAGCAGCGGAAGCAGCAATTCGACGAAATTAAGCGAAAATTTGAATAGATTAAGTCTGAGACGAATCATTGTTTCAATCCGTGCCCGCTTTCGGGATCGACGAACTAAACATTTTAGTGAGCGTTCCTCACAGATGCGATTTCAGAAATAGCGTCACAAATTCGATCGATGTCTTCCACCGCGAGCGACGAACTGGACGGCAAGTACAAGCCCGCGTCACCCAAATGTTCAGATACCGGCATGGGCGAGGGCGCGCGGAAACCATAATCGCGGATGGATTTCTGCAAATGCATGGGTTTAAAAAACTTACGCGACTCGATGCCGCGCTCCAGCAATTTGGCCATTAAAACATCCCGAGAAACCGGGAATTGTCTTTCGCAGACTACACCGTACATCCAATAACTATTCTTCACCGAAGGGCGCTCGACAGGCAAACGCAATCCGGGAATGCGAGACAGTCTTTGCGAATAAAGCGTGGCATTTCGGCGACGCATGCCGACATAGTCGTGCACTCGTTCGAGTTGAGCGCATCCGAGCGCAGCGTGCAAGTTCGACATTCGATAGTTGTAACCAATCTCTTCGTGAACATATTCGCGACTCTTACCGAGTGGAAAGCTGAGGTTTTTCAGATAACGCAAGCGATCATACAGGAGGTCGTCATTGGTCAATGCCATGCCGCCTTCCCCGCAGGTGATATTTTTATTCGCGAAGAAACTGAAACAGGAAATGCGTCCGAACGACCCGCATAGCTTGCCCTTATATTCCGAACCGATGGCCTCAGCGGCATCTTCGATTACAAGAAGATTGTGGCGGGAGGCGAAGGCCAAGAGGGGGTCCATATCCGTCGGGTGGCCGTAAATATGCACGACGAGGATGGCCTTGGTTTTGGGCGAGATGGCCGCCTCTAATGTGGAAACGTCGAGATTCCAGTCGTCGGGATTGGCGTCGAGAAGAACGGGGGTAGCCCCGCAGTAACAGATAGCGAAAGCAGTGGCGATCATGGTGAAGGACGGAAGGATTACTTCGTCGCCTAATCCAATTCCTGCAGCGCAGAGTGCCAGGTGCAAAGCGGTCGTTCCGTTACATGTGCAGGTTCCATGCTTCATTCCCACGTAGGCAGGAAACTCTCTCTCGAAACGGTCGAGGTATTTGCCTTGCGAAGAAATCCACGTCGAATCCACCGCATCCCGGACATACTCAAGTTCGTTGCCGTTTAGAAACGGTTGGCAGACTGGAATTTTGCTTATCGAAGTTGAAGCTGCCATGTTCCTCCTGGGATTCGCCAACTGCCGCGGCGGTGATGAATTATTTTTGAAATCGCGCTCTGATCTTGAAGAGTCACGACTTTGCGACCGCCTGAGCGATGAGCTGCTTATCCTGATCGAGTCCAAGGTAGGGGCCGATTTTCAATTCAAGGACCTGACTAGACGCGGGAAAACGGAAACCATGCCCGCCGCGAATTTGCAGTAGCGCTTGGCCGGGGAGCAGGGTTTCAGAGCGAAACAATGAACCATCAGCATCGTAAAAGTCGACTTCCATTTCTCCGCTGACCACGAGCAGGAATTCCTGCGTCATGGTTTTGCCGGTGTTTTGGCGTTCAAAATGGCGGTGGGCGGGAATAGAGTGTCCGTCACGATGGGCCAGAAGACCAATCTGGAGAGGCCAGGTGGGATCGGAAATAAAATGGACGCCGGGCTTAAAATCCGCCGCAGTGTCGATGATCAGGGCAATAAGATCACCGTTTTGTTCGATTCGTTTCATTTTTCACCTTACTGGAGATGACGTATTTTCTTGTAAGCGTTTTCATGCTGATCGGCGACGACATCCCAGTCGTATTGAGAAGCCATCTTTTTTGATTGTGAAGCGTTGGCGTTCATGACGTCGGTGTTATCCAGCAGCTCTACCAACTTATCGGCAATTTTCTTCGCGGATAACTCATCTACAAAATAGCCATTTTCGCCCTCGCGAATCAAATTTGGGTCAATGCCGTGAGGGCATTTCACAGCGATCACAGGCAGTCCGCAGGCGTTAGCCTCAAATAAGGTGATGCTGCCGCCACCCTCTTTGGTCGACGGATTGACAAACAGCAGAGAGGATTTAAGCAGCCGGATTGCATCGTCGAAGTCCTCGACCGCGCCTGTAAAGGTGATGTTCTGGGCGACATCTAAGGAGCGAGCTTTTTCCAGCAGCATAGGTTTCTCAGGTCCGTCACCTATGATGACAGCAGAGATATCGGGGATGGAAGTTTTTGCGAGAGCGATGGCTTCCACGAGCACGTCCACGTTCTTGTGGTTCTTCAAACGGCCGATATAGGAGACATGATATTTAGTCGAGGGAGGGATTATCGAACAAATACGTTTATAGTCTATCCCATTCGGTATCATCTCGACCACATCAGGACGAGCACCGGTGTGAATCAAGTCACGCCGCGTCGCATCGGATACGGCAAATATCCGATCGGGCATGTGAACGAAGGCCTTTTCGACCATAGCGCCAGCGAAACCAAGCGGTCCAAGATATTCGAACCAATGGCGCCCCCAAACTTCATACCAGGAAACTATCATTGGACAAGAACGCAACCAACAAAAGGCCCTGGCAGGCAGAAAGTGAAAATAGGGCCACTGGCCGCAATCGATTACGTCAAAGCGCTCAAAACGTAGAAGGCGCAAGGACTGCAGACCGAATTCCAAAGCTTCTGAAATAGAGCGACGGCCAGAGGAGTGATACAAAGGGATTGACCGGCCCAAGCTGCGATAGATCAATCCATCACTTTCGATGGAGTCCGGTCCAATCCAGCCTTTCATACCAATTATGTGAACTTCGTGCCCGCGAGCACTGAGGCGGCGCGCCACTTCAAAAATCCTTCGCTCTCCACCGCCCTTCTGGTAAGGATAGATCGCATCATATACAAAACCAATTTTCATGATTTCTGGATCATTCCCGGTGAGGAGTGACGAAGTTCGCGCTTAACACTTTATTTTGATGGCGACCATCGCGAATTTCCCGCTGCACGCGGAGCATGTCGGCCTCCACCATGATGCGGACCAACTCCTCGATCGGTGTGTGGGAGGGATTCCAGCCGAGTTCTTTCATCGCTTTACTGGGATCACCTTGCAAGTAACCAACTTCGCTGGGGCGGAGGAGATGGGAATCAAGCTCGAGATAGCTTTGCGGATCATTTGGCAGGCCAGCCTGCCGGCAAGCCATGCTGACAAACTCAGCGACGGAGTAAGACTTGCCGCTGGCGATCACATAATCGGAAGGCCTTTCGCGTTGGAGCATTAGCCACATAGCCTGGACGTAATCCGGTGCGTAGCCCCAATCTCTTTTGGCGTGGATATTTCCCAGAACGATTTTAGTCTGGAGTCCGAGTTTTATTCTCGCGACGCCATCAGCAATCTTGCGGGTCACAAATTCAATTCCACGCAACGGGGATTCATGATTAAAGAGAATCCCCGAGCACGCAAACATACCGTAAGCATTGCGGTAATTCACGGTGGCCCAATGGGCGTAAAGTTTGGCGGTGGCATATGGGCTGCAGGGTTGAAAGGGGGTGGATTCGGACTGTTTCTGATCGTGGCTCGTGTCGCCGTACATTTCGCTGCTGGAGGCCTGGTAAAACCTGGGACGTAGGCCGCTCGAGAGAATCGCGTCGAGCAGGCGAATTGCTCCGAGTGCGGTAATTTCTCCGGTGGCGATGGGCTGTTCGAAAGAAGCGCCAACAAAACTCTGGGCCGCCAGATTATAAATTTCATCTGGCGCGGTGGTGCGGAGAGCGAAGAATAGGGAGCTCTGATCGAGTAAATCGAGGGGAATCAGTTCAACGTCATTCAAGATTCCAAGATATTCCAGACGCTCAAAATTTCTGGAACTGGAGCGGCGGAAGGTGCCGAACACGCGATAGCCCTTCTCCAGGAGGAAGGCGGAAAGATAAGCGCCATCCTGACCGGTGACACCAGTGATGAGCGCGGTTCGCTTTGACACAAACTCTCCGGTATAACTTTTGCGCGGCTCGAAGTAGTGACGCTACTCTTCGGGAAAACTTATTTATACCGCGGAAGTGCTACTTCCCTCTTGATTCGCTGTGGAAACTCCCCGCAGGGCAAGAATTTCAGTGACAACGCGGTCCTGTTGCTCGCGGGTCAAGCCAACGGAGCACGGCAAGCTGATTCCCTGTTCGTACAAACGATCAGCGACTTCGATTTTGTAGGATTGACAATCGAGAAAGGGAACCTGTCGATGGACGGGCCGCCAGAAAGGGCGAGTCTCGATCGATTCCGCTTTCAAGCGGCGCGATAACTGGCGGCTGCTCTCACCAAAAGTCTGTGGCGAGACCAAAACGGCGTAGAGCCAGCAATTACTGCGCGCCCATTGGGCTTCTTCGGGCAAGGTCAGCCCGGGCACATGGGAAAAATGAGAGTTATAAGTTTCGGTGGTTTTGCGCTTGGCGGCGACGTAAGAAGGCAGGCGCTCGAGCTGCGCGACGCCCATGGCCGCTTGAATATTGGTTAGACGATAGTTGTAACCAATCTCGTGGTGAATGTATTCGAACGGGTCATCCTTCGCTTGCGTGGTCAAATAACGCGCACGCTTGGCGAGGGATTCAGAGTTGGTGATGATCGCGCCGCCGCCGCCGGTGGTGATGATCTTGTTGCCGTTGAAACTTAAACAGCCCAAGGTGCCAATGCCGCCTGTGGGGCGGCCTCGATAGGTGGAGCCCAGGCTTTCGGTGGCGTCTGCGATAATTTTCAATTCGAATTGCTCGGCCAGTTCAACAAGAGGATCCATGTCGCAAGGGTGGCCCAAGAGATGCACCGGGAGGATGGCTTTGACTTGCCGGCCGCTCACTTTGTTGTGTAGTTTTCCGTCGTGATAGGCGCATTCGGTGGTGAGAAAATCATGAACTTTCTGAGGATCCATTTGCCAGTAACGCGGATCCACATCCATGATGACGGGACGCGCGCCCAGATAGCGAATGGTGTTGGCGGGGGCGATAAAAGTGAGAGTGGGTAGCAAGACTTCATCGTCAGGGCCTACGCCAGCGAGTTGCAAAGCGACATGCAGGGCCGCAGTACCGCTTGCTGTGGCGACGGCGTGAGCGACGCCGCAGGTTGCGGCAATCATTTCTTCAAAGCGGTCCACATAACTGCCGACAGAGGAGACCCATCCAGTATCGAGGCACTCTTTAATGTAAAGCCATTCATTGCCACCAATCTCTGGAACGGAAAGGGGCACCAAAGGTTTCGAAGCAGCTTGTTTCGTGGAAGAGTCTTTACCCATCGTCAATTCCTGGTGCGGTTCAATTCCAGTCAATTCCGGTATTGAGGGTTGTCAAAGTCCTGAACAACCTGGTCACAGATTAACTGCGCGACTTCATGAACTCCATCTTGGACCTTGCGGGATAATTCGAATCCCAGAGCTTTTCGGATTTTAGCGAAAGAAACGCGATAATCGCGGGGATCTTCCTGTTTTTTGACGTACTCGACTACAGCATCCTTTGCATAGGGCTTGATTAACTCAACCAGGTCTATCTTCCTGAAATTTTCTTCGGTGTCGCCGACATTGAACACCGCGTTCCGCATTTTGTCCGCTGGTTGTTCAAGGACCATCTGAATAGCGCGGGCGGCGTCGCGAACGTGCACGTAGGGGCGCCAAAACTGTTCACCAAAGACGGTCAGACGCTTTTTGGTCATCATCTCCATGGTGAATTCATTCACGGTAAGGTCGAAGCGCATGCGGGGGGCGACACCATAAATGGTGGCAAAGCGCAGGGCCGTGGCACAGAGGGGTCCAGTTTTCGCAGGATCAAGAATTGCTTTTTCCACGGCGACCTTGGTTTCGGCGTAAAGAGAGACGGGCCGCAATTCGGAAGACTCATCGACGTACTGGTTTGCATCGAGCATCTTTCCGTAGTTGCTGCAAGTGGAAGCGAAGATCAGGCGAGTGACGGCGGATCTCTTGCACTTTTCAAGCAAGGCGAGAGAAGCGTCAAGATTTGTAGCACGAGCGACGTCAGGGTGCCTTGCACAAGCGGGGTCGCCAACGATCGCAGCTAAATGAACCACGGCATCTGCTCCGGCGACCGCCTTCGCAACGGCTAACGGGTCGCGGAGATCGCCCAAAAAAAATTCAAAGTGAGGATGGGACCAAACGCCGAGCAAAGAGTGTCCGCCATGGGTGAGCACATCTAGAACGCGGACATGATGACCGGCCGACAACAACCGGGGAACCAATGTGGAACCAATGTAGCCGGCGCCGCCGGTAACGAGGATCCGCACCGTTAAAAAATTCTCCCGCAGCGCACATCTTCCTGGGCCTGCTCGTAGTCGGAGTGCCTTCCCACATCGAGCCAATATTCCAGAATTGGAAAACTTACTACGGTGCACTTCTGCTCTACCAGGCGCTGAATAAGATCGGTCATGTCAAAACGCCGGTCAGCGGGGATGTAAGAGCGAACTTCGGAGTTTAATAAATAAATCCCGGCGTTGACAAAGTGGCGTATCACCGGCTTTTCGATCAGGCCGGTAACTGCCACGCCGTCGGTTTCGACGAGACCGTAAGGAACTCTGACTTCATGAAGACGAACGGCTACGGACATCTGGGCATTTTGTTCTTTGTGGAAATCAAAAAAGGCGTTGAAGTCCATGCGGGACAGAATATCGCCGTTAATTACAAGAATTGGCTCGTTAAAGTCCTTGAGTGAACGTAGCGCGCCAGCGGTGCCGAGCGGTTGGTCCTCCTGGGTGTAACCGACACTGATGCCGAAGCGGCTGCCATCGCCGAAGTAGTCCTGAATCATTTTGCCCTTATAGTTGATGGCAAAGTTGACTCTATGAATGCCGGCAGCGCGAAACTGCTCAACGATGTGCTCCAGAATGGGACGGCCGCCAATCGGCAACATGGGTTTTGGCAAAGCCTCGGTTAACGGGCGCAAGCGGGTTCCTAAGCCACCGGCCATAACCACACCGCGGAGATTAGACTCCTGGACTTTCGCCAATTCGGTAAGCAGCGCGATATCAACAACGCGGCGCGAGGAATCCAAAAGAGGAATATGCCGGACGCCATGCTCGTTCATCAAACGCAAGAGTTCTGAAGCGGTGGTGCCGACCCTGGCGGTAAGGGGAGAGCCTTTGCGATTCTTCCTGTTGAGCAGTTCGGAGGCCGGGGCGGAGAGGCTAATTCTTGCCAAGATGGCGCGGCGTAAATCACCGTCCGTCAATGTGTCTATCAGCCTTCGACTTGAATCAGCGACCAGAGCGATGCCCTGCCGGTTCCGATCGATACGAAACAGCACTTCCTGCACGGAGGTATCGAGTTCCACGAAAAAAGAATTTAATTCTTCGCCCCTCATGCCTTCACTTTCCGTAACGGACGAGCTGGGACTCCAACCACGACGGTATCGTCCGGTACATCAGAAACGACGGCAGCACCGGCACCCACGACGGAATTTCGGCCGATGCGAATGCATTGCCTGACCCACGCCCCTATCCCTGCATGGGCGCTATGGCCCCGGAGTTTACGATGACGTTCGCCCCGATTCGCGCCGCAGAGTTGACTACAGCGCCGCCCATGACGTTGGGTCCTTCCCCAAAAGTGGCGGATGGAGAAATAACCCGTCCGGATAGATGCAGGGTGTGACCACAAATCCTAAATACTGAGCCTTTTCGAAAAGGTTCCGGTGAAGACTACTCTCGCCGGTACTGCCCACTCCGATGAAGACTTGGCGAATTCCATCGTCAAAGAGCTTAGGCAATAACTCATCAGATCGAAGCACGATCATACCCAGTTGCCTGGTTTTCCACAGCTGTGGGTCAACGCCGAGGAGACCACTAATTTCCGCAGTGTCCATTGTTTGCAAAATCTCAATGAGCACCTTGGCATGGCCGCCGGCTCCGGGGCCGATAACCCTGGAAGAGGGTTGAGCTACCGCCATCCGAATGAATTTTCATACACGAGTAAAGTATAACTCACTCTCTAATAACGGTTGATAATGTTGACGACGATGTTTTGAGAGTCAACTCTGATGACTATTAGATGGCTAGAGGACGTGGAAGTGTTTCACAAGAAGTTCTCTATTCAGAGGCACGTTCTTGAGCTTGTTCACAATTTTCTCCGCGGCTTGGCCATCGCCATAGGGATTCTTCATGGTTGCCAGGGCGAGCTTAAACGGAGGCTGGGTAGCCCGTCGTACGCCCTCTGAAATCTCTTTTCGCTCATATCCAACGTTCAATACGTTTTGCCCATGTACCCGGCCGCGCTGCCGGCTACCAATGTTTACGACCGGAAGGCCAAACGATGCGGCTTCGATCATTCCCGAAGAAGAGTTTCCGACCATGGCGTCTACCTGCGCCATCAGGCTGAAATAACCTTCCTGCCCGAGGTTGGCAACGAACCAGGCACGCGGGTGATGAAGCACAAAATCCTGAATTTTTTGAAGAATGGCGCGGCCCTGATGGTCGGCATTGGGAGAAGTGAAAATCAGAGCAAACCCTGATTCGGCCAACGCCGCCAGGAGTTCTTCAATGTGGTGAGAAGTATCCTCAGTCTCCGACGTAACGGGGTGATAGGTAACGAGCAATGTGGGATCTTTCAGACTAAATCCGAAGCGCTGTTCGAGAGCTTCTTTTTTCAGGAGCGGCATTTTTGCCAAGTTATCGAGCGCGGGCGCGCCACTGACGATCACCCGCCATGGTTCTTCCCCCATCTGAATGATGCGTTTGGCATACGCTTCTGTAGACGCAAAATGAAGGTGACTCATTTTGGTAATGGAATGCCTGATAGCTTCGTCCATAGCGCCTTCGGTAGATTCACCCCCATGGATATGAGCGATAGGCATCCCAAAGGGGAGCGCCGCGACCGCAGCAGATAACATTTCAAAGCGGTCACCCAGCAACAGCAACAAGTCCGGACGCACATCGGCGTAAGCCTGAGCAAAGCCAATAACGCCGATCCCAATGGATTTGGCGACGCCCTCCGGGGAATCGGAGGAAAGCAGCATTTCAATTTTCGCGGCGATTTCAAAACCGTCGGATTCTATGTCAGTTACGGTATTGCCGAATTCAGGAGAAAGATGCATTCCGCCGACTAAAAGGCTTAGCTCTAGTTCTTTGTCGGTTCGAATTGCATTCAGAATGGATTTGTAGATTCCGTAATCTGAGCGTGCCACGGTGACGACTGCAATGCGCCTCACTCGAACATCCCCAGTTCGAGCATGGCGCCGGCTGGTACCCTGCGGCGCAACTTGCGACCGAGAAGGTATGGCAAGATTTGCACAGAAATTCCGGTTCCGGGCCGTTTGAAGGCGACCATGGAGTGCTCCAGCGAGGTACCCGCCTCCAAGTCTACCGCCGCCACCAGACTCCTGCGAACCACGGCGGCATTGCGTAATTCTTCCGAGGTTGGCTGCTTGACTCCATCGCCCAAGGCAACTTCAACATTCCTGATTGCGGTCATCAAGACTTTAAGTTCGGCGGGCTCGAGAGAAGCGGAGTGATCGGGACCCGGAAGAGATTTGTCGGAGGTGAAATGTTTTTCGATGATGGTAGCGCCTAGAGCAACGGCGGCGATGGGAACTTCGATACCCAGACTGTGGTCGGACAAACCTACGGGTCTGCCAAAGCAATCGCCCAAGGTGGCCATAGCACGCAGATTCATCTTCGAAACATGAGCGGGATATTCGGATACACAGTGCAGAAGCGCCATGTGGGGCGCGCCGGCTTGGGTAAGGCATCGAATGGCCTCATCGATTTCTCCAAGAGTGGCCATTCCGGTAGACAAAATTACGGGTTTGCCCTTGGCCGCGACATGTTGGAGTAGCGGGCTGTTGGTTATTTCACCGGAAGGGATTTTGAAGGCCGGAACATCCAGGCTAGCAAGAAAATCAACGCTGTGTTCATCGAAGGCGGTCGAAAGAAAGATTATGCCGCGAGACCGGCAATGAGTTTGTAACTCTTGGAAGGCGTGTTCCGAAAGTTCGAGCTGGCGCAGCATTTCCAATTGCGATTCACCGGGAGCGGTAGTCTGTTTTTGATAGTTGGCCTTAGTCGCGGAAGGACTAGCCAACTGGGTGGCTCGAAAAGTTTGAAATTTTACGGCGTCTGCTCCCGCGTCGACGGCTATGTCAACGAGCTGTTTTGCGAGAGGCAATTGACCGTTGTGATTGACGCCAGCTTCGGCAATGACAAAGGTGGGATGTCCTGGCCCGATCTTATGCCCATTTATTTCAAACGGTTTCACGATGCTCTCGATCATTGAGGATCAGATTCGCCAAATACAAGTCCCAAGGAGTATCCACATCCAGAGACCTATTCTCGGGCATTACGTAGGCGTAGGTGCGGTCAGAAATAAAAGTGCGTTCGCTTAAGAGAACGGTGCGGAGAGCTAAGTAGATCGCACCGTTCAGAGCGAACACTGGAGACAGATCTTGCCTTCGAGTGGGCGCCGCAGATTGCGGGTAGAGGTCGATCAACCTGCCTTCGTCATTCACGCCCTTCATCCATAAAGGGTGTTGGTGCGTTTCACATACACTCACTACGGAATCAGCGTGTTTCGCGAGCGCCAGACTTATGGGTTCGCGAATATCTGTCACGGTTCGCAATGGCGATGTTGGCTGAAGCAGCAGAACATAATCAGGCCGGTAATTTTCGTTATCTGCAAACCAGCGGAGGGCATGCAGAATTACATCCATGCTGGTGCTGGTGTCTGTGGCTAATTCAGTGGGGCGCAGGAAGGGTGCTTCAGCGCCTAATCTTTTACCGACCTCCACAATTTCCGGGTCATCCGTTGAGATGACCAGACGATCGAGCGAAGCGGATTCAAGGGCCACTTCCACCGTCCAGGCTAGCAAGGGCTTATTTGCAAGAAGCGCAAGATTTTTCCTGGGAATTGCTTTTGAGCCGCCACGCGCAGGGATAATGCCCAAAATCGTGGGCGTACTGTGTTCGCTCCGTTTCAATGAGCCGAGATCTGATTGCAATAAGTTTATTCCTGGACGTCTTGCGCAGAAAATCTAACGATTCATCATAAACTAGATAGGCGTTGGCGGTGAACTGGACTTGAGGCGCGCGCGAACAGCATACTGGCGCATACCGCCGCAAATCTTTTACGAAAGGTAACCGATGAACTCGTCCGGCACCTGGGATGCATATAACGATCTATTATTGCGGGGCCCTCTCGATCGCTTCACAAAAATGTGGGCTCGCTACGAATTGTTTAAGCAAGTAATCGATCTGCCGGGAGACATCGTGGAAGGTGGCGTGTTCAAGGGCGCCGGACTGCTGTACTGGGCGAAATTAATTCAGGTGTTCAACCCGCTTTCACGCCGAAGGGTGGTCGGTTTTGACACCTTTGCGGGTTATCCGAAGTCTACCAGTCACGAGTACGATCGCGTAAAGGGCGAGGAGTTTTTAAAGGCCTCTAATTATGAAGGCGGGTCTCCGGAAGCGATTATGGCCATCGCGCGAGAAGTGGGACTGGAGAGCAGGGTGGAAATAATCGAAGGTGACGCCGGCACGACTATGGAGCAATATGTTCAAAAAAATCCCGGTTTCCGTGTGGCGCTGATGAATTTGGACTTTGACACTTACGATCCGACAGCGGCAGCGCTGAAACACTTCTATCCTTTAGTAATACCGAATGGAGTGATCGTGTTCGACGAATACGCGGCCCGGGAGTGGGGCGAATCGAATGCCGTAGATGAATACTTCAAGGGCAAGAATTTAACATTTCGATCGATCCCCTGGGCTTTGAGCCCTGGAGCTTACGTGGTGAAAAGACCTGATTGCGAAACGAGCGTGGAACGGTTGGCACAAATTGCATAGCGTGATTGGCGGCAGATACGAATTCAGGCATCGGATTTCGAAAGTTTGAGCATGGATCTTGAAGGCGACGGCGCCGCCTTGGTGACAGTCTGCGGCAATAATGCTGGCCGGGCCAAGGTCAGGATGTAGAGGATAAACGAGACGTACCACAACATATTGGTTCCTTGCCAATGGGTTTCGACCTGATCGGTCACGATATATGCAAGGAAAAGACTAATGGCCATGCAACGATACGCGGATGGCTCGATGCGCCGGATGCGGCGCCACAAATAAACATTGAAGTAGATATATCCGAATAGGCCGATTAAACCGAACGGCACCCAAGAAGATAACAAGCCATTGGTTATGGCGGGGCGATAGAATCCGCCGTCAGAGGGGATCCATTCGGCAAGTTGCCCGAGTCCAGAACCAAAGACGATCCAGGTATTGTTGGACAACATTTCGGTAGTTAAATAGGCCCAGTTCGAGAGTCGCCCGGAGGTGAACGCCTCTAACGATGCTGGATCATCCAAGGAGACGTGATCGCCGAGGCTAAACCGGCTGGTATCGGTTTGCGAACCCGTCGTGTAAGCGATGGAGCCTAGAGCGATGACAATTATCACGAAAGTTACCATGGCCGAAACCCACATCGTGATGCTCACGCGCTTCCTCGCCAAATAGCTGTAGGTTAAAACCACGATGATCGCGCCAATCAATGGACCCCGGGCGCCTGTGAGCACCAAGCCACTGGAGACAATCACGAATACGACGAACATCATTATTTTGTATTTAATTTCTTTGAGCTCGTCCAACGAGAACAATATCAGCGGCATCATCAGCGCGGCATACTCCGAGACATACTCGTAGTCGTTTGGACTAATGCGCAAGCGCTCCTCGCCGATCTTGCCGGTGATGGCCCAAATCATGATTCCCACGGCGAACCCAGCGGCCAGAACTACGGGCAAAACCACCGCGAAGAACCGGAAGAGTTTTCCGTCCGGATCCAGACTTTTGAAACAGAGCCAACCAAGGAGAATGAGAATGATTTTAGAAGCTTGACCAAAGAAGAATTGATTGCCGATGGACTGACACATTCGCAAGAAAAGAAATAACAACAACGGCGCCAAGATCAGATAATCCGACTTCGTGCCCCAAGGCCTGCGGACGGTGATTTTCGAACGGGAAAGAGCCAAGAAGGGGGCCAGGGCCAAAAGGGCGACAGTGGCAAGATGGGACACGACGAAATGCGCATCCGCATCCAGCGGATAATTCAGCCACAGACAAATTACAAAAAACACGGTTAGGGCCAGTTTAAGAATGGTTGCAGCCCGAACGTCTTTGGTTAACGAAATCGCATCCATGCTAGGGCTTGATGACTTCCAGGCGAAAATACACTTCGTTTGCTCTGAGGATAAAAGCCAGGAAATGCTCGTAAAAGCGGGGATTTTTGTTGATCATCCACTCCAGGCCGAACCACTGAAAGGGGTTGCGCTTTTTTTCGTCGAAAACTTTGGCCTGCAAAAAAGAAATGCGAACTTCCACGAGTTTGAAGACCGCGGTCTCGCTATAGCGATATAAGAAGGGGCGATTAACGCAAAAATAATCCATGCTGCGGTATCCAAAGGCGCGGCGATGAGTAACATCCGTAAAGTAATTATCGGAGCTGAAATGCGGCGCAACGATTTCGACGAAACCCCCGTGAGCGGTAATGCGATGCAATTCCTCCATGGCTGCCACGATATCGTCAAGATGACTCAGCGAATGGCGGCACACCACGTGGTTGAAGGAATCGTGCGCAAAAGGCCAGGGGTAGACGTTTAAATCATGGATGACGTCGACTTCGGGGGATACCATGTTGTCGATGCCCACAAAGCCGGGCAATTTTCTCGACCCACATCCGACGTCGAGTTTCTTTGCGGTCGCGTTTTCGCCCGTGACTGCTGCGGCTATAGCGCTCATGTCTGTTTACCTGTCAAGAACAGCGCGGGCGCGAGAATACCGTCCATTCGTGGCTCGAAGGGTTCCAGCATTTCCACTTCGATGGACGAATAGCGATCCCATGAACTTCGGTGGCGAATCAAATGCGCATGAGTCAGCTGGAGCGGCGAGCTGTAAAGAAAAATAGTCTCGGATTTGCCTCGCAGAGTCATTTTCTGGTCTAGAGCCATCCTACTGTTCGATGCCCGGTGCCGCCCTAACGCTGGCAGCAATAAGCAGGGACGGCGTCAGATCGCTTCTGGAAATTCGATTTACAGCGTATCCAAATAAAAATAGCGTACAGACACTAGCCAGGAGTTGGGAGCCATAACAAAGCGTAATCTGACGCCACAAACATCCGGCAGTCAGGGCCATCAGCATGACAAAAGCAGCGAAGGCCTGCATCACAACAATTTTGGTGGTTTTGGCGTGAGCGTACAGCACGTTCAGATAGGTAGCGGACAAATTCGTAAGTAGAAAAGCAGCGCTAAGAATAATGAAACCGGAAACAGAAATACGAAACACATGGAAATAAGCGTGTGTGAATAAAATGGCTGTCGAATAGGCAACTCCGAGGACCACCATCAGCAGATTATAGGAACGAACAACCGTCCGCAGAGTCGAGTAGTTGCCTTCAGCGACCAACTGACAAATTCGAGGAAAATTATAAAGCGCGAAAAGCTGGCTAATCATGGTTTGGGCAAATGCAAATTGAAACGTGACAACAAATTTACTGAAGGAGGCCGGATCGAAGTATAAATCAACCATGTATTTATCAATCCAATAGATTAGCAGAGCGATAGAATTATAAATGATCAGCGGCAAAGAAAATTGGAGCACGCTGCTGGCTAATGTTAGGTCAAAATCGCGCCAAGTACTGTGTTTTAAGAGAGGTATCACACCGTATAGTAAATACAAATCCTGAATGAGCAGGGACAAAAGGAACGCCAAAATCAAGCGGCTCAGAGCCGCGGACGGATGTCGTGGTATGGCCACACCCAGCAGAACAACGGCACCAATGATTTGTGCAATGAAGAATTGCTTCGAGGAGTACATCGCGCGGTAAAGAGAAACAAAATATTGGTTGAAGTTGTACAGGCCGATGAAGGCCAGCCCGAGTAAAACTATTTCGACAGGTTGAGCGCTCTTCAGGGAGCTTTTGTAAATGTAATACAGAGGAATGGCGCAGAGAGTCCCGGCGGCCAGGAACGCTCCGGCAAGGAGCAAGAAATAAGTTACAAGAAACTGCCGTTTATCATCCCGCCGGTACCAAAATACCACCGTCGAACTGGGAATGGCCAGCGAACACAAAACCCCAAAGACTTGAACCGTGGTGTAGAACAGCACGTAAGAGGCGTAGGTGTGGTCGCCGTAGAAGTAGAGAAGCAGAGGAAGAATTAAAAAGGGGGTACCTTTTTGAACCGCCATTCCCAAGCCGTAATAAAATTGAATACCGAGCGAACCTTTGATTTCCGACAGGCCCGAGCCCATTTGAGAAACCAGGCTACGATAACGCCCGACGGATTTATCGCCGGATGCATCGGCAAAACCGGACCTTACGGATGAGTCCCCGGTTTCTTGAGGTGACGGGTCGGCGGTGTTCAACATGGTTAAAGTTTCCGCGTTGCAAAAAACAACACAACTATTCGAATACTAAAGCCGGTTGGCTGATCGTTTGGCGTTAGGGTTCGTCTCGCGATTGGTCGTGGTCTGCGCGGACGCGAGACAAAAATTTGATTTGAGCCCCGTTGTTCGAGATGGTGCGCGTTCTTTCCGCTACCGTCCCAAAGACCTCTTCAGCGAGCAGTTTCCGGGGATCCAACGGGTCCATCCTTGTCCACATGGCTGTTACGAATAACCAACTAATTCCGATACAGCAGCCCAGGAAGCCGCCCAAGGCCATGAGCAACAAACGGGGCGGGAAGGACCTGCTCTCCGGGATACTGCCGGGATCTAGAACCTTCACGCTGGGTACTTCTTTGGCCTCCTGCACTTTCGCCAATTCAAATTGTTGTGTCAGCGTTTCAAAGATCACTTCTTCAACTTTCGCTTCACGAAAAAGGTCGGCATAAGTAACACCGAGCACCGGAAGGCGCCTGATGGACGGGAAGATTGAGTTATCTTCCGAAGATCCGGCGACGACTTCATTTTGCGGGCTGCCGCCCAGCTTTTGGAGCTGATGCTGCAGCTCGACGATGCGTGCCTGGGCGCCACGGACGCGCACGTTACTGTCGGAATAAATCTGTCTGAGGCCTTCGAGTTCGGATTGAGCGGCCATCATTTGACCCTGAAGAATGGCAGCGGCCTCAACCATGGCTTTGCCTTGCTCTTTAATGTCGATAGCGCCGCTCTTGCTGGAAAACTGGCTGAATTGTTTCTCGGCGTTCTCCAAGTCTTGCTTGACGGTCACGAGGCGATTCTCTAAAAATTCTCGTTCACGATGAGCCGCAGAGGTACTTAATTGAGTTACCACGCGGTTTAGCTCGCTTACGTATTCGTTGGCGATTTCACGCGCGCGCTGCGGGCTGCGATCAGTGACGGTGATAGTGATAATTCCGCTTTTGCGGTCTTCCACGACAGTAGTGTGTTTTGTGAGATCAAGGCGCGCTTGTTCCAGACGTTTGTCGCCGTAGACCTTTTGGAGATTGAACTTCCCGATCACGTCATCCTGCACGGTGCGACTGGCAAGAATGCCGACGAAGAGCGCGCCGGTGGTCTTGACGCCGAGCAAGTCGCTAGCCACGCCGGCAATGCCAGCTCCGCCTCCGCCTCCGCTGCCGCCACTCTTCCCTGCCAAGGCGGTTATCATGGCCAGGCCGCGGTTAGATTGATCGTCAGGAGGCATGAGCCGAGTGTAGGACTCGTACTCAGGGCGTAACAGGAAGGCAATGGCAGTCCCTACAAGAAGCCCGACGAGGATACTCTTCCAAACGAATCGCCTGCGATTCCAAACGAGGCGAAGTTTCTCCACTCCCCAGTCAATCGCAGCGGCGCTCTCCACCTCTATAAGGATTTCCCTTTTGCTAGAGCGGGGCTCGATTCTGGTCTCTGTGGGTGTTCGCGTTTCGTCCAATATTAGAAAACCTCATTTCGCACTGGCATAAGCCTAGCGTATCCCTGTTGCCAGTCGCTGGACAACTACTTGCTCAGGCGGCGTGGCCAGTAGGTGACGACACCTGTGTATGGCTTGATGTCGCCAAGGACATCCCTGCTCAGATGATCGACGATTTGAAAGAGCAGGAAGGCGTGCACGGCATCTGTGGTCTCGGGACGTGCCGTGACAGAGCAGCGTTAATTGGTTTTGCAACAACTTAGAAAAACGCGGGGACTGCCAAACGCCGCGCAAGTCATACAAGACCACACGAATTGTGGGTTGAGAATTCTGCCTTTTTCTGACAATCGGTATTGAATCTAGCCCTGGCTGTTAGCCGCAAAGGCGCTCTGAGCCCACCCATAGTTGAGCCAGATCTTTGAGGTTGTCTTTGTACGTACGCGTTACCAAGTATTGCTCCCCACCCTTTACACGCAACCTGTACTCTCCTGTCGGCAAAGGTTGGATCTCCTCCACGG